>NZ_CM011002.1:2575202-3175202 GCF_000158095.2 Roseibium alexandrii DFL-11
TAATTGCCCCCCAAAATCGCAATATGGGTATCTCCTTAACTCTGTACTCCGTCGCTTAAGCTTAAAATTAAGCCGAAACGATAAGGTCCAGACTTTAAATTTAAATCTTAGCGTGGCCGTCCTGCCGTATCAGACTGGGCTCAGGACCCATCAATTCTGACCCGACTGAAAGGTGTCAACCGGCACATGCCTTGGGCGGACAAGCGGACTTCTCCTGTAACCCGACATGTTCTGTCAGCGATACCGCCCCGATGGGGAAAAAGGTCAAAATTGCGAGCGTTTGTTGATTTTGCGGCGAATGGTGGCTTTGAGCCTATCCAAGACGTTTTGTGCGGTGCGCTGCGCTCGAAAATCGGGCGGTAAGAGGTCGTCTATTGCAGTATGAACCAATGGCAGCAATGGGGCCGAAAACGCCTACTGCAAGTCTCTGCAAGGCTTTCAGACTTGTACATTCAAGACCGACTGACTCCCGTGGGGCGATTCCAGACCCTGTTTTGGGCCCTTGGAACCGTCCATAGACCGCATCCGATCCAAACCCGTCTTTTGGCATCTTTTGCACCCACGCTCGGATAGCGTTTCTTGTTTCGTGCCGGGCTTGTTTTTAGTGGCTGGAAAAACAGCTGGATGCCGTTGCGTCGAGGGTGGTTGCTTTTGGCTTGGCATTCAGCTTATCGCTGTCGAGTTCAATCCATAGCTCACGCCATTCGGATACCGTGTGGAAAACAGGGCTCTACTCTGTTGACGGCCCGACTCGTCTTTCAACGGTTTACTAAGGACAAAATGACGGTGTTGGGGCCTGGCATCCTCAAACGATAGTGTTTCGGCTCATCGTCTCGAACCAGCCTCACTCAGCGGCCGGATAGGACGAGAAGACCTCAAACGATCCATCCCGCAGGACTAATAGGACATCGTAGGCTTCCCGTTCTGTCTCTGGCCCCATTCCCGGTGATCCGTAGGGCATTCCTGGGACGGACAGGCCGACAGCATCCGGGCGGTCGGCTATCAGGCGCCGTACGTCGCGGGCCGGTACGTGGCCTTCAACAACATACCCATCGATGAGCGCGGTGTAACAGCTCGCAAGTTGGGTTAGAATTCCGCGCGTGAACTTTTCCCTTGCCAGAAGGCCCGGCGGAATGTCCTCGGCCGTGACGGAAAACCCCTCCGATCGCATGATATCAATCCAGGCGGTGCAGCAGCCGCAGCCGCGTGCCTTGAGGACATGGATTGCGGGGGCGCCGGTCGCGTTTGCAAAGCTTGGTGTGGCAACGCAAAGAGAGACCGCGCCTTTTAGCAGAGCCCGTCTGTCGATTGTCATCATATTTCTCCCTGCCAGTTGATCGCCTAATCTGACGGTTTTTCATCCGGTTTTGCAAACGCGGCGGGTTAGAGATTTCGGGTCAAAAGGCCAGCCGCACCCACCAGGGCAACTCAATCAAAAAGATGAGTCCCGCAAGAAACACGGCCGCCAAGATGGCGAGGCCGGATAGGATGGCGATGGTTTCCAGGGCCATCTCAGAAAAAACAGATGTCTGAACGGATGGTTTTTTTGCAGCGGGCCAGTTCGCCTCGTGATCATCCCCCGCGGTGCGAGCTGTTGCCAAACTGTTGGGCGACATGTTTGGAGCATGGGCCGCAGTTTTCCGGAGAGCAGGTTGTTCTGAAACGGATCTGCACTCCGGTGGTATGCAAGACAAGGTTGTTGAAGAGCCACCAAATGCCGGCAGCGACTGGGTCCACCTGGACCAGACACTCAGCGTCAGTGCCAGGATGATCAGCACACCGGTTGCCTCGAAATATAGGGGCGGGCCGTGCGGGCCGCTCAGGGCCTTCGGAAAGAGACCCGGCCCGATCGCTGTCACCAGAGTAAAGACATAGGTGCCCAAAGCGGCCAGTCCAATCCCATACCTGAAGACCCGGGCGGGCCAAATCCCTTCAGGACAGTGGTCGAAGAAAGCCCGCCAAATGATCCAAACGGCAATGGGTGTCAGGACAACCAGTTCTGCCCAGTGGAGCAAAGCCGGTCCGAGTGCATCGACGAGCATCGACCCCACCAGGTCGCCCAGGCCGAGCAGAACAGCCCCAGTGAGGATCGCAATTTTCCATCCCGGGTCATTGGCAGTCTCATGCCTTCGCATATCGTTACAGATGCGGTTCACCGGTTTTGTTCCCATCTCGTCTGCCATAGGCAATACTTCTCAATTCGGCGTGCGGTCTAGGTCGGGGAAGTGATCGTGGTGACGGTCGCTGTCACCAAGAAGATTGAGATAACCAACACTGCCTCCAGGCGGATGGATGTTTTCAATCGATGCTGAGCCTGCGGATCACCGGCCAGCAGCGCGGGCGTGAGGCGCAACTTGTTCAATGCTGCAAACGCAATCACCGCGGCGAACAAGGCGAGCTTTATCAAAAACAACTGGCCATAAGGGGCTGTAACAGCCTGCGCTGTCGTAACCCCAAACAGCCCCAATAGTGTTCCGCCTGCGATCACGAGCAGTCCCACACTCCACAAGGCCTTCTTGCCAAACTCTTCCGCAAGCGCGCCGGTCGTCCGTGAGGCGTTTCTGTTCGCCGAGCGGAGCAATGGCCCAAACACGCCAAGCCAAAATGCCAGGCAAATCATATGAAGGGTGATCAGTCCGCCGAGCAGAAGACGCGGTTCCTCCAGCGTATGTCCCCGAAAGGCAAAAGACAGGCAAGCAACAAGGGCTCCACAAAGAGCGACTGCAAGACCGAAGCGGGACTTGAAGGATATGCCAAGGATCAAAGCAAGACCAAAGAGCCGCACGAGCACGCTGCCGCCGAGGGGACTGTCTGCGATCAGCCCAAGCATCATGGGATCAAACGCGCCGTTCAGCGTGCCGCCAATAAGGAAACTGGCGCGGAGCGGGATCCGCAACACTGTCGCCACCGCGGCAATCAGAGCCATCAAGCCTGCGACGCGTGCGAGGTATTTCCGGTCATCTTCGGTCAAGGACCGCAGCACGGCAGATACGAGGACGCTGCCGGCTGCCAACAGCGTGGTTGCCGATGCCAGTGTCTTTGCGGCGATTGAGGTCAGGATCTGGGCGTCCATGGCTGCCAGCACTGCGAGCATGACCCGTCAGTTCCCGACCGAAAACGTGAAGGATCCATCCATTGCGTGCCCGTCTTCGGCCAAACCCCGCCAATTTACAGTGTAGGACCCATCGGGGAGCGCAGCCGGAACGGCCTGAAAGGTCTTCGATGGTGCCATGTTGTCGGTGCGGGTGACCGGGTAGTTGGTGCCGTCCTTGCCGGTCACCTGGATCAGCGTGATGCGCATCGGCGCATCAAAGGTCATCACGATGGCTTCCGGCGGCTGCGCGACGGTGGATCCATCGGCGGGGCTTGTCGTCTCCTTGGAGGAGTGCGCAAGGGCCGATGTGGCAACTGCTGTCCCAAAGGCTGCTGCCAGCGCCAGACGTTTAAACTTGGTCATCATGTCGTTTCCTCGTCTCATTCATCCGTTTTATGCGATTAACAGGGGGATTTGCCGATCCCCAATGGGGTCCGACCCTTTCGGCAACGGACGGTGGTTCAGAGCTTCCGGGCACGATGGCCGCGATCCGGTACCTTCCGGTCTCGCCCAATGTCAGCATGAGGGTGACGGATGCCCCGACCCGGAGCCCGGTCACACCCTCGGCATAGGGCGCAAGCGGAAGGTCCATGGTCATGGCCGGCCAACCAATCCGGTCATTGGCTTCATGGCTGACATTTAAGACACCTTCGGACATGGCATTGATCACGCCCTCAAGATGGAAAGCGCCAACAATCTGCGCGCCCGCATTTTGCAGGCTTTCATGGTCCATTTCGTAAGAGGCCTTAGGCGTATCAAACACGGCATATGCGGGAGTGAGCGTTGAAAGTATCAGCAGACCGGCAAAAGCCGTCGAGGCGTTGATGGGGGACGATTTCATTTTGATGAGACTTCTTCTTTTGTGCGGTCACTCTAAGGAGGTGGCGCGCCGCAGCCCGGCGGCACAGTCCGGGCTGCAGTGCTTCTGCAAGATGGTTAGTTCGGCATGATTGCGCTGATTGCGTAAAGGCCATCATCGCCTTTCACCAGCATCAAGGTGACGCTGTCTCCGGCGGCGAAATCGCCCATCATCTGGGCGCTTTCCGTAAGCGGCAGATCCATGGTCATGGCCGGCCAACCAATTTCCGGGATCGGGTCGTGCGTCACGTTCGCGGTCCCGTCGCCAATTGAGTTGACGACCGCCTGGGTGTGTACGGCGCCTTCCATCTGATCGGCGTTCATGGGCATATCGGAGTGATCCATACCCGAGTGATTTGCACCATGTTTGGAATCGGCAAAGGTCACGGGTGCGGTGCTGACCGCCAAAAAGCCGGCGAGTGCGAGGGTTTTGATCAGGTTCATGGAGTTTCCTTTCTCTGCTTTGACATTTGATCGAAGAGTTATTCTGCCGGCACGGCTGTGCCGGTTTCCGGTGCGCTTGCCGCAAGCTCACGATTGACGCGGCCGAGAGCGAGACGCTTCCAGATCACGAAAATTGCGGGAATAACGAAGAGTGTGAGGAGCGTGGCTGTTGCCATCCCCCCCACCATGGGGGCCGCGATCCGTTGCATGATCTCCGAGCCCGTCCCATCGCCATACATGATCGGGATGAGGCCGGCGAAGATCGTTGCAACGGTCATGACCTTTGGCCGGACCCGCAAAAGCGCGCCTTCAAAGACGACATCCTCGACATCCTGCGTCGTCATCGTCCGGCCTTCCGCTTTTACCGCCGTCTTGCGCTTGTCCCAGGCAAGGTTGAGATAGAGCAGCATGACGATTGCCGTTTCCACGGCGACACCTGCAAGAGCGATGAAACCAACGATGACTGCGACCGACATGTCGAAATCAAGGTGCCAGAGGAACCAGACGCCGCCTGCCAGTGCGACGGGGAGAGCCGCCAGGATAATCCCGACCTCGATCACCCGGTTGAACGCCATGAACAACATCAAGGTGATGATAAGGAGGGTGGCCGGAGCCACCAGTTTGAGACGCTCCTGCATGCGCTGGATGTATTCATACTGGCCGGACCAGGCGATGGAATAGCCGGGCGGCAGTTGCACGTTGTTGGCCACCACCTGCCGGGCCTCGGCGACATAGCCGCCGAGGTCCCGTCCAGCGATATCGATGAACACAAAGCCGGTCCTGCGGGCGTTTTCCGAGCGGATCATACCCGGACCATCAACGACCTTGATCTCCGCAAGGGCGCCGAGCGGAATATGTGCGCCCGACGGCGTGACCACTGGCAGGTCTCTCAAACGTTCCGGACTGTTGCGCCAGTCCTGGGGGTAGCGCAGGTTGATCGGAAACCGTTCCATCCCTTCAACGGATTCGGACACCTGCATGCCGCCAATGGCGGTCTGCACCACGTCCTGAATATCGCGCACGCTCATCATGAAACGGGCCGCCGCATCGCGGTTGACATCAATCTCGATAAACCGCCCCCCAACCGGGCGTTCCGCATAAGCGGAGGCGGTTCCTTGGATGCCTGCAACGGCCGTTTCGATCTCAATGCCGATCTGCTCGATGACCTTGAGGTCCGCGCCCGTGATCTTGACGCCAACCGGCGTCTTGATACCGGTGGCCAGCATGTCGATCCGGTTCTTGATCGGCTGAATCCAGACATTGGTGACACCGGGGATCTGAACCGCCTTGTCCAGTTCATTCCGGATGCCGTCCATGGTCATGCCGGGCCGCCACTCGGATTGCGGTTTCAACTGAATGGTCGTCTCGATCATGGTCAGTGGGGCTGGATCTGTCGCGGTCTCCGCGCGGCCCAGTTTGCCGTGGACGGTCAGAACCTCCGGCACCGTCGCGATCAAACGATCCGACTGCTGAAGGACTTCCCGGGCTTTGCCGATGGACACGCCGGGATAGAGGGTCGGCATGTAGAGGAAATCGCCTTCGTTGAGTTCCGGCATGAACTCGGTGCCGATCCGCTGCAAGGGCCACCACATCGAAGCCACAAGAGCTGCTGCGAGAAAGGTTGTCGCCCAGGGCCAGGCGACGGCCGCATCCAGAAACGGCCGGTACAGCCAGATCACGATCCGGTTCAAAGGGTTCCTGCTTTCGGGAAGGATCCGGCCGCGCACAAAATACCCCATTAAAACGGGAACGAGGGTGATCGACAGGATTGCCGCGGCCGCCATGGCGTAGGTTTTTGTAAACGCCAGCGGCTTGAACAGCCGTCCTTCCTGGCTTTCCAGAACGAAAACCGGCAGAAAACTAACCGTGATGATCGCGAGGGAAAAGAAAAGGGCGGGTCCGACTTCCGAAGCGCATTCGCCAACGATCCGCCAGCGGTTTTCATTGGTCAGTTTCTCGTTTTCAAGCCGCCGGTGCATCGCCTCGATCATGACGATGGCCGCATCCACCATCGCCCCGATGGCGATCGCAATGCCACCAAGCGACATGATGTTCGCATTCACACCTTGCAGCTTCATGATGATGAAGGCTGCCGCAATGCCGAGCGGGAGGGAGACAAGAATGACCAGCGACGACCTCAGATGCAGCAAAAAGGCGGCACAGACCAGAACGACGACGATGAACTCTTCCGTCAGTTTTTTCTGAAGGTTGTCGATCGCCCGTTCGATCACGCCGGACCGGTCATAGGTTGTCACGATCTCAACGCCCTCCGGTAGGCTGCCGCGCAGCTCGCCGATCCGGGCCTCAACCGCCTTGATCGTCGCCAGTGCATTGCCGCCCCAGCGTAGAATCACGACTCCCCCAACCGCATCGCCTTCGCCGCCGAATTCGCCGACACCCCGGCGCATTTCCGGACCGAGGCGGATTTCGGCAACATCGCCGAGGGTCAGGGCGGCGCCCCGGTCGTTGACCATCAAGGGCGCTTTCGCGAGATCCTGCAATTCATCGACATAGCCTGTGGAGCGGACCATGAACTCCGCTTCACCCATTTCGATCACGCTGCCACCCGTTTCCCGGTTGGCCGCCTGGATCGCGCCGCGGATCTGGGCCAGGGTAATATCGTAGGCTCTGAGTTTGTTCGGATCGACCACGACCTGGTACTGCTTGACCATGCCGCCAATGGTGGCGACCTCAGATACGCCGTTGACGGTCTGCAGTTCGTATTTCAAGAACCAGTCCTGAAGCGCCCTGAGCTGCGACAGGTCATGATTTCCAGTTCGATCAATCAACGCATACTGGTATATCCAACCGACACCGGTCGCATCGGGTCCGAGCTGCGGTGAGACGCCGTCCGGCAAGCTCGCGGTGATTTGGCCGAGATATTCCAGGACCCGGGTTCTGGCCCAGTACAGATCAGTCCCATCTTCAAACACGATGTAGACATAGCTGTCGCCAAAAAAGGAAAACCCGCGCACATCGCTGGCGCCGGGGACAGCAAGCATCGCGGTCGCCAGCGGAAAGGTTATCTGGTCCTCGACCACCTGCGGGGCCTGGCCCGGATAAGGTGTGCGGACGATCACCTGGACATCAGACAAGTCCGGGATGGCATCAACGGGCGTTTCGCGAACGGCCCAGACCCCCGCGACGGCAATCATGGCGGCAATCGCCAGCATGATAATCCGGTTCGCGATGGAGGCGCGAATGATGGCGGCAATCATTACATGGCCTCCTCAAAACGCGTTCCAATCAACGTCATGGAAAAGTCCGGATTGCGCCGCAGCAGCAGAGTGACCTCGCGGCTCAACGGCAGATCGGTTGGCGAAAGCGCCGGATCGAGCGTGAAATCCATCGTCATGCCCGGCATGCCTATGTCCGTCATCGGGCCGTGCGTGATGTTGGCTGTCCCGGCGTCCGTGTCGACCGCGTTGATGGTGCCGCGCACTTCCATGGGCGGGGAGACCGGGTCCGCTTTTGCAAGGACCATGGTCATGCTGTCCGGCCGGTCAAAGGTCAGGGTTGTCTCGGTCCCAAGCGGTAACGTTTCCAGATCAAGCGCCGGATCCATGTCGAAGGCCATGGTCATGCCCGGCATTCCTATTTCCGCAATGGGGCCATGGGTAATGGTGGCCTTTCCCGCGTCCGGATCGATGGCGTCGATCTTGCCGGAAACGACAATCGGGGGGGCGGCGTTGGAGGTCTCCGTTTCCACCTCATCGTTTGTCCCGGATATCTTGGCACCCCCGGCTTCACGAACAGCGACCACAGAAAACATCCCGCCGTCATCCTTGGAGAGGTCAAATTCGACCGGCACGTCCAGAGGAACCGTCGCGGGATCCAGATCAGCAACCTCGAGATCCATTTTCATCGCAGGCCATCCAAGCTCCGGTATCGGTCCGTGATCGAGGGTCAGTTTGCCGTCCGCCGTTACCGCCAGAACCGTGCCTGTGCCGGTTGCCGCGATCCCGTCGTCACTGCCCAACTGCGTGAGCCCGAGAAGGCCGTCCGCGCCCCGGACCGCCCGGAACGCGACCGACTGCCCGCCGGTCAACCGATCAAGAGACATGCCGGCTTGAACGGGAAAGGTGGAGGTCATCGCCGGCCAATCGAGGCTTTCCAATGCGTCGTGGCGAATGGTGGCCATGCGGGTCGCACGATTGAGCGCGATCAGCTCACCCGTTCCGCGGGCCGGATCCTCATCTGTTGGGGCCATGCGCATCAAACCGGCGCTGAGTGCGCTTTCGCTGTCGATCAGGAACTGGGCGGAGGCCACCACTTCCTCTCCGGGCGCCAGCCCCTGAACGATTTCGGTGCGTCCTCCGTCTCCAAAATCGTCGCGCAAGCCCGTCGTGATCAAACGCGGTTTGAAGGTCCCTTCCGCTACCTTTATGATGACGCGTTCCGCAGCCCCGGTCCGGATCACGGCTTCTGTCGGAACGGTTACCGCTGTCCGTGTTTCCTGCGGAATCAGCGTGACATTGCCGAACATGTTGGGGCGCAGCTGGCCGTCGGAATTGTCGAACCGAAGGCGAACGGGCAGTGTCCGCGTTTTCGCATCCAGTTCCGGGTAGATGTAGTCGATAGCACCTTCGAAGGTTTGGCCGGGCAGATGCTCGAAGCGGGCAATGGCCCGCATGTCTTTTGAAAGCCGGGCAATGTCACGTTCAAACACATCGACAATCAGCCAAACCTCGGTCAGATCGGTGATCGACATCGCCTGGGTTCCAGGTTGCAGGAACATGCCGTCTGCGGCGTTCAGCGCAATCACCACGCCATCGCGTGGCGCAACAACCTGAATACTGCGCGCAACCTCACCGGTTCGTTCGATTTCGGCAATTTGGAGCTCCGAAGCTCCGTGACTGCGCAACTTGTTGCGGGCGGCCTCCAAGGACAGGCCGTTGCCGTTTGCCAAAGATCGAAGAAAGTCAAAACTCGCAACGCCGAACTCCGGAGAGAACAGTTCGAAGAGAATCTCGCCCTTTTTCACCTGGTCGCCGACGGCACGCACGTTCAGGGTTTCGATCCAGCCATCAACCCTCGTGTGGACATGGCTGGTGAGGTGTTCGTCATATCCGACAAACCCCACCGTTTCGATTTTCTGCGAGATCTCGCCAACCCGCGCTAGAGCGGTTCGCACACCAATCGCATTGATTTCGGTGGCTGACAGCTGGACTTCGGCGGGGTCGCCGGACGGTTCCTGACCCGCATAAACGGGGATGAGGTCCATGCCCATAGGGGATTTGCCAGGGCCCGGCTGGCGGAAGTTCGGATCCATTGGGGCAACCCAATAGAGGATGTCGTTTTCGCCGGACGCAAGATCGCCGGCGGGATTTAGATAAAGTCGCTCAAGAAACACCCCACCGGCCGTGCCTGCAGCAAGGGCCAGGATGCTGAGCGCGGCATAGCGTCCACGCATGATAACCTCTGAGTTGCCGCCGGCAGGGTGCCGAAGGCCTGATCAACAACAAGCGCTTGCGGAATTTCCGCAAGATGGTGTCTTCAGAGGAGGCGTGGAGGCCGTTTTGGGAGAGAGGTGTCTGCAACTCGAAGCGAGTCGGGCGGAGACTGGGCAAAGTCTGCCGATGACATTGCCGTAGTCAGCCCGTCAACGCCGCCGGCAAGCGTATACCCGCCGCACAGTGCTCCGCCGCAGCACCGGTCAATGTCAGAAGGGTCATGCTGGGCGTGATCGTTTGCGCCGGAGGTCGCGCCGTGATGCCCCATCGCCTCACACGGCATCGCCGCGCTTGACACGGAGGCTTCAGACGCATCTGCGATTTGGTGCGGCATGGGCAGACCGGCGACCACAGCAATAACCAACGCCAAAAACAGCGTTGCTACAAGTCTGCTGAGCTGGTGCATTCGTCCGGTCATCGGCTGCGATATAATTGATTGCCGGTGAAAAGCAAGAGTTCAAGTCTTGAAAACTGTCGCGTTGCCGCCAATACGCTCGAAGGCTTGGGCAAGCCGCCCCTTCACGCCAACAATAAACTTCCGATGACTAGTCTTGTGGCGCACCTGAAGTCTTACCAAAATTCGCGGCAGTTACTCTGGGAAGCTTGCTCAATATTTTGAGCTGCCAGGACTACCTTCTATCGAGGAAAAAATATCCATTGCCGCCTATTTCAAGAGTTCTCTGCGTCCAATTAATCAACGTTTGTTTACGGATATAGGATCAAGTTCTGTAGCAGACGGTTAGTGGGCGTTCGCTGGGACGGTATCCCATGGCAAGCTCAGGGTCGGCAATGAGCAGGCACTTTTTGGGCGGAATTCGGTCGTTCGCTGCAGAGAGAACGAACGATTAGTTCTGATATACATCAATGCCAACGGTGCCTACTCCACGCGATCCTCACATCACTCCAGAAGACTGCGGCAGGAAAGGAGATTATGGTGTCAATCCGATTTCAAACAATCAATATTCTGCTCTGCGCCTTGGTCTGCCTAGCGGACTCTGCGATCGCTGACGACAGGCCAAACATCCTGTTGGTCATGGCTGATGATCTCGGATGGACGGACATCGGCCCCTACGGTGGAGAGATCGAGACACCAAATCTAGAGGCTCTGGCGGCGGAAGGTATACTTTTCACGGACTTCCATGCCTCGGTCTCCTGCTCTCCGACCCGCGCGATGCTCATGTCTGGCAATGACAACCATATCGCGGGGTTGGGAACAATGGGCGAAATCCTAGCCCCCAACCAGGTTGGGCAACCTGGCTACGAAGGACATCTGAATAACCGCGTGGCTTCCATGGCCGAAGTTCTCGGCGCCGCCGGTTACCACACCTACATGGCTGGCAAATGGCATCTAGGCCATTCAGAGGGGACACTTCCGTTCGACCGCGGGTTTGATAGTACATTCACGCTGCTTGTCGGTGGCGCCAGCCACTGGGGCGATCGGTTGGGCATCTTGCCGATGGACGATCCCGCGCTCTATGCTGAGAACGGCAAATTAATCGAGACACTTCCCGAAGATTTCTATTCCAGCCAAACTTATGTCGACCTGTTGATCGAAGCAATTAGGAGCAATCACGGAGACGGCGTTCCCTTCTTCGGCTACCTCGCCTTTACCGCCCCTCATGATCCACTGCAGGTGCCGGAGCCATGGCTCTCGAAATACTCTGGTCGCTACGACCGCGGATACGAGGCTCTAAGAGAGGAACGCTGGTCGAGCGCGAAAGCGCTCGGTCTTGTACCAGAGAACGCGCCGCCGCCAAACTTCCTGTCAATGATCGAACCATGGAACAAACTCAGCCAGGAAGATCGCACGACGGAGGCGCGGGGGATGGAAATCTACGCCGGTATGGTCGATGCGATGGATTATCACTTCGGCCGGGTTGTGGATTTCCTTGGAGATATCGGGGAACTTGAAAACACCATAATCGTATTCCTCTCCGACAACGGCTCGAACCCCTTCTACTCAGCGGATTACCCTGATGCTGACGATCCCGAATTTGTATCGAAATTCGACCATAGTTTCCAAAACCTCGGTCATCCCGGATCGAATTACGCCTACGGCCCCGGCTTCGCCAGCGCATCGAGTGGCCCTATTGATCGGTTCAAGCTAACGGTCGGAGAAGGTGGCATTCGAGTTCCGCTGATCTTATCTGGACCCGGTATTCCAGAAGGTGCGAAGGCCCATGCCTTCGCTTATGTCTGGGACATCCTGCCGACGCTATTGGATCTCACAGGCGTAGAATATCCAGACAGCATAGACGGCCGTCCCATCCTACCCCTGCGTGGACGTACGATGAAGCCATTGCTTAACGGATCTTCTAAGGTTCTCTATCAGCCTGACGAGTTTGTCGGTGGGGAAATGAATGGCGATAAGTGGATGCGGCAGGGCGGTTACAAGGCAATGCTGGTTACCCCGCCCTACGGTGACGGGGTATGGCGGCTCTACAACGTGGTTGAGGACCCTGGAGAAACACGCGACCTTGCAGTGGAGATGCCCGATCTGCTCGAAAAGCTTAGGGCGGCATGGGATGACTATGCCGAAGAGGTCGGAGTAGTCGCAGCCGAGTAGTCAAAAAGGCAAGACTTTTCAATATTGACGCTTAGCTGCTCCCGGTCATTCGCCGCAACCAGAATGAATGCCCGCTTTGGGCCGGTTTCAACCAAGTCATGTTCGGGCCGTTATTAAATGTCTTGTGGCGCTTTTTGTATGCTTGAGCGTTCAATTGTCTTGAACGTTGAGGCGGGATGGAGCGGTCAGGGAGACTGCTATGTCTTGCGCAAATCTACCTATGATCATTCCGGCCCGGAAGACGTGGAACAAAGGCCGACTGTTAGGTCAGAAACGTCCGCTGTTGCCAAAACACGTTTGGGCTATTCGAGTACGATTGGAGTTGGCAGGAGCCGTTCGCGATCTGGCACTGTTTAATCTAGCCATCGATAGCAAGCTGAGAGGCTGCGACCTAGTGTGTCTCCGGGTTGCGGATGTTTTCGCTGCGGGTGCAGTCAAAGAACGGGTGTCGATTGTACAAAGGAAAACTAAGACACCTGTCCGGTTTGAAGTCTGCGATGGAACCCGGAAATCCCTTCTGCAATGGATCTCACACCCGATGATGATCGGGCATGAGTATCTGTGGCCCGGCCGATTTCATGACCGTCTCCATATCTCGACTCGGCAATATGCGCGTCTCTTAAAACACTGGGTGAAATCGATCGGATTGGAACCCAGTGCTTATGGCACCCATTCCATGCGCAGGACCAAAGTTGCACAAATCTATAAAAAGACAGGCAACTTGCGGGCAGTCCAATTACTTCTTGGCCATACGAAGATGGACAGTACGGTTCGCTACCTCGGTGTTGATCTGGAAGACGCACTGTCGATCTCGGAGAGTGTCGAGATCTAACTACAAGGGCCGGCGTAGGTCGGCCCCAACCTAAAGTCCATCGAAACAGAAAGGGCCGTTCAGAAGCAAAATCGGCCCTAAGCCGACCTTGCTAGCTATCAAACTGAATGTCTGCATGCATAACAGTGCAGGAAGTACGCTGGCTGTTGGCGTGACAAGCAGCGGTAAGTCGGCCAAGATCACACACGAAAGCTGACGGTTGGAGGGTATGTATTGACCGCGCTCGTTGAAACAGATTGGCTGGCTGAGCACACAGCCGATCCAAATGTGTGTGTGATCGAAATCGATTGGGATGGCCTCACTGACTACGAGGCTGGCCATATTCCCGGGTGTCTTGGCTGGCATTGGAAATCGATACTCTGGGACCCGTTTGAAAGAGAGTTTCCGACAGACAAAGAATGGGCTCAACGTCTGGGCGACGCTGGAATAAGCCAGGATACAACCGTTGTTCTCTACGGGGCGCCCGTCCAATTCGGAACCTACGCCTGGTGGGTGTTCAAGCTTTTTGGTCATACCGATGTTCGAATCTTGAACGGAGGCAAAGTGAAATGGGTGAACGAAGGTCGCCCGCTTAGCACTGATATGCCTATTGGCACCCCGGTAGCGTATGGGTCTCCAAAAAGAAACGAAAGTGCGCGCGTTGGTCGACAGAAGGTCCTCGAGAGCATCGATAATCCGAATTGCGTCATTTTGGATCATCGCAGCGGGGAAGAATACCTGGGACAGCGCGTGGGCTTGCCCGGCAAACCGGACGTGGGAGCTGAAAGATACGGCCGCATACCCGGTGCCCGTCATGTTCCCTTTGACGCTCTGATAAACGAAGACACATCATTCAAATCTGCGGACGAGCTTCAAAAGATCATAGGCACCCATGTCACCAGCAAAGACATGCCGGTAATTTCCTATTGTCGGCTGGCCCATAGGGCGACGCTCGCGAGCTTTGCCATGACCGAGTTGCTCGGATATTCAAATGTGCGCGTTTATGACGGCTCTTGGACGGAATGGGGCAGTATGGTTGGCGTTCCTATCGAACGTTAGATTTCCCGTAAATTCTGTCAAAAACGACCCAAAGCGGTCATTTTCACGGCCTTTGGTCACTGTCCGTTGTCGTTCCCCGGCACACGCATTGTACGACGGCCGGAGCGGCTAATTTTCCAGCTGTTGATCCAACAGTGTCGCGGGAGCCCCGGAAGTGACTTGTCAAATTACGTTTACAATTTTGCGTTTTGCGCCACCCTTGCGATGATACTGACACATTACGCAGCTGTTCCGCTCAAACATTAGGCAAACCATAGGTAAGACTGGCTTTTTTACTTTTTGTTCAACTTGGAAAAAGAAACTTTCGTCAAATCGGACGGGGGTTCCTATGAGAGCGTGTTTTACTATGGCGATGACGGTTGTGGGGGTAGCCGTTGTCTATCCAGTGGAGGCGTGGGCGCAATCTGACCAGTTTGCGCTGCAGTCCAACCTTGATCATGTTTGGACCATGATCGCCGCCGGACTGGTGTTTTTCATGCAAGCCGGTTTCTTGTTCCTTGAAAGCGGTTTGGTGCGATCGAAGAATTCCATCAACGTCGCCCAGAAGAACATTACCGACTTTATCTTTTCCACGATGATGTTTGGTGCGGTCGGCTACATGTTGATGTTTGGTACCAGCTGGCACGGACTTTTCGGTTGGGACCCAAGCTTGATGATGTTCGACAGTCTTGATGACTGGGGCTTGACCTTTTTCGTATTTCAGCTGGTTTTTTGCGGAACTGCCGCGACCATCATTTCCGGCGCGACCGCCGAACGTGTCAAACTGGAAGGCTATATGATCTTGGCAGCAACCACGGGCCTTCTAATTTATCCGATTGCCGGGCATTGGGCTTGGGGCAGTCTGCTGATCAGCGATAATGAGCCGTGGCTTGCCTCGATGGGCTTCATGGATTTCGCCGGCTCGACGGTGGTTCATTCCGTAGGGGCATGGATCTCCTTGGCTGCCATCATCATCATCGGACCCCGTATTGGCCGTTTTGAGAATGGTGAGGTGCGGGAGATCAATGGCCATAGTGCCGTCCTTGCGACGGTTGGCTGTATCATTTTGTGGGTTGGCTGGATTGGGTTCAACGGCGGTTCAACGACAGCCGGGACATCAACCTTCGCCCAAATCATTGCAAATACAATGGTTGCAGGGGCCATTGGTGGAATGGTCCAGATGATCCTTGGTCGAATCCACAGTGGCTTTTATCGACCTGACTACTCCATTAACGGGGTGCTGGCAGGTCTGGTTTCAATCACAGCCGGGTGTGACGCCGTGACCGTCTGGTCCGCTCTTATGATTGGTGCAACCGGTTCCGGAATTGCCTTTTACGGTCAGCGTGTGATGGAGAACACCTTCAAGCTGGATGATGCAATCGGTGCGATACCGGTGCATGGGATCGCGGGTTTTTGGGGGACGATAGCGGTCGCCTTCCTTGCCCGGCCTGAATATCTGCTTGCGGGCAGCCGAATGGAGCAGGTTTTCGTGCAATTCATCGGTGCGGCAGCGATTTTTGCCTGGGCGTTCGGTGTCGCGTTCGCGGTCATCTGGTCCGTCAACAAGGTTTGGTCAGGCTTTCCTGGCGGTGGCTTCCGGGTTTCCGAAGAGGATGAAGTTGTTGGGCTGAATGCAGCTGAACATGGGGCCACACTTGGAACCGGTGTTTTGCAAGGGGCGCTTAAAGAACTGGCCTATAGCCGCGTCAACCTTTCCGCTCGGGTCGATGTGGAGCACGGCGACGAAGCTGGTGAATTGGCCTTTTTGTTCAATCGCGTGATGACTCGACTGCAGAAGATGGACGATGCGCGGCGTGCACGGCGACTTCATGTCGAACGGGCTCGGCGCACTCTCGACAGGATCGTCACGAAGCTCTCAGGCGAGATGAAGGACATGATGGAGTCCCAGCTGGATAGTCTCAGCGCGCACTCCCAAACAGTGTCCGTTGAAGCTCGCCGGGTAAAGTCGACAAGCGCGGAGGCATCTGAAGGGGCATCGTCCATTGGTGAGGCATCGACCCACAGCCGCAATGCAATTGAAAAAACAGAGACTGCAGCTGAACAACTTCAACATGCGATGAGTGAAATAAATCAGGAGGTTTCATCTGCTCTTGAAGCCATGCGGTACTCGGCAAACGAAGCCAATATGACGCGTGATGCGGCCAACAGGATGAAGGCGGCTTCTCAATCGATCGAGGGTTTGATTGGGGTCATTACCCAGATTTCTGAACAAACGCACCTCCTGGCGCTGAATGCCACTATCGAAGCTGCAAGGGCCGGAGAGGCCGGTCGTGGATTTGCGGTTGTTGCGCAAGAAGTCAAGGATCTTGCCGAGCAGACTTCGAAGGCATCGGAAGAGGTAACACAGCAGGTCCAGCAAATTCGAGCGGTCAGCGATGAACTGGATAACAAGGTTTCTTCGATCCATGAACAGCTATCCGGTGCGGACGCGACCGCGGACAAGATTGATCGCGTGCTGGTAGAGACGAACCAGTCGACTGGTCAGATTACCGAAGATGTTCGTATGCTCGGAGGAGCTGCAAAAGACATTGCGGTATCCGCCGGGGTTATCGGCAATACTTCAGGAGGGATGGCGGAAGCTTCAGATTCTCTGGGCCAAACAGCTGAACAGGTGGAGCACGCCGTTAGCGAATTGAGATCCGCATTCGATGGTTTGCTTGCAGATATTCTGCAGGGTCAGGATCGTCGGATTTTCCCGCGCTTCGATTATGTGTCAAACGTCGACCTTGAACTTGGAGGCCATTCAATTGAAGCCCGAGTGCGGAACATCTCAATTGACGGCTTCATGCTTGAACGGACCTCAGAAATGGCAGGTGTCGAAGTTGGTAAAGAAGTCCATGTGCGCTTTCCCGATTTCCCCGTTCCGCTCAAGGCCAATGTGAGTGGTACAGCGGAAGATCGGGTAAATTGTCAATTTGATGCCTCTGCGTGTGAAGACGACAGCCTCAACGACCTGATCGATCGTCTTGAAGTCCAAAACACCGAACAACAGGCTGCTTAACGAAAAAAGAGGAACCGCCCCGCCAGTACATCGATTTGCGTGCTGGCGGGGTGCCTCAAAATTATCGGAAGCGCTTTCTCCGACATTCATTCCCGCTGCAGCGAAAGTCCGTTTCCCGCCCGGAGTGTGCTTAGTCAAGAACCGGCCCTGAGCGGTCATTGACTCGTCTTACCTTCTTTGTCCGCCTTGCGATTACAGATAAATCCGCAACTCTATACCCGGACAGCCTGCGGCAGCCCTCATCTTTTCCCTGAATGCAGTGCCCAAAAGGAAGAAGACCTAATCGGATGGGCTTTGTCTGGCTTGCCAGCCAGCGGCTTCAAGCGCCGAAACAAGGTAATCAGCATGCGTTTCATCCAAGAACAGATTTTGAAACAAAGGTACCGGGCGGAAATTTGGCCACCCCTCCATCAGTTGTTTGGCATGCTTTTTTGCAGGGCTGAGTTGACCTAGTTGCTGGTAGGAAGCTGCCATGTAAGCAATTGAGATGGGGCCGAACGGCGCTCCGGATTGAATTGCTTTTGAAAAGACATCCAGCGCCTTTTTTGGATCACCTGAATGAAAGTACGCTGACCCCAAGGCGTTATCGAAGACTGCGCCACTCTGTCTTTGGACGCTCTGACGAAGTGCCGTTATGACCGTGATAACGTGCTCAAAGTTCCCGGAAAAAAGGTTCAACAGGGCGTCAAATTCTAAAATATGCAGATCTTCCGGCGCTATCGAGGTCGCGAACGCTGCTTTGGATCGCGCTTCGGCAAAATTACCTGCCGCCCACTCAACAGCTGCGCGAGCTGACTGCGTCCATGCCTCCTCGGGAGCTAGTATTTCGGCCGTTTTTGCTCGTTTCTCGGAGAGCTCAAGGTAATCGACAGCCAATTCCGCTTCAGGATTGCGCAGTGAACTAAGCGCTAGAACTTGCGCTGCACCCGCATGGCCGCCAAAGTAATTCGGATCAGCTTCGATAGATGCCTCGAAAACAATTAGAGCCGCTTGTAAGCGCTTTGGATCGATAGCGGGGAAAATCATGTCTCGTCCCGTTTCAGCCAGATTGACCGCTTCTAAACGCCTCGGGGATGCTTGGAAAACGGCTGCTCGGGTCTGACCTGAAACGGAACGCTCTGGTGAGTCGCGAGGTCCTGATGACCATTGGTAAATTTGCAAGGCCGAGATTGCAAAGAAAACGCCGAGCGCCACAACAACAAACATCTGCCTTGTGCGTGCTGACACGGACGATAAACTCGGTGTGGGCTCCGGTAGAGTTTTGTCCAGCTTGCCGTGATCCCCACCACCTTGTTCGGCATTGGGGGCGGTCCCAGCTAGAAACTCAAAGCTCGGCGCATAACCGCCCTTGGGCAACCGTATTCTAACTGTGTTCTGCGCCCCCTCTTGAGTGTAGTAATCGTCTAGCCGCCTTCGTAAACGCCCCGCATCCACGCGCACCGTGGTTTCCCGCCTTTCGATCTCATTGACCGAATAGCCATATACATCCAATGCAATGGCTTTCGCGCGTATGTCTTCGGCTGTCCCGTCCAGATATCGATCGACCACGTATTGAAGGATTCGTTTGTGTCTTTCAGCGCCTGCGAAAATCTGCGACGTTAAGACCCGTGCGAGCTCTTCTCGAATAAGTGTGTTTTCGTCGCTCCCAAAGCGTTCCATCTTCATGCCTTCAGCGTAAAACGTCTATATATCAGTAAATTACTGACATCATGCTACCGTAACATACGCTATGCAACGGTCCGGCGACCCTGCGAATGACCTAGTCTCGCGCACATGAACGTCAATACAATCGGCATTCTTCGGCTGCGTTGGACTTGGAACAGGACCTGACCATGAAAAATCTATCCGCCCTTTCGATCGCTGCCGCCTTACTGAGCGCGCCGATTATGGCGCAGGAGCCCATCATCCATGACGGGGAGTTTGAGTATCTGCGCGCCCAATATGGCGACGTCTGGGATAGCCAGGATGTCGAAATTGAGGAGAAATTGTCTGAAATCCGAGCGGCGAATAATGGCAAACCGCCGAACATCCTTTATATCCTGATTGATGATGTCAGTTTCGGGCAGATGGGAAATCGAACGCTCAACTATGTGACGGGTATTGATACGCCAAGCATCAACAATCTGGCATCCGAAGGCCTGTCTCTGATGCGGATGTACACCGAACCGTCTTGCACCCCGACCCGCACCGCAATGCTTACAGGCCGCCACCCAATCCGCGCCGGTGTCAAGGAAGTCAAGGTTGCGCTGGTTGGAGAAGGGCTGTCGTCAGAAGAGGTGACCATTGCCGAAATCTTGAAAGAGAAAGGGTATAACACCGCCCATGTTGGCAAATGGCATCAAGGGGATATCGAGCAGGCGTATCCGCATAATCAGGGCTTCGATTGGGCGGCCTTTCCGCTCCATCAGCAGGTACAGCTCAGCCTGATGACCCGGGAGGCCATGCAGTCCAACACAATGCTTGGCTTCCATGCTTCAGGACAAACAAACCAGTTTGCGCTCGATCAAAGGTTTAAACCCTACGGACTTGTCACCGGTGTCGAGGCGGAAGCCGGAGGAGAGGCTCGTGAAGTCGGCATTGCGCCTGGCGAGGAATGGACCCAGGCAAAATACGAAGAGATGAATGAGCGCTATCAGCGCCAGATCCTTGAGCAGCTTGAACGTCTGGCCGCTGAAGATGCACCCTTTTTCTTGCAATACTGGCCGCTTTACCCTCTCAACTTTGTCTACCCCGATCAGGCTATTTCTCGCAATGGCGGGTTTCACGCCGACAAACTGCAATTGCTTGATACGTGGATAGGCGACCTGCTGGCAAAGGTTGATGCGCTCGGTTTGCGGGACAATACCATCGTTATGCTCATGGCGGATAACGGTCTCATGTATCACTATGAGGGAACATCCGGGCTCAACCAGCTGATTTATCGGGGTGGGAAGACACAGCACCTGGAGGGTGGGGTACGCACCGATGCGTTTATCAGATGGCCTGGTGTCATCGAAGCTGGAAGCGCCGCAGGTGATATTGTCCACGTATCAGATCTTTTCACCACGTTTGCGAGGATTGCCGGGGCAAGCGATCTCATTCCGCGAGACCGTGTAATCGACGGTGTTGATCAGACTGCCTTGCTGTTAAACGGCGAAGGCAACTCTAGACGCGACTATGTCTATGTGTATGAAGGCACCGTTCTGCGCTCGGTGGTCAAGCAGGAGTTCAAGATGCATCTTCCAGCTCCTGGTCAGCCGGGAGCAGCAGCTCCGGTATTTAATATTTATAGAGATCCCCGGGAAGAGAACCCTCTGGTCGGTTATTCGTTGTGGTCAGGAGCCTCCTTCCAGGACATGGTCAAACGCCACCAGATGACCATCGCCAAGCATCCGCATTTCCCGCTTGGAAAGGGTGTTCCGTATGAAGGTATCTCGAACCTGCGCCCCGAAAGTGAGCTGACACGGGAGGTTTTTGCCAGTTGGCAGAAGAAATAGCCAAACCGCCGCCCACACAGGCGATCCGGGTAACTCCGCGAATGTGTGAAAGCGAACAGCCCACGCGGCGGTAATATTAGACTGAGGACCGTGTACAGTGAAATCGGTATTAAAGTGGAATTCGCTAAAATTGGCGCTTTTGGTAGGTGCTTCCACACTTCTTTTTTCCGGCAGTTCGCTTGCAGCGGACCCACCGAAAGAACTTGCTCCATTTATTGAGCCAGTCAATGAACGGGTTGCCAAGACCTGGGAATTCATAATCGCCCCATATCTCGTAGGTGCGAATATAACCGGGACATCGCAGGTTGGGCGATTACCCGCCACCAACATTGATGTCGGCACTTCCGACATCCTCTCGAACCTTCGGTTTGGCTTCATGGGCCGTGCAGAAGCAGTCTATCAGCAACGGTTCGGCGCGATGGTGGATGTGGCCTACATGAACCTGGCGAACTCGACCGACGCGCTCTTGCCAGGTGGGCGCATCCGCGTTGGCGGTGATCAGCTCATCGTGGAGGGCATGCTGTTATACCGGGCCTACTCAACACAACAATCGTATTTCGACCTCATCGCGGGCGCGCGGTACTGGGACATCAATCTCGATTTCAATCGCACGGGTACCGTTGCCGGCAATTTCTACATTTCCCGCGGCGCCGACTGGATCGATCCCGTCATTGGGGTTCGCGGATTTCACAAGCTAAACGAAAAATGGTCCGTCAGTGGCCGCGGAGACATTGGCGGTTTCGGAGCTGCGTCCGACTTCACCTGGAACGTGCAGGCCGGCGTCGGCTACCACTTCAACGAAGTCTGGTCGACGCATCTCCAATACAAGGCATTGGGTGTCGATTACAGCAACGGCAAGTCGGGCATCGACAGCTTTGCCTACGACACTGTTACGCATGGACCGCTTCTCGGTGTCGTTGCGCGGTTCTGAATTGGTTTTGCAAACGCACCACACATGCAGGGCTATATGCGCGTCAACCCAAGTGGCCACCACCCATCTATTTGGTTAGATGGATTACTTACAGACATTCGTGCAGACCGCAGCGAATGGCTGCTTCCCGCCCATTCTGGTCATTGCTTTGCCACGCATCAATGATATCAGAGTGCTTATTTTCGAGCTGCGTCCGCGTTTCAGGACCGGTCAGGTGGATCCCCGGTCTTCCAGCAATTTTTGCACCCGCGGGCGGGCGTATTCGTTGGCTTCGGGATGAGCAGCTATAGGTTTTGAGGCGCAGGACAAACGTCAGGTTGGCGTTGCCGGATGCCCGGAGGGGGCGGTGCTTTTATCGCAGCTCTGGAAACGCGTGGATCCCCGATCAGGTCGGGGATGACATCGGAGGGAGTGGCCGGGGCTTGGCTTGCCAACTGCACGGGCGTGTGTCGTGAACATGGGCCGTGCTCTTTGCCGATCCTCACCCGTCTTCCAGCACCTTTTGCACCCGCGCGCGGGTGGCTTCCTTGGCTTCATGCTGTGCGAGCTCGGTTTCCAGCCGTATGAAGGACGGCAGGTAGTCGTGGCCGAATTTCCGCATGGTCGCGGCAACCCAATGCGGTCCTGCCGCGCTGGGCGTTCGCCTCAAGCCCGCTGATTGTATCGTCCAGCCGCCGCCCCTTCTGCACTTCTGATCTGTTTGCGCTGTTTCCCAAGCGCCCGCTGCCGTGGTGTCATGGTCTTTTGTTTCGTTGGCACGCGCCCCTGCCCCTTGTTGCTGATATGACAACGACGCCAGAGTTTCCCCTGACGCCGCTGTATTCAATTTATCCGCCCCCCTACACCTGTGGTAGTCAGGCCGCTTCACATGGTTCACAGACGTCTTCGACGGCTTGTTCCGGACGTTGCTTTTCCAGCTTCGCATTGCGGTGATCTACCCAGTGCCGACGGGTGATCGGCAACGCGGGCAGCTCGACGTAACGGCTAGCCTGTTCCGGTCGCCACGTTACCGCCGGAGACAGTTCGCACGACCATGACTTCAAGGCAGGGACGGATTGCGGCGGGAACTTCTTCACGCTGCCAGCCCGGAACCGCTGTAACGCCCTGCGTGACATCCCCAACCGCGCCGCCGCCGTCTCCATGTCCTCAACAGTCTCCGTCAACGTCTTGACTGCCTGAGGGGTGATAACAGCGGCAGTGTCCGCAGCATCGATAACTTCCCAAACCGCTTTGCTGTCTGCTTCGCTCAGGCGTTCGGTAATTTCGTCCAGATCGATGAATGGCAGAACACGCGCTGTGTGCCATTTGGTGTTCACGCTTGGCAGCTTGAACCGAAGTGTACGCATACCAAGCCCAGCGGCAAGTTCATAAGCCGCCCAATCATCGCCAGCCGCATAACCGCCGACACTTTCGCAGAATTCACGCGCAAGCGCCGCTTCGCATGTTGGCCATAGGCCGTTTTCCTTGCCCTGCCGCGCGGCCTTTTTGACCGCTTCGTAAGCGTCCGTGTTCCTGAGTACCGCTGCCGCGAATACGATTGGCGATTTGGTCAAGATGCCTGCCGCCTTCATACGATCGACATGGGGAGCTTTCACGCGGTCCCAGCGAACCACCTTGTCAACGGGAACGTCCAGCGCGACGTTTGACATGATAATAAGTTCGCACCTGTCTTTTCGTCTCAGCGGGCGCAGCCGCGCCGCCGCCTGTAGCAGTTCGTCCGTTGACGCACGTTTCAGCAATTCGTCTACGTCCGGGTCCGGGTGCGACACTACGGCGGCTTTGGCCTTTGTTCCGTCATTACAGACAATGACAGCTTTTTTCTGTTCGTAGAACCGGAACTGCGCGTCGTCCTTTTTCTCCAAAACTATTGGAACGCGATCAAAAATGGCACCTGCTGCGGTTTCCAGTACAGACACCTGCGGATACTCCTGCCCTATCAGGAACAGCTTGCTGACATTCTCGAACTGGTTTGTCCCGACGATGTTGCCGTAATGGCCCAGCATAATGTTCGAATGACCGGAAAGCATCGGCGCAAGCTGTTTGCGAACTGCTTTAGACGTGATCACGCCAATGGTGCCGCCAGCGCACCTTGCCTCCCTTGCGGCGACGCCAATCTTTGCAGCGATGTCCCGAAGCAAGCGAGTTGGCTTCGGCTTCTTCTTTCCTTCGCCGTCTTTCGTAGTGCCGCCAACAAGCCCGTTCTTGGAAAACGGCGCACCGACGATCTGCGTCACGGTGACGTTTTCAGACCACTTGCAGCGGACATCTGCGGTCGTCGTCACCGGCCTGCCCAGCGCATATTCAAGATGCCGTTCGCTGCGCGGCGTTGCGTCGATCAACAGGACCGGCTTGTCCGCAAACAGTTCGATCATCTGCGGGGGTGCCAATATTGTGACCGCATAGCCGCCGTTCTTGTGGTTTGCGACTTGGATGCGCGGAAACACCGCCATGCCGCTCTGCAAGGCTTCTTTTATGCCGCGCCACATTGCGCACAGTTTGACTGGGCTGGGGCTGTAGGTCTTAGCAACGTCCCGTATTTCTTTTCCGCTCATACCGGGCCGGAACCGCAGGCCTTTGGTGATCCGCAATTCTTCCAGTTCAAGGGCTTCGGTGATGTCAGCAATCAAGTCGCCATCCCATTGCGCGAAGTCGTCGCGGGTTAGAAACGTGCCCTTTTTGGCTTTGCTGATAACGTCCAAAAGCTTCTTGCTGATGCCCATAAGGCGCTTTGTCCCCCTTCTGTCCAACCTCCTGTTTCCGAAGTCGTCCGCCCGGTGCACTTCACGGGCTTGCATGATGTTGCCGGACGTGGCGATTACCGACTGCGCGCTGAACAAGACCGCCGGGTCTTCGTCGACAACAACAAAGTCCACGTCTTTGAAGCTTTCCGGCAGGTCGACGGTCATGTAAACTGTCGGCGCAACCCAAATGTCCGGGCGGGCGAAGTTCAACGGGAACCGCCTGCATTCGTCTATGCGCGGGCATTCATCAAAGCCGCCATCTTCACGCCGGACACGGCAAAGCGACGCCCTCACAGATCGCCCGGTTTCCGCTACGGTGTCTGCTTCGTCCTTGCGCAAGCAATAAAACGGGTTGAATTCGCTGGGTTCCATGTTCGGGTCTTCCAGCGCCCCATACCCGCCCATAACAGCGGCGTCGATGCCGTGGGCTTGCATCTTGGCACAAATCTCATTCACCAGAAGGTGCGACGGCGCAATGAACACGCCCCGCTTTCCTTGTTCGGTCAGCGATTTGATTTTCTTGATCATGGCTGACGTTTTGCCAAGTCCGGCTTCCGCCTTGATCACTTTGACACGCCCGCCGTCCAGTTCCCAATTGTCGATGGCTTCACAGACAATGCGCTCGGCGTCTTCCAGCGCAATCCGGTCGTCTTGCCTGTAAGTAGGCTCGGGGTTGTCTTCCGGATTGTTGTCTTCGATCGGGCCGAAATCGTCCATGTCGGTGCCCTGTCCGCCTGTCAGGTCAAACCGCTCGTAGCCGTTCCACCCAAGCGACTTGGCCGCTCTGTATATGTAGGACGCCCCCAGCTTCGTCCCGGTTCTGTGGTCCAGATCGTCGTGGTAGCTGTCGAACGTCTTTTGCACGTCGTCGGGACCTTCGTACCCCGGCAACGCCGCCGATATGTCATGCGCAAGGCTTTCGGCAAGCGCCCGGTCATGCGGAACCGAATTGACGATTGACGCGATTGAATTTGTCCAGCCGTGATACCCTAGCAATTCTTCCGGTGGGTCGAAGAAGTCCCCTTCCGCGCACTCGACAATGAACGCAACCGCGTCTTCCAGCGGCGTGGTGTCTTCCAGACGGTGACTGTTCCGGTTGGCCTCGGCTAACCCTACTGGAACCGCGCCACGGTTCTGTTTCTTCGCTATGCCCTTCGCGCCGTGCCGCGCTGCCATACCGTCGAAGACTTCGAGCATGTCAATCAAGGCGTCCGCGCTGATAAGCGGAATGTCTGAAACATCGCAGTCGTAAAGGCTGGCGTTCGGCCATGTGTAGGGCCGTTTTGTGTCCTTGTGAACGCCGTAGCAAACAATGAATTGATTGGACTGCGCGCGCAATTCCACTTGGTTCTTGCCGCTGTCGGTGAACCATTCCCCGGAAGCATAAGACTTGATTGGCTTTTCTGTCCGATACAGCCAAAGCTTTTTGGGTGATTTGCCGATACGCTCAAAAGGTGATTTGTCGCAAAGTAGCTCCAACACACTTTCAAACTCGGCAGCAAGAACAGGGTCCATTACGTCCATATCAATGGCCGCAATGTTATGATGCCCGCCAAGGGTTATCCCCGCGCCGCCGTGGTGTTGCAGAACGTCCAATGCACGCTCTTTCAGCGGATAGATTGTTTCCCCGCCCGGATTGGTGAACTGTCCCCATGTGCCACCAAACCAACCGCTGCCACCGTACTTCCCTGGCCTTTTGTCCTTGGGCATTGCGGGCAGCACATGGACGTTGTTCTGCCCGAAACGGGCGATAAGGCGGGCAGCGTGGTAGCTCGACCTGCGAACCGGATAACCGGCAATGCGCCGTTGCCACATTTTGAATTTGACATGCTGCGCAAGCGTCCACTTCGCTTGTTCGGCTTGGCGGGAAGCAAGACTTACCGTGCCGTCTTCTCGACGCATTAGGATAGCGCCGGGTATGTCGACACCTTGTCGTTCGAACTCGTCAACGGCGACAATCGCTCTTTGGATTTTTTTGTCTTTATCTATCAGCACGGCCCCAAATCCAGTCGGTTTGGCTCTTGCTCCAACCGTACCGCCGCGCTATTATTAACGGTATAAACCGCTATTAAATTAGTGACCGGCAAGACCACTTTTTCGGCGGTGCGGCTTCGGCAAAAGCCTCAGTTATCAACCGCTCCCTTTTCGCGAAGGGGGCGGTTTTTCTTTGCTATTCAGTATCTTTAAAAATGACCGGATTTCGCCCTAATCGTCAATAACTAACCCCCCTATAAGACAAAAAGGAGCGCTTTTTTCTAAAATAATTATATAAAACCGCATAAATCCTACATTTTATACATGTGGAAAATTTCAAATTGTTGACATGAAGTCAACAAATACTATCCGAGATTGTTTTTGTAATTTTAATACACGAAAATTTCTCGTGTGTTGTTTATGACTTCGGTTGCCGAGAACACATACAGGGTGTACTTAGAGGGTACCCCAAACATTCCCGCACGAAAGGCGCACCAATGTCCGCTGTTGCTTCCCGGTGTTCGATCCATCAAACCGCCAAGGAACATTTTGAGCCGCTGTTGCAAGCTGGGAACGTGGTCGTCCGGGGTCGCCGCGCCATCCTTATTCTGGTGATCCAAGAACTCGCTGACATACGCGGCAAGACGCTTCTGTCAGACGTGGAAACACGTGTATATCGCGAAAGTGGACTTGCCGATTGTGACCCGACGGACAGTATCGACGGTGAAGAACCCAGCGTGTATTTCAGCTGGTTGTTTGGCGGTGCAGTGGACGCATTAACGGTGTCGGGCATCTGCACTGTTACTGAGAACAGTCACAACGTCCAAAGCATCCAGTTAAACCGGGTCCTGTCTGACTTCATTGACAACGGAACTGATCTCAGCTTTCTCACTTAACGCCCAGCGCCTCAGATGTCCTATGGCGAGTTTTGATGACCAAAATCCCAATTAGCCTGTCTACACTCGGCGATCTGAAAGCTGCGGGTTATGGCGTTGTCGGTAACTGTACCGCTGCGAACTGCGGGCGCGGTCGGCGATTGGACTTGCAAGCTTTGTTCGATCAGTTCGGTGCCGACTTCGTAGTCGTGAACGAAAACCGAATTGCAGCTGCGCTAAGGTGCGATCAATGCGGACATCGCGGCGGCGTGCTTACGCTTCATCCGCCTGCATGAATTGTCTGCGCGCCAGAAAAAGAAAACCCCTCGGCGACGATTGCGGGGGCGTCACCAAGGGGCTTTCTTCACTGGCCGTCTGAACGTTATGACGGCTTTGTTGACGCAACGTTAATTTGGTCGAAAATCAGCTTTGCGCTCGCGCCCAATATCAGCAGCAGAAACGGAACCCGTCGGTCAACGGTCTTCCGTGTTATTTAGCTGCCGGTTCTCTCGTATGAAAATCTGATCAGGATCGCTTAGGTGCTTGGGCAGCTGTCGTCTCGCGACAGTGCGCGGGGCTATCCAGTTGCTCCATTCGCCTCCCCCCTTTGATCGTCCAGCCGTCTGACCGAAGACGGGCGGACAGGCGTTCGTTGTACTCACACAAATCGGACCGCACTTTCAGCCGTGATGAGAAATCACAACTCTTGCCAGACCGGAACATGGCGTCACTGAGATAACTCTGTTGCCCTGTTAGCCGTTTGACTGATTTGGTGCCAACCCACAGCGAACTTATCTGCCCTGCAGGATGCCACCCTAATATCAGCCCGCCATGCACGGTTGCCTTCTGACCGGTTTTGCCGACCATAAGTGTCCGTCGTCAGGTAAATTGAGACATCAAGCGGCCTGACTAAAGGAGGGTCTGGCACATCTGGATTTCAGTTAAGCAGCGGATTTGTTGTGCAGCAAGCGCCGTTGTTTCATGGTCCTCCTTTTGATCTTTTCCCGTTCGAGCAGGATGGTCTGTCCGCACCCGGTATAGACGTCGGCCGGGGTGAGATTGTTCAGGCTCTCGTGATAGCGCCGATGGTTGTAGTGCCCGATAAAGGCGTCGATCTGAGCTTCCAGGTCACCTGGCAGAAAGTAGTTTTCCAAGAGGATCCGGTTCTTCAGTGTCTGATGCCAGCGCTCTATCTTGCCCTGGGTCTGCGGATGATAGGGCGCGCCACGCGTGTGCGTCATGCCCTTTCTGGCAAGGTACTCGGCCAGATCGCCAGAGATGTAAGACGGCCCGTTGTCTGATAGTAGTCTCGGGCGATGGACGACGTTGACTTCATCGAGCCCGGCGGCCTCCAGTGCCAGATCGAGTGTGTCCTGAACATCGCTCGCAGCCATGCCGGAACACAGTTTCCAGGCGATGATGTATCGGGAGAAGTCATCCAGCACGGTGGACAGATAGAACCATCCCCAGCCGATCACCTTCAGATACGTAAAATCGGTCTGCCAGAGCTGGTTGGGTACCGTGGTTTTCTCCCGGAACTCATCGGCGGCTTTCATCACGATGAAGGCCGGGCTGGTGATGAGGTCGCAGGCCCTCAGAAGCCTGTAAACACTGGCTTCCGAGACGAAGTAACGACGTTCGTCAGTGAACTTGATGGCCAGCTCTCTGGGGGACAATTCAGGCTCGTCGAGCGCCATTTCGAGCACCTGCTCGCGTACGGAATTCGGGATACGGTTCCACACACGGCCTGAGCCGCCGCGCCGGTCTTCCAGTGCCGCTTCGCCGAACCTGCGATACAGATCGTACCAGCGATAGAAGGTTGGTCGCGACACGCCGATTTGTTCCAGCGTCCTTTTCACCGGCTGGTGCGATTGCTCGACCAGTCGGATGATTTCAAGCTTTTCGGATGCGGGGTATCTCATTCGATATCCTCCCCATCCCCGATCACGCTTTTTTCAGAATGCGATTTTCCAGCGTCAGGTCGGCGACGACTTCCTTCAGGTCGCGCATTTCACGCTTCAAGCCCGTCACCTCGCCGGATGTCGCCTGGCGCTCGGTGTCACCCGACAGTCGCTTCTTGCCAGCTTCGAGAAACTCCTTCGACCAGGTGTAGTATAGCCCCTGCGAGATCCCCTCACGCCGGCACAGTTCGGCGATCGAATACTCTCCACGCAAGCCTTCCAGCACGATACGGATCTTCTCCTCGGCTGAGAATTTGCGCCGGGTCTTCCGGCGAATGTCTTTTACATGCTTTTCGGCCGACCCCTGCGGCCCGGATTTCTGTCTCATCTTCGCTCCCTTGGCGGGCTACGATGTGCCAGAAATCCTCCTTAGGCCATTTCGCCGATATGTCTCATGGTTGCTGACGGGGAACAGCTGTCGAAGTCCGGTTTCACTTTCATGGTCTTAGGCAAATTAATATCCCCACTAATCATAAGCCCATGAGGGCGTTATCGTTAATTTCGAAGGGTGTGGGGGATGCCTTCGTCTTAGTCGTTTTGGCTTTGCAGCCCTGCAAGCTCGGCGACAACCTGCGCAAGTTCCTTTGAAAGTTGATAGCGCCGCATAAGGTGCGTTTGCGCCAGTGTTTCCGCCGATGCCTGCCGGTCTTGTAGTGTGGTCGCAGGTTTAGCTGCCGCTAGTGTTTCCATTGGTTTCAGTACGGCGGGGCTTTCCGTCCTTTACAGGTTTGCCGAACATGTCAGGCGGCTGCGGCCTGCCGGTCCAAGTAAGCTTGGACGTCACTTAGGCGAAAACCGACGCGGCGTTCGGTCAATCGGATACACGGCGGAAAGCCTTCCGTGCCGACATAGTTGTAAACAGTATTCGGGTGAACCGTCAGGAGTTGGGCGGTTTGTTTAACCGTCAAGATGCGGTCATTGAGCATTGACTTCGTGTCCTTTCACAAAGGGCTGTCGGCGGCGTGATAGGTCCACAATAGTTCACAACATCGCCTATCTGGAAAGCATCTTTCATTACAATCTCAGGAACAAAAGAAAGACAAAAATTCACATATTTTTTATTTCGCGCCTCTCAACCGGCTTATTTCTTCGAAAGAGATCGTATTTGTTGTTTTCAAGTCAACGGATACTTTATCGATACTTTTTCATAAAATATCCACAGCTTTCAGACATCGCGCAACAAGCCGAACACCTAGAACGTGAGTTATCTAATACTTAATCAACCAAAAATTTTATTGCATTCAAAAGGCGCTATAGAGACGCTAAGGCACTGCCCGCACCCCACCCTAGCCGGGACACCTCGAACGGCTCCACAGGGCCGGTTTCTGGCCCAGCGCGTAGCGGTCTAGGCGCGGCGAAGGGCCACCACGTTTCCAAGGGCTTCGGTTTCACCGACGATTTCCAGCAAGAGGGAAGCCCAAGCCGTCAGAGCGCGGCGTTTTTCCGGCAGGTATCCGTATCGGTCATAAACGCGGGTCGCGGCGGCGGCGTTCGCTCCATCGTCGTGCCCGAGGCAAAGCGACACGGTGCTGCGGGCGATGGTCAGGCGTTCGCCGGTCATGTTGGTGGCAGCGGTGCGTCGCAGATCGTGCAAGCGCGTATCCTTCACCCCGGCGGCTTCGGCAGCGGCGGCGAAGCATCGCGTCAGGTTTTCGACGGCCATCGCCGCCCCTTCGCCCCGCAGCGGCGGGAAGACCGCCGCGCCCTTGTATCCGTCTTCGTGCAGAGCAATCGCCGCCCTGAGAAGCTGCACGGCCAAATCGGACAACGGGACGATATGCGTTCTGCCGTTCTTCCGGCGGCTTCCGGGCATCGTCCAAATCGCGTTGTCAAAATCCAGTTCGGACAGTTCCGCCTTGGCGACTTCGGCGCGTCGTTGGGCTGTCGCTGCGCAGATACGAACCGCGATAGCAGCCTGCGGATTGGATGCGATTGCATACGGGTTTTCGAGCGCCTTCCAGATCGCCTTAAGCTCGGCATCGGTTAGAACACGTTCCCGGCTGTCGTAGTCGGTCGCCTCGACAAACCGGCAAGGGTTCGCAGATATCAATTCCTGAAATTCGGCATAGGCGCAAATCTGGCGCAGGACTTTGAGGGACTGCACGCCGGTCGAAAGGTTGTGATCGTCAGCAAGACCGTCAATGAAAGTCTGCACTGCCCGCCGGTGTAAGTCCCCGATTGCCGACTTGCCGAACTTCGGCAGAACGAAGCTGTCGAAGTAACCCCGCTCGTATCCCAGCGTCGACGGTTTCTTTGGTTTGCCTTTTGGACGGTGCCGCCCCTTGGCGGCGGCTTCGAAGTAATCGTTTCCGATCTTTTCGACTGTCAACGCGGTGGCGGCTTCTCTGGCGGCTTTCTCAGCGGCCTGCGCCGCCTTCCTGTCGGCAACCGGGTCTTTCCCGGTCGATACCTCGGCAAGCACCTGCAATGCGGCTGTGCGGGCGTCAGACAAGCTTACAGCAGGGTAGCGGCCAATTGTCATGCGGACGTGCTTGCCGGTCACGTCGGCATACCGCAGCGACCAACTCTTAATGTTGGACGGGGTGCAGCGAAGGATCAAGCCCGGAACTTTGGTGTCGCGTAACTCCTGCCGGGTGGCCGTGGGCTTCAGGGCTTTGCAGTGCTGATCTGTCAGGGGCAAGGTCGGCATTGGGGACGCTCCGGGGGCAACTGGGGGCAACTGGGGGCAAGATCGGGCCGCGCTGCACGGCTTCAGGCAGGGGTTGGGTTCTTGGCCTAAAAACCGCAGAAAATAGCCATTTTTTGCCGACCCTCATTGGGTTTCATTGGGTTCTATTGACCTTAGTTGTTTTTCGTTGTAGAGACAACACTCAAGCTTCCCAAGCTTAAGACGAGGGTTCGATTCCCTTCACCCGCTCCAGCGTTCTCAAAGCCTTGACTACCCCCCCGGCCACTCACCTGCCCGCAAGTTGACCTAATGTCGTGGTAGTAACGTTGTGTTATTCTTCTGAGGATGGCGTGTTGTTGAAAATATTATATTGATCGCCTGCCTGTTTCTGAAGCTAATAATTATCACTTTTCTGCCGCCACGTTAGACAGAACCTGTCTGCCGTGCCAGTCTACTCCGATACTATAAGCCAGGAGGGGGAGACAATGGCAGACACAAGTCACAAAAAGATGCTCGATCCAGATCCAAGGGTTTGGGATTTCGAGACGGAATACGAGCTGGGACAAGACAATATCCGTCCACTCGGGCTCGACATCCACAATCCGGTTTTCATCGTTTCAGGCATCCTGATCATGGGCTTCGTTATCGCGGCCCTCGCCAATCAGGAGGCTGCCGCTGAATTCTTTGGCTGGCTGCGCCCATGGCTGACGAGCACGTTCGACTGGTTCCTGGTGCTGTCGGTCAACGCGATCACCCTTTTCTGCCTGGCGCTGATCGTTCTGCCGGTCGGCAAGGTCAGGATTGGCGGCAAGGACGCCAAACCCGACTATTCCTATGCGGGCTGGATCGCCATGATGTTTGCTGCAGGCATCGGTATTGGTCTGCTTTTCTTCGGGGTATTAGAGCCTGTCTATTATAACTTTTCCGAAAATGGCGGCGCCCGGCCGCTCGGCATCGACATCACCCAACCCGGCAACGAATACATCGGTATCGTCGGCACAATTCACCATTGGGGTCTTGAAGGTTGGGCGGTCTATGCGGCCGTCGGCCTGTCGCTGGCAATCTTCGCCTATAACCTCAACCTGCCACTGACCTTGCGGTCGGCGTTTTTCCCGCTGCTGGGCGAGAAAGTGTGGGGTTTCTGGGGACATGTCATCGACACGCTTGCGGTATTCGCGACGCTGTTTGGTCTGACCACGTCACTCGGCTTAGGCGCACAACAAGTTGCAGCCGGTTTGAACGAGGTCTTCGGCATTGCGCCGTCGCCAATGCTCACCGTTTTCATCATTGTCGGCATCACACTGATCGCGCTCGGGTCCGTGCTGCTTGGCATGGATGCAGGCGTGAAGCGGCTGTCTGAGATCAACATGATCATGGCCGTCGGCCTGTTTCTTTTTGTCGTCATCGTGACCGGGATCGGCGCCACCTTCTCGCGATACTTCAGCGTGATGGTCGACTACGTGACCCTTCTTCCCGCGCTTTCCAATCCATTTGGCAGGGAAGACTCCAGTTACTTCCACGGCTGGACAACCTTTTACTGGGCCTGGTGGATTGCCTGGTCGCCCTTCGTCGGCATGTTCATTGCCCGTATTTCCCGCGGCCGGACGGTAAGGGAATTTGTCCTGTGCGCCCTGATTGCCCCGACTGCAGTCTGTGCACTTTGGATGTCCACATTCGGCGGCGCTGCGATCGACATGCTGAATGCAGGCGGCGCAGAAGGCGTGCGAGCAACGGTCATCGATAGCTACGCACCGGAAGGTGCGCTCTTCGGCTTCCTAAAGGAGTTGCCGCTTTACAGCATCGTGGCACCGATCTCGCTTGTTCTCATCGTGATCTTCTTTGTCACCTCGTCGGACTCCGGCTCCCTTGTGATCGACACGATCACAGCCGGCGGCAAGCTGGATGCACCTGTTGTTCAGCGCGTTTGGTGGTGCACACTCGAAGGTCTGGTGGCCATCGCTCTGCTTTTGGGCGGTGGACTGAACGCACTTCAGGGGGCTGCGGTCTCCATGGGAATCCCGTTCACCCTCGTAGTCCTGATCATGTGCTATTGCCTATGGCTCGCGCTGCGGTCCGAGTACCGCAAGCTTTAGACTCTGGTTTGAACGCCCCCGGTCTGTGCGGGGGCGTTCACCACCCTATCAAAGACCGTCCTTGAACCTCCGGTTCACGCGTTAACCCCGGACAACGTAGACCGAGCATTTTGCGTGCGCGACGACGTGGCTCGCGGTGGTGCCAAGCAAGTAATCCTGAACACGCGGATTGGCTGATTCCATCACGATGAGATCCACGTTTCGCTCATCTGCGAGCTTCACGATCTGCCGGTGTACCGCGCCGAGGCGGACAACTGTCTCCAGTTCGATCCCCTCTGCAGGATGCTGCTCAACGAAACTCTTGAGCTGCTCTTCCCAGTAGGACGCGGAATCCCGAATGTTGAGGTTCCGTTCCATTTCCGGGGCGATTGTCGCCACCAGAAGCTTTGCCTCCCGGCGCCGTGCCATGGCCTTGGCTTCTTCATAAGCGGTGACGTTCAACTGCACATGGCGCAGATTGACCGGGCAGAGGATCAATGACGTGTCGCTGGGCATAACATCTCTTTCCAACAAGGACGGCGATGAAAGGTCAATTGTTTGACGCCAAAGATCTTAATCCAATCGAAATGAGTGCAACAATAGCTGCGCCTCCGCCAGCAGATGGTGCCCACACAAGTGGGATCGCCAATGCCTACCGTTTGGTGTCCGATTTTTTCTAGGTCGGACACGGCTGCCCGTGCTGCTTGGACGCAAAGACAACGGCATTCTACGTACAGCGCCAAAAAAAACGCTCCGCCCCTTCTCTCCACCAGCAAAATGTGTCAACTTATATTGACACTCTCATATGGTGGATTCCGATGTCAGCACCCTTTCCCTTCTCAGCCATTGTCGCCCAAGAGGACATGAAAAAGGCCCTGCTGATGGCAGCCGTGGAGCCACTCTTGGGTGGTGTCCTGATTTTTGGTGATCGTGGCACCGGCAAATCGACAGCCGTGCGCGCACTCGCTGAACTGTTGCCAAAAATTGACACCCGCGCGGGCTGCCGGTTCAATTGCTCACCGGACCATCCCCAGGCTGCCTGCCCGGTTTGCACGCCCGTGGATGGCAAGAAGCCGCCCAAGAAAGTGCAAATCCGCACCCCCATGATCGATTTGCCGCTTGGCGCAACCGAAGATCGGATTTGCGGCGCTCTGGATCTGGAAAAGGCGCTGGTTGCCGGCGAAAAAGATTTTGAGCCAGGGCTTCTGGCAGCTGCCAACCAGGGCTTTCTCTACATCGATGAAGTCAATCTTCTCGAAGACCATCTGGTAGATCTTCTTCTTGATGCTGCGGCCTCCGGCGTCAATGTGGTGGAGCGGGAAGGCCTCAGCATTCGCCACGCCGCGCGCTTCGCACTGGTCGGAAGCGGCAATCCGGAAGAAGGCGATCTGCGTCCGCAGCTGCTCGACCGGTTCGGCCTCAGTGTCGAGATCCGCACAATCAACGATCTCCAGCAACGCATCGAGGTAATCCGCCGCCGAGACGCTTTTGAAGCCGACACGGATGCATTTGTGGCGAAGTGGTCCCGCAAGGATGCCGCCATCCGGAGCAAGGTGGTCAAGGCCCGAAAGATTCTGCGGCAGGTCGATATCCCGGACGATGTCTTGTCGCGAATGTCTCAACTTTGCATGAGCCTTGGCATTGACGGGATGCGCGGCGAGCTGACCCTCATGCGCGCCTGCCGGGCAAGCGCAGCCCTCGCCGGACGTCTGACGGTGACCTGGGCGGATGTTTCTGAAATTTCGCCAATGGTTCTGTGCCACCGGTTGCGGCGGGATCCGCTGGATGATGCCGGAAGCGCTCCGCGGATCGAACGCGCCGTCGCTGCCGTGAGCGCCGAGGCAGTCTCCCCAGCAGAGGCAGCGCATGGATGATGTCCGGTCCATGCAGGCTTTTGACGCCGCAAGACCAGAACTTGCCCCGAATACGTGGCAGGACGCCCTTCTTGCAGCACAAGTCCTGAAAGTGGGCGGTGCCAGACTGGGCGGACTTTGGCTGAAGGCCCGCGCCGGCGGTGTTCGCGATGCATATCTCGATCACTTGGCAGCGCTGTTGGGCCAGGACAAACCTTGGGTCCGCGTTCCCTCATCCGTTTCCTTGCAAGGCCTCACCGGCAGTGTCGACATTCCTGCAACTGCCCTCGCCGGGCGTGTCATTACCCAGCCCGGGCTTCTTGCAAAGGCTGATCAGGGCGTCCTTCTGATCCCGATGGCGGAACGTGTGGAAGCCCCTGTTGCGGCCCTGATCGGCGAGACAATGGACCGTGGCACGTGCCCAAAGGCCGGCCGCTCGGCCGACAGCGCTGCCGAGGACGCCGCTAACTTTCTGGTGATCGCGGTTGATGAGGGGGCAGACCCCGAAGAACATCTCCCAAAAGCGCTCGGGGACCGGCTCGGGCTTATGATTGACCTCAATGCAATCCCTTGGAGCGCGGTCGCATCACACTCACCCGGCGCTGAGCGCAATTATACCGCCACTGCTGCCGACGTGATCATCAGCGACGAACTGATCGGCCTTCTGTCCCGTCTAGCGTTTGCCGCGGGCGTTTCTTCCCTGCGAACCTTGAAGCATCTCTCAAGGCTCTGCCAAACGCTCGCAGCACTGGAGGGGCGCCGCACCGTTTCAGAGGCAGATGCCCTCACCGCAGTCCGCTTGTGCCTCGGGCTGTCCCTCGTCGCGCAGCCAAACGATCCGGTTGAAGAAACCCAGCCACAGCCTGCAGAAAATGACCAATCTGTATCCCCGGATGCTGGCCCCAAACAAGACCCCGAAAGCCGAGATCAGGAAACCTCCCAAAATGCCAAGGAGGACCTTTCCGCGCTTACAGAGCTTCTGGCAGCTGTCGAAGCTGGCACAATCGACGGTCTTCCCGAGTTTTTGGCCGACACAACCAGATCGTCGCCCCGGGCCCGGTCCGGAAAGTCCGGTGCGGTGCGCAAAGACGCCCGCCGCGGCCGGCCGGTTTCAACCTCCCGCATGCCGCCGCGCCCGGATGCCCGTCCCAACATTCTTGCGACCTTGCGCGCGGCCGCTCCCTGGCAACTGATCCGGAACCGCAATCGGGACCTCTTGGCAGCAAAACTGGAACGCGCGATCGCCGCTCCACCGCGCCGCAAACCGCGCACGTTGATCACGCGCGACGACTACCGCTATCAGCGCCTGCGTCACGAAACGCCGTCGACTGCGATATTCGTGGTTGATGCCTCCGGCTCGACAGCTTTGGAGCGCCTCGGCGAAACCAAAGGCGCCATCGAGCAGTTGCTTTCCAGGTGTTATGTGCGCCGCGATGAAGTTGCGATGATTGCGTTTCGCGGCACTCAAGCAGAAACCCTTTTGTCGCCGACCCGCTCGCTGGTGATGGCAAAGCGAAAACTTGCCGGGCTTCCAGGCGGCGGCCCGACACCACTGGCAGCTGGTCTGGAACGGGGCCTGGAGCTCGCCCTCAGTGTCCGGCGGCAAGGAAGCACACCGGTTCTGGTTTTCATGACGGATGGACGGGGCAACATTGCGCTCGATGGCACGCCAGACCGGACCCGTGCAGCCGAACAAGTGCACGCCCTTGCAGAACAGTGCCGGACGCATGAGATCCGCGCAATTTGCATCGACATCGCCCGCCGTCCGCGGGAATCCGTCTCCACTCTGGCCAGTACCATGGGCGCAGATCTGCATATTTTGCGGCATGCCGATTCCCGTGCCATGTCCGATCTCGTCAACGCTTCGCTTGAGGAGGCGCGCAGCTGATGGCGGATCGTGATTGGCTCAACTGGGACCGGGACGGGCAAGACTGGCCTTACAGAGAGGCCAGCCAGTTTGTAGAGGCAAGCGGTTACCGGTGGCATGTCCAACTACTGGGGCGAGACGCGGCACCGGCCTTTCTTTTGATCCACGGAACCGGGGCGGCCTCTTTCTCCTGGCGCAATCTCGTTCCGTTTCTGGAAAACGACTATCGGCTGATCGTTCTGGATCTGCCGTGCCATGGCTTCACCCGGCCGACGGAGAGCCCGGACCTTTCTCTTGAAGGGATGACGACAGCCATTCGTGGTTTGCTGCACCATCTGGACTTGAAACCGCAATTTTTCTTAGGGCATTCGGCCGGGTCTGTTATCGGGATATCGCTGGTCAACGCAACGCGGCATGCAAAACACGCGCAGGATCCCGCTCCGCAGATTTTCAGTGTCAATGGAGCCTTGAAGCCGATCCGGGGCAATCGGATCCTGTCGCCAATGGCCAAGGCGTTGTTCGCCAATCCCTTGTCAGCGTCCATGTTTTCGCTGCTCGCAAAATCAACACCGCTTGGCAACAACCTTTTGACTGCAACCGGGTCCCGGATCGATCCGCTGGGTGACGCGATTTACCAACGCCTTCTCGGGTCTTCCGGCCACGTTCGCGGCGCCCTAGGCATGATGGCTTCCTGGGATCTGTCACATCTGAACGCCATGCTGCAGCGGTTGAGCGCACCGCTTCAGCTTTATGCGGCTGAAGACGACCCGATGGTGCCGCCGTCCAGCTCGAGAAAAGCCGCAGCGCTCGCACCAAACGGACATCTGCAGCTCACGCCGACCGGTGGCCATCTTGTGCACGAGAGCCATCCCGAAGGCGTCGCAAATTGGATGACTGAGGCCCTGCAGGCCGCCAGGACCAACGGCGCAGATGCTGCATGAGCAAGGATTAATAGACAACCAGGGAATGGAGAGGTGGCAACGGAGACGACCCCAAAAACCGTGTTGCTCACACTTGGACGGCTTCCAAAGTCGCTGGAACTCGCCCGGGCCCTGAAAGGTGCGGGCTGCCGGGTTCTGGTGGCTGATCCGTTTGCATGGCACTTGAGCCGGCCGTCGAATGCGGTCGACAAGTGTTATCAGACACCGCCGCCAGCAACGCAGCAATCCGAGTATCTCGATGCCCTGCTCACCATCATAAAGGCAGAAAACGTCGATCTGGTCGTTCCCGTTTCCGAAGAAGCTCTTCATGTCAGCCTGCTGGCGCCGCGGCTCCCGGAAAGAACCCAGCTCTTCACCAATCCGCATGGCGTGCTGTGGGACCTCAACGACAAATACCTCTTCAATCGCTTGGCGCAATCCGCGGGCTTGCCTGCCCCCGAGACCTATCTTGCCACCGATCCTGAGGCCGCCAGACTGGTTCAAACTACCCCCTGTGTGTTTAAGCCTCGCATCGGATGCTCCGGGCAGAAGATGCAAATGCTGACACCGGACGCTGTTCCAGAGGGACTTTTGAGCGATGCTGATGCCATTTTTCAAAAGCGGGTTTTTGGCCGCGAACTCAGCACCTTGACCCTTTGCCAGGACGGTAAGATCCTGGCGCATGTGACCTATGAAGGCCTTATCTTCTCGGGCACCGTCGCGGTTTGTTTTCAACGTGTTGAAGATGCCCCGCAAGTGGCGCAGTGGGTCGCCGATTTCGTTGCCGCAAACCGCTACTCCTACTTTTTGGCGTTCGACTTTATTGTCGACCAAGACGGAACGCCCTGGCCACTGGAATGCAATCCGCGGCTGACGAGCGGCATTCATTTCATGGAGCATGGGGATCTGGCCGCAGCGGTGTGCGATACAGACAATGCGCCGCCGGTTCGTTTGAAAGCGAAGAAGCGTTTTCAGGAAGGCCACACAACACTGTTGCAAGTCTACGGCAGTGTTCTGAAACCAAAACAGATGGCACGTCGTGCGGGGGCCATGGTTACATCGCGCGATGTGCTTTGGTCGGGCTCCGATCCCTTACCGTTTCCCGTGATGACGTTCTCGTCCTGGCCCGTGCTGAAACAGGTTCTGTTTGGCGGGAAGACCTTTGGTGAAGCCGCAACTCTCGACATTGCCTGGCCTGCCGGGTTTCCCGAGGCCAATGCAACAAGAGAAGCCCGCGCTCCCCAACCGGTCCGCACTGAACAGGCGGTCAGCGCCGCCGATCCGGTCAACGCCCATGAGACTTGAGCTGCACATAGATTTGCTCTGCAGGACGCGTCGTAAGGCGCGCGACCGGACGCACGGCATCAGCGTTTTCGGGCAGAAAATCGAATTCACGTGTGAGGCGGGCAAGAATGAGCGCACTCTCGACGGCCGCAAAACCGGCTCCGACACACGTATGCGGCCCGGCTCCAAAGGGAATGTAGGCCCCTTGCACAACTTCTTGCTCCCTCGGGGGCAGGAAGCGGTCCGGATCGAAACGGTCCGGGTCAGGCCAGTAATCTCCATGACGCTGCAAAGTCCAGGGCGAGATCATCAAAAGCGCGCCCTTGCGCACTTTGTACTTGCCGATACGGGTGCCTTGCATCGCGACCCGCGGCAAAAACGTGATTGGCGGGTAAAGCCGCAAGGTTTCGCGAAAGACAGCGCGCGTATAGCCCAACGCGCGGGTCGCCTCAAAGGTGAGAGCATCACCGTCCGTGGTCTCGTCGACTTCCGCCCGCAGCCGGCGCAGGACATCCGGACACATCGCCAGGAGGTAAAACGCCCAGGTCAGCGCACTGGCTGTCGTTTCATGGCCTGCAAGAAAAAAGACACCCAACTGATCGATGAGTTCATCGCGCGTAAACGGCTCGCCGGTTTCGCTGTCCCGGGCAGAAATAACTGCGCTTGCGATATCATCATATTTTTCGGCATCCGGGCCCATATGCGTGTCGATCAAGCTCCCAAGGTGATGCCGGATCCGCTTGCAAGCCGCCAGAACCTCTTCGCTTTGCGGAATGTCGGCCCAAGCCGGATCGGTGATCAATCGCCAGATTTTCACCTGCGCCACACCGCGTTCAAACACGGCGAAGTCGTCAAAGACATCCCGCGAAATCCCAGTGTCGAGCGAGGTCGAAAATACCGTTCGGCAAATAATATCGGCTGTGAGCTCGCTCATGATCCTGTCAAGCGACAGAACCTCATCGCGGGCTGCGCTCTCCTTCAAACGGGCGACATAGTCATCGACCGCCCCGACCATTGCGCCAAAGGCATGGGTCAGACGCATTTTAGAAAACGCCGGATCGATCATGGCCCGTTGGCGGCGCCATTTCGCTCCATCGGAGACGAAGATGGAATCGCCGATAAGCGGCTCCAGTGCACCGACCATCAGATCGCTTTTCGGAAAGATTCCTTCCGGGTCGAGCAGGATCTGCCGGACCAGTTCCGGGTCGTTGAAGAGTTTGATGGACCGCCGGGAGTAGCCCAGCTCTCCGGCGGCCATGGAAAACGCTGCCCCCGGCAACAGGCTGAGAAGATCTCCATCGCCGTGCCAGACGGTGCGCAGCAGCGCCAAAACTGGCGGCAGCCGCGACGGGCGCGGCGGAATGTATGTCTCAACAGCTGCCATCAACATTTCCCTTCTTCCGCATTTTGTATGCCTCGATCAAAGAGCCAAGCCCATGACCGAACATGATCTTTTTGTCGTATTGATCGCCATACACATCACAACCGGCGCGCCGGGACTGATTGGTTTCTGGATCCCGGTCTTGGCCCAAAAGGGCGGCGAGCGTCACAAGTGGTGGGGCAAGATCTTCTCGGTCCTGATGCTGATCACAGGCACGGTGGCCATGATGATGGCAACCTTGACCCTTCTTTACCCTATGCCGACCCATCCGCATCTCGTCGACCACCCGGAGTTCTCCGATCCCGTTCTGGTGCAGGGCATATTTGGCTGGATGATGTTTTATCTCGGGCTCTTGACCGTAAACCTCACCTGGTACGGCTGGCGCTGCGCGGTCAACAAGCGGGATCAGCGGAAGAACCAGACGGCGCTCAACTGGGGCCTTCAGGCGGCCCTGCTTGCTGCGTCTGCCAATTGCGCGCTTCAAGGGGTCTTGATTTCCCAGCCGATGATGATCGGGATTTCCATGGTCGGTTTTGCGACCGTCGCGACGAATGTCTGGTTCCTGATGAAAACAGACCCGTCTCCGATTGAATGGCTGCTGGAGCATATCAAGGCAATCGTCGGTACCGGCATCTCGGTCTACACCGCCTTTTTCGCCTTCGGCGCCGTCCGGCTGATGCCGGAACTGGCCCTTGCGCCAGGGCTTTGGGCCATACCTCTCGTAACGGGTCTCGCTCTCATCTTCTACCATCGGCACAAAGTTACCCAGCGCTTCACTCAACGAACAGCCAGACCGCACCAAAGACGGTCCATGGACCTGGATGCAGCGGAATAATCCGCCAGGGCCCTTCTCTCTTGCGGAGAAAAGTGTAAACTAAATTTGACACATGTGAAGGTCTAGCCTTCATATCAGCTGTTGCCAAGGCACACGCTCGCCCAGCCGGAGATCCGGAGGGAGAGCCAAAGCGGACCTTCAGGTGAGAGGTTTGCAGGAACGGGAGTTCTGGCGTGAATGTTGTCCAGGGATTTGGGCTTCCAAAGCCGCAATCAATCGGGTCTACACGACCGCATGCGGCCGTTATCGGTGCAGGAATAGGCGGCCTGGCGGCTGGTGCTCTGCTTGGAGCGAAGGGGTACAGGGTCACAATTTTCGATCCGCTCGATAAACCGGGCGGCCGGGCCTATGCCTTTGAGCAAGACGGTTTTACCTTCGATGCCGGCCCAACGATCATCACCGCCCCGTGGCTTTTCGAACAGCTGTGGGAGGCGTGCGGCGGAAAACTGTCAGACGATGTTGACATTCGCCCGAACATTCCCTTCTACAAAATCCGGTTCCCGGACGGCACGTTCTTTACATACTCCGCCGACAAAGACGCGATGGAAGCGGAAATCGCCAAGATTGAGCCGGATGACGTCAAGGGCTACCGCTCCTTCATGGCGGAAAGCAAAGAGATTTACGAATACGCCTTTCTGGAACTCGCCGACAAACCGTTTCACAGCCTGCCCTTTACGCTGAGCACATTTGCAAAACTGATCCGGCTCGGTGGCTATCGGTCCGTCTACAATGTGGTGTCCAAACACTTCAAGAATGACCGTCTGCGGTCCGTGTTTTCCTTCCACCCGCTGCTCATTGGCGGCAACCCATTCACCACCACCTCCTTCTACTGTCTCATTGCTCACCTGGAGAGCAAACACGGGGTGCATTACGCGATGGGCGGCACAAATGCTCTGGCGCGGGGAATCGCAAGTCTCGTCACCAGGAACGGAGGACAGATCCGGTATCAGGAGACGGTGGACACGATCCTGACATCCGGACGGCACGCGACAGGGGTACGGCTTTCATCTGGAGAGACCGTTCCAGCGGACATTGTGGTCTCCAATTCCGACCCGGCAACAACCTACTCAAAACTCCTGAAGGATCTGCCGCGTCGCCGATGGTCCGACGGGAAGCTCGGCCGGCAGGACTACTCAATGGGATTGTTCGTCTGGTACTTCGGGACCGACCGGCGGTATGACGATGTCGGGCACCACACCATGCTGTTCGGCCCCCGGTACAAAGGGCTGCTCAAAGACATTTTCAAGAACAGGGTGCTCGCAGAGGATTTCAGCCTTTACCTTCACCGTCCATCCGCAAACGATCCTTCTGTCGGGCCAGACGGCTGCGACGCTTATTATGTGCTGAGCCCTGTTCCAAACCTGAAAGGCGATGCGGATTGGGAAACCGTCGCGGAGCAATACCGGGCCAAGATTGCCGCAGAACTTGAGGCGACACTTCTTCCGGATCTTTCCAAGCACATTGTTAGTTCTCGTATCTCTACGCCGCTTGATTTCCGGGACCGGCTTTTGTCTTGGCAGGGCGCTGCCTTCTCGCTTCAGCCGAACCTTTTCCAAAGTGCCTGGTTCCGGCCGCACAACAAAAGCGAGGAACTGGACAACCTCTTCCTGTGCGGCGCCGGAACACATCCAGGCGCTGGTCTTCCAGGTGTTGTTTGTTCCGCGAAGATCGTTGCTGAACTTGCTCCGGATCCGGAGACCCTCACAGCGGTTCAGGCCGGGACGGAGGCATCCGTATGAGCGACATTACACCCGACAATCTGGAAAGTTTCGTGCCGTTCGCGACCACCACCAGCAAACAAAGGGCCAGAGCAGCACAGGCATCCAGTTCTTTAAGTCGCCATGCGGATTTGAGGGAATGTGCAGCTGCGATCCGAAAAGGATCGAAATCGTTCCACCTCGCCTCCCTGATTTTGCCGGCAGAAACCCGAAAGGCCGCTTTGTCGTTGTATGCCTTTTGCCGGCACTCCGACGATCTGATCGATGATCCACGTGCCGATCGAACAGCCCTTGAACAGCTGAAAGATCGTCTTGATCTTGTCTATCGCGGCATCCCCGCGCCCTATGCCTGTGACCGGGCGTTTGCAAGAACAGTTCAGGCTTATGGAATACCGAAATGCGTTCCGGATGCATTGCTTGACGGGTTCGCCATGGACCTTGGTGAGCGGCACTACAAGACCATCGCGCAAGTCAAGGACTACGCCACCTGTGTTGCTGCAACAGTCGGGCTGATGATGTCGCTTGTGATGCGGGCGGGCGACAAGGACGCCCTTGCAAGGGCCGCCGATCTCGGGATTGCAATGCAATTGACGAATATTGCCCGAGATGTCGGAGAAGACGCCCGGAACGGACGCCTATATCTCCCGGAAGACTGGATGCGCGACGCCGGCCTTGATCCGGAGGCTTTTCTCGCCTCTCCGAAGTTTTCGCCGGAGCTCCGCGAGGTCGTCCTGCGGCTATTGGCCGAAGCTGGCCATCACTATGAACTGGGCCATGCCGGGATAGCCGCACTGCCGGAAAACTGCCGCCATGCGATCCGGACCGCGGCTCTGGTTTATCAGGAAATCGGGACTGAAATTGCAGTCAACAACTATGACAGTGTCACGCGCCGCGCTCATACCCGGAAGATCAAAAAGCTCAGTCTTTTGCTAAAGGCCCGGCTGCCCCAATTGGAACAGTCCAACGCAGCGCACTTGAATATGCGACGTCCTGCTGATCCATCCGCCGCGCATCTGGTTTCTGCTTGTGCAAACTCATTTGAGACACATGCCAGACTGCAGAAAGCGGCGAACGCAAGTGTTGCAGATGACAGCAACATGGAGTGGGTCCTCGGTGTCATGATCAAGTTGCAAGCGGAAAGCCGTGCGCATCACAGATCCCAGAAGCTCGCCATGCAACGACGGTCTCAGGACAGTTTTTAGAAGAGCAACCGGCGCTTTAGCGGCGGGCGCGGCGGGGCATCCGAAATGGCAGCATCATTCTGACAACCGGATTGGCCAATCGATTGCAGTCGAGGGTCTCATGCACCATCGCAAGCTGATCGCCATGGACCATCGTCTCGACAAGGGAGCGCCGGTAAAAGGGTGCGTCCTCCAGCTTCATGGAAAGCCGGGGTGTGCCACCGGGATCGCACGCGATGCCGCCCTTCACCCCCCACGAACCAACCGGCAGCATTTGGCGGTCCGGCGGGGCAAAATGACGTTCTTCCGTCTCTTTGGAAAACACGACACCCAGGGTGCGGCGGGCTCCGCTTCTCAATACCGCATCATACAAGATTGTCGTAGCCTGATCGCCTGACGGCCCGCGGGCCCAGTCCCAGTGCTCGAAATCCTCTTCCAGGACACGGTCGCCGAAATTGAAATCGTGGTAGGCCTCTCCCTGCCAACCGCCTTTGGGCAAATGATTGCTTTCAACTCGCACACGCGCCCTCGGGAACACCGGCCACCAGATGTGATGTCCTTCAGGATCCAGATCGAAAACGCGGTCGTTCTGGATTTGCGGCTCAAGGCGTATCCGCCCGGACATACGCGATGGCATCAGCCGATGCCCTGGCCAAGGCAGGGCAGTTTCGTCGAACACGATCTCCAGACCACCGTCGACATACACAATCGAACTGCTGCCGATCTGCATGCTGTTTTGGGTCCGGACAAGATCGCTCTCCCCTCGCTCTGTCATGGACCAGCTGTTCCGGTCCCTGCCGTAAAGCGCAACATTCAGTGCCACATGATTTTGCGGTTTTCCGCGCCCGGACCAATGGTAGTACGGGGAAAAAACAGACCCGATAAATGCGATTACCGTGAGGGCGTAACGCCCGCAGTCGCTGGTCGCGTCGATATACCACCAGCAATAGCCACCGGGTGGGACCTGCCGGTCGAAGGGTGGTCTGCGAGAAGGGTTTCCGCCGCGATCTTGCCCGACAGAAGCGCCATCGGCACGCCCGGCCCCGGATGCACACTGCCTCCCGCCAGAAAGAGCCCCTTCAGAGAACTCCGCGCGCCCTGCCGTTGAAACGATGCCATCCAACCGTGGGATGGCTGACCGTAAAGCCCGCCCCCTGTTGCTGGAAACAGCTGCTCGAACGTGTCCGGCGCCGTGACCACTTGAGCCGTCTGGTCCCGCCGAAGCACCAATCCATTCGCCGCCATACGGCGGTCCATCGCTGTCAGACATTGGTTCAACTCTTGTTCGGTGTAGTCATGCCGGTCGCCATCTGGCGGCAGGTTCGTAAGACAATAGATCCGCTCAACCGTATCCGGGTTTGCGCCCCCGTTGCGTCGCCCGGCCGCAGTCCGGTCCTGTGCGCACACGTATACTGTTGGGTCCTTGGGCGCTTCACCGCGGTCAAACACGGCATCAAATTCAGCCCTGTAGTTTTCGGAAAAGAACACGGTGTGATGCGCCAAGGGCACGCCGTCGGGCTCTGCGAGACCGCATACGACAAGTGCAGATTGGGATCGCGCGGTCTTCGCCCCTGCCCGCTTTTTCGCGTTGCTATGGCCTAAGAGCTTGGGCAAGGCAGCGGCATCTCCATTAAAGACAACCTGTCCGGCCGGGACAAACTCACCGCTCTCCAGCTTAACACCTGAGACGGACCGGCCATCTGGACTGGAGACAATTTCGGCGACCTTCGCGCCATACCGGATCTCGGCGCCAAGACCCACTGCAAGATCAGCAAACTTGCGAGCAACAGCGTGCATGCCGCCTTCCGGGATCCAGACGCCTTCCTGTTCCACATGCGCGACGAGCATCAACGTCGCCGGCGCCAGATAGGGCGAAGAGCCGCAGTAGGTGGCGTAACGTCCGAACAGCTGCCGGAGCCGCTCATCGGAAAAATAGTCGCCAAGAACGGACCAGAGGGATGAAAATGGCTTCAGTGCAAAAAGCGCACCCGGTTTTGAAAGGCCTACCCGCCGGGACAAGGTGATTGGATTGGGCCGGGTCGCATCGATGAAGGTATCTTTCAGGAGTTCAAACACGCGGCGGCTGTCCCGCGCAAAGGCTTGGTATCCATCTGCTTCGCGCTTTCCCGCAAAATCTCTGATGGCCCGGACGCTGTCCGCAACATTGGCATGAAGGTCGAGACATGCGCCGCCTTCCCAGTAATGCCGGGCAATCACTCCCGCCGTTTCCATTAGGATTTCCCGGTCCAGCGTTGTCCCGCAAGCCTCAAGCAAGCTGTCAAAAGCCCATTTCATCGTCAGAACAGTCGGACCTGCATCGAAGTTCCTCCCCCCCGCTGAAACGTGGCGCATTTTGCCGCCCGGCGCGGTGGCCGCTTCCAGAACGGTGACCTGACGGCCTGCAGCGGATAAGCGCAGCGCAGCAGCCAAACCGCCCATGCCGGCGCCAACAACGACCACTCTTTGCTCGGTTATGGCTGATGCCATTCGTGTTCCTTCAAGTTGACATTCGCACTCAATGTGTCACTCTTAGTTGACACTATACCGTCAATTTTTGTGGACATCCACGTTAAATAGAGGAACGGCTCCATGGACCTGTCGGACCGCATCGAAACTGGGATGCAAACTGCCATCCGCTACGCCACTGCGAATGGATGCCCGCAAAAGCTTGGAAAAGCCCTTAAGTATGCTGTCTTTCCGGGCGGTGCCCGCATAAGGCCCCGGCTCTGCCTTGCCGTCTCTCAGGCTTGCGGCGACAAGGACCCACGCGTTGCCAATGCCTGCGCAACCGCGATTGAACTTCTGCACTGTGCGTCGCTGGTCCACGACGATCTGCCCTGTTTCGACAACGCAGCGACCCGGCGAGGCAAACCCTCCGTGCATAAAGAATATGGTGAGGAAATTGCCCTTCTGGTCGGCGACGGACTGATCGTAACGGCCTTTGAAACTCTGGCCCGCGAGACCCTTCATGCGCCGGAACAGACGGCACGGCTTGTCGCCACAATTGCGAATGCAGTTGGCTCCCCTTACGGGATCGTTGCCGGTCAGGCATGGGAGAGCGAAGAGAAAATAAACATCACCGCCTATCACCGCGCGAAAACAGCCTCGCTGTTCACCGGTGCCGTATCGGCCGGTGCATTGTCATCTTACGGCAACCCGCTCGACTGGTATGCGCTGGCAGATGCCCTTGGTGCGGCCTATCAGGTGGCTGACGATCTTTATGACGCGATGGATGACACGGACAGCATGGGCAAACCCGCAGGCCAGGATGCCGAAAATGGCCGTCCAAACCTGGTGGCTGAGCTGGGCGTTCAAGGCGCTTTGAAAAAACTGCAGGAACTGGTCGAAACTGCAGCCGATAGTATTCCGGACTGCGAAGGTGCAGATCTGCTTAGCGCCATGATCCACAAAGAGGCCAAACGTCTCATGCCGGCCAAACTGGCCGCCAGTGCCGCCTGACAATGTCAGACTGGACAGAGACGGCGCCCGGTGCCCACGCGCCACAAGACGAAAGACCTTCCCGTCGGTCGATGACCAGCTTGAACGCGCTTCGTGTGCGCTATCGCTTATGGCGCAACCGGTTGATCGGATCGGCAACATTCCGCAGCAAAATTGCACGTTTTCCGGGGACGCGATGGATCGCGCAGAAGAAATCAAATGATCTATTCAAACTGATCAACGGTTTTGTCTTCAGCCAGGTTTTGAGTTCCTGTGTGTCGCTTGGCGTGTTTGAGCAGCTAAAGAACACGGTTGCAAGCACAGAAGCCGTTGCAAAAGGCTGCGGCCTTGAGCCAGGCCGGATGCAATTGCTCCTTGAGCAGGCAGAACGTCTGCAGCTCGTCAAGAAAGTTGAAAGAGACCGTTGGGTTATGGACGATGCTGGAGCGGTGATCGCAGCAGATCCCGGACTGCAGGCAATGATCCGGCATCACGCCCTGTTTTACCGGGACCTGGCGGACCCTACCGCTCTCCTCCAAGCGCCGGCTCCAGATACGGAACTCAAGAAATACTGGGCCTATGCGCACGCGCAGGACCCTGCTGATATCGGGACGGATATAACCCAGCCCTATTCCGAACTGATGCGCAGCAGCCAGAACATGCTCGCCGACTGCATTCTCGCAGCCCATGATTTCTCTCAATACTCGGCGGTCCAGGATGTTGGGGGCGGAGAAGGTGCATTCCTGGCCGCAATTGGCAAGGTCTGTCCCGACACCCGGTTGCACCTTTTCGATTTGCCGTCGGTTACGGACCTCGCGCAGAAGCACCTTGCGGAAAACCGTCTCACCAACAGGACAGAGGTTCACGGCGGCGACTTTTCAAGGGATTTAATCCCGGACAAGGCAGACTGCGTTACCCTGGTCCGGATCTTGTGCGACCACGATGATGCCCGCGTGGAACAAATTCTGGCGAATCTGCATCGATCTTTGAAGCCCGGCACAAAAGTCATGATCGCGGAAGCGATGGCTGGAAACAGCGAAGGCGCGCAGCTCGCGGCTGTCTACTTCAGTCTCTACTTTCTCGCCATGGGGTCCGGCCGCTGCCGGAGTGACGCCGACATAAAGGACCTTCTTTTGGCGGCGGGTTTCAAAAGTGCACATACCAAAACGACACCCAATCCCTTGTTGGCAACGCTCGTTTTTGCACAGCGCTAGCCATGGCGCATGCTGTTTGCAGGTCATCCTAAGTACTATCCCGCTCAGCAAATGTGTAAATTTTAATTGACACTTTGAAGCGTCAATTTACAATGACACTCACACGCCGCCAAACCCAAGTGAGGGAGGCACACATGGAAACCACGGCAATCGTCTTTGAAGATCCTGGCAAGCTCCAGGTCAAACGACTTGGACTGACCGCACCAGGCGACTTTGACGTGGTTGTTGAAACGCTTGTGAGTGGTGTGTCCACCGGCACGGAAAAAATGCTGTTCGAAGGCACAATGCCGGCATTTCCGGGAATGAAATATCCATTGGTCCCGGGCTACGAATCTGTGGCCAGAGTCGTCGGCGCAGGGCCGTTATCAGGTCGAGAGATCGGCGAAACGGTCTTTATACCTGGCGCTTCTTGCTTCGAAGGTGCTGCCGGCTTGTTCGGCGCGACCGCCAACAGGCTGGTTCTTCCGGGTGTGCGTACGATCCAGATTTCGGAAGACTTTTCAGAGGACGCTGTGTTGCTCGCCCTGGCTGCCACCGCGCACCACGCGCTGATTCGCGCTGAAAGTCCGGTAGACCTGATCATTGGCCATGGTGTTCTTGGCCGACTTATGGCCCGGCTCGCGTGTGCTCTTGGTCAGGAGCCTCCGATAGTGACGGAAACCTGCACGGCCCGAATGCACGGTGCAGATGACTATGACGTCCTCGACCCGAACGATGCACGAGCGTCAAAGTCTTTTGACACAATCATTGATGCCAGTGGCAATCAGGATGCGCTCGATCCTGCGATAGGCCGCCTGACAAAGGGCGGCAAACTGGTGCTCGCTGGCTTCTATGGTGAGCGGGTCAGTTTTGCATTTCCTGCCGCCTTCATGCGGGAGATTTCTGTCCTGCTGTCTGCTGAATTCAAACCGGACGATCTTCAGGCTGTTGTTGACCTCGTGGTTTCCGGCCGTTTGTCGCTGGGCGGTCTGGTTACCCATCACGCAGCCCCGACTGACGCTGCGACCGCCTACCGAACGGCATTTGAAGATCCGACCTGCCTGAAAATGGTTATCGACTGGAGGAAAGCCGCATGACCCTGGAAAACCCAACAGGTCGGCATTACGATATGCAGGACTTCCTCAGAGGCGAGGCCGCGATTGAACCCGATGCACCGGCAACCGGTCCGGTGACCAAGGAAACACAGATCATCGCCATCTATGGCAAGGGCGGGATCGGCAAGAGCTTCACGCTCGCCAATCTCTCCTACATGCTGGCCCAGCTGGGCAAGAAAGTCCTTCTGATCGGCTGTGATCCGAAAAGCGACACGACTTCCCTATTGTTCGGCGGCCGAGCCTGCCCAACCATCATTCAAACCGCCTCCGCGGCGAAGGAAGCGGGCAGTGAAGTCACTGTTTCAGATGTCTGCTTCAAACGCGACGGTGTTTTCGCCATGGAGCTCGGCGGACCCGAAGTTGGCCGAGGTTGTGGCGGGCGCGGCATCATACACGGCTTTGAAACCCTTGAAAAACTGGGCTTCCACGACTGGGATTTTGACTACGTTCTGCTCGACTTCCTGGGTGACGTCGTTTGCGGCGGCTTCGGTCTGCCGATTGCCCGGGACATGTGCCAGAAGGTTGTCGTTGTCGGCTCCAACGACCTGCAATCACTCTATGTTGCAAACAACGTTTGTTCTGCCGTTCAGTACTTCCGCAAACTTGGCGGTAACGTCGGTGTCGCCGGCCTCGTTGTGAACAAGGACGACGGCACGGGTGAAGCACATGCCTTTGCTAAGTCTGTTGGCATTCCGGTCCTGGCCGCCATTCCCCAAGACGAAGACATCCGCCGGAAGAGCGCGAACTATCAGATCATCGGCAAACCCGGTGGTGTTTGGGCGCCGCTCTTTGAAGCCCTGTCGATCAATCTTGCAGAAGCACCGCCGGTACTCCCCGAACCTTTGGATCAGGATGGGCTGCTCGGCCTGTTCGATGCCAGCGAAACCGGTGCGGACTTTGTCCTGACACCTGCAACAGCGGAAGACATGTGCGCAGCTGGCGCTCTCGATAAACCATCACTGGAAGTGATCTACGACACCGTTTGAGGATCGACACCCGCCATGGATACCTATACCAAATCTCATGATCCCGAACCAGTTGGAGGCCCAGCAGTTTCCGACCGGCCGGTGATGGGTTTGGCGGATGACCAACCTGCCGCCGGCGGTGGTTGCCATGGTGGACAAGAACTTTCGAAGGCGGCAGCCAGAAGTGCTGGAAATGATGCGGTGATGGACCGGCTGGAAGCCGACTATCCGAAAGGGCCGCATGATCAGCCGCAGTCCATGTGTCCGGCCTTTGGTTCACTGCGCGTCGGCCTGCGCATGCGCCGCACAGCGACCATTCTGTCCGGGTCCGCTTGTTGCGTATATGGGCTGACATTCACATCCCATTTTTATGGCGCAAAACGCTCTGTCGGCTATGTGCCGTTCGACTCCGAAACGCTGGTCACCGGCAAGCTTTTTGAAGATATCGTCGAAGCGGTTCATGCGATGGCGGATCCGGCGAAGTACGATGCCATCGTGGTCACAAACCTCTGTGTCCCAACCGCCTCAGGTGTCCCGCTTCAAATGCTGCCGAAGGAAATCAACGGTGTCCGCATCGTCGGCATCGATGTTCCAGGGTTTGGCGTGCCAACCCATGCAGAAGCCAAGGACGTTCTTTCAGGTGCAATGCTCGCCTATGCGCGGCAGGAGGCATCAGTTGGCCCCGTACTAGCGCCGCGCGACGGCATCAAGGACAAACCGACCGTCACCCTGGTTGGAGAAATGTTCCCGGCCGATCCGGTTGTCATCGGCAACATGCTGGAGCCAATGGGTTTGGCCGCCGGCCCGACTGTGCCAGTCCGCGAGTGGCGCGAACTTTACGCAGCCCTCGACTGCGCCGCAGTTGCAGCCATTCATCCTTTCTACACATCCGCTTTCCGGGAGTTTCAAGCTGCCGGCCGCACTATAGTTGGCTCTGCACCTGTTGGACTTGAAGGCACCGATGACTGGCTCACAGCCATCGGAGAGAGCTGCGGTGTTGCCGCTGCCAAGACCGATATCAGCCGGAACGCCATGCGCGGCGCCATCACTGCCATGTTGAGCGAGAACCGGATCGACGGCCGGATCACGCTGTCCGGATACGAAGGCTCAGAACTTCTGGTCGGCCGGTTACTGGTCGAACTGGGGGCTGACCTTCGGTATGTCGGAACGGCCTGCCCGAAAACGCCCTACAGCGCAGCTGATGCAGAATGGCTTGAAGCACAAGGTGTCACAGTCCAGTTCCGCGCGTCGCTTGAGCAAGATCTCGCCGCGTTTGAAGAATTTGATCCAGACCTTGCGATCGGTACGACCCCTGTCGTCCAGAAAGCCAAAGAACGGGCAACGCCCGCGCTTTACTTCACCAATCTGATTTCCGCACGCCCGCTGATGGGCCCCGCCGGAACGGCTTCGCTCCCAAGCGTGATTTCAACGGCCATCGCCAACAAGGACCGCTTTGTGAAAATGCAGGATTTCTTTGAAGGCGTTGGTCAGGGGGATACCGCCGGGATCTGGCAGGACACTCCAAAGGACCATAGCGGTTACCGCGCGAAATACGCCAAATCTGTCGCGAAATCCCGCAATGCGGTCGACAACGGGGAGAGCGTTGGATGCTGATCCTCGATCACGATAGAGCCGGCGGCTACTGGGGCAGCGTTTATGCCTTTACGGCAATCAAGGGTTTGCAGGTGATCATCGACGGACCTGTCGGCTGCGAGAACCTGCCGGTGACCTCCGTTCTTCACTATACGGATGCCCTGCCTCCGCATGAGCTGCCCATCGTGGTCAGCGGTTTGGCTGAAGAAGAACTGGGGCAGCATGGAACCGAAGGCGCCATGAAGCGCGCCCGCAATGCGCTGGACCCGGACCTTCCAGCTGTGGTCGTGACCGGCTCCATTGCCGAGATGATCGGCGGCGGCGTGACGCCGGATGGCTCCAACATCAAGCGCTTTTTGCCGCGCACGATCGATGAAGATCAATGGCAGAGTGCGGATCGCGCCCTAAAATGGCTCTGGACGGAATTCGGTCCGAAACGGGTTCCAAAGCCGCGTAAACGCAAGGACGGCGCCAAGCCGCGGGTCAATATCATTGGTCCGATTTACGGCACCTACAACATGCCGTCCGATTTGCATGAAATCCGCCGCCTCGTGGAAGGCATCGGGGCGGAGATCAACATGATTTTCCCGCTCAGCAGCCATGTGGAGGATATCCGCAAACTCGCCGATGCAGATGCCAATATCTGCCTATACCGCGAGTTCGGCCGGTTGTTGTGCGAGACCCTTGAACGCCCCTTCCTGCAGGCCCCCATCGGCATTCATTCGACCACCGCTTTTCTGCGCAAGCTGGGCGAGATCCTGGAACTTGATCCAGAACCATTTATTGAGCGGGAAAAACATACGACGCTGAAACCGCTTTGGGATCTGTGGCGATCCGTGACGCAGGACTTCTTTGCCACTGCCAATTTCGCTGTGGTCGCCAATGAAACCTATGTCCGCGGCATTCAGAACTTCCTGGAAGAGGAAATGGGCCTCCCCTGTGCCTTCGCCGTTGCGCGAAAGGCCGGGTCGAAGACCGACAATGCCGAAGTCGCGGAACTGACGGCCAGCACACCGCCCATGGTGATGTTCGGATCTTTCAACGAACGCATGTACATGGCTGAGGCCGGCGCGCGCGGAAAATTCATCCAGCTTTCCTATCCAGGCGCGATCGTCCGCCGTCATACTGGGACACCCGTCATGGGGTATTCCGGCGCTTGCTGGCTGATACAGGAAGTTTGCAACGCGCTGTTCGACATGCTGTTCGAGATCCTGCCCATGGCAAGTGAGCTCGATGCCATCGAAGCGACGGCGGCCAAGGCCCATTCCCAAATGCCCTGGCATCCAGACGCTCAAGCCGCGCTTGAAAGGCGCGTCAATCAGGAGCCCGTTCTGGTGCGCATTTCCGCTGCAAAACGTTTGCGCGAGGGAGCGGAACAGCGCGCCCGGCAAAACAAGGCTTCCGAAGTGACCCTTGATGATCTTGAGCAGGTCTCAGGCAGAGAAGGCGCTCCGGCATGACCCGTTTGACTATTTACACCCCAATGGACCCCCGGGAGGAAGACAGATGATTTCCACCAGCCATACCGAACAGGCCTTCAGTCGCCGCCATCAGGAACGGGAGTCCCAGCGTGTTTTGATGAAGCGCCTGTTTCTCTTGGTGTTTCCATTTTGCCTCATGACGACGATCCTCGGCCGTATCGGCCGGATCTTCGGAGCCCATGAAGGTACGACACAATCCGCATACGCCGAAGCCAAGGCCTCGGCATACGCCGCATTGGGATACGCGTTTCACGCATGATCCCAACGCCTTTGCCGCTGTCTTAGCATCGGCAATTGCTCAGTAAGTCCTTCCAACCGGCTTGACTGAGGCCCCGCCGCGAGGGTTCTGCGCGGTAACCGCCGAAAGGCAAGAAGTGGAGGTCATGCGAATGGCTTCGGACAAGGAGACCCTTACCGGTCTTAGCCGTGAGGAAGCACAGGAGTTTCACCGGCTCTTTGTAAAGTTTGCGATCGCAATGTCGCTTGCACCCTTCCTCGCCCACATTTCGATGTGGCTTTACAAACCGTGGCTCTGACGAGCTCACACCAGATAAGGATCTGAAGACATGTGGAAAATGTGGCTTTTGTTCGATCCGCGCCGCGTGCTCGTTCTTCTGACGGTCTTCCTGTTCAGCCTTGCAGTTTTGATTCATTTCATTCTGCTCAGCACCGAAAGGTACAACTGGCTGGAACAGCAAGCATCGTTAAGCGACGGCAACGCGCATATCGAAATGCTCCTACCGAACGGTTCGTCAGCCTTGGTTTGACGGACCTACACGGTTCAACATCATCGGTGGCGGAGGCTGCGTATTGGCCGGCGCCTGGACGACGGTCAGCACTCTCCGCCACCAAGCCTTGCTTTCAAATATTAGCCGCAGCACGCGCATTGGCAATTCGCGGCTAAGGAGGACTCTATGGCTTTGCTCAGCTTCGAAAGGAAGTACCGCGTACGCGGGGGCACACTGATCGGCGGTGACTTGTTCGATTTCTGGGTGGGCCCATTTTATGTCGGTTTCTTTGGAATCACCGGCGCGTTTTTTACATTTCTTGGCACCGCCCTGATTATTTACGGCGCTGCAATCGGCCCAACCTGGAACATCTGGCAGATCTCGATCGCCCCGCCTGATATTTCCTATGGGCTTGCCTTGGCGCCGCTAAAAGAAGGCGGCCTCTGGCAGATCATAACCATTTGCGCATTGGGGTCTTTCGGATCCTGGGCTTTGCGCGAAGTCGAGATTTGCCGCAAGCTCGGCATGGGCTATCACGTGCCCTTCGCCTTCTCCTTCGCGATCTTCGCCTACGCCACTCTGGTCGTCTTCCGGCCGCTGCTGCTGGGCGCTTGGGGACATGGGTTTCCATACGGGATTTTCAGTCACCTCGACTGGGTCTCGAACGTCGGCTACCAATATCTCCACTTCCACTATAACCCCGCACACATGATCGCCGTGACGTTCTTCTTCACGACGACACTCGCTCTTTCCTTGCACGGCGGCCTGATTTTGTCGGCGGCCAATCCGGGCGAGTCCATGGAAGGTGGCGGCAAGCAGGCGGAAGTGAAAACGCCGGAATATGAAGACACCTTCTTCCGAGACATCATCGGCTACTCCATCGGGACCCTCGGCATTCACCGCCTGGGGCTGATCCTTGCGCTGAACGCCGGTTTTTGGAGCGCCGTCTGCATCGTCATCAGCGGGCCGTTCTGGAACCAGGGCTGGCCGCAATGGTGGAACTGGTGGCTGAACCTGCCGATCTGGAGCTGAGGACACGACAATGACCCAATATCAAAACATCCTCACCATCATTCAGGTCAGCGGCCCGGCCGAAGAGGGCATGCCGCTTCCCAAAGGCGACAGTGAACGCATCGGCACGCCAATCATGTCGCGTCTTGCCGGCTGGTTGGGGAACGCGCAAATCGGGCCAATTTATCTGGGCTTTCTCGGGTCTTTGTCCCTTGTGTTCGGACTGATCGCGTTCGAGATCATCGGATTGAACATGCTGGCCTCTGTGGGCTGGGATCCGATCCAGTTCGTCCGGCAATTGTTCTGGCTCGGTCTGGAACCGCCGCCAGCGCAGTACGGCCTGACCATGGCACCTCTCAACGAAGGTGGCTGGTGGCAGATTGCCGGCTTCTTTCTAACTGCTTCCATCTTGTTGTGGTGGGTGCGCGTCTATCGGCGGGCACGTCAGCTGGAGCTCGGCACCCATATTGCCTGGGCGTTTGGCTCGGCGATCTGGTTGTTCCTGGTGCTTGGTTTCATCCGCCCGATCCTGATGGGCGATTTTTCCGAAGCCGTCCCTTTCGGGATCTTCCCGCACCTTGACTGGACCGCAGCCTTCTCCATCCGCTACGGCAACCTTTACTACAACCCGTTCCACTGTCTCTCGATCGTCTTCCTATATGGCTCGGTTCTGCTGTTTGCCATGCATGGCGCGACAATCCTTGCTGTCGGCAAGTATGGCGGCGAGCGGGAGCTTGAGCAGATCACCGACCGCGGGACCGCGTCCGAACGTGCAGCGCTATTCTGGCGCTGGACAATGGGCTTCAACGCCACCATGGAATCGGTTCACCGCTGGGCGTGGTGGTTCGCCATTCTGACCCCTCTGACCGGAGGGATCGGCATCCTTCTCACAGGCACCGTCGTCGACAATTGGTACCTGTGGGGCATCGAGCACGGGATCGTGTCTCCGACACCGGACGTCTGGCCGGGTGTTGTTGATCCGGCGGCGCAATAAGGAGAAGGAAAATGCAACTTTGGATACCTTTTGCAGCTGCTGCCGGAACACTTCTCGGTATTGCGAGCTTCGTTGGTGCCGATTGGGATGCCCCACCTGTAGAGACAACTCAGATGGGATATCGCGGCACGGGCATGAACGTCATCAAAGACGTTGACAAGGTCGAGGCCCTGAAAGCCCTAAATGCGGTTCCAGAACCGCTTTGGGAAGCGGATCCGGAAGGCGACCGCGCTGGTGAGATCTATGAAAATGTTCAGGTCTTGGGCGATTTGTCAGATGACCAGTTCAACCTGTTCATGGCGGCCATCACGGAATGGGTTGCACCGGAAGAAGGCTGCGGTTATTGCCACAATCTGGAGAACCTTGCATCCGACGAGGTTTACACCAAGGTCGTTTCCCGGCGTATGATCCAGATGAACCAGACCATCAATGTGGACTGGGAACCGCATGTCGGTGATGTCGGAGTAACCTGTTACACCTGCCATCGCGGCCAGGCTGTTCCGGCCTACTACTGGTATGACGACCAGGAGCCTAAACCGGCCAGCGCGTCCGGCCGGGGCGGACAGAACGTTGTCGGTCAGTTTGTCGGCAAAACATCTATGCCGCAAAATGCATTGGCAGAGTATCTGCTGGGTGACAAGGAAATCCGGGTGCATTCCCTGACCGCTTTGCCTGACCCTGCAAATCCAAACCCTGCGGGAACGAAGGAAACGGAAAGCACCTGGGCCTTGATGATGCACATGTCAGAGGGTCTTGGCGTCAACTGCGTGACTTGCCACAATTCCCGGGCCTTTAACGACTGGGATCAGAGCCCGCCGCAACGGGTTACCGCCTGGCATGGCATTCAAATGACACGGGCGCTCAACAACGACTATATGGTCGGATTGACCCCGGTCTTCCCGGACAACCGCAAGGGACCGGAAGGTGATGTCTTCAAGATCGGGTGCTCGACCTGCCACCAAGGTGTTCAAAAGCCGCTCTACGGCGTCTCCATGCTTCAAAACTATGTAGACGCCCTGGATAAAAAAGGACCGACAGCGGTCCCTGATTATTCGAAATACGTCCCCGGCGAGACCCAGACCATGGCGCCGGACGGACCGACCAACTCCTCCGCCCTCCCGGCGAAAACGACGGTTGCCGCCACTCAGCAATGAGCGCGGCATCCGCCGAGGATACTTGGGAGCTTTCGGGCTCCCATTTTTTTTGCCTTTTTTGCACTCGCAGAAGCAGCCCTCAGTGACTGCTTTAGAGTTTGGTGTTTAGACAGCAAACTTCAAAAACCCGCAACACAGCCATAGAGTCCGTCACGCCGTTTGGTTCAATTCAAAATGTAGAATGGCCCGTTAGCGGCAAAAGTCGGCTGACGGCACAGTTCCGGGAGCCCGTCGGCCAACGAGAGCGGCTCACGCAGCTATTGAAATCGCGTGATTGATTTAAAGAAGTTTGATCTCCGGGAAATTCAAGCCGCAGCTTGGAACTTCAGCCCCGGAAAGCGCCCCAGATAAATTCGAAACCAGGGCGTGAAGGCATTTGGATTTTCCAGGACTTCGCGATGAAGGTCCGCCGCGGTGACCCACCGCACATCTTCCACTTCGTCCGGATTGGGCGCCACGATGAGCTTACTGCGATCCACATGCGCACTAAAGAGCGTGACGCGTTCGTGCTCTTTCAGGCCCTCGCCGACGCTGGCTTCATATTCAACGGTTTGATGCCGCGACAGCGGCAGCGTGAAACCGAGCTCATCCATCAGCCGGCGCTCTGCGCAGGTTTCAACGCTCTCATCCCAATGGGGATGACTGCAGCACGTGTTCGCCCACTGACCGCCACAATGATACTTACCGGCAGCCCGTTTCTGAATGAGCAGATGATCGCCGTCGAATACAAAGACAGACACGGCCAGATGCAACACGCCATCTATATGGGCTTGCAGTTTCTCGACCGGATAAAACGATCCATCCGGTGCGACAGCAGGAATTATCAAGGGCTTGTTCATTGGTGTACGGGCTCGCTGCCCCTTCTTTGTTTCAAACAGTGTCTTTTTGCTGTCGCCTTGATCAGGCCACCGCTCTTGCCAAAGCACATTGTGACCATAGGGAGCACAACGCCCCTGACAGATGCCGGATATCGGCTTCGGTATGAAGTGGTGTCGGTGTGATCCGCAGCCGCTCCGTTCCAACCGGCACGGTCGGATAATTGATCGGTTGCACATATATGCCGAAGTCGGTCATGAGAACATCAGAAATCCATTTGCACTTCGATGCATTTCCAACCATCACGGGCACGATATGGCTTGGGTTCTCCATATGCGGAATGCCTCGGGCATTGAGTGCCGCCCGCACCTTGGCAACATTGGCCTTGTGCGCATCCCGCTCGGCCGAGCTCTCTTTCAAATACCGGATCGAAGCAGTTGCGCCAGCGGCAAGCGCCGGCGGCAAGGCTGTCGTGAAGATAAAGCCCGATGCAAATGACCGGACGAAGTCCACGAGCACTTCCGGACCGGTGATGTAGCCCCCCATGACGCCGAACGCTTTGCCAAGGGTTCCTTCAATCACCGTGAGCCGGTCCATAAGACCTTCACGTTCGGCAACACCGCCGCCACGCGGTCCATACATTCCAACGGCATGAACTTCATCGAGATAGGTGATTGCCCCAAACCGGTCAGCGACATCACAAATCGCCTCGATCGGCGCGATATCGCCATCCATGGAATAGACGCTCTCAAATGCAACCAGCTTCGGCGCGTTCGGGTCATCGGCCGCCATCAGTTCGGCCAGGTGCTCCGGGTCATTGTGCCGGAAGAGCCGTTTTGTGCATCTGGAATGCCGGATCCCCTCGATCATGGACGCGTGATTGAGGGCATCGGAGTAGACGATTATTCCGGGGATCTTCGACAAGAGCGTGCCGAGTGCCGCCCAGTTGGACACATAGCCAGATGTGAAAATCAGAGCGGCTTCCTTGTCATGCAGATCCGCCAGTTCACGCTCCAGCATCACATGATAATGGTTGGTGCCGGAAATATTGCGGGTACCACCCGCGCCTGCCCCGCACTTTTGAATGATTTCAGTCATCCGGCCGGTCACAACAGGGTTCTGGCCCATGCCCAGATAGTCGTTGGAACACCAGACCGTTACATCGCGTGTTTCACCGGCATCGTCATAAAACGTTGCCTTCGGGAAATCGTTGCAATGACGTTCCAGCTCGGCAAAGACGCGGTAGTTGCCAGCCTCGTGCAATTCGGAGAGAGCGGTCTCCATAGTTTTCAAGATGTCCATCGCTATCGTCCTCTCCCTAAGCAATTCCAATTATCGCGTTTCCATGCCGCGTTTCACGCCAACGCTGGCAGGTGCGAACTCATGAGCGGGCGGATTTGAGCGCTTTTCGCGCGCACCCTTTGGCACCGCCCAGCGCCAAAGAGCCATGTCCGAGACCGGCAAAACGAGGATTAAGTGCTCGATGATCGCCAGTGCCATAAACGCGGCGAGTAAAATGTGTCCTACAGATGAGTACGCGCTGTGCGCATTCATCGCGCCGGTAACCAGGACCGCGAACAAACCAACAGCGATCGCCAGAAGAAGCGGAAAAAACGGTGTCGTCCGGCCTGTGTTGAAGTAGGTTTTCAGGTGCACGATACCTGGCGGCATCAGGCCGCTGATTGCATGGCGCGCACCCAGGAAAATCAGCAGCTTCGCCGAGATCCGCATCCCCCATAAAAGCCCAAAAGTGGCAAGGCCGAAGGTGTTGGGGGCGTCCGCCAGGACGAACCAGAGAAACACGGCCGTTACCAGGAGCGCGATTTCGTGATCGCACACGGCTTTCCAGGCAGCAACAAACCGGGCGGCGCCTTTCGCGTCCGGCGGACACTCTTGTTTGCTGCGGCCTGTCACCATACCGGTCAAAAACGTCGTTTCATGCCAGGCCCAGACCAGCAGTGCGCCAAAGAACCCCGCGTAGGATCCAAGCGGTGTCTGCATCTCGCTGCCTTTCAGGAGCAGCAGAAAACCGGCAACCCCGACCAGGGTCACCAGAGGCAAGAGCTGCCAGGGGCCGAGCTTATTCCGGATCGACCAATGCACCATCAACAAGACAAGCCCGGTCGACAGCCACCAGACGCCTGTGGCAATCAGAACAGCAATGACCGGGTTTGCGAGCCACATGAGCTTTGGCCTACCAGACCGGCTGCAGGCGCGAGGTCTCCGGCAAAGTATTTTTCTTTGTCGGGATCATGTACATCCGCACGAAATTGAGCCCTGCGGCTGCGCCCCACCACGCTCTTCCCAGCTGACCGAACAGACCGCCTTTTTCAGTTGCAGCCTGCATCTTGCGGCTAATCCGCTCCATGCGCCGGAAACCTTCCACAAGCTTGGGATTATCGAGATCAAGTTCGAGCGGGAAACACTGGCGGGAGATTTCAGACGTTAAGCGGAACACCCGCATATCGTAGTCTTCTATGTTGATCCCAAGTGCCTTGTGGAACGCAGGGCGCATATGATCGCGCACATACATTGTGGCAAAGACTGCCAGCAAAAAGAACTTGATCCAGAGCTTGTTGCGCCCTTCAAGCAAGCGCTTGTCCGACCGGATGATCAGGGAGAACGCTTCGCCATGAGAGAACTCGTCGTTGCACCACTCTTTGAACCACTTAAAGATCGGGTGGAACCGGAGCTCTGGATGCTTCTCTAAATGCCGGTAGATTGTGATGTACCGGGCGTAGCCGATCTTCTCTGACAGGTAAGTCGCGTAGTAGATGAATTTCGGCTTGAAGTAGGTGTATTTCTTCGCCTTGGCGAGGAACCCCATGTTTACGCCGATGCCGAAATCCTTAAGCGCGTCATTGATGAACCCGGCATGACGGGACTCATCCCGGCTCATATAGCCGAAGAGCTCGCAGATTTCCTGGTTCTTGCCGCGCCGTTTCATTTCCTTGTAAAGCACGCAGCCGGAGAACTCCGAAGTCAGGGACGACACGAGGAAATCGACCAATTCTTCGCGTAGATCATCCGGCAGGGCGTCGATGTCAATGTCATCCCACGCCTCTGTGCGCTTGAAATGTCCCCGATTGGGGTCGGATCGCATTTGAGATATCAAGGCATCCCACTCTTCACGGACGGGCTCGACATTGATCTTGTCCATTTCGTCGAAGTCGGTGGTGTAGAAACGCGGTGTCAACATCGTTGAGACCAAGGCGCTCTTGGTCGTATCGTTGACAGCGGCCCGGCGCTTTTCAAGGGTCGGTTCGTTCGAGGCCAATTCGGTTGGCGATACGGGTTTGTTCATGACAGCGCCCTTTCCGTGAAGCTGAATTCACACAATTCCATCATTTCAAGATCGCCGGTTGCACGGGTCCAGGCTCGTTCCAGACGTCCGGCCCGGCGGATGGTCGCCTCGCGCTGGAAACTCTGGCTCTCGCCGTAGGGAATCGAAACTGGCGCACCATGGACCAAGACCTCGTCGCCAGGATGCACCACCACACCATTGTCAAGGCGCAGATGCGCACCGAGTTGATCAAAAGTGTTGTTGATCTCCACCGTGCAGCTGACGGTTTCCTTCCGGCTCATGAGATTGAAAATCGCGTTCATTTGCGCGCTCCTTCCCGGGTTTCAAGCAGGGCTGCAAAGGCCGCTGCATTATCTTTTCCAAAAGCTTCCAGATAGATACGTTCGCCGATTGCCGTGTCCGACAGGCTGACCGCACCGGTCTCCCATTGAATGAGCCGGTAGGGTGCCGTGGCCGGAACTTTCGCCACCATCCGCATGCGTTCGAAAGCGCGCAGCGAGCCGCGGACGAAGCCCCCGTTGTCCTTTTCAAAGGCTGAAACAACAACACCGCTTCGCGCGTCTGTGACAGTGACGATATCCGCCGCATCCCGCGTGATCAGAATGTCCCGGATCGCGACCGGCGCACCGGTTTGGTGCTTGACGACGCCAATGCCGGTTGTCTGACCAAAAACCACCGCTGCGACTGCAAAACTCAAAAGCAATGCCGTCCCGATCAGGATCCTGCGCGGAAACTGTTTGCCGCGCCGTCCTTTGCGGTCCGAGAAATATCCGAGATGGGAAACCGAAGGCATCGCTCGCTCCTACTCCGCAGCTTCTACAGACGCCGAAACTGCGCCCTGCGGTACGGTGTCATTGTGAGCCAAACGCGAATGACCAGAGGTCACAGCCGCATTCTGGCTGATCGCAAGCGCAAGGAGATCGGCTACTTTCCTGGCGTCGGTCAGGCAGATAAGGCTCGGCTCGACATTCGCAAACCGCCACCCGCGGACATGCGGCCATTGCACCAACCAGGAGATCTGATGCCCTGGCAGGACCTGGATCGCAACATGTCCGGCACCACCGGGAAGGTCGGCCATCGAGATTGCTGCCAGCTGCTTGAACGGCAAATTGAGCGTCATGGAAAACGCGACACCAAAGCGGATGACAACGCGCTGCGTTGTGATGGTGTAAAGCGTCGTCTTGTGGACAGCCCAGGCAAACAACTCCAGCATACCGATCAAGATCGCGGCCAATGCGGTCAATACGGCGACTGAGAACACGATGCCAGCCAAGGGACGGCCATCATAAAGACCGCCAAACACCGCCCATGCTGCCAGGATCAGGAAGTAGCCTGATATCCAACGGTTCTTGAGGAGATGGCGGGCAAGTAGGCGCGTTGAAGGCCGCCCCTGCCACAGCATTTTTTCACCGTTCGGCAGACGTTCAGGCAAACCGGGAACCGGCTCCATTTCATGTTCCCGCGCAACAAACTGTTTCATATCAGCGGCTCCCCACGGTTTTTCAACGCATAGAGGAGACCGGCGCCGAAGTAGGCCGCAATCTTGTCCTCTTCCAGCAAGGTTACCGTGCCTGGTTTCGCATGCGCCGGGACATCAGCAAATTGCTCGGATGTGATTGCATGGACATAAAGATACGGCTTGTTGCCACGGCCACGCTTGATGACGACAAAGTTGTTCGGCAGAAGAACCGTTTTCTCGGCGCCCTCAATCTCAACCTCATAGTAGCGGATCAGAAATTCTGCCCGATCGACCCAGACGTCCTTGACGGTTCCTGCAGAACTGCTGTCACAACCCACAACCGGAAGGCCAATGGGGTCAAGTTCACCGTCAGCGATCGAAAATCCTTCCGCCTCGTTCATCGGGACAATCCGGGCGTCGCCATGAGCGGTCAGATCCGGCGTATCTGCGCGCTCGGCCCATGAGCCGGGCCCAACGCCTGCGAGCAGAGGATTGCCTTCCGGCTCCATCGGATATCCAGGTGCTGGAGAAACCCGTTTGGCATTCAAAGGGCGGTCGTCGCGCTTTAAATCCGGAACCTGAACGGTCCCATGACCGTGTGGCAGAACGAACGTCTTTTTGTCTGGAACAAACAGCCACGGGTCCTTGTTGAACCTGCCTGTGACATCATCTTCTAGCGGATAGCCTTCGCGCCGGTCTTCCTGACGGATGTACCAGATCAACCCGGCGAAAAAGACCCAAAAGACATAGAGCACCACTTGGGCGACATCTATGCTGCCGACGATAGAACCGGTCATGGTCATTCCTCCTAAAACTGGTGCCGATCCGGGATCACCCGGGTATTTCGGCAAGGCCAAAGCGCCTGTCGTCTCCGCGCTCTTGCCGGTATTGGTGCCCGGCCAAGGGACCAAGAACGGCGAGACAGATGAAAAGAAGCGCGATTTCAATATGGTAGACAGCCAGATAACCGGCAGCCTCGTTGTTCATTGCAGATCCGAGCAGCCCATCCAGCGCAAGGATGTTGACGCCATTCTTGATCAGACCGCCCAGCAACAGGCTGACGCCGATGGCGGTCGCCTGGACCGCTCCCCAGGCGCCAACAAGAATGCCGCTGTCAGCGCGTTTCGAAATGCTCATGGCTGCCAGCATGGTGCAGACTGCAAAAAGACCACCGCCAAGCCCGACACCCGCGGCACCGCCGTAGAACAGCATGTCAGTCTCAAGCGGCGATGCAAAAACAATGGCAGAGAAAGCGGCAATACCGATCAAGAGGCCACGGGCGGCGATCCTGTACATGTGGGCGCCGCGGTTAAGGCTGTGCGCTGCCCAGGCAAATCCTGCCATCGTGCCAGCGGCCCAAAGCGCCGTCAGCAGCGTGGTTTGGCCGACCGTCATGCCAAGGATCTCGCCACCATAGGGCTCCAGCAAGATATCCTGCATGGAAAACGCTGCAGACCCGATCGCGACAGCAATCAACAAGCGGACGGTGCCCGGTTCGCACCAATAGTCGGCCAAAGCCTCAAAGAACCCGGCAACTTTCCTGTCGTGAGACGTTCGGGCCGGATTACGCGCTTCCTGCTTCCAGGCGGAAATCACGTTGAGCGCCAGGGTTAGAAGCGCTGTGCTCTGGATCACCTGAATGAGCCGTTTTGGCGAAAAGTCGGCGAGGAAGATGCTGTAGAAGATCGAAGCGGCGATCATACCCGCCAGCAGCATCACATAAAGCAGCGCAACAACACGGGGCCGCTTGTCTTGCGGAACCAGATCCGTTGCGAGCGCAAGACCCGCAGTTTGCGACATGTGCAAACCAAAGCCGGCGAATAGAAAGGCAAGACCTGCCAGCACGGTTCCAGCCCAGGCCGGTCCAACACTTTGGGATTCGAGCAGCAAAAGCGCGAACGGCATGAAGGCCAGTCCGCCGAACTGCAAGATGGTGCCGAACCAGAGATAGGGAACACGCCGCCAGCCGAGCACCGACTTGTAGGTATCCGAACGATAGCCGAAGAAGAGCCTCAAGGGTGCTGCCAGAACCGGGATTGCCACCACGGCAGAAACCAATGCAACGGATACCCCGAGCTCGACAATCAGAACCCGGTTGAGCGTTCCGGTCAAAAGCACCAAGACACAGCCCGCAGACACCTGGAAGAGCGCGAGGCGAAGAAGACGTGACAGCGGCACGTCCTTTGTTGCCGCGTCCGCAAACGGCATGAAGTTGACCCCGGCGGTCTGCCAGAAGCCGATCATCCTGTCTGATGCGGACTTGAACATCATGGCCGGATCACCTCCATGGCCTGGGAGGTGTAAAAACCGACTGAAATCCGGTGCGTTCGGCCACTCGTCCAACCGGCCATATGCGGCTGATGCACGAGCTGGTCAACCAGCCGCTCCGGGTTGGCCGGATAGATGGCCGGGGCCCTGTCGGCCCGCGGAAATGCCTTGCCGATCATCAGCATGGCTTTCAGGAGATGCGAACTCGGGGCCAAAGTGAACAAAAGGCTCTTGCTGGTGCGCTCGGCAAACTGCTCGAGCACCTTCTTGGCATCCTCGGGGGCGTAGTGAATGAGAACGTCCATGGCGACGACCGCATCGAACTGTCCCAAATGCGGATCCAGCATATCCCCGCTTTTGAACGTCACGGTTCCGTGCGGATGGCCGTTGAGGCGGCTCATCTGCTCAGCGGCACGCTGGCGGGCGAAGGAAACCATCTGCGCCGACAGATCAATGCCAACCACGTCCGCCCCACGTGCGACCAATTCCATGGACAACACGCCAGAACCGCAGCCGGCGTCGAGAATGCGCCAACCGGTGAGATCCTGCGGAAGCCAGCTTGCCAGGGTTGACCGCATGTCTTCACGGCCCTGGCGCACAGTAGCCCGAATCCCGCTTACCGGCTGATCGCCGGTCAGCTTTTTCCAGGCATCGAGCGCCGTGCGATCGAAGTAATGTTCGATCTCACCGATCCGCTGTGTGTAGCTGGCCCGTGTCATATCCGGTTCAAACCTTCTTATTCAAAGCCGAGAAACTCGAAGATTTCCCGGTCTTTCATGGGTTCCGCCTGAAGTGCCTCTGTCCCAGCCCAAAGTTGCTCAGCGAGCTGGAGATACTCATTCTGGATGGCTGCGATTTCAGGAGAGTCACCCATTTCAAAGAGCGTGCTTTTTTTGAGGCGGCTCAGGCGCACATGATCGGAGTCCGGCACGTGGGCGAGACGCTTCAGGCCAACACTGTCATTGTAACGGTCGATCTGGTCCGTTTCGCGGGACCGGTTGGCAATCACTCCGCCGAGGCGCACCTCGTAGTTTTTCGCTTTTGCCTTGATTGCGGCCACGATCCGGTTCATCGCGAAGATGGAATCGAAGTCGTTGGCCGCGACAACAACCGCCCTTTCGGCATGTTGAAGTGGAGAGGCAAAACCGCCGCAAACGACGTCCCCAAGGACATCGAAGATCACCACATCCGTGTCATCCAGAAGGTGATGTTCCTTCAAGAGCTTGACGGTTTGACCGACCACATACCCGCCGCAACCGGTGCCAGCTGGCGGTCCGCCGGCCTCAATGCACTGAACTCCATTGAAGCCCTCGACCATATAGTCTTCTGGGCGCAGTTCTTCTGTGTGGAAGTCAACCTGCTCCAGAATGTCAATCACGGTCGGGATCAGGCTTTTTGTCAGGGTGAATGTGCTGTCGTGTTTCGGATCGCAGCCTATTTGCAGAACGCGCTTGCCGATCTTGGAGAAAGCCACAGACAGGTTGGACGAGGTGGTCGACTTGCCAATACCGCCCTTGCCGTAAATCGCAAAAACCTTGGCACCGTCGATTTCCATCGTCGGATCCAGATGAACCTGGACACTGCCGTCGCCATCCGCACGCTCGCGGAGTTTCTGAGCGGTTTTTGCCTCTTGTGCGGCTGTCTTCGGATGGGTGTAGATGTTCATTCGGCTGCCTCCGTTGCCAGGCCTTCCAGCCGGTCTTCCAGTTCTTCACCCGCCCGGCGCAAAGCCTCGAGCGTTTCTTCGTCAGGTTGCCAGTAATCGCGTTCATGCGCTTCCATCAGCCGTGATGCGACACGGGCTGCAGAGGCTGGATTGAGATCGGCGAGACGCCGACGCATCGTCTCGTCGAGCACATAGGTTTCCGTGATTTTCTGATAGACCCAGGGCTCGACGCCGCCGGTTGTTGCCGACCAGCCAAAGGTATTGGTGACATTGGCTTCGATGTGCCGCACGCCCTCATAGCCGTGCTGGAGCATGCCTTCGTACCATTTCGGATTGAGCGTCCGGGTCCGGGTCTCCAGGGCAACCTGCTCGTCAATGGAACGAACCTTGCCTTCACCTTGTGTCTGGTCAGATATGTAAACGGGGAGTTCCGCGCCGCCCTTGGCCTTTGAAACTGCTTTTGAAAGTCCACCGAGCGTGTCGAAGTAATGCTCGATCGTGGTGACACCGATTTCGACCGATTCAAGGTTCTGATAGGCCATGTCGACGTCTGCGAGAACAGAATCGAGAAGCTCGGTTTGTTTGCTGGTCTTGCCATTGCGGCTGATCGCGAAGCTCTTCCGATTGGTGTAGGTCTCGGCGATTTCCTCGTCATCGGTCCAGGCCGAAGACGAAATCAGCATGTTGACATTGGAACCGTATGTCCCATCCGCATTGGAAAAGACGCGGTAGGCAGCATCTTCCAGATCGCAGCCATTGGCCTCGCAATAGGCAAGCGCGTGTTTGCGAATGAAGTTTTGCTCAACCGGTTCATCGGCGATGGCCGCAAGATAACTCGCTTCCGCAAGCATACTTGCCTGGATCGGCAGGAGATCGCGGAAGATGCCGGACAAGGTCATCACCGCATCGATGCGCGGCCGGTTCAGCTCTTCAAGCGGGATCAACTCGGCCCCGCAGACCCGGTTGTAGAAATCCAACCGTGGCCGCGCGCCCATCAATGCCATGGCCTGAGCCAGCGGCGCACCGCCGGTTTTCAGATTGTCCGTGCCCCACAAAACGATCGCAACGGTTTCCGGCAGCTTGCCATCGTTTTCCAGATACCGTTCCAGAATGAGGGCCGCCTGACGTGCGCCGTCTTCAAGCGCGAACTTGCTTGGAATACCAAACGGGTCAAAGCCGTGAATATTGCGGCCAGTTGGCAGGAGATCCGGCGTGCGCAACAGATCGCCGGACGGGGCTGGCGGTACGAAGCGCGCATCCAGCGCCTGTACCAGGCCGTCAAGTTCCCGATTGTCTGATAAGTCCTGATCGATCTGGGCGAGTTTTTGAACGACAGACTTCGCCTCTTCGTCGAGCTTCTCCGTTGCCGCAGCCAGGGCATCGCGATCGCGATTGGCAATGGCCTGGCACAGCTGCGGGTCGGCAACAAAGCCTGAGTCTGTTTCGACACTCAGTGCCATTTTGGCGAGCATTTCTGAGCGCTCGGACGTGCCCATGCCGCGCCCAGCGATGTGAAGCCCATGCGGAATCAGCGCGTATTCGGTTTCGGTGATGGCCGCTACCAGATGCTGGATAAATTGGTCTTCGGAAAGCTCCGCCGTTTTTCCTGTAAGGTCGAGTTCTTCAGCTTGAACGCGGATCACGTCCAGAAGACGTTCGCGCTCCCCTCTGGCCTCAGGCGCCATGGAGCGGTACTGATCGAGACTGGCTTTCAGACTATTCAGGCCCTTGTAGAGACCAGCTTCCGTGATCGATGGGGTCAGGTAGGAAACAAGCGTTGCCGCAGACCGGCGTTTGGCGATCGAGCCTTCGGACGGATTGTTGGCCGCATAGAAATAGAAGTTCGGCAAGGCACCGAGCAACCGGTCCGGCCAGCAGGTGCCGGACAGTCCGGTGTGTTTGCCCGGCATGAATTCCAGCGCGCCATGCGTTCCAAAGTGAAGAACGGCATCAGCGGCAAATGTTTCGCGCAGGTACGTGTAGTACGCGGCAAAGGCGTGGTTCGGGGCAAATCCGCCTTCAAACAGTAGACGCATCGGATCGCCCTCGTAGCCGAATGACGGCTGGAGAGCGATGAGCAAATTGCCGAACTGGCGGCCGAGAATGTGAATTCCGCGGCCGTTGCTCAAAATCCGTCCCGGAGCCGGTCCCCATTGGGTTTCGATCTCACTCAGGAACTTTTCCTGACGGACGTGATCATCTGCAGAAACTGTCGCATGGACGTTGGCCTCGGTGCCAAAGCGGTCCGAATTGCCCTTGAGGATCATGTCCTGAAGTGTTTGGACGTCGGCTGGCACATCGACGTCGTAGCCTTCCGCTTTCAAGCGCTTCATCGTCTCCAGAAGACTTTCAAAAACGGACAGGAAGGCCGCGGTTCCGATGTTGCCGCCGTTGGGCGGGTAATTGAACAAGGTGGCTGCGATCTTGCGATCTGACCGCGGAGTCTGGCGCAGTTTTGTCATTGCCGCGATCCGGTCGGCAAGCAGACTGACACGTTCATCATCTGGCCGCATGCAAGAACGGCCGGACGGGCATGTTCCAAGCTGGCGGGCGCAAATGCAGCTCTTGCCATTGGCGTCCGATCCGCTGCGGCCACCGATCACCATGGATCCGACGGCACCATCCAGCTCAGGAATTGCAACCATCAAAGTGGTTTCAATCGGGGTAAGCCCTTGCGTTGAGGCCTGCCATCCCTCGCGGCTCTGGAATTCCGTTACGCAGGCTGACAGATAAGGAACGTCAAGTTGCTGAAGGGTTTCTGCTGCAGCGGCAGCGTCGCTGTAGGCCGGACCACCGACAAGTGAAAAACCGGTCAACGAACACAGCGCATCGACCGTTGGCTTGCCATTGGCATCCGTCATGTAGGTTTCGATCGCGGACCGCATATCGAGGCCGGAACAGAACACCGGAACGACATTCAGTCCCCGCGCTTCTAGCGCCGAGATAACGCCGTCATAGTGACCTGTGTCACCGGACAGGATGTAAGTCCGCAGGAGCAGAATCCCGACCGTGCCACTTGCGCCTTTAACAGTTGCAAGATCGCTCTTTTGGATCGTTATCCGCGGTTCGGTGCGCGGATGATAAAGCCCCATATCCGGGTAGTCACTCGGTGGCTTCGCCGTAACTGCCGAGCGCAGCGGCTTCCGTTCACCGGCGGCATATTTGCCGACCAGCAGGCGGACCATGTTGGCAATGTTCTCGTCTGAAGCTGCGATCCGGTACTGCAGGGTCAGGAAATAGTTGCGGACATCCTGGGCGGTGCCGGGGATGTACTTCAGAAGCTTGGGCAGCCGGCGGAGCATCGCCATCTGGCGCTCACCGGCCGTTTTACCGCTCTCCTTGCCACTGTTGGAGCTGCTGCCGCGCAGTTTTTTCAAAAGCGCCAGTGGCCCTTTTTGTTCGCCATTCATGCGGAAGCGGCCCATGGCCGTATACTTCATGATCGTGCCGGCAGACATGCAGCAAACCATGGCGTCACACTCAAGGTGCCGTTCTTCCAGAACGTCAGCGATCGCCTTGACGTGTTCTTCGACGAAGATCATCGAAACAACAATGATGTCGCCTGCCCGGATGGCGTCACGGCAGCGGGCCAGCTTGTCCGGATTGTCCGCCCAATCAGTTGCCGCATGCACCGTGAAAGTCAGGCCCGGCATCTCTTTTTTCAGAGCCCTGCGCGCGTCATCGACGGCTGCTGCGACATGATTGTCGAGCGTAACAAAGACCACCCGGATCGGGAGGTCGTTATCGGGCGAAGTGCGCTTTCGCATCGTATAACGTCTCCACGGTTATCGGGTGAATGCCATTGTCAGTGGCAAAGCTCTCGGTGTTGCGCCGCGCCTTGCCGCGCACAAAAAACGGGATTTTCTTGAGTTCCTTTTCAGCTTCATCAGTCCAGAGTGTTGCGCTTGCTGGCAAAGTGATCTGGTCTTCCACTGAAATACCTGCCGGGGCTGTGTGCTGGTTTGAGGCAGCTGCGGGACTGTGGGCATGCAGATGTGAGGCCGTCGCACCGTCATTGAATTCAAAGTCGTCGCGGAACATGGAAAGCAAATGCTCTTCCAGCCCCATCATCAGCGGATGAACCCAACTGTCGAAGATGACATTGGCACCTTCAAAGCCCATCTGCGGCGAATACCGCGCCGGGAAGTCCTGCACATGCACAGGCGATGAAATGACAGCGCAGGGAACGCGCAGCCGCTTGGCGATGTGGCGTTCCATCTGGGTGCCGAGCACAAGTTCCGGGCGTGCTTCGATGATGGCATCTTCAACGACCAGATGATCATCAGTGATCAGCGCTTCGAGACCGTAGTCCTTGGCCGCAGCCCGCACATCTCGTGCGAACTCGCGCATGTAGGTCCCAAGACCGCAGACCTCAAAGCCAAGTTCGTTCGCGGCAATCCGAGCTGCTGCGATTGCATGCGTCGCATCGCCAAAAATGAACACCCGTTTGCCGGTCAGATAGGTGCTGTCGATAGACCGGGAGTACCAGGTCAGACGGTCCTTGTTTTCTGACGGTGAGGGAACCGACTCAAGACCGGCCAACGCGCGCGCTTCAGCAACAAACCGGCGGGTTTCAGACACGCCGATCGGCACCGTAGACAGATACGGCATGCCATACGCCTTTTTCAGCCAACGGGCTGCGGTGTCGGCGATTTCCGGGTAAAGCACGATGTTGAAGGCAGCCTCCGGCAGCCTGGCCAAATCTTCCGGACTTGCACCGAGCGGGGCGACCACCCTGACATTCAGACCGTTTTCTTCCAGCAACACTTTGATCTCGCGGACATCGTCCCGGTTCCGGAAACCCAGGGACGTCGGGCCCAGAATGTTGCAGGTGTTGGCTGCAATGGTCTCAGGCCGCCGCCGATTGGACGCGCACGCCCGGACCAGCTGGTAGAAGGTTTCCGCTGCGCCCCAGGTTTCTTTCTTCTGGTAGGAGGGCAGTTCAAGCGGCACGACCGGGATATCGAGATCAAGTGTCTTGGCAAGGCCGCCCGGATCGTCCTGAAGGAGTTCTGCGGTACACGATGCCCCAACCAACAATGCACGCGGCTTGAACCGGTCGACCGCATCGTGGCAGGCCGTCTTGAAAATGTCGGCGGTTGACGCACCGAGATCGCGCGCCTGAAACGTTGTGTAGGTCACCGGAGGCCGACTGTCCCGCCGCTCGATCATCGTGAACAGGAGATCGGCATAGGTATCGCCCTGTGGCGCGTGCAGGACGTAATGCACATCCTTCATCGAGGCGGCGACCCGCATTGCGCCCACATGAGGCGGTCCTTCGTAGGTCCACATGCTCAGCTGCATGGCGCGCCCTCCTCAAATCCGAGACCGGATTTCAAAACGGACTGGCGCCGCAGCGGGCGCACGAACAGCTCTGCAAGATCGCCTGCCTGCTCGTAGCCCTGGATCGGCGTGAATGCGAATTCGATCGACCACTTGGTCAGACGGCCTTCCGCTTCGAATGGATTGGCAAGACCCATACCGCAGACAATTAGATCAGGATCGGCCTTCCGGGCGCGGTCAATCTGAAGATCAACATCCTGCCCTTCCGAAACAGCGGTGCCCGGCGGGAGCAGTCCAAGTTCGCCTGCTGCATGTTCCCGATGCAGATACGGGCTTCCGACCTCGATGATCTCCGCTCCCGTTTCGCTGTGGAGGAAACGGGCTAGCGAAGGCTCGAGCTGAGAATCGGGGAAGAAGAACATCCGTCGTCCTTCAAGCCACGGCAAAAAGGATTGGAGCGCGGCTTTGGCGCGCTTGCGCGGCGCGGCTGTTGCCGCTTCGAACCGGTCCTCCGGCACACCAAAAGTGTCGGCGATCGCCTTAAACCAGGCCGTTGTCCCCTGTTCACCGAGCGGGAAGATGGAATTAATGCGTTCAGCGCCGCGCGATTGCAGAGCTGCTGCTGCCGCACCCAGATATGGCTGGGCCAGAATGAACCGGGTTCCCGGGCCGATTGACGGCATTGCTGCGCTCGAACGGCCAGGCAGGAATTGAACACCCTCAATACCAAGGTCATCAAAAAGGCGCGTGAACTGATCCTCGACAACATCGGGAAGACATCCGGCGACAATCAATTTGGTTTCGTTCTGCGGACCTGAGGCTGGCGCTTCGTTCACAAGAGCTGTGAGGAAATTGTCTTCGCCCTGGGTGAAGGTCGTCTCGATCCCACTGCCCGAATAACAGAGTACACGGTGTTTGGGCGCGTGAACCCGGTTCAACCGCTCAGCGGCCTTGGACAAATCGAACTTGATAACTTCAGACGGGCACGAACCGACCAAGACCAGCATTTTAATGTCCGGCCGGCGCGCGAGCAGCTTGTCGACCACGCCATCGAGCTCGTCATGCATATCCGCCATGCCGGCAAGATCCCGCTCTTCCATGATCGCGGTCGCAAAGCGCGGCTCGGAGAAGATCATAACGCCGGCTGCCGATTGCATCAAATGGGCGCAGGTGCGGGATCCGACGATCAGAAAGAAGGCATCCTGGACCTTCCGATGCAGCCAGATGATGGACGTCAGGCCACAAAAAACTTCATGCTGTCCCCGCTCACGGATTGTGGGTCCCGTCGCGCATCCTGCAGAAAACGCCTGGTTCATTGAGAACCTCCTGCGATCTGCAAATCACTGACACCGGCGGACCGGACACCGCTTTCAAGACCAGTCTTGCGGGCCGTCTGATCCAGCCGGGCGAGCCGCAGTTTCCAGACGAATTGTCCGGCATTCACCACATAGGTTGCATAGGCTGCCAAGGCCAAAGCCATCAGCTGATTGGCGGTCAGAGCCTCAGTGAAAAGGGCTGCGAGATAAGCAGTGTGCAAGGCCAGAACCAGCATGGAAAAGACGTCTTCCCAGAAGAACGGCCGGGCGAACAAGTAACACCCGAACACCTCTTTCTCCCAGATCGATCCGGTGATCATGATCGCATAGAGCGTGAGCGTCTTGATCACGACGGATAGCTCGGCTGCGCCCTGCATCTCGCCTGAGATCAAAAAAACTACGATAAGAGCAAGGCTGATCAGAAAGACGACAAACTGAACGGGTGCCAGGACGCCTTGGACAAGTGTCCAAACGGTTTCATCACGGCGGCGTCTCTCTTCATCGGTATAAAGAAAACCGGGTTTAATCGAATTCCTGTTTCCACTCACGGACATTCAACCCTCCCCCCAAACCCGACATTGGGTTCAGCAGATGAGTGAGGGTAACGCCGCAACTGCAAAAGTGTCAACTTTGATTGACGTATATTTTTGTTTACATCACATCAGCTGAGAGTCATGCTTAGTGGGCTCACGGTGCGAATAACAACAATAAATGCGCACGCCGGAGCATGACCCCTTTCCGCAAGGCCAGGGAGGCCGACCGCGAAATGAGGATGAACGGCACAACTGAATTGCCCATTGAAACCGTGGCCGCCCGCCGGATAGAGCCCGCCGACGGCAATATTTATGTTTCTGACCAGGCAAATATGGTAAAGACATCCCGGCTTAACAGCGGCGAACAAGAGACGCTTCGCAACCTCATCCAAGGACCAGTAGCAGCAATGGCCGCAGAGCAATTATCTGGCCTGCTGGATGCAGGTCTTGAAACCGACATCCGCTACAAATCTGTCATCGCAGAAATGTACGAACGTATCCTGGCACCAGATGCCCGCATAAAGGATCACCTTGCCTTTCTGGACGGGGAAGTGCGCTCCAGGTTCAAATCAAATGGCAACCCGGTAGCACTTCCGCCCACCGCTATGAAAGTCATGCTTTTAGAAGCGGTTGCGCGCGAACTGGGCAAGAACTGGAGCTGCGATGCGGCCAGTTTCATCGATGTCACGATCGCATCAGCCCGGCTGCAAGCCATTGCTCAAGCTCTCACTACGGAAGCTGCGCGGGACCGCTCTGGATCGACAGCACCGTTCGCCGTCATCTTTCTGCCCGTTGATGAACAGCACAGCTTGATGTCTTACCTCACAGGTGCCCTTTTTCAGGCGCTTGGATGGCAGCAACAGGTTGTTCCGCACGAATCACTGAGTGAATTTGAGTTTGCCAAAGTGGTGACCCAAGCCGATGTTGTGTGCATTGCGTGGAGCACCACATACCTCAAAAGCAACGCAATCCAACTGATTAACAACATCAGATTGTACTCCAGCCACAAAACACTACCCATAATTGCAGGTGGTGCAGCTACCCTTGATTTTATCAACCCCCTTGTGGAAATGGGCGTCGATTGTATTTGCGATAGTGCGCTTTCAGCGGTAAAAACCGCTGAGAGTTTCTACAATTTGGAAAAAATCAATCACTTTGCCGCGCAGGAAGGCCGCGATGCAAAAAGAAGAAAAAGCAGCATCGATCGGCATTCCCAATGACCTCTCCCTCGACACATGGCGCGCTGCAAGATATCGGGGTTGGGACTGATTTGCTTGATTTGCTGGGTGCAGACGCCTTAACAGCCTTGATCGGATTGGGTGCCGATATCGTCGCATTAGTCGATGAAAAAGGTGTCGTAAAGCGCCTCCATTACCGCAACACCGATCTGGATGCGTACGGTTTGTCGGCCATTGTCGGCAAGCAATTGCGCGACTGCGTGACCGTGGAATCCGTTCCGAAAATTGACGCCCTCCTTGCTCCGGCAAGAAAACGGCCGGCCCGTGGCTATCAGGTCAACCACAGCGCCAGCGGACAGCCCGATCTTCCGGTCGCCTACACGGCCAGCAGGACCGACGACTTTCCCTTCACCATTGTTGTCGGACACGAAATGCGGCAGCAGATGCTGGACCAGCAGCGTTTGGTGGAAGCGCAGATCGCAATGGAGGCCGACTACCGCGAACTTCGTCAGGCCGAAGCGCGGTACCGGACCGTCTTCAAGATGTCCGAAACAGCCCTTGTCGTAATGGACAGTGAAAAAAGGACAATTCTGGAAGCGAATACGGCAGCTGTGTCTCTCTTGACCGGCGCTTCTGGCAATCTAACCGGAAAGGCGATACGGGATCTCTTCAAGAAAGGAGACCGGGAGCGTCTTGCAGACGCGATCGGCGAAGCCCGCCACAGCGGAGAACCTGTTCAGCTTGCCAACCTTCACAGCAGCGCTGGAAGTACGTTCGACGCAAAACTGCGCGCCTATAGAGAACACGGGACCACAAACCTGGTCATTACCCTTGAGAACTCCCAGGAAACGGACAGGGTTGATGCAAAACGCTCAAGCGATCGGCTCAATGGCACTCGTGTTGATCTGGAACTGCTGCCCGAAGCCGCGTTGACGATTGATGGTGAAGGCACTGTGTTGTCGGCAAATACCCTGTTTCTGGACCGTGTTCATGCACCGACCCTCAATCAGGTGGTCGGGCGGAATGTGTCAAACTGGCTCGGCAAATCCACCGTCGAATTGAGCGTTCTTTTCACCCGCGTCCGGGACGAAAAGACCCTCAGCGGGTTCTCTTCTGTTTTGACCGATACGCTCGGCGAGAGTCAGGATGTCAGCCTCTCCGCCCATTACAACAAAGAGACCGACACCACACAGCTGCTGGTTATTCTTCAAGCGGCCAGTGCCGGTAAAATGACCTTGCCGCCGCCAGCGACAGCAGATCAGGCGGAGGGGTTTGCGAGCCTTGTTGGCAAGGTTCCCTTGAAGGAGCTGATCCGCGAGTCACTGGACGTCGTTGAGCGGATCTGCATTGAAGCCGCCCTTGACCAGACCAACAACAACCGCGCCAGCGCGGCTGAGATCCTGGGTCTTTCCCGCCAAAGCCTCTACATCAAGTTGCGCCGGCACGGGCTCGAAAACTATCGTCCCGGCAAGTGAAGCTTCCGGCTGACCGTCAACCCTCATTTACACTCGCATTTTATGGCCGCTCAATGTGTCAATTTTAATTGACACTTTTTGGAGCGCCGCCTAGCATGTTTGGTATGGAACTCACCCGCCAAACACCACAAGCCAACTGGCCAATGCCCGGCGCAATCGTTGCTTTGCTCAAGCCGATCACCTGGTTTCCGCCAATGTGGGCCTATGCGTGCGGAGCAATTTCCACGGGCCATGGGATGGATGGGCGGCTGGGGTTCATCTTCCTCGGAGTTCTCTTGGCCGGGCCGCTTTTGTGCGGCACCAGCCAGGCGGTCAACGATTGGTTCGACAGACATGTTGATGCGATCAACGAACCGGACCGGGTGATCCCCTCCGGCCGCATGCCGGGACAGTGGGGTCTTTATATCTCTATCATCATGTCGGCGCTCTCGCTTGTTGTCGCCGGACTAATGGGCACGTTCATTTTTGCAGCAGCGCTTCTCGGTCTTGCCTTTGCCTGGGCCTACAGCGCGCCGCCATTCCGCTTCAAGCAAAACGGCTGGCTGGGCAATGGCGTTGTCGGCTTCAGTTACGAAACTTTACCTTGGCTGACAGCCGCGACCGCCATGACCGGCCTTGTGCCGGAAGCACCCATCTGGATCGTTGCTTTGCTCTATGGCCTTGGTGCCCATGGCATCCTGACGCTGAACGATTTCAAGGCGATCGCAGGCGACAAAGAAATGGGCATCCGGACCCTTCCCGTTCTGCATGGGGAACGATCGGCAGCGCTCATCGCTTGCGCCGTCATCACCGTGGCTCAGGCGGGTGTTGTCCTCACACTCTGGATGCTCAGTCTGCCGGTCTATGCCTTGGCAATTCTTTTTGTTCTGCTGCTGCAGATGGTCTGCATGGTTCGCTTTGCCCGTAATCCCGTGCGGTTCGCAGTCTGGTACTCGGCCATTGGCGTCGGGCTCTACGTCACAGGAATGATGATCACAGCATTTGGGCTGCGCACTCTGGTGCCAACCATCTCTTAGGCTTTTTTAAAAGGGAGATCCCCATGATCGGTCGGGGAGACGCCAATCAGCAAAACTCCGCAGCCGTGAAAGGGCTGAGTTGGGTCTCGATTTTACGTCTTGGGCTTGTACAGGCGTCACTGGGCGCCATTGTGGTTCTCACCAACTCTACGCTGAACAGGGTCATGATCGTTGAGCTCGCCCTGGCAGCCGTCATTCCCGGCTTGCTCGTCGGGCTTCATTATGGCGTGCAGATCTCCAGACCCTTGTGGGGACACCGGTCGGATATCGGAAACTCGCGGACCCAGTGGATCTTGGGTGGCTTGGCGCTTCTCGCCCTAAGTGGGACAGCGGCCGCGGCAACAACGTTTCTTTTCGAGATCAGCTTTGCAGCTGGCTTGGCAGCGGCCGTTCTTGCCTATGCGCTTATCGGGGTCGGCATTGGCGCAAGCGGCACGTCCCTGCTCACATTGATTGCGACCAAAACGGCACCAGAACGCCGGGCCTCGGCAGCCACGATCACCTGGATGCTGATGATTGCCGGCATCGTGGTGACTTCAATTGTCACCGGCATCAACCTTGAGCCCTATTCGCATCTACGGCTTGTTACAGTCACCGCCCTCACCGGTGTTGTGGTTCTGGTTCTATCGGCCATCGCCGTTGCCGGAATTGAACGCAAACCAACCATGGTGGGCGAAACTGGCCGCGAGAAGCCGGGCAGTTTCCGCGAAAGTGTCCGTGAAGTCTGGAGCGATCCGGAAGCGCGCCTTTTGACGGTATTCATTTTCCTGTCGATGCTGGCCTATTCCACACAAGACCTGATCCTGGAACCGTTTGCCGGCTTGTTGTTCGGCATGTCTCCGGGCGAGACAACAAAGCTGTCCGGAACTCAGCACGGCGGTATCTTTGCAGGGATGGCACTTGTTGGGATCGCCGGATGGCTGTTTTCAAAACGCAAGCCCGGCCTGATGAAGATGTTCATCGTTACCGGCTGTGTCGGGTCGGGCATGGCGCTCACCGGCCTCGCCGTCTCGGCGTCCTTTGCACCCGCCTGGCCGCTTGAGATCAACATCTTTGTGCTCGGCTTCATGAATGGCGCTTTCGCCGTTGCGGCCATCGGCACCATGATGATCCTTGCCGGGGCTGGAAAAAAAGCCAACGAGGGTATGCGGATGGGGGTTTGGGGAGCGGCTCAGGCCATCTCTTTCGGCCTTGGCGGACTAGCCGGAACGATCGCTCTTACCCTTGGGCGATGGGCAACGGCCCAGGACAGTACCGCTTTTGCAATCGTCTTTTCAATGGAAGCCGTCCTGTTCCTCATGTCAGCTGCCATTGCGTTGCGGATCGGCGGCGGTCAAGTTGCCCAACCTCGTTTACCCGTACACCGGGAACCATCGGCAGTGCCCGCCGAATAGGCGCAAACCTCACACCAAGGAGCCTGCAATGAAATCGAATTTTGATGTTGCTGTCATTGGAGGCGGTCCTTGCGGCGCAATTGCTGCGGAGCGCTTGGCGCAGTCCGATCATTCTGTTGTTTTGGTCGACCCGGACAACAAGATCAAACCCTGTGGTGGGGCGATCCCGTCCCGCGCCCTGAAAGACTTCGAAATCTCTGAAGATCAGCTGGTGGCCCGGGCCAATGCGGCACGTGTCATTGCGCCGTCCGGGAACGCGGTGGAAATGCGGATTGGCGACATAGGATTTGTCGGCATGGTCGACCGGGAAACCTTTGATCCATATTTGCGTGCCCGTGCTGAACAGGCGGGAGCCCGATTTGTCAGAGGCAAGCTGGCTGGCATAGACACAGGACAGAACGGCAGCCTGGATCTGAAAGTGGACGGGACCGATCCGCACAATCCGGGAACTACAGAACACCTCAATGCGCGCATGGTAATCGGTGCCGATGGTGCCAATTCCGCTGTCAGGCGGTTGATGTTCCCTGCGAAGAAGAAGCCGCCTTACGTTTTTGCCTATCACGAGATCGTGGAAAGCCCGGCGGTTCCAGACCCAGACATCTTCCAGCGCGACCGCTGTGACGTTGTCTATGATGGCCGGATTTCTCCAGATTTCTACGGCTGGGTCTTCCCGCATGGGGGACAAACATCCGTCGGCTGCGGCTCTGCGGTCAAGGGGCATAACCTCAGGGATGCCACGTCCGACTTGCGCGACCGTGCAGGGTTGACCGGACAACGGACGATCCGGCGCGAAGGGGCTCCACTGCCGCTCAAACCAATGCGGCGGTGGGACAATGGACAGAATGTCCTACTTGCCGGCGATGCTGCAGGCACAGTCGCCCCATCGTCAGGCGAAGGCATTTACTACGCAATGCTGTGTGGTAACCTGAGTGCAGATGCCGTTGCTGAGTGCCTTGCAACCGGACAGGCATCGGCGCTGCGCCAGGCACGGCGAAGGTTCATGGCGGAGCATGGCCGTATCTTTTTCATTCTCGGCATCATGCAAGCGGTCTGGTACCGCAGTGATGGGCTGCGGGAGCGGTTTGTCACAATGTGCGCCGATCCGGACGTCCAGCGCCTGACCTGGGAATCGTACCTCAACAAGCGTCTGGTCCGCCGTGATCCGCTCGGCCATATACGGGTCTTCTTCAAAGACCTCGCACAACTTGCAGGCCTGCCGGCCAGCCAGAAATGAACCTGCTTTTGACGTGGCTGCAGTCCGGATGGTTGCCGTTCGGCGCAGTTCTGTTCCTTTGGATAGAGTTCGCCGTTCTTTGCAGGTTTTCGAACGCACCTGGCGAGCGGTTCAAGTTGCTGCTCGCCAATGTCCTTGCCGGAAGCTGCCTGATGGCCGCGCTTGGTTTTGCTCTGCGCGGCGAGGCATTGTTTCTTGTGCTGTTGTTTCTAAGCCTCGCCCTGATCGCACACATTTGGGACCTGGTCACACGGTTGCGTGTTTAGAGCGTTTCACGCGCTTATTGAAACGCTCTAGGCCTCCGGATTCAGCTGCTGGACCGAGCGGTTAAGCAGTCCGGCAGTTGTTACCCAGGCAAGATAAGGCACGAAAAGCAGCGCCGCGAGTGGTGAAACGGGCCACGCGGTGACAATAAACCCTGCAATTACCAGCCAGAGAAGACCGACATCAACAAGCGCCAGATCCATGCGCCGCAGTCCGAAGAACAACCAGGACCAAGCCGCATTGAGCACGATCTGCAAGGCCCAGAATACAATCGGCAATGACCAGCCGACCTTGGACCAAACACTCCAGCCAGCATAGGCGATCATGATGTAGAGAAGTGTCCAGACAACCGGGAAGGCCCAGTTCGGCGGCGTCCAACTTGGCTTGCGCAGTTCCTCATACCAAGGTCCTGGTTTGAAAACAGCGCCGCTGGCTGCAGCCAGAAAAACGACACCAATAAAAACTGCGATGGCCATCAAAGGCTCCGTTCCGGGGATTTAGACCCTGCATTAGATAGAAGCGCGGGTTCCGCAATGAAGATCTGCGGAGCATTTGCGAACAGTCACACTGGATTAAAGGGCACCTCGCAGGAAAACAAGCCCACCGCCGCTTTGCTCATGACAGCCCGAACACGTGCCGCGACCCGCTTAAACTGTCAACTTTGACGCCATATTTTCGAACTTCATGTGTAAAAAAAAGTTTACACATCTATAAAGATCCTCGAGAATACCCTAACGACATCAATGTCTACTGGTGGGCCTCGCAGCTGGCTGAAGCACTGCACCACCAGAGGGACGGAACCATGCGGTGGAGGAAACGCAATGAGCTCCAACTCCAACAGGACATCCACAACCCCATTGCTGGATACCATCCACACGCCAGGAGACCTGAAAAGCCTTAGTGATGGCGAACTCGCCCGGCTTGCTGATGAACTTCGGACAGATGTTATTGATATCGTGTCAGAAACCGGCGGGCATCTGGGATCTGGTCTCGGCGTTGTCGAACTCACGGTCGCCCTCCACGCGGTGTTCGACACACCGGAAGACACCCTGATTTGGGACGTAAGCCACCAGTGCTACCCGCACAAAGTCCTGACCGGCCGGCGCGACAGAATGCGGACCTTGCGCAAAAAGGACGGCCTTTCCGGTTTCACTAAACGCAGTGAAAGTCCGTACGATCCATTCGGCGCTGCCCACTCTTCCACATCGATCTCTGCCGGGCTTGGGTTCGCCGTAGCCCGGGATCTTGAAGGAAAGGACGGCCATGTCGTCTGTGTAATCGGGGACGGCGCGATGACAGCCGGGATGGCCTATGAGGGGTTCAACAACGCTGGCCACCTCAACAGCCGCATGATCGTCATTCTGAACGACAACAACATGTCGATTTCGCCGCCGACAGGCGCATTATCGGATCATCTCAACACACTCGCCCAATCCGATACAGTCCAGCGGGAACGCAGCTTCTTTGAGAATATGGGATTTGCCTATCATGGCCCGGTCGACGGGCATGATATTCCAACTCTTTTGGCGACACTGCGCCACTTGAAAGAAGAAGGCACGGGCCCTGTCGTTTTGCATGCCATTACCCGCAAAGGTGCCGGCTATGTCCACGCGGAAGCGGCAAGCGACAAATATCATGGCGTTTCGAAGTTCGACGTTCCGTCTGGAAAACAGTCCAAGTCGGTTCCAAAGGCACCGAGCTACACCAAGGTCTTTGCCAACGCTTTGATTGAGGAAGCACGGCAGGATGACCGGGTTATCGCCATCACCGCAGCCATGGCCGAGGGTACCGGTGTTGATCTGTTTGGTAAACAATATCCGGATCGCAGCTTCGATGTCGGGATCGCCGAACAACATGCCGTAACGTTTGCCGGAGGGCTTGCCGCCGGCGGCATGCGGCCGTTCTGCGCGATTTATTCCACCTTCCTGCAGCGTGGTTATGATCAGGTCGTGCATGACATTGCCTTGCAAAACCTTCCCGTGCGCTTTGCCATTGATCGTGCAGGTCTTGTCGGTGCGGACGGCGCGACCCACGCCGGAGCATTCGACATAGGCTTCCTGGCAAATTTGCCGAACTTCACCGTGATGGCCGCCGCCGACGAGGCAGAACTGGTCAACATGGTCAAGACCGCGGCCGAACATGACCTTGGACCTATTGCTTTCCGGTATCCGCGCGGTGAAGGAACGGGTGCACAGCTTCCCGTTCAACCGGTTGCCCTGCCGATCGGAAAGGGCCGGATCGTCGACATCGGGCACACAGCCGCGCTGTTGTCTTTCGGCGGACGGCTTGAGCAATGTCTTGAAGCCCGAGCTCTCTTGTCGGCACTCGGCATATCCGTCACGGTCGCTGATGCCCGCTTTGCCAAACCACTCGATACGGAGCTGATTGAGGACCTCGTCGAGACCCATGAGTTGCTGGTGACAGTTGAAGAAGGTGCGACCGGCGGCTTTGGGGCACTGGTTTTGCATCACCTTGCAGATAAAGGGTTACTGGATGGACGCTGCGGAGTGCGCACGATGACACTGCCCGATACGTTCATTTCGCAAGCATCACCGTGGGAAATGTATAATGAAGCCGGGTTGAATGCGCGCCAGATCGCCGATCTCGTCCGTGTGACCCTGTCACGCATGGGTCACGGGTCACAGGTGACACTCGGTGGCGGGACAACTCGAATACAAGATCGCCCTTTATGGACGCACCACGCGGAGGACCGTTGAAGACGGGCAAAGATAATTTCGAAAACGAGTAGGTGATCTCAATTGGCGGGGGAAAGGTTGTATAGTACGGTCTTTTTGCTTGGAGGAGCTTGACCGCCTGGGCCGAGACATCGGGAGGGGGAATTGGCCAACAATTACGACGGCGAACAACCGACGGAAAATAACAAGACACCGTCGACACTTGCTGACAATGGCCTGACGATAACGGCAGATGAAACTGCCAATTTGTCCGTACAGGATCTCACTGTTTTGGAGAGGTCTGTGCGCGGGCAAGTGTCCGGTTTGGTTGGCGCACTGCACCCTAACATCAAAAACCGAACGTTGAACGGCACCTCGGTGTCGCGTCTTGATCTCCGTTTGCATCCCGAATTGGATGAGCGAGCACGCCAGATGCCGTCCATGGATGTGGCAATTTCCTATCGGGTGCCATTCCTGAAGGCGCTGATCGACCCCGATCCGCGCCATCACCGAGACCTCATCGAAGAGCTCGTACAGACAAATATCCCTCTTCAGACACTCGCAATTCATCTCCTGTGCCCCATCGCTACGGAGCTCGGCAATTACTGGTGTAACGACGATGCCGATTTCATGCAGGTCGCGGTGGCTTCGACACGGTTGAGCAATATTGTCAATCACCTGACCCATGCCGGACCTCGGCCGTCCGTTCCAAAAACCGAAAAACGTATCCTTCTGGCACGCTCGCGCGGGACAAAACATACATTAGGCGTCACCCTTGTCAGAATGTGTTTCCAGGACTTGGGATGGATAGTCGATGGCGGAGCCGATATGGAAATCGGTGACACAATGTATATGCGCCTCTCTGCCCGGTCTTATGATTTGCTTGGCCTTTCGGTCGGACGGCTTGAAGAGGCCATTGATTGCAAGGAAGCCATCGAGCGCTCCCGATCGGAGATTGTTACGGAAAACACCAAGATCGTGATTGGCGGCGCGGCCGTGCTCACACATCCGGAAGGTTTTCAGAACACTGGTGCCGACTTCGTCACGCGTTCTGCGTTGGAGGCCATCACTTTGGCCGAACAAGCCGTTGGATGATCTCGTCCTGAACTGAAAAATCCATTGCATCACTCAACGGCAGCTTTGCCAACTAAAGGCCTGCTTGGCGACTCAAGCGTTGCCAGGTAACCAATGCGTCCCAAACCAAATCTCTCAGCGCCTCTAAAATGTCCCTTTTGTTCTCAAAAGGGGAGAGGCTCAGCCGTCCAACACGCTTTACACGCTGCAGGCATGTCGGATGTCGGACACTCGAGAAGAAGAAGAACAGAAAAGAGACCCATCGGTGACTACCGGTTTCACAGACGGCAAAGGCCCTGCAACCAAACTGATCAAAATGTGCCTCGGCCTCGAACCGCATGGCGAGCAGGAAGTCATTGAACTCGGCCATGCGCTCTACCGGCAGTGGGAACAGTTTTACCGGCCCACCAGCGGGACTATCGCGAAAACGCCGGACGAGATCCGGCAGATTACGAACCGCATGCGCGATTTTGTGACAAGCCTTAGGGTTTTGCAGTCCCATGGCGCACTCCCGCACCCCGACGACCCCGATCCTGGCACCCCCTACCCGGCTTTGAGCCTGGGCTTGATTAATCAGTGGTGGCATGGCATCGGCGACTGGAAGGCATAAAAAAGGGCGGCAGAGATCTTTGCCGCCCTTTTCGTATTGGACCTGGTAGCCGGAAAACAAGCCGCCTGAGTGTCTTTCTCGCTTAGAAGTGAATCGATTTCGGATCGAGCGGCTTCTGGCTTGGTGGCGCGAACTTGGTCAAGTTGATGCCTTCAACCGCTTCCTTGTACTCCTCCATGGTCGGCGTCCGGCCAAGGATTGCCGACAATACGACAACCGGTGTCGAGGCAAGCAGGGATTCACCCTTCTTGGTTTCGGAATCCGCAACCACACGGCCCTGGAACAAACGGGTGGATGTCGCCAGAACGGTATCTCCCTTGGCCGCCTTTTCCTGGTTGCCCATACAAAGGTTACAGCCGGGACGCTCAAGATACAGGATGTTCTCGTACTCGGTCCGGGCTGCTGTCTTCGGCGCGTTGTCGTTGAACTCAAAACCGGAGTACTTCTGCAGAACGTCCCAGTCGCCCTCTTCCTTCAACTCATCGATGATGTTGTAGGTCGGAGCCGCGACAACGAGCGGCGCCTTGAAGTCGACCTTGCCACGCATCTTTTCCAGGTTTTTCAGCATTTGCGCGACGATCTTCATGTCGCCCTTGTGCACCATGCATGATCCGACGAAGCCCAGATCGACTTTCTTCTCACCATGGTAGAAGGAAACAGGGCGGATCGTATCATGCGTGTACCGCTTGGAAACATCCGCATTGTTGACGTCCGGATCGGCAATCATCGGTTCATCGATCTCATCCAGATCGACAACGACCTCTGCGAAGTATGTCGCATCGGTATCCGGCGTCAGAGCCGGCTTTTCACCGGACCGGATTTCGGCAATGCGCTTGCTCGCCTTATCGATCAGGCCCTGAAGAACCTTGGCGTCGTTGTCCATGCCCTTGTCGATCATGGTCTGAATACGGCCTTTGGCGAGTTCCAGAGATCCGATCAGGGTTTCATCGTTGGAGATACAGATGGAGGCTTTTGCCTTCATTTCCGCAGTCCAGTCGGTGAAGGTGAAGGCTTGGTCTGCAAGCAGCGTGCCGATGTGCACCTCAATGATACGGCCCTGGAAGACGTTGTCACCGTGCTGTTGCAGCATCTGAGCCTGGGTAGCATGCACGACATCGCGGAAATCCATGTGATCCTTCATGGAGCCCTTGAAGGTCACCTTCACGCTTTCCGGGATCGGCATGGACGCCTCACCGGTCGCAAGTGCCAGAGCCACGGTTCCAGAGTCAGCTCCAAAGGCAACGCCCTTGGACATGCGGGTGTGGCTGTCGCCGCCGATGGTGATGTCCCAATCGTCGACAGTGATGTCGTTCAGCACCTTGTGAATGACGTCCGTCATCGGGTGGTAGACGTTCTTCGGATCACGGCCGGTGATCAGACCAAACTTGTGCATGAATGACATCAAGCGCGGCGTGTTGGCCTGAGCCTTCAGATCCCAAACAGATGCGGTGTGACAGCCGGACTGATACGCACCGTCTACGAGCGGGGAAATCACCGTTGCGGCCATGGCTTCCAGTTCCTGGGAAGTCATCAGACCAGTGGTGTCCTGCGAGCCGACAATGTTAACCCGAACGCGGACATCTGAGCCGGCATGAAGAACTTTGCCCGGAGTCGAGCCGACTGCGTTCTTGTTGAAGATCTTTTCAACGGCAGTCAGGCCCTGGCCTTCATGAGACACTTCCTTGGACGGTGCAAAGACCGGCGGTGTTTCGATGCCGAGCGTTTCCGCGGCCAGTGTCTGCAGCTTCTTGCCAAAAACGATGGCATAAGAACCACCGGCCTTCATGAACTCCATCTTTTGCGGAGTGAACGAAGAAGACATGTCGACCAGCTCTTCGTCGCCAGCCTCATTGAAAAGTTTTTGCTTCTTCGTGTTGATGGTCAGCACTGTGCCGGTCTCGACAGAGTACTTCTGCTCCAGAACCGGATTGCCATCGTTGTTAAGGATCGGGTTGCCGTCCGTATCGAGTTTTTTGACCCAGTTTTTCAGGTCGACACCGATACCACCGGTCACCCCAACCGTCGTCAGAAAGATTGGCGAAATGCCATTGGTGCCGGCAACAATCGGAGCAAAGTTGACGAACGGCACATAGGGGCTGGCCTGTTTGCCGGTCCAAAGTGCCACGTTGTTGACGCCGGACATGCGGGACGAGCCCACACCCATGGTGCCTTTTTCGGCAATCAGCATCACGCGCTTGCCCGGATGCTGCAGCTTCAGCGCTTCGATTTCCTTCTGCGCCTTCTCTGAAATCATGCACTTGCCGTGCAGTTCACGGTCGGCACGCGAGTGCGCCTGGTTGCCCGGTGACAGCAAATCTGTGGAGATGTCGCCTTCGGCGGCGATGAAGGTTACGACCTTGATTTCTTCGTCGAGGTCAGAAAGCTTTGTGAAGAAATCGGCCCGCGCATAGCTTTCCAGGATGTCCTTGGCAATGTCGTTGCCGGCCTCATAGGCTTCCTTCAAGCGATCGGTATCTGCATCGTATAGGAATACCTGGGTCTTCAGGACTTCAGCAGCGTCCTTCGCGATTGCCTCATCATTGCCAAGAGCGAGATCCAGTAGGACCTCAACGGACGGGCCGCCCTTCATGTGCGACAACAGCTCGAATGCAAAGGCCGGTGTGATTTCCTCAACCACGGACTGGCCGAGGATAATGTCTTTCAGGAACTTTGCTTTTTCACCCGCGGCGCTCGTCGTGCCCGGCAAAGTGTTGTAGATGAAAAACTTGAGCGAGTCGGCACGGTGTTCGTTGCCAGCGTCCTTGATCTGAGCGATCAGCTCGGCAACCAGAGCCGCCTCTTCGATCGGCTTGGGGTGCAGCCCCTGCTCTTTGCGCGTTTCGATCTCGGCGAGATAATCAGTATAGAGACTCATAAGGACCCCGGCGTCTTGAAGTTGGATATCGCTTAGTCGCCGGGTCGCACAATTGCTGGCTCGCCGGGTAAGCTCGCTGCGCACTACATAATTCAGTATACAATGGTATGCAATATTGTTCGCTGAATTAATTGCGGTTCGATTGCTTCTTAACCGCACACCACTGAGCAAGTCTTAATGGGCCCTCGAAATCATGCGCCTACCGCGTGATGCTTTCAGGTGCGGCGCCCAATTCCTGCAATCCTCGAAGCCTTTCTAAACTAGCATTTTTTCATGGCCAACGGAATGAAACCCGTTCCGAAGGGTTGTTCCAGTAGGGCGTGCATAAATCTGGGTGCGGTGGACTCCAGACTGGGGGACGAGCGGTATGTTGCTCCGTACCGGAGACCATTTCCTTGCGTTTTTTCTCGCAAGGCCACGACACAAACCAGCGACACCATCCAGCTTGCAGCCCGGCGCTGCGGTCGCCGTTTACTCATGCGATCCACGTCCGCTCACCTCACCATTCCAAAGCAACAGCACTTCATCGCATTCGACCAAACGCCGCGTGCACTGGCGTTTTGGCGATACCGCACGTTCCGTCCCATCCAACAATAAAATCAGGAGCCTGAGATGCCTCGGTCCAGTCAAGATCAACGCCGCGATCAGCAAAATCCGGATCAACCCCAAAACCAGCAAAGCGCGTCGAACACTTTGGCTCAGATTCAGGCAAACCTTGTCGCGGCTCTTGAAACCCGGTCCATTGACGGATCCTCCAGTCATGAGACCAATATCGACTGGGGATCTGCCGGCCAGCAAATGCTGCGCCTGACAGATGCGAACTACACAGACGGCATCGGCTCTATCGCAACAGACCTTCCCAACGCCCGAGCGGTCAGTAATGCGGTTGCGCAGCAAACGGAAGACGAACCCAATTCCTTTGGCCTAAGTGACATGTTCTGGGTCTGGGGCCAATTCATCGATCATGACATCACACTCACCGGAAGCGAGGGATTTGAATTCGCGCCGATTGTTGTACCTGCTGGCGACAGCGACTTTGACCCGACCGGAACCGGTGAAGCGATCATACCGTTTACACGCGCGGGATTTGATGATGTAACCGGAGCCACGTCCGCACGGCAATACAGCAACGAAATCACCACATTTATCGATGCCTCCATGGTCTACGGATCAGATGCCGAAACTGCCGCCGCGCTGCGCGGGGACGGTGGAACGTTGCGCCTTACGGACAACGATCTCCTCATTGAACCGGAAACAGGTGGCGTGTTGGCCGGCGAGGTGCGCGCAGCGGAAAATGTCGCTCTGACATCCATGCACACTCTGTTTGCCCGCGAGCATAACCTCTGGGTGGACCGGCTGGCCCGCCAGGACCCAAGCATGAATTCAGATGAGCTTTACGATGCCGCACGCATCATCATTGAAGCTGAAATCCAGGCAATCACCTATAACGAGTTTTTGCCGCTCCTCTTGGGAGAGAATGCCATCACGGACTACGCCGGGTATAATCCAGATATCAATCCTGGCATTTCGGTCGAATTTGCAACTGCGGCTTTCCGCTTTGGCCACAGCCTCTTGTCATCCAGCATTCAAAGGTTGGACCGGGATGGCGATACCATTGCCGCCGGAGATCTCTCTTTGAGTGAAGCGTTTTTCAACCCGTCGGAGATCGCAGAGAATGGAGGCATCGATCCCCTTCTGCGCGGACTTGCAGATGGCATGGCGCAAGAGTTGGACACACACATCGTCGAGGATGTGCGGTCCTTCCTGTTTGGCGCTCCAGGCTCTGGCGGCCTGGACCTGGCCGCCCTGAACATCGAACGCGGCCGGGATCTTGGGGTCGCCAGCTACAACGACCTGCGCGAGGCTCTTGGCTTGCAACGCGCAGCAAACTTCTCGGATATAACGTCAGATGCCACATTGGCCGCACAACTGGCCAGCATTTACGGATCCGTCGATCAAGTCGATGCCTGGATCGGCGGACTTGCAGAGGACCCTTCGGGCAGCGGGATTGTTGGAGAGTTGTTCGCCACGATCCTCCTTGATCAGTTTTTGCGGTTGCGCGACGGCGACCCTTTCTGGAGCCAGGGCCTAGATCTTCCTCAGGCTCAGATTGACGCTCTGTGGTCCACCACGCTGGCCGACGTGATCGAACGCAACACGGACATCCGCTCCATTCAGGACAACGTGATGCTCGCTCACGACCGCCTCGGCGGAACCAATCGCGATGATGCTCTGGTCGGTTCGGAAGAGAGAGACCTGATCCTGGGCAATCGCGGCAACGACGTTCTGGACGGCGCCGGCGGAGACGATCAACTGGAGGGACAGGACGGAAACGATGTCCTGTTCGGCCAGGCCGGAAACGACATTCTTTATGGCGGCGATGGCAATGATGTGCTGGTCGGCGGCACGGGCAACGACACCCTCGATGGCGGGCGCGGCAGTGACGCCTTTGTTTTTGACGGAGCTTTCGGATCAGACACTGTGACCGATTTCAGCACCAGTAACCGCAACGGTGACATCCTTCAGATCGGGGTCGCAGGTTTCTCGTCATCTGCCGAAATCCTGGCGCTCGCCGCGGACACCGACGCCGGGGCCGTTCTCAGTTTCTCAGACAACCTGTCGATCACCCTGCTGGGCGTTTCCGTTTCGCAGTTGGACGCATCGGATATTCAGATCATCTGATTACAAAGAACTGAAGGACGTCTTGCTGCGATCGGATCGACGAAGAGAACCGGCAGCCGTTAAAGCAGGCTGTCGGGGATTTTCTGTTCCGCGGCCGTATTCGCCCGCCGGAAGATCAGCGTCACCAAAGTCGACGTGATCACAATGAACAGGGAATAGAGCGCCGCCACGGCCATGATCCCTTGTTGTTCGTCGCTTGGAAAGGTTAGGGCAATGATGGCAACAGCAAGCGGTCCATTCTGAATGCCGGTCTCCAAGGCGATGGTCCGTACATTGCGCGGATGAAGTTTTAAGGACCGGGCGAAAAGATAACCAACCAAAATCCCGAAGACGCCGAGCATGATCGCCGCGAAATAGGTTGCCGGCGTGGTTGTCAGAAGGAATTGCCAGTTCCGCGGGATCCAGGAGATCGCGATAAAGGCGATGAAGAACAAGGCCAAGGCCGATCCGAAGAACTCTGTTACTGCTCCGATATTCGCACTGATTTTCCGCAATCCCATACCGATCGCGACCGGGACCAACAGGATCACCAGGGTTGCGATGATATTTTCCCGAGGGATTTCGAGATCCAGCGCCGTTGCGTAGATCACAAGGACAATCGGAATGAGGATTACGCCAAATACGGTCGAGGTCACCGTCATGAGTACCGACAGTGCCAGATTGCCTTTGGAGAAATAGGCAAAAATGTTCGAAGTCGTGCCGCCCGGCATGCAGGACATGATCAAGAGCCCGATAGCAATCGGCTCGGGCAAAGCCAAAGCCAGTGTCATCAGGAAGCCGATGAACGGCATGAAGCCATATTGCGAGACGACGCCAACGGCGAGACCATAGGGCCGGCGCAGTGCCAAATAAAAGTCGCGCGGGGTCAGGGACGCGCCCATTCCAAGCATGATGACAAAGATCATGGCCGCCAGAAGCGCCTGTTCAAATGGTCCGACCATGTAATGTTACTCCGCCGCCTGCTGGTCTTCTGCGCGCAGGTCTTTTCTGAGGATCTTGCCAACGTTTGATTTGGGCAGGTCGTCCCGGATCTCAACCCGTTTGGGCACCTTGTAAGCCGTCAGGTGTTCCTTGCAATGGGCCCGGATCGCCTCTTTGGTCAGGCTCTTGTCATTCAGAACAACATACGCCTTCACCGCCTCTCCAGTGGTGTCATCGGGAACGCCAATTACGGCAGCTTCAAAGATGCCCGGATGCAAGGCAAGACAGTCTTCGATCTCGTTCGGGTAAACATTGAAGCCCGACACGACAATCATGTCCTTCTTCCGGTCAACGATATAGAAGTACCCGTCCGTCTCCATCACGCCGATATCACCGGTGAGAAACCAACCATCCCGCATGACGATCGCGGTCTCCTCCGGCTTGTTCCAATATCCAGACATGACCTGTGGGCCTTTTGCCGCGATTTCTCCGCGCTCGCCCTGCGGCACCGGATTGCCGTCATCGTCCACACACCGCAACAAGGTAGACGGCAACGGTATCCCGATTGAACCGTCCCGCGTCTTGCCGATCGGGTTGAAACTGAGAACAGGTGAAGTTTCGGTCAGCCCGTAGCCTTGCAAAACGGGCCGGCCTGTCACGTCCTCCCATCTGCGCGCAACATCTGCCTGCAAAGCCATGCCGCCGGCCGAGGAAAACTTCAGATATTTTGGCGGGCTGTCGAGAAACCATGTTTCGTTGCACAGACCGTTGAACAAGGTGTTCACCCCGCTCATCCAGGTAATCTTGTAGTTCTCAAACGCGCGTTTGAGATTGGTTAGCGGCCGGGGATTCGGGATCAAAATGTTCCGCGAGCCAATCCAATAGAAGGCAAGCAAATTCAGCGTGAACGCAAAAATATGATAGAGCGGAAGTGCAGTAAGTGCGACCTCCTCACCTCGTTGCACCGCCGGACACATCTCCAGCGATTGCTCCATGTTCATAAGCAGGTTCTTATGGGAGAGCATCGCGCCCTTCGCAACACCCGTCGTCCCGCCAGTATATTGCAAGCAGGCCACATCGTCCGGTTCGACGGACTGGTGATAGGCATCAACTTCGACATGGTCGCGGGTTTTGTGTTCCCGCCCCGCGGCGAGCGCTTCAGGAAAGCGGATGTGCGGGACTTCGATCGGTTTGACCGACCGGTCCCAGTATTTTTGCACCAACCCAATGATGCCGCGCGGCAATGAGGGTAAGAACTCCGCAACCCGCGTGACGATGATGTTGGGGATCGGGTGCCCTTTTGTTGCAGCCGGGATCTTGTCGGCAAACATGTCGACAATCACCAGCGCATGCGGTTCCGCATCCTGAAACTGGCGCGCCATCTCTTCTGCTGTGTAGAGCGGGTTGACGTTAACCAGGACACAGCCGGCCTTGAAGACACCAAAGGCGGCAATTGGAAACGAAAGGCCATTCGGCATTTGCAATGCCACGCGGTCGCCCTGCGCAAGTCCCGCCAACTCCCGGAGATAGACCGCAAAGGCGTCTGACATTTCATCGACCTGCTCGAAGGTCAAAGTGCCGTTCATGCCATTGTGCATGCAGGTCGTGAAGGCCGGGGCGGACTTGTAAGTGTCTGCTGCAGACCGGATCAAATCACTGATCGTGCGGTAGGATGCCGCCTCTATGTCGGACCGTACATTAGGTCCATAAAACGCGGTCCACGGACGATCGCTTGATGTCATTGCTTCCCCCCGGCATCAACGGCCTGTTCCTCAAACAACCTTCAGTTGCCTCCTCAAGCAGTGAAGATTGTGCCTCAACCATAGATGCGGGACGGCCTTAGTAAAACCCCGTGACGCAAGGGCATAGGCAAAGTTTTTTATTGGGAAAATTGACGAATGACACAAGTCTTCAATTGACAGACACGAACACTGAATACCGCCGCCCCCCGAATTAAAGCATTGGAGGCCGGCGCGTGCTGTTTAACAAGCGTTATATTTCACGCATGAAAGAAATTGACCGACCGGTCTGTCAGCGCGCTCCAATCCAGAACGGCTGGTCTTTGGTGGCGTTCCGGTACCAAGCCACAATGGCGCGCCGTTCGCTCTCTTCCATATGAGACACATTGGCCGGCGGCATGGCGTTGGTCACACCGGCCTGCAAGTAAACCTGTTTGGCTGAGCGCACGACATCAGCTTCCGTCTCAAGAAGCACATCTTTCGGCGCCCAGTGGATCCCCTCGTAGAAGGGCTCCCGGGCATGGCACATGGCACAACGGCCCGGCACGATCGCCATGACCTGTTCAAACCCTTCGGCATTGGCAAAGATCCGTTCAGTCTTTGTCAGCGGCCGCGCTTCGGACGCTTCGTAGGTATCGTGCTGAAGAGGAGCCATCGACAACCAGATAACCCCGAGGAACAGAAGCGCGGTCACCAACCAAGTCCAGGTCGGATTTCCGGTTCCGGCATGGTTGGAGTTGAAGTAGTGCCGGATGGTGACACCCATCAGGAAGACAAGCGCTGCGATCACCCAGTTGTACTCCGAAGCAAAGGCCAGCGGGTAGTGATTGGACAACATCAGGAAGATGACTGGCAGGGTCAGGTAGTTGTTGTGCGTGGACCGCAGCTTGGCAATCTTGCCGTATTTCGGATCGGGCGTCCTACCCGCTTTCAGATCCGCAACGACGATCTTCTGGTTCGGAATGATGATGAAGAACACATTCGCCGACATGATGGTCGCCGTAAAGGCACCCAGATGCAGCATGGTGGCCCGGCCGGTGAAGACCAGATTGTAGCCATATCCCATTACCACTAGGAGGGCGAACAGGAGCACCATCAGGAGGGTCGGATTGTCGCCGAGCTTCGACTTGCAGAGGAAGTCATAGACAAGCCAGCCGATCGACAGGGACGCTGCGGAGATCAAGATGCCCTGCCAAAGCACAAGGTCCGCTTTTGCCGGGTCGATGAGATAGAGTTCGCCGCCGACCCAGTAGACCATCATCAAGAGGGCCGCGCCGGACAACCAGGTCGCATAACTCTCCCATTTGAACCAGATCAGATGTTCCGGCATGTTGGCGGGTGCAACCAGGTATTTCTGGATATGGTAGAAGCCGCCGCCGTGGACCTGCCATTCTTCACCATGCGCGCCTACGGGCAAATGCGGCACTTTTTTAAGGCCCAGATCAAGCGCGATGAAGTAAAACGACGAGCCGATCCAGGCGATCGCGGTGATGACATGAAGCCACCTGACGGCAAACATCAGCCAGTCCCAAATGATGGCGATATCCAGCATTCCAATCCCTCCAAAAACTTTGCCATCAACCTAGTCGATCAACCAATTTTCTGGTATCCCGACATAATCCAAGCAGTTTCAAAAAATCCGGAACAATCGCCAAATGGCTTACCTGGAGAATATCCGCACCTTCTTACGTGTCTATGAGCTCGGTAACATGTCCGCGGCCGCAAGGGACCTTAGAATTTCGTCTGCGGTCGCGTCGTCCCGGATTTCTCAACTGGAAGAACACCTGAATGTCCGGCTGTTTCAGCGTACAACCCGCGCCCTGAGCCCGACAGAACAGGGCAATATCTTTTACCGCGGTGCCACAAAAATCATGGAAGCGGTGGAAGAAGCGGAAGCGGAAATCACCAACATGACCCGCTCACCGCGCGGGACACTGTTCGTGGCCGCTCCCATCAGCATGGGGCAAAGCCTGATTGCCCCAGCCATTCCGACCTTCAAGGCAGACCATCCGCTGATCGATATCCGGCTGCGCTTGTCTGACCGGAAGGTCGACCTGACAGGCGAAGGCCTCGATGCGGCGTTCTTTTTGGGAGTTCCGGAAGACTCGAACCTGAAAATCCGCAAGATCGCCGATTGCCAGAGGATTCTCTGCGCTTCGCCGGACTACATCGCCAAGACGGGACAACCGGCATCGAGCGCCGACTTGTCGACAGGAAAATTCGACTGCCTGAACATGCGCTATCCCGGCGCGCCGGAATTTCAGTGGCCCCTTGAAACACCCGAGGGTGTGAAACGCATTCCGGTCAAAGGCCCTTTTGAGTCCGACCACGGTGATGTACTGACCGCCTGGGCGCTGGAAGGTCATGGGATTGTTCTAAAACCGGTGTTTGAAGTGGCGGAACACTTGAAGTCCGGGCGCTTGGTTCAGGTTTTGGAAAGCGCACCACCGATCCCCGTTCAAATGGCATGCCTTTACACCCACCGCCGCCGTCAGGATCCAAAAGTCCGCCTCTTCATCGATTTCATGGTTTCACACATTCAGGACGAACTGGCGAAAACGCCTTTGGTCTGAAGCTGGAACTGTGAAGCACTTTCAAGAATTATCGAAAACTGATTACCCACGCGCTGTTTTATAAGACCGGAAAGCTTGGAGGTCTGTCTTGAATCGCTATCCCCGCAATCTTCGTGGTTATGGTCCCACGCCGCCGAACGCAAACTGGCCGAACAGTGCCAAAGTCGCTGTGCAATTCGTCTTGAATTACGAGGAGGGCGGCGAGAACTGTGTCCTTCACGGCGATCCCGCGTCTGAAGCGTTCTTGTCAGATATTCCGGGCGCTGCGCAATGGCCGGGCCAACGCCATTGGAACATGGAATCCATGTATGAGTACGGCGCACGGGCCGGTTTCTGGCGGATCCATCGGCTCTTCACCGGCGCAGACATCCCGCTGACCATCTACGGTGTTGCAACGGCACTCGCCCGCAATCCGGAACAGGTTGCTGCTATGAAGAGCGCCGGCTGGGAAATTGCCAGCCATGGTCTGAAATGGATCGAACACAAGGACATGGACCCGGAGACCGAACGCGCGGCCATTGCGGAAGCGATCCGTCTTCACACTGAGGTCACAGGCGGGCGTCCGCACGGCTGGTACACCGGGCGCTGCTCGGAGAGCACGGTCCGGCTGGTCGCGGAAGAAGGTGGCTTTGACTACATCTCCGACACCTATGACGATGACCTGCCCTATTGGCTGGACGTGGACGGTCGCAATCAGCTGATCATCCCCTACACGCTGGAGGCCAACGACATGCGCTTTTCCGTGTCGCCGGGATGGAGCAGCGGTGAGGATTTCTTCGAGTACCTGAAAAACGCGTTCGATGTCCTTTATGCCGAAGGTGAGGCAGGTGCACCGAAGATGATGTCCGTCGGTCTGCACTGCCGCTTGATCGGCCGACCGGGCAAGATCGCGGCCTTGAAGAAGTTCATCGATTACATCCAGAGCCACACGGACGTTTGGTGTCCGCGCCGGATCGAGATTGCTGAGCATTGGGCCAAACACCATCCGCCGCAAGCCTTTGAGCGGCCGAGCCAGATGGATCGCGACACGTTCGTCGCCAAGTTCGGTGGCATCTTTGAACATTCGCCCTGGATTGCTGAGCGGGCGTTTGATTTGGAACTCGGCCCAGCGCATGACTGCGCGGCCGGGGTCCACAATGCGCTCTGCCGCAAGTTCCGGACGGCGAGCGCAGACGAGCGGCTGGGCGTTTTGACCGCGCACCCGGACCTTGCCGGAAAGCTGGCCGCAGCGGGGCGCCTGACAGAAAAAAGCACAAACGAACAAGCCGGTGCGGGTTTGGACATGCTCACCGACGACGAGCGGGAGACCTTTACCAAGCTCAATTCCGACTACGTCGCCAAACATGGCTTCCCATTCATCATCGCCGTCCGCGATCACACCAAGGCGTCCATCCTGGCTGCTTTTCACGAGCGGATCGGCAATGATCGTGAAACGGAATTTGCCGAGGCCTGCCGGCAGGTTGAGCGGATCGCGGAGTTCCGGCTGATGGATGTTCTGCCATGACCCATTTTCTGACGCCCGCACCACTGACAGCTGAGGCCTTTTCTACCTATGGCGATGTGATCGAGGTATCCGGTGAGCCGGACAAGATCATCAATCAAGGCATGTGCGGGCGCCATCATGATCTGGCAAAGGTTGATTTTGGCAGCGGGCGCGCCGGGATCAGCCTATTCGATGCAAAAGCTCGGACCTTTCCCTACACGGTCGACATGGTTGAGCGGCACCCGGACGGAAGCCAGGCATTTGTTCCGCTGGACCGTGTTTCGATGCTGGTGATTGTCGCCGAAGACAAGGACGGCGCGCCGATCAATTTGAAAGCATTTGTCACCCAGCCAGGGCAATCCATCAACCTTCACCGAGGCACGTGGCACGGTGTTCTCGCACCAATCGAACAACCCGGCCGCTATATCGTCGTTGACCGGATCGGTGACGGTACGAACCTGGAAGAACACTGGTTCGATACGCCGTGGATCATTGAGTCGGTTTGAGCTACCTGGCTGCCATGAGGCGCGCCATGTCGATCATCCGGCAGGAAAAGCCCCATTCATTGTCGTACCAGCCGAAAATACGGACCTGACGGCCCCCAACTGCAAGTGTTTCCGGCAGAGCGACAACCAAAGACTCCGGCCGGGTACGCATGTCGGTCGAGACGACATGGTCGTTTGTGAAACCGACAACCGGACTGTCTTGAAAGATCTTCTGAAGCTGTGCGTTGACGCCGCCTTCGGGCGGCTCTTTCAACGTGAGCGTGACGTCTATTGCCGAGACACTGATTGATGGGACCCGCACGGCGGCGCCGCTGACCTTGCCACCCAGCTGCGGCAAAACAACGCCCAAGAGCTTGGTCGCACTGGTCGTTGTCGGAACCATGGACACGCCGCCGGCCCGACTGCGCTCCAATGGTCCGCGCGGCGCATCCACCATCGGCTGGCTACCGGTGTAACAATGAACCGTGGTCATGTGACCGGTTTCGATGCCGATCGCATCATCAATTCCGCGCAAGAGCGGAGCCAAGGCGTTCGTCGTGCAGGACCCATTGGAGACAATCGTGTGGCTGGCGAGCTGGTCTTCGTTCGCCCCACGCACCAAGGTCACATCTGCGGCAGCAGACGGCCCGGAGATCAGCACATTGCGGGCCCCGGCCTTTAGGCCCCGGGACGCCACGTCTCTCGTATCTGCCCGCCCGGTGCACTCGAGAACAACATCCACACCTGACAAATCGAACCCGGAAATATCCGGTGCACACGTGAAATAGATCTCACGCCCATCCACGATAAGGCTGTCGTCTGTGTGCTCAACGGACCCGGGATAAGGACCGAAGACGCTGTCGTACTTGAAGAGGTACGCACAGGTCTCGAGCGCAGCGATGTCATTGATCTGCACCACATCTATGGAGTGACCAGCAGGCAACCGAAGTATTTGACGCAAGACAGTCCGGCCAATACGGCCGAACCCGTTGATAACGATCCGCATGTAACATGTCCGCTATGATGAAGAGCAGCCGGAACACCCGGCAAGGCCGGGGTTGTCACGGCCCGGCGGGTGAAGCTGGACCGTGGTCTTATTGTTATCAATCCATGGCTGCCTGTCTCGAAAAACATTGTCCTTAGAGACAATTATGGAAAAGGGCAAGGTAATGCCCTACCTCTTCTCATTCCGTCTGACGCAGCTGTTTAGAGCGCCATGTGCCGATTGACGTCCTTGTAGAGAAGGTACCGGAATGCTCCCGGGCCACCGGCATAACAGGCCTGAGGACAAAAGGCCCGGAGCCACATGTAGTCACCGGCCTCCACTTCGACCCAATCCTGATTGAGCCGGTAAACCGCCTTGCCTTCGAGCACATAAAGCCCGTGCTCCATCACATGAGTCTCGGCAAAGGGAATGACCGCCCCCGGCTGGAAAGTGACGATGTTGACATGCATGTCGTGCCGCAAGTCTTTGGGATCGACGAAGCGGGTCGTTGCCCACTTACCCTCGGTGCCGGGCATTTCGATCGGCGCGACATCGTCTTCATGGGTCACAAAGGCCTCGGGAAAATCCAGACCGTCGACAGCTTCATAGGATTTGCGTACCCAGTGAAAGCGCACTGGATTGGTGCTTTCATTCTTGAAGGTCCAATCCGTCTCGGGCGGCAGGAAGGCATAACTCCCGGCCCGCAAGTCATGGCGCGTTCCCTCGACATTTAGAACGGCCTCGCCCTCCACAACAAAGAGAACACCTTCAGCATCCGGATCCGTTTCCGGGCGCTCAGAACCGCCACCTGGAGAGACCTCCATAATGTACTGCGAAAAGGTCTCGGCAAACCCTGACAATGGGCGGGCCAGGACCCAAAGACGCGTCTCATGCCAAAATGGCAGGTAGCTGGTTACGATATCGCGCATGGTCCGGCGCGGAATGACGGCATAGGCGTCTGTAAAGACGGCCCTGTCAGTCAAAAGTGTTTCCTGCCCTGGATGTCCGCCGGTGGGCGCATAGTACGACTTCGGCACTGCCATTCTTCCCTTAAATTCAGTTGCAAACGGAAATATGGCCTTCAATGGCCCCATAAGCCAGAGGGGAAAGAGATCAGCAGTTTTTGGTTTTTCAAGAAAATGGGGCGATTATCCTTCGTGGCAAAGATAATGCTTATTTCAGTTCCGCTTCGGGCAGCGGCTTCCAATCAGTCAAAGAAGTTCGTTGACGCGATACACCATGTTCCGTCTTGTTCCAGCGATAGGGTGCTGAGGCCAATTCCCAGACGGCTCTGTAAAAGGCGAAACCCGCAAACATCCAGTAGATCAACACGCCTGGCGCGTCGAGCAACCGGATGCCATGCCCGCGCCTTCGGGCACCTGTCCACAAAGCAAACAGAGCGCCCGCATAGCCAGCAGCCGCACCTGATACAAACATCACGGTCAGCACGATATTGCCGAAGAAATAAGTGTGGTCGTAATACCCAAGGAGAGATCCGGTCAGGAGAACGAAGAAGACAGGATGTAGTGCGATCAAAAGAAAAGTGCCGAGGAACAATGCCGCCAAAACGGCTGTTCTGACCGCTCCCAGATCGCTCAGTAGCCGTCTCGGTGATCGGGCATGAACGAAAATTGTCTGCAGCCACCCTTTGTGCCAGCGGGCGCGCTGGGCGAGCCAAGCCTTCAAGGTAACCGGCGCTTCTTCCAATGTCTGACACGGCAAGACACCGAGCCGAAACCCCAGCCGTTCGAGCCGGACGCCGAGATCAGCGTCTTCGGTCACATTGTACCGGTCCCAACCGCCGACAGCATGCAGAGCACTGATGCGGAAGTGGTTGGAGGTCCCCCCCAGCGGAAACGGCCAACGATGCCTGAACAACCACGGCAACAACTGGTCAAACAGGCAGGCATATTCAAGCGCGAACTGGCGGGAGATGAAGGTCTCGTTTGCATTGTCGACAACCAATCGTGCCTGCAGGCAGGCGAGTTCCGCCGGTCCTTTTGCAAACAGGAACGCCGCCTTCTTCAGCTGGTCAGGGTCTGGCCTGTCCTCCGCATCGAAGACAGTCACATAAGTTCCGGTGGCTGCTGCCAGACCGTAGTCCAACGCGCGTGGTTTCGTCCGGGGTGTCCCGTCCGGCACCACCAAGGCTTCGATGTGAGACGGCAGATCTTCAGGAAGGGCTGCTGCGGTTTCGAGATCGTCCGTTTCCATCAGGAGAAGGATCTGAAGCCGGTCGCGCGGATAGTTCAGTGCGTTTAGGGCCCGTAGCAGATCCGGAACAACACCTGCTTCCCTGTAAAGCGGAACAAGAACCGTATATCTCGGCCAAATGATTAGCCCGGAGCTCAAGGGCTCTGGCAAATGGTAGACCAAGTCTTCTTCTTGAGAAGACTGTGCGCAGACAAAACGTATGATCCCGGCTCCAAAACAGGCCAGCGAAACGACGCCGGTTACAACAAACAGCAAAGCCCCGGAAATCATCTGGCTGACACCCAGCACAAAGACAGCGAGAAAACACAGGATCAAAAGGACCGCCGGCAACCGGATATGCCTCGCCGAATAAGACGGAAAACGGATTTCCAGTTCTCCGGCCGGTGAATTGGATACATGGGACGCATATTCAATTGCGGCCGGGGTCGTAATCCGGATTTGTTTGGCAAGTACCGGATGGCGTTCCAAATGGCGGCGAACTTCAAGAAACTGTCCGGGCTCCGGAGCGATCGCATAAAGTGCCTGGTTTCGATAAAGCGATAACAGGGTCGGGCCGAACTCCGCCTCCCCTATGGCCAATGGCCGGTCATTCAGGGTGCGCAACCGAAACCCGTTTTCCGGCAAAAACGGTAGATTGCAGAGTTCTGCAAATGCGCTGTAAAGACACTCCGTAGTGACAATGGCGTGGCGAAGCAGATACTCTTCGAACGGGACGCCCTGAACTTGGGCCGCGCCATGAGCCGCTGTTAATACCGATCGGGGAACGCCACGTGACAACAGGATTTCAAGAACACCCGGCAGACTGTCCTGCATTTCCGTTCCCCCCGCATACTCGATACACGCACTTCTGCCGTAGGGGATTATCAATAAACGAAGCTGAGTTGCTGCCCCCCGGCAAACGGGTATTTGGTGTTACTTCCCTATATTTAGTTGCATTACTATTAACTATAATCGCTATGGTTGCAACTTCCGATTTAGCTCGGGCAGATCAGCCAGAAATCATCGTTCCCAATTTCTGGGATCACAAAGCTGTTTTCGACCGGCCCAACAACATCCCGGACACAATCCAGTTTCTTGCAACGGACAACTTCCCGCCCTTTGTGTTCCGCGATCCGCAAGGCCGCCTGACAGGGTTCAACATCGACTTGTCCCGGGCTCTATGCCAGGAACTCGCAATCTCCTGTGCATTGAAAATAAAGGACTTTGAGGTTCTGATCCCTGCTTTGGATGAGGAGGAAGGAGACGCAATCATCTCGGGACTTTCCCGGTATTCCCCGCAGGCCCGCGGTCTGACATTCACCGACGACTACATGAAACTGCCAGCCCGTGTGATCGTTTCAGACTCAGCGGATACTAACTTCGGCGATTCTCCCAAACCCGGCCAAACAGTCGCGGTTCAAGCCGGAACCCGTTACGAAGCCTTTGCCCGCAAATTCTGGCCTGGCGCTGACATTCTGGGCTTCTCCTCCACCGCAGAGGCACGAGAGGCCGTGAAAGATGGAACGGCAGACGCTTATTTTGGTGACGGTCTCAGCCTTTCCTTTTGGCTGCGCAGCCCGGCGGCGGAAAGCTGTTGCCGCTTTGCCGGTGGTCCCTGGCTGGAGCCCGGTTATTTCGGGGAGGGTATGGCGATTGCAACGCGGAGCGGTGATACGGAGCGGGCTGCAGCGCTGAATTATGCACTGAGGCAGCTGCACCAGAAGGGCGTTTATCAGGAACTGTACTTGCGCTACTTCCCGCTCAGCTTTTACTGATTTTCTGAAGTCTCCTTACGCCGTCCGTATTTCAGAAACGGTATGGCCAGACTGAACGGCAAACTGTGCGCTTTCGGCGTGAGTTCAGGCCCGAGGCCGAGCTCCATGCCCTCGTGCCCCTGCTCGGGCTGCGGCACATAGGTTCTGAAAATCCGATCCCATACAGAAAGATTAAAGCCATAGTTCGAGTCTGTTTCGCGGCGCTTCACCGAATGATGAACCCGGTGCATGTCCGGTGTCACGATGACAACCCTCAAGACCCGGTCGAGCCATCCCGGAAGCGAGGCATTTGCATGATTGAAGAGTGCTGCGCCATTCAACACAATTTCGAACACCAGGACTGCTTCAACCGGTCCGCCGAGCGCGACAATGACCGCACCTTTCCAGACAAACGAGAGAAGGATCTCGATTGGGTGAAACCGAAGGGCGGTGGAAACATCGACCTCGGCATCTGCGTGGTGCATCCGGTGAATGCGCCAGAACAGTGGCACCTTGTGAGACGCCCAGTGCTGGAACCAGACAGCAAAGTCCAGAATAACGAAGGTCAGCAACCAGGCCGCAACGCCCGACCAGCCAAGCCAGCCGAACAGGCCCCAGCCGTTGTCGAAGGCCAGCATCGCCAAACCAACACCGCCAATTGGAAAGATCAGCCGGACCAGAGCTGCATCCAAAACGACAAGCGCCCAATTGGTCGGCCAGCGTTTGCCCCGTCCAAGCGGCTGCTCACGCTTCGGCAGTGCGAATTCAACAGCTGCCATCAGACCAAATATTCCCGCAAAACATGCAAGCCGGATTGTATTCGTATCCAGACCTTCCAGTAATCCAGCCGTCTCCACCTGTACCTCATTTCCCTGACTTGCTTTCCTTGCCGAGCATATGTAGTGCACGGACACGATTTCCAGCAATTCACATTCGCGCGGCACAGAAGACAAAACCATGACAGATTTTCTTTGGACCCGGCCGGACACAGACCCATTGGCGACACTTCTCCTGGCGCATGGGGCCGGCGCACCGATGGATTCCACGTTCATGGAGAAGCTTGCCGGTGCTTTGGCAGAAAACCGGATAGCAAGCGCACGGTTCGAATTCGCTTACATGGCTGGCCGCAGAACTGGCGGCCCCAAGAAACCACCGCCGAAGGCCGACAAGCTGATCGGCGAGTTCCAAACCGCCCTGCAGAAGTTGATGAGTGAGGCAGAAGGCCCGCTTCTGGTGGGCGGGAAATCCATGGGCGGCCGGGTGGCGGCCATGTTGTCCGGTGGCGGCTCCTTGCCCTCCCGGGTCAAAGGTGTCGGTTGCTTCGGATATCCGTTCCATCCCACCGGCAAGCCGGATGTCGAATGGCGTCTAGCCCCTCTTCAGGAAGCCAAACGCCCTGTCATAATCCTTCAGGGAGACCGGGATCCGTTTGGCAACCAGTCGGAGATTGCGGAGATAACCTTGCCGACCAGTGTCACACTGACCTATCTAGAAGATGGCAACCACGATTTTGGTCCGCGCGGCAAGTCGCCTGCAACACTTGATGGCAACATAAACGCCGCCGCTCAAGCTGTTGCAGAGTTCGCAGCCGCGCTTTGACACTACTCGGCGGGCGTCAATCCTCGTCCGGTCCCATCTGATGGTGGCACAAGCCTCTGGCGCAGCTGGACAAGACCGGCGATATCGTCGCCGATTTTCAAGAGTGCGGGAACCAGCACCAGAACCAATGCAGTTGCGGTTGCCAGCCCGAAAACGATCGTGATGGCCATCGGCAGCAGGAACTGCGCCTGTAGGCTGGTCTCAAACATCAGCGGCAACAACCCGCCGATGGTGGTCATCGAGGTCAGCAATACGGCCCGCAGACGGTCGCAACTTGAACTGATAGCAGCTGAATCCAGGTCCTCACCACTCTTGCGCCGTTCCTCAAAACGAGCGACCAAAATGATCGAGTTGTTGACCAGAATCCCGGCAAGTCCCAGCAAGCCGATCATGCTGAGAATCGTGAGCTTAAAGCCCATCAGGTAGTGGCCGACAATTGCACCGACGATGCCAAACGGAATGATCGACATCACAACAAGAGGCCGGGAATAACTGCCGAAGATCGCAGCAAGGATTATATAGATCCCGGCAATTGCCATGAGAACACCGGTCAGGAGTTCGGAGAACGCATTCGCCTGCTCCTCTGCCCTGCCCGCAAACGAATACTCCAGACCATAGGTTCTGGCGAGTTTGGGCAGGAAGGCTTCCTGAAGCTCAGCAATGATCTGGTTGTTTGACGTCACTGTGCTGTCGATGTCGGCGACCACGGAGACAACCGTCTTGCCGTCCCGGCGCAAGATCACCGAAAAGCCTTGCGCATCGGTCAGGTTGACGACTTCTGTGAGCGGTACGAATTCACCGCCCGTTGTTCGCAAGGACAGCTGCCGCAGGGCGGCCGTACCGTCAACATCGATCTGCTGGCGAACCCGAACGGTCACCTCTTCATCGCCTTCGGCAAACCTCCGGGCGATATTGCCTTCGAATGCATTGCGAATTTGCCGGGCTGCACTTTCCACCGTGAAACCGAGCGCCCGGCCCCGCGGTGTCAGCTCAACCAGCAACTCCGGCTTGCCATAGGGCAAATCATCTTCAACTCCGCTGGTTCCCGGGAACGCAGACAGTTCCTGCTGCAGCTCCCGTGCCGCTGCCTTCAGATCCTGAAGCGATGCGCCGGTCAGCCGGATATCCAGATCCCGTCCTGGAGGACCGCCGCGGCGCTCGGCAATCGCAACGCGCGAGATGCCTGGAATTTCAGGAACAGCAGCCCGCCATGCATTCACAATGGCCGGTGTCCTGACAAGTCGCTCCTCGGACCGGCTGAGCTGCACCGTGATGTTTGCGACATTGTCCCCACGGTTGTTGCCCGCAACACCGAGCGTTGCATAAGTCGCAACGACAAGGCTCGATCCAACACCGCCGGAGAGCTCCGCTTCCGCTTCTTTAAGGGCGTCCTCAATTCTGATAATCCCGGCGACCGCCTGAACTTCCGGTATGCCCGCATGGAAAAAGATTGAGGCGGTCAGGTTCTCAGCTTCTGGAGACGGGAAGAATGTGAAGCCCACCCGGCCGCCACGGACCAGCCCGACAGCCAGCACCATGGCCGCGACCGCCACCGCGAAGGTCACATACCGCCAGTTCACAGCGACTTTCACAAAGGCATGGAAGGGATAATCGCGGACCCAGTTGAAGCCAGCGTCAAACCCGCGGCGGAACCAGCTTGGCTGACCGCTGCGGCGGGACCCGGCCCGTGATCGGCGCATGACACTCAGAAACGCTTCAAATCCTACCGCCAGCGTGAAACAGACCGCGACAACAATCGCCTCGAACGCAACCAAACCGACTGTGTCTTTAAGGGCGCGTAAGGGATCATCGATCACATCCAGGAATGGGGGAACGGACATGTCCGGCTGGTTGACCAGCGCGCTCAGGAACAGCGCCGGCGCACCCGCAAGAAGAACGACGCGCCACCAGTTCCAGCGCGGCCGGCTGCCGAGGGCATGCGACAGATGGCCCGGAAGGATCATGAAACATTCGATCAAGGATGCGATGACAACAGCGACCACAACGACGGGCAGCGTTCCCATGATTTGACCGAGCACATCACTGATCAGGAGGATCGGCACAAAGGCCGCAATGGTCGTCAGGCTTGCGGCAAAGATCGGCGCCAGCATCGTGGTTGCCCCGTTGACAGCCGCGTCTTCAGGACTGTCACCCATGGCTTGCCGGGTCGCTGTATGCTCACCGACCACAATCGCATCATCAACAATCACACCAAGCATCATGATGAGGGCGAACATGGAGATCATGTTGATGCTCTCGCCCATCAGCCACATTATCCCGAGCGTTGCCATCATGGCGACCGGAATGCCAGCTGCGACCCAAAGCGCGATCCGTGCGTTGAGGAACAAGAACAAAATCCCGACCACAAGCACGAGACCAGTCAGCCCGTTTTCGACCAGCAGGTTGATGCGGCCCTTCACGGCATCGGCGCGGACATCGTATTTCAGGACTTCCAGTGACTGCGGCAGCTGAGGCGTGATTTCTGCCAAATAGTCATCGACGATCTGTGCCGCCTTCAAAGTGTCGGTGGTCTCGGCTCGAAGAATGTCGAGTTCAATTGCGCGCGCACCTTGAGAAAAACCCTGGTTTTCGCTTTCGTCAAAATCCCGGACGACCGTGCCGATATCCTCAACTTTGGTCTTTTCGCCCGACGCAAAGGACTTCACCTCAACGCGGCCAACAGCCTCCGGAGACCGGTCCTCAGACAAGGCCCTGATCTGCCGTTCAACACCTCCGTCGAGATTGCCGGCAGGCAAATCAACTGTGTTTCCGGCAATCTGGGTAGACACATCCGAGACGGTCAGGTCCAGGCGGCGGAGTTCGCGTTCCGGTATTTCAACGAGATACTCCGGCGACCGGTACCCCTTGAGCTCAACCTTGTCGATGCCACGGGCGAGCAGGTCATCGCGCATCTGCCGCGCAAAGACTTTCAGCGCCTGCTCCGGGAATGGACCGCGAAGAGCGAGCGTTGCCACGCCGTCTGTAAAGCTTGCCGCCGATACGACAGGCGTTTCGGAATCCACGGGAAGCGTCGTGACAGCGGAGACGGCCTGCTCGACATCCGACAGAGCCTTTTGCATGTCTGTGCCTTCGAAGAACTCCATCCGCACCGAGGCGCTGCCTTCACGGCCGTAGGACGTCAATTCCTTCATGCCATCAATAAACCGGAGTTCGGGCTCGATGACTTCAAGAATATTGGACGACACGTCCTCCGCACTGGCTCCCGGCCAGGCAACCGAAACGGAGATGCTGTCGATCTTGACCGTTGGAAAGAATTGCGTGTTCAGCTTCGCAAGGCCGTATGCGCCAAACAGGACCATGATCGCCATGATCAGGTTGGCTGCATTCGGGTGCCGGACCAGAACTTCCATGATGCCGCGGGGTTCGATAGGGCGTGCCATGTCGTCCCCCTTTACTGCGCAACGGCAGCAGATTGATCTGCAGGCTCAGCAGCTACGTTCGCCGCCGGTTGCTCAGCGTTCACATCGCTGACCAGAAGTCCTTCGCCAGCTTCCGGGATACGCGTCACCAACAAGGTTTCACCGGAATTCAGGTCTCCGCGCACGAGGATGAAACCGTCATCAATTGCAAGTGCGTTCACTGACCTGGCCTGAAGGCGATTGTCTTCAACGACATAGACAGTCCCCTGACCGTAGTAGGCTGTTTCTGGAATGCGGAAGCTGTTGGCATAGGTTCTGTCCGGAACCGCAACTTCAACGAAGGCGCCCGGCCGCAGCGGAACGGCCGCTCCCGATGCATCAATGCGCGCTATCAGATCAACGCCGCCCCGGTCACTTACGACATCCGCTCCAATTCGCGTAACCGTCGCCGGATAAGTGACAGGCTGATCTCCAAGGTTCCAGATCACGTCGACCGGCCGCCCGACAACCGTACCGCTGTCTGCCAGCAAACGGCCATACTGGTTGTCTGACAGAGTCAGCCGGACTTCGAATTCGCTGCTGTCGTAGAGTGATACGATAGCATCATTTACGCTGATAAGACGTCCCGGCTCTGCCGCCGAAGAGCGCACGATCGCATCGAATGGTGCCGTGAGGACGGTGTTCTCCAATTGGCGCTGAGCGTTTTCAAGGCGCCATTCGAGCCGATCAACCGTCGCATTTTGCTGAATGACCTTTGCCTCTTCCAGGGCGAGCGTGTTTTCAGACCGCTCCACACTTTGCTGGCGCTGGGAAACGATCAGCTTGCGGTCATCAACCGTCCGCTCCGTGATCGCACCGCGGCCAATGAGCTCCTCCGCTCGTTCCAGATCGCGTTGTGCAAACTCAAGCTGTTCACCGGCGCGAATGAGGTTGGCCTTTTCCAGCGCGACCCGGCCCTCGTTTTCCACCAGAGCCGCTTGCGCTTCGGCAAGGTTGGCGCGGGCTTCGGTCACAGCCCCTTCGTAGTCGAACCTGTCAATCACAACCAGGGTATCGCCGCGCTCGACTTTGCCGCCTGCCTTAAGGTCCGGGTGAACTTCGACAATCTCGCCGCCAACCAAGGCGCGCAAATCCACCTCCCGGCCAGCCTGGGTCTGCCCGTAAACGGAGATCAAGGGCGCATAATCGCCTTGTTGAACGGTGGTCGTCTCAACCGCGTAGCTGTTTTCCTGAACGGGCCGCTTTGGCACATCCGGGCGGGTTGCGATGAGCTGGTTCATGCCCTTGAAGGCACCAAAAAGAATGGCGAACGCCAGAGCCGTTTGAAGCAGCGCTTTTAAAACCAGCTTGGTGCGCTCCATCGTTGTCCGTGTCCGGCCTGCGGGCGGAAGGACTTCGGGACTTGGCGGCTTGCCGGTTTCCGGTTCAACGGACTGCAACATACTCAAGCTTTCTCACAGGTGCGAGTTCGACGGCTCTAAACTATACGCGAACCGTGGGCATAAGATTACTTTGCACCGCAAAAAATCAAGGTTTTCAGCGCAGAAACGCGCCTTTCAGGCAGGATTTCGTGTAACCAAATGTATCAATTGGTACAGTCGGCAGGCCGGTTACAACCGGCCCGCTATTGTTCTCAGCGGTCGAATTCGTAAGCCGTGCTGCAGAATTCGCAAGTGACAACAATCTTGCCGTCGACCGTGACTGCTTCGACCTCGTCTGCGCTAAAGTTTGCCAAAACGTTGGCAACTTTGTCGCGCGAGCAACGGCATTTGTCGGCAATCGGCTGCGCATCGAAAAGCCGGACACCGCGTTCGTGAAACAGCCGGTAGAGCAACGTCTCTACGCTGACCTCAGGATCCGTCAGTTCCACGTCCTTGACCGTATCGACAAGTGCCTTGGCCTCGACCCAGGCATCGTCTTCATCAATAAAGTGACGCACGGCCCCTTCCGGCGCGTCTCCCGGATCAATGTCCGCCTGGCGCATCCGTTCCGGCGCCTCCGGCAGAAACTGGATAAGCAAGCCACCGCCGGTCCATGATTTGACCGGAGCATCCCCGTCCTGACGGGTGTAGAGTTCTCCAACAGCCAGACGGACTTCGGTGGGGATCTGCTCAGACCGCTCGAAGTATCGGCGCGCGACTTCTTCCAATGAGATACCGTTCAGCTCGACCAAGCCCTGGTAGCGCTGCATATGCTTGCCCTGGTCGATGGTCATCGCCAGATGTCCATGTCCAAGTAACGCCTCAGGTGTCGCAGTACCGGCATCGATCAATCCTACGACACGCTCTGCATCAAATGTGGCGCATGCACGGATCGCGTCCGGAGTTTCAAAATCGACCACCAGCATAGATACCGGACCCTGGGTCTGGGTCTGGAGCGTAAATCGCCCGTCAAACTTCAAAGATGTCCCGAGCAGGCTTGTGAGGACGATCGCTTCTGCCAGCAGCCGGGAGACCGGCTCTGGATAATCATGACGTCCAAGAATTTTCTGAAGGATGGGGCCGAGCGCAACACTGCGCCCGCGGACATCCAGCCCTTCCACGGCAAAGGGCCGGACAGCGTCCAGCCCTACGGGCTTGATGCCCAGTTCTTCCAAGTTCAGTGCCACTTTGGCTACGCCTTAAGCTGCGCCGAAACACCAGGCCAAAATGCCCTTTTGAGCATGGAGCCGGTTTTCGGCTTCGTCAAACACGACAGAGTTGGGGCCGTCCATGACCTCGTTGGTGACTTCTTCGCCGCGGTGTGCCGGAAGGCAATGCATAAACAGTGCATCACCATTTGCCTCCGCCATTAGGCGTTCGTTCACCTGATATGCACTCAGCAGATTGTGACGGCTTTCAGCATCGTCGTCGCCCATCGACACCCAGCAATCGGTGACGACACAGTCGGTCCCTTTGACAGCCTCATATGGGTCGTCGGTAACCAGAATGGAACCACCCTTGGCACGGGCGGTCTCAATCAGATCCTGAGGTGGAGCCAGTTCGGCCGGGGTTGCGATGCGCAGCTCGAAATCCAGACGCGGTGCAGCGTGAACCCAAGACGCCAGAACATTGTTGCTGTCGCCGGTCCAGGCGATGCTGCGCCCGGAGATACCGCCGCGATGCTCTTCGAAAGTCATGATGTCTGCCATGATCTGGCACGGATGCGAGATCTTGGTCAGGCCATTGATCACTGGAATCGTTGCGTTTTCCGCAAGCTCATTGAGGGCTTCGTGGTCCAGGATCCGTATCATGACGCCGTCGACGAACCGGGACAGCACCTTCGCTGTGTCGGCGATGGTTTCACCCCGGCCCAACTGCATTTCCGCACCGGTCAGCATCAATGTCTCGCCACCGAGTTCGCGCATTCCAACATCAAAGGAAATGCGGGTCCGCGTCGATGGTTGTTCGAAAATCATGGCCAGCACTTTGCCCGCCAGCGGGCCTTCGCCCCGGCGAACACCATCCCGGGTCGCCTTGATCTTCTTACCGGTTTCCAGAATAGCGCGCAGATCGTCACCTTCAAACTGGGTCAAATCCAGAAAGTTTTTGTACGCTCCGTTGGCGGTCATTCGGCCGCTCCTTCCAACAACTTTTCTTCAACAGCAACGGCGGCCTGTTCCAGCCGATCAAGGGCATCGGCGATCTCGTCTTCCGAGATGGTCAGCGGCGGTAGGATGCGGACAACGTTGTCACCGGCCGGGACCGCAAGAATGCCCGCTTCGCGCGCGGCGGCGACATAGTCTCCAACCGGCGCCGTGCACTTGATGCCGAGCATCAGGCCATTGCCCCGGACAGCCTCAAACACCTTCGGGTGGCTATCGACCAAACCGGAAAGCTTTTGCTTAAAGGAGAGGCCCTTCTTTTGAACCTCTTCCAGAAAGCCATCTGCAAGGATGACGTCCAGAACCGCATTGCCAACAGCCATGGCGAGCGGATTGCCACCGAATGTCGTGCCGTGGGTTCCAGGTGCCAGCGCGGATGCAACCTCTTCAGTCGCAAGACAGGCGCCCATCGGGAACCCACTGCCGATGCCCTTGGCAACGGCCATCAGATCCGGATCAACGCCAGTCCACTGATGCGCGAACATTTTTCCGGTCCGGCCGACACCAGTCTGGATTTCGTCAAAGATCAGCAGGGCTCCGGTTTCATCACAAAGCTTACGCAGGGCACGCAGGAATTCGTAGTCGACTTCCCGAATGCCGCCCTCTCCTTGGATGGGTTCGATCGCGATCGCTGCGGTTTGCGGACCGACCATGGCCTTCAAGGCGTCCAAGTCCCCGCTGGGCACCTGATCGAAGCCCGGAGCTTTCGGTCCGAAACCCTCCAGATATTTCGCCTGGCCACCCGCTGCAATCGTGCCGAGCGTCCGGCCATGAAACGCGCCTTCAAAGGTCACGATTTGATACCGGTCCGGATCATTGCGGTCATAGTGATAGCGGCGGGCGCACTTGATCGCCGCTTCCATGGCCTCAGCGCCGGAATTCACGAACAGAACCTTGTCTGCAAATGTTGCATCGGTGAGGCGCTGCGCAAGCCGCGCGCCGTCCGGCATCTGGTGCAGATTGGAAATATGCCAGAGCTTGGCCGCCTGATCCTGAAGTGCCTGAACCAGATGCGGATGAGCATGTCCGAGCGAGTTTACCGCGATCCCGGACCCGCAATCGAGAAATCGTCGGCCATCACTCGTAACAAGCCAGACACCTTCCCCGTGATCGAATGACAGGTTCGATCTTGCGTAGTTTCCAAAAAGCGCGGACGCAGACATACCTCTTTAGTCTCCTCTGGCCACCGGAAGCCCCGCTGGTATCGGACCGTCGGAACTCCAGGGCATCGCCTTTAAACAGGCCAAAAACGCAATGTGCCGCCAAAGCGGCGGCACGTTGCAAGATCCTTATACACTGCCGAGGTCCCCGCCTGTCAATGGAAATGGCCGTTGCCGGGGTTCGGGCTGTTTTATGTAAAAGTCTCAATGACCTCGCATCTGTTGGGGAAAAGTCCGTTCATCCCCAACTCACTGCAGCCTGACGGTTGCTTCATAAATTAACGTTATTGTAACCTTTAGCTAATCAGACACGACATCTCGTGCGGTGTATCAAATAGAGGCACAAGATATGCCATAATGGGCTTGCGCTTGCATGTCCATTAACGAGATTCTGGCCAGTCACTGGCCTTGGCAAGGGGTGCGGCAATGAGTTGGACGAACGAACGGGTTGAGCTTTTGAAGAAGCTCTGGGGTGATGGTTTGAGTGCAAGCCAGATCGCGGGTGAGCTTGGCGGCGTTACCCGGAATGCTGTGATTGGCAAGGTGCACCGGCTCGGTCTTTCCGGGCGCGCGAAGTCTTCTTCCTCAAGCGCGAAACCGCGTCGCCCGCGCACAACAGCCAGCCCGGCGTCTCAATCAGCACCGAAACGTCCACAAACACAGCCGCAGACCCAAGGCTCCGCAGCGTTGAAGATGGAGCCAACCCCGGCTCCGGTCGCAGAAGTTCAACCCGTTGCAGAACCGATCGCAGATGTGGTCCCGATGTCCAAGCGGGCAACGATCCTTACGCTAACCGAGCGCACCTGTAAGTGGCCGATCGGCGATCCGGCGACAGATGACTTCTACTTCTGCGGTCAAGTTTCCGAAGCCGGTGTGCCCTACTGTCCATACCACTGCAAGATTGCTTATCAGCCGGTCGCAGACCGCCGCCGGAGCGCCAACAACAAGACCAGTGTTGCCCAGGCATCCTGATCTCGAAATACCCAAGAAAAAGCCCGCCGATTTGGCGGGCTTTTTTGTTTGTCTTGGTAGTCTCGATCAGGCTGCCGTAAATTGGTCGTTGAAGGCATAACCAGCCCCGCGCACCGTGCGGATTGGATCCTTCGCCTTGCCCTTGTTCAGCGCCTTGCGCAAGCGTCCCACGTGAACATCGACCGTGCGCTCGTCCACATACACGTCGTGCCCCCAAACGCCATCCAGCAGTTGTTCGCGAGAAAAGACCCGGCCTGGCGCGGTCATCAGGAATTCCAGAAGGCGAAACTCCGTCGGCCCCAAATGGATTTCCTTGGTGCTGCGCCGGACGCGGTGTGTTTCCCGATCAAGTTCGATGTCGCCGGAGCGCAGCATCGTGGACACCACCTCCGGGCTCGCCCGCCGCAGGATCGCGCGGACACGAGCCATCAGCTCCGGCACAGAGAATGGCTTGACAACATAGTCGTCCGCTCCGGTCGACAAGCCTCTGATGCGCTCGGCTTCCTCGCCGCGCGCCGTCAGCATGATGACCGGCAAACGCTCGGTGTCCTCGCGTGCCCGCAGGCGCCGGCACAGCTCGATGCCCGACAAACCGGGCAACATCCAGTCCAGCAACAGAAGGTCCGGCTGGGTTTCCCGGAGGCGGATTTCCGCCTCATCACCGCGGACACACGTCTCAACGGCGTATCCTTCAGCTTCCAGATTGTACCGCAACAGAAGGCTCAACGGTTCTTCGTCTTCGACGATGAGGACCTTCGGCATGAATTCTCGCTCCAATTCCCTCAGCCGGCACCGAAGCGCCAGCCTACAGTTCCTGCTTCACAGCCGTTCAGGCTGGGCCTGGCAACTCACACAGCGCCGGTTTCATCAACCTTGTTACGGTCTTCCGGAAGGCGCTCGCCCGTCACCATGAAGAAGACGTTTTCGGCAATGTTGGTTGCATGATCGCCGATCCGCTCGATGTTCTTTGCGCAGAACAGCAGATGGACGCAGGAGGTGATCACCCGCGGGTCTTCCATCATGTACGTCAGAAGTTCCCGGAACAGCGATGTGTATATTGCATCGACTTCGGCATCTGCGTCTTGAACCTGGCGCGCCGCTTCAGCGTTACGCCCGGTGTAGGCATCGAGAACCTTCTTTAACTGACCAAGGGCCAACTCGGTCATGTGCTCCACGCCGATTGCCAGCTTCTTGTTTTGAATGTCGTTATCGATGGCGATTGCCCGCTTCGCAACATTCTTTGCAAGATCACCAACACGCTCCAGATCGTTGGCGATCCGGCTGGCTGCTGTGATTTCGCGTAGATCCTGGCCCATCGGCTGACGGCGCACGATCATTGCAATCAGGCTCTCTTCAACTTCTTGGTGAAGTGCATCGAGGCGGCGATCCTGGTCAATGACTTGGCGGGCAAGTTCCGTATCGCCGGACACCAAAGCCGACACGGCTTCAGCAAAAGCTTTTTCTGCAAGACCGCCCATTTCAGCGATCCGGCCGGCCATGACGTTCAATTCGTCATCATAAGCCGTGACTGTATGTTCAGACATCCTGTGTCCCTTCGAAAAATGTGCGATCCGGTTAACCGAAGCGGCCGGTAATGTAATCCTGCGTACGCTTGTCCACCGGGTTGGTGAAGATATCCTGTGTCGGACCTTCTTCAACCAGAATCCCTAAGTGGAAGAATGCGGTGCGCTGAGACACGCGGGCGGCCTGCTGCATGGAGTGCGTTACGATCACGATCGTATAGTTCTCACGCAGCTCGTCGATCAGTTCTTCAACCTTTGCGGTTGCAATCGGATCGAGTGCAGAACACGGCTCATCCATCAGGATCACTTCCGGGCTGACGGCAATCGCGCGTGCGATACACAGGCGCTGCTGCTGACCACCGGACATGCCGGTGCCTGGCTCGTCGAGACGATCCTTGGCTTCTTCCCAAAGACCCGCCTTTTGCAGGCTGGAGGCCACGATGTCATCAAGCTCGGCCCGGTTCCGGGCCAAACCGTGAATACGCGGCCCGTAGGCAACGTTGTCGTAGATCGACTTCGGAAAGGGGTTGGGCTTCTGGAAAACCATCCCGACCTTGGCGCGCAATTGCACCGGATCGACCTTCGGGTCGTAGATGTCTTCTCCATCGATCTTGATCGAGCCTTCGACCCGGCAGATATCGATGGTGTCGTTCATACGGTTGATGGTGCGCAGGAATGTGGACTTGCCACATCCGGACGGCCCGATAAAGGCCGTGACGGAACGTGGCTGGATTTCAATGTCCACGTCCTTGATCGCGTGCGTATCACCGTAATAGACCTGCACTTTGTTGGCTGAAATCTTGCTGTCGGTCATATCTGTCGCCTGTTCAATTTTCGGCATGTCATTCATGGGTAGGCCTCCTTACCAGCGACGCTCAAACCTGCGGCGCAGGATAATGGCGATAATGTTCATAGTCAGAAGGAACACCAGCAGGACGATGATGCCACCCCAGGCTTTCTCGTAGAACGCGAAGTCTGAACGGGCGGCCCAGGTATAAATCTGCGCGGGCATTGCCGAATTTGGGTCCATGAACCCGGATACAAAGCCGTCCGGATATCCACGGGCAACAAAGCCGACCATCCCGATAAGCAGCAGCGGGGCCGTTTCACCGAGCGCCTGGGCCAAACCGATGATCGTCCCGGTCAAGATCCCGGGCATCGCCAATGGCAACACGTGGTGGAACACGGACTGCATTTTTGATGCCCCAACACCAAGCGCAGCATCACGAATGCTTGGCGGCACCGCCTTGAGAGAGGCCCGCGTCGAAATGATGATTGTCGGGAGGGTCATCAGGGTCAGCACCAGTCCGCCAACAATCGGAGCCGATTGCGGCAAGTGCATGAACTGGATGAACACTGCGAGACCCAAAATACCGAACACGATGGAAGGCACTGCTGCAAGGTTCGAGATGTTCACCTCGATCAAGTCGGTAATCCTGTTCTGAGGAGCAAACTCCTCAAGGTATATGGATGCTGCCACCCCAATCGGCAGGGACAGGAACAACACCACCAGCATCATGAAGAACGAGCCGACAACGGATGCTCCGATCCCGGCCCCGCCCGGGTTGTCCACACCGGAATCTGCTCCTGTGATGAACGGCCAGTTGAAAACTGTCTCGATAATTCCGCTTTCGACCAATACATCAACCAGGTCCAGATCCGATTTCATGAGAAAGCGGCTGTCGGTAATGTTGTCCCGGGTCAGGCGACCGTTCATGTACCCATCAACCCGGGATGAGGCAGCCAATTCGAAGACAACCGGCTGACCCAGTTGGTCTGGATTTGCCCGGTAGAACTCGCGAATTGTGCTTCCCGGCTTACCGACGATCCGCTCAATTGCGGCGATGTCGAACGGTACCTGGATGTTTTTTTGCTGGAACTGCGAGCTCATGGCCTCGGTGAAGACAGCCTCATAGGCACGCGTTTTGAAGAGCTGGCTTTCAGCATCGTCAAACTGTTCCTGCGTAACCGTGAATTCGACTGTCAGGACTGTACGGGTGAAAGCCGGTATACCTTCACTGATGATCGAATATGCCATGACCACCAGGAAGACCAACCCGATCAGGATTGCGGTGATACCGTAGGCTTGGAAGCGCTTCTCGGACGCGTTGCGCTTTTTGGTCAGGTCATCCGTCGCATACAGCGAACGCGGCTGAGTGGTCGTTTTTTCAGGTGCTTTGGCACCATCTGGAGAGAGAGTTGCGTCGGTCATCAGTCATACTGCTCCCGGTATTTGCGCACGATGTAGAGCGCGACAATGTTCAAACCGAGCGTCACCACAAAGAGCGTCATACCCAGCGCAAAGGCCACCAGAGCCACCGGTGAGGCAAAGTCGGCATCGCCCGTTAGCTGGCTGACGATTTTGGCCGTCACGGTCGTCATGGCATCGAATGGGTTGAGGCTGAGACGCGCAGCAGCACCGGCACCAAGCACCACGATCATTGTCTCGCCGATGGCCCGGGACGCTGCGAGCAAGATCGCACCGACGATGCCCGGAAGAGCGGCAGGCAAAATAACCTGTTTCACCGTTTCGGACTTGGTTGCTCCCAACCCGTAAGACCCATCGCGCATTGCCTGCGGTACTGCGTTGATGATGTCATCCGACAACGAACTCACAAACGGGATGAGCATGATGCCCATGACCAATCCCGCAGTCATGACTGCCGTTCCGGCCTGCATGATCCCGACCCCGTCCGGACCGAAAATCGACACCAGAAGCGGGCCGACCGTCAAGAGAGCGAAGAGCCCGTAAACGATGGTCGGAATACCCGCGAGGATTTCAAGAAGCGGCTTGGCAACGGCCCGGACATTTGGACCCGCGTACTCGGAGAGATAAACCGCGGCAAACAATCCAATAGGTACAGCGACCGCGAGAGCCACAAACGAGATGTAGAATGTGCCCCACAACAGCGGGATGATCCCGAGTTGAGAATTGCCGCCCCGACCGGAAAAGGTCGGCGACCAAGTTAAACCGAAGAAGAAATCAAAAGCTGGGTACAGCCTGAAGAATTCAATCGTGTTGAACACAAGCGAGAAAACAATCCCGATCGTAGTCAAAATCGCGATCGATGCTGCTGCTATCAGCAGCGCCTTGACGCCTTGTTCAACCGTGTTCCTGGCGCGGAAATCGGCTTTTGATTCCGCTAAACCCCACGCTGCACCCGCCATCGCGGCCAGGATGACCGCAATCGTCATCATTAAATTGCCGGTGGCGTTTTGGATCCGGTATTCCTGCGCGGCCCGGAGGATCGGCTGCGTTATCTGAGAGGTGACAACCTGACCCGCCTCTTTCAGCCGCGCCGTGACATCATTGAAGTCGGCACGCGCATTGCGGGCGAAGTCTTCGGTTATCAGACCGGAGGCCACCGCATTGTCCAGACCACGGGCTGCACGACGGACTTCAGCAAGTACAAGGCCACGGGACGATCCCTCGGCAATCTCGCTGTCCGGGATCAGGCCGGAAATACTGTTGTTGACGATAAGGGGCTGCGCCAGCAGCCACAAGACCAAGATGAGGAAGGCAGGAACCACCACCTTCATTGCGACGTTTGAGCCGTAGTACGAAGGAAGCGAATGGAGCTTTATCTGCTCGCCCCCTGCGCTCGCCAAAGCTCGACCACGTCCGAGTACGTAACCCACCACAGCAATGGCGAGTACGATCAAGATGAGCCAGATCACAGGCATCTGCTTCCCCGGATTTTATATGAAATTTCCAAAAAGGAGAAAGGGGCGGCGGAATATGCCGCCCCTTAAATTCGAACCAGAAGGTTCGATTACTTCATGGTGTCTTCAGCTTCGATGGAAGCCTGAGTAGCAGCCAGCTCCGGATCGGAAACCAGGCCGTACTGAGCCAGCGGGCCTTGCGGGCCAGCGATTTCGTCAGCTACGAAGAACTGAGCGTACTCTTTCAGGCCCGGGATAACGCCGATGTGTGCTTTCTTGACGTAGAAGAACAGCGGGCGGGAAACCGGATACTCACCAGTCGAGATGGTCTCTGTGGAAGGTGCGATGTCAGACATGGTCGCAACTTTCAGCTTGTCGGTGTTGTTCTCGTAGAACGCCAGACCGAAAACACCAACGCCGTTCGGGTTGGAGTCGATGCGAGCCAGGGTCTCGGTGTAGTCACCGTCGATGTCAACGGACTTGCCGTCTGTCCGAACTGCAAGACATGCGTCTTCAGCGTCGTCTTCCGACATGCCACCGTCCATCATCGCCTTCATGGCGCCGGACTCTTCACAGCCGATGAGGAGAACTTTCTCTTCGAAGACTTCACGGGTGCCGTGCTTGGTGCCCGGGATGAAAGCAGCGATCTCAACGTCCGGCAGGGAAGCGTCAACTTCGGACCACTTTGTGTACGGGTTGTCGACGATAGCGCCATCAACCAGGACCTTAGGAGCCAGGGCGTTGTGCCACTGAACCGGTGTGAAAGCGGTGAAAGCCGGGCCGTCTTTTTGGGATGCGAAAACAATCCCGTCATAGCCAATGCGAACTTCCATGATGTCGGTTACGCCATTTTCTGCGCAAGCCTTGATCTCTTTTTCGCGAATTTTACGGGACGCGTTTGCAACGTCGATGGTGTTTTCGCCAACACCTTCACAGAAGCGCTTCAGGCCAGCAGAAGAACCGCCGGACTCAACAACAGGTGTCGGGAAGTCGGTGTTTTCACCGAAAACTTCAGCGACGATAGAAGCGTAAGGAAGAACGGTTGAAGAACCGGCAACCTGAACCTGGTCGCGAGCCTGAGCGGCGCCAACGAATGCAGTGGAAGCAACGGCAAGAGCAGTTGCGCTAACGAGGGTCGTAAATTTCACTTGACCACTCCCTTTGAATGTCAAGGTTTGCAAATCCACGCTGGACGCGATTTCGCCCAAGCGCTGCCCGGAACCTAGGCCCGATGGATGAGAGTTCTATGACAGATTTTTTTCAGTTTTATGACATTATAAGATTCTGTATTTATTGATTAATTTTACAATTCTACATTTCTTTGTGTCATCCAGCGCTTCCAATTGACACATAATCCATGGAGTGACTGATACGCAGTAGAGAAGCTCTCAGGTCCCCTCACCTCGAGCCTGCTTCTTTAGGTAGCAGAACACGTCCCAGCACGGTTCGCGTGATTAGCCAGCGAACTCGCCCCGTAAGTCATTCTGACAATGAAGACTTTCGATCCAGCAACCGGATAAGTCGCGGTTGCTCGGCCCGGAAACAGACACTAGCCGGAAATGATCACCTTGAACGTGGCGCCCTTGCCCGGCGCGCTCTCGACATCGAGCCGAGCGCGATGACGGGTCAGGATGTGCTTGACGATCGCAAGACCCAGTCCCGTGCCTTTCATGGCCCGGCTGGAATCAACATCAACGCGGTAGAACCGTTCTGTAAGGCGCGGCAAGTGTTCCGGAGCAATCCCTTCTCCGTAGTCGCGCACGGCAAGTTCCCACGCGATCTCGCCCTCGCCCATCTGTTTAGAGGTCAAACTGACATCGACAACTTCGCCGGTGCTGCCGTATTTGAGCGCATTCTCGACCAGGTTTTCAGTCACCTGAATCAGTTCGTCCCGGTCACCCGAAATCATCACCGGCGTCTCGGGGAGATCAAGCCGTATCGTCATTTTCATGTCGCGCGCCAAAGGCCCAAGAGCGTCATTTGTGTGCCGGACGATTTCGCAAAGATCAACTGAAGTTTGCGGACGGACATGCGCACGCAGCTCAATCCGGGATAACGATAGAATATCGTCGATCAACCGGCGCATCCGCCCGGCCTGATCCAGCATGATCGACAGGAACCGGTCACGTGCTTCAGAATCATCACGGGCCGGGCCTTGCAAGGTCTCGACAAAACCGGTCAGCGATGCGAGTGGTGTGCGCAGCTCATGGCTCGCATTGGCCACAAAGTCGGTCCGCATGCGCTCAAGTCGGCGGTTCTCCGTCTGGTCCTGGACCACGACAAGAACAAATGCCGGCTTGCGGCTGCTCGTCTGTCCTTCCTGAGGACCCGGCTCGTGAATGGGTGCGATGTAGGCCTCAAGCCAGGTTTCTGTTGGAACCTTCTCGATCCAATTGATGCGCTCTGCAGTGCCGTTTGAACAGGCGCGATCAAACGCCTCCAAAAGCGATGGAGCCCGCAAGGAGAACGACAGCGGATCTCCCGGTTTAGCGCCGGGATAAATCTCCATCGCCCGTGCGTTTACATACCGAGTGATGCCACGAGCATCTGCGACGAAGCACGGCGTTGGCAAAGCATCGACCGTGACCTTCATGTCCGTTCCGGGCCACATGCGCCGCATTCTGCGCTGCGCATTGATCTTCAGCCGGCGGCTGGCGGAGTTGCGGGGAATTGAGAGCGTCGCTGCCAAGGTGGCGGTAAAACAGAGTAACCCTACCCAAACCGGGATTTCATATACAACCACGAGGCCAGTCAGAATGACCGCGCTGGCCAAGAGCGCCCACCGCGCATCCCTCAAGCGGCGTCTTGGTGTTTCCGCAGGCGAAATCTGAGGGCTGTCTTCAAAAGGCGGTTGAGACACGGTCATGGGCTTGCGGGTTTGAAACGAACTCTGAGTGTCCGCCAGTTATGGTTATTTCGACACCTCACCTTACAGGTTAAAGTGTGAAGGCAGGAAACTTGCACTCCGCCTAGCACAGAATGCATGTCAGCTAAACGACAGAATGGCGGCTTCCTGACGCAGGCGCTTCATTTCCGCTTAAGCGTTTTTGCCGCCTCAACAAGGTTCTTCAAAATTCGTGGCCAGCCGCTCGATTGCATCATGAGCTGCATATATTCGCCGCCCGCCTCGCCATGCCGCAGAAACTTGTTGTGTACGACCTCAACCCGCGTCACCTCTCCGGCTTCGCGAAAATTGAGCATGACCCGGCTTGCTGCAGCCGGATCGGCAATCAAACTGCCATCCTGCGCCACTTGCCAAGAAATCCGAATGTAGAGCGGTTCTTCTATAGAAAGAACAGTACCCCAAATGCACCGCTGCCCCTTTTCGTCGATCTGGTAACAGGCGCCGCCAGCAAAGGGTTCTATGCGGACATCAAGACCGCCGCTGTGAGCCTCGCTCAAGGGCGGGCACCACCAAAGCTCCGGATGGTCGACAACCAGCTTGAACGCATCAAGCCGCGCGAGCGGGATTACGCTCTCAAACCGGCATTCAAACTCTGATGCCGCTTGGCTCGTCATGGCAGCGTTGTTTTCGACATCTTGTTTCATCGGGTTTGACAAGATCCCATGTTTTGGGCTCGATGCTTCATCATATGGCCGTTATCCGATTCAAACGTCAATTGCGTGACGTCCGGTCCCATCCTTCAGGAAACATCTTAGCATGAAACATGACCGCTCCTTCGATCCGCGCTATGGGGAACGCGTGGAGCTCCTGCCCGGCCTTTGCCGCGTGACAGCAAGAAACCCGGGCCCGTTCACTTTTCATGGCACGAACAGCTACATTCTGGGCCAAAAACACTTGGTTGTTGTGGACCCGGGCCCGGCGGACGAAGAACATGTAAACACCTTGCTTTCGCTGACGGATGGCGCACAGATCGAGGCTATCCTAGTCACGCACACACATGTGGACCACTCGCCCGCGGCCAGGATGCTTCAAGAACGGTCAGGCGCAAAGATCATCGGATGCGCGCCGCACCGTGCGGCCCGCCCCCTCATGGAAGGTGAGGTCAATCCGCTGGATGCCAGCGGAGACAAAGACTACGCGCCGGACCAGGAATATCAGGATGGCGATGTTTTTGAAGCCGCAGCCATCAAGTTTGAAGCCATTGCCACACCGGGTCATACTGCCAATCACATGTGTTTTGTACTCCCCGGCGAAGACGTGCTGATCAGCGGGGATCATGTCATGGCATGGTCCACATCGATTGTGGCTGCCCCGGACGGCTCCATGCGCGACTACATGGCTTCCATCGAAAAGCTGCTTGCACGCTCCGAGACAACCTACCTGCCAGGGCATGGCGGCATTGTTTCTGATGCGCCCATTTATGTTGAGCAGCTGAAACAGCACAGATTGTCCCGCGAGGCCTCAATCCTGAATGAACTTGGCACTCAACCACGCAGCATTCCGGAGATCGTTGCCAAGCTCTACGCCGATGTAGACCCCAAATTGCACGGCGCGGCAGGGCTGTCGGTTTTTGCGCATTTGGAGGATTTGACCGAACGCGGCCGGACAACAGCTGACCCAAGTTTGGCGCTGGACGCAACATTCCGGCTAAAGCCGTAACGATAGATATCAGCCTTCGAGATCATCCAGCTCGAAGGCATCGGCAGAGAGCCCTTCATCATCCTCAAAGTAGGGTTTGAAACTCGGCAACGGAATTGTTTCCCGATCGCGTTCAAAAACCTCCAGAGGGGCGTCCTCTTGGAGTTCGGACTCTTCAACCGCTAGACGCTCCAGATCGCCGTAGGTCTCAAGAAGAACACGGTCGATTTCGGACATAAGACCTCGGATGACATTCGCGTTGCCTGAAAACTCACGTAAAGGCGACTGGGATCTGGAGCGGACGTCAAGGAGCGCACCGACAGGATCCGGGCGGACCCTCAGCGCAATATCATGCTTAAGGCCCAGCAGTTGGGTGGTTTCCTCGGCCCACAATGCGGTCGGCGCATCCAAGAGATCGGGCGGAAGCTCATCAACTACGCGCCAATTCAGCTCATCAACCGCTTTCTTTGCAGCTGCGTGCAATTCGCCCGGAGTTATCCGGTAGCGCCGTGGAACAATGTCCGGGTAGAGCTCCAGTTGCAACTCGGCAGCTGACCTCTCGGCACGCATAGCCTCCTGGTATTGGATCCAGGCCGTGTTGCGGACATGTGATGCCATCCAGACCAACACAGCCTGATCCGAGTGCGGCAGAGCTTCAACCAGCAGCGGAGGCTCGTCCGGATCAGTGGTCACATCTGTGAGCTCCGGATCTACGATTAGAAGTCCCAATACGGCTGCAGGCGCACACAGCGCGACGGCACCCAACATGACACCAAGTATGGAAGATCCGATACCGCCGCCACCGCGGCTCCAAATTCGGACAAATGCGATCAGTCCACACAGCATGGCCGTTGCAGCCAACACAGCTGCCACAGAGAGGGACAAAACGAATGTATCGGGTGTCAGAAGGTCAAAACGCTGCGTCACCAAGGTGACCAAAGCCAGCGCGAACGCAAGCGCCCCGAGAGTGCGGCTGGCTGGTGCAGCTTTTGATCTGTGAGCCGGGTATTGCTTCATCTGACCTTGCGTTCAGTTTCCAACCGCCTGTTTAGCATTCCTGACCGTGTCGGCATAGCGGGCATGTGCGTGAAGTCCCCGGCAATACATCGGCCTACGGCCTGAATTGCCTTGCAACCAGTGCACTCGCTCGGATCGTTAAGAAAGCCTTACCGCAATTGTTCACGTTTGAACCAAGTTGGTAACAACCTGACATCCTTTTTGAGTAGCCGAACTCGGGACGTCGGGGCATCCTAAGTTTATCCGGGTAAGAAAATGCGAAAAATGGACAAAATGTCATTTAAGCGCCTTATTCCGGCACCACATCACCGGTTGCGGATCGGAACACTCTTATGCCGCATCGATTAGAAACTGAGACAGAAAGACGGAACGGAACAATGTCTGATCAAACTGCCCGCCCTGCACAAACTGCACAGGCTGGAGCAAAACTTGAAAGCCTCTACAAGCCAGTCGGCATTGCAGCCTTGAACGCTGCGGCATTGTGCTTGCGTCCCGTCTCAAAAAAGACCTCCGGAAAATAATCCGGCAGGAGTAATCAGAGGCGATCACTCATCGCCTTCTGGTTTCAAAACAAATGACATACCGTCAATGCTTTTTGCGTGAGCGAATAATGTGCGCGCAAAACGCTAGCGTTTGGATGATCCATCCATAATGCTTGTTGGTTTGGGTATGTTATTGAAATAGCCGCAAAAGTGGTTGCGTGCGCCCAGTTCTTTTGGGCAAGCTCCTGACTGTCGATTGCATTGCAATCTGGGTGGAGCTTGTCTGAATGATCATTGCCTATTGCCCGTCCGTGAATGGCCTGGAACGTATCGAGCTGACTGATGACGCGCCGTTGCCGTCAACGTCTGTATGGATTGACCTGATCAGTCCAACGCAAGAAGAGCGGACCAAAGCAGAGCGGTTGATGGGTGCCGAGATCCCGAACCGGGATGAAATCACCTCGATCGAGACGTCAGAACGCTTCTATTTGGAACCTGGCGCGGTCGTGATGACGGCACAGATGCCTGCTGTGTCCCATACCCTGGATCCTGTCCGGTCTTCCGTGACCTTTGTACTGAACGCAAAACGCCTGGTGACCGTTCGATACGGCGAGCCGAAATCCCTGACGCTTTTGACCCGAAAGGTGCAATCGGATGCGACAATCGCGCATCTTGGACCTGCGATCATGTTCGCGCTGTTGGACATCATCGTCGACCGCTGCGCCGACGAAATGGAAACCGCATCTGCCTGTTATGACGACCTCGCGCTGAAAGTGTTCGGAGACGGCCTCAACACACGGAAAACCGCCAGCTACAAGGACGCTATCAGGAAACTGGGACGGATTGGCTTGAGAGTTGCCAAGATGCACGATGTGTGCGCCGGTCTGGCAAGGATGGTGCTTTACATCTCCACGCATGCAAAGCGCTTCAATCTCAGCGACGACCAAGTGACCGATTGCAAGATGTATGGGCGGGACATCCATTCCATCAAGGAATACGGGGATGCGCTCGACAACAAACTCACGTTTCTTTTGGATGCAACCGTTGGCTTGGTCTCTATGGAGCAAAACCAGATCGCAAAAATCTTTACCGTTCTGGGACTGATTTTCTTGCCACCGACGCTGATTGCGTCGATCTACGGTATGAACTTCGTCAACATGCCGGAGCTCCAATGGCAAATGGGGTTCATATTCGCCATTGGTCTTATGGTCATCTCCGTCGGCGTAACCTTTTTCCTTTTCCGCTGGCTCCGGCTGCTTTGAGCCGGCTTACGGATAAAGGCGCTCTTTGCTCCACGGTTCAGACGACGCAGACCGGGTGAACTTTACACGGTCATGAAGCCTGAAGGGCCGGTCCGCCCAAAACTCAATCTCACTGGGGATCAACCGCAGTCCTGACCAATGCTCGGGGCGCGGAATATCGCCAATACCGAACTTCGCCGTGTACTTGGCAACTTCCTTTTCCAGCGCAAAACGGCTTTCCACGGGGCGGGACTGGCGAGAAGCCCAGGCACCAATCCGGCTGCCGCGCGGACGGGATTGATAATACTCATCTGCCTCTTCTGCCGAGACCTGGACGATCTCGCCGCGGATCCGGATTTGCCGCCGCAAAGACTTCCAATGGAAGCACATAGCCGCCCTCCCAGCTGACAACAATTCGCGGCCCTTGGCGCTTTCAAGGTTTGTGTAGAAAACAAACCCGGTTTCATCAAAACCCTTCAGGAGAACCATGCGTACATTTGGCAATCCGTCCGGATCAACCGTCGACAGCGCCAAGGCATTCGGATCATTGGGTTCGGTCGTTTTGGCTTCCTCAAGCCATTCATCAAACAGCTCAAATGGTTTCTCTGCCTCAACAAAGTCACCTTTTGTTAACTCTTCATGGGGATTCTTGTGGTTTGTCATTGGTACCCTGTCGAAGGATTCGATGGCCGGAGGAACGGCAAGAAGATGCCGCCCTTGAGAAAGGCTATCAATTGATGCGCCGTATGCGTTCATATACTGCCAGACCCAGCAAGATCCACCCCTTGAAAAACCAATCCGCGGTGGTGTGCGCACTTGTCATGGGATTGACCGCGTCGGGGTGCAGCCAGGTCGGCATGCAAGTCGGCACCGATGATCTGAAAACACCGACCATTCTGACCGGATCCATTCCCTCTGCGGCAGATGAAGCCTACACAGATCTCAGCGTTGAAGACCGGCAGTCGATTGCGAAGAACTTTGACACCCTGGACCAGGATCTGGCGAGCGGGGCGGGCCTGGAAGACTTGAAACTGCCTTGGCTGAACGGCATCAGCGGGAATTCCGGAACGATTTCCGAAATCAATTCGACTGCTTTTGCGCAAACCGGGTGCCTTGGTTTCAAAACCACCGCCAACACCATCAGCGGCATCAAACTCTATTCCGGTACAGCCTGCCGGGATATTACGCAGAAGTTTGCCGTAACAGCGCTCACGGTCGCTGACGCTTGAACAACAGAAAATTCACTATAAAAGAACCGAGAGTCTACCGTCGGCGCTCTGGAATTTTTTCCTATCCGTTACGATATCTAAGGTAACGATGGTCGGACAACGATATGCGGGCTGTGCCTTATGACAGGCATCAAGACCGCCACGAGCGGTCCAGACCGGCAATCTTGTGAACACTGGTGAGACGAATGCGGGATCCCTACAGCGTTCTCGGGGTGGCGAAATCCGCCAACGAGGGCGACATCAAAAAGGCCTTTCGGCAATTGGCCAAAAAATACCATCCGGATCAGAACAAAGACGATCCGGGGGCGCAGCAGCGTTTTGCCGAAGTGAACCAGGCCTACGAAATTGTCGGCGACAAGGACAAGCGGGCCCAGTTCGATCGCGGCGAGATCGATGCCGAGGGCAAGCAGAAGTTCCAATCCCGCGGTTTTGATGGCTTTTCTGGCTTTGAAGATTTTGGCGCTACTGGCGGGACCCGGGGTTTCAGATCATCGGGGAGCACCAGCGGCGGCGCTGCTGGTGGGTTCGATGACATCCTGAATGACATTCTGGGTGGTTTCGGTGGCCGTGGAGGTGCGCGAGGCGGCGCAGGTCAAGGTGCCGGCGGGTCTGCTGGCGCGAGCGGAGCCCGTGCGCGCCGGGCCTCCCCTTCCAAAGGTGCAAATGCCGATCTGATGGCGGCCGTTTCACTGGAAGATATTCTGAACTCCGGCAAGGCTCAGGTCACGCTCCCAAGCGGAAAGACCGTCAACGTCACCCTCCCCAAAGGCGTCGTTGAAGGTGAAAAAATCCGATTGAAAGGTCAAGGTCATCCGGGCGATCAGGGTGGTCCTGCGGGTGATGCTCTGATTGAAGTTCGCTTCAAGACGCACAAGCTGTTTGACGTCAAAGGGTACGACCTTCATCTGGATCTGCCGATCACGCTTTATGAAGCGATCCTCGGCGCGAAGATCCGGACACCTACCTTGACCGGCGCTGTCAATCTGACCATTCCGGAAAACACCTCCAGCGGCAAGACAATGCGGCTGAAAGGCAAGGGCTTGCCGACCAAGAACGGCGGTCACGGGGACCTTTTGGTCAAGATCCAGATCATGCTGCCGCCGCACGGCGATGATGAGCTGGATACCTTGATGAAGGCATGGCGGGAAATCACACCGTACCGGGTTCGCGGTCACGAATTCGACTAGGACGTCAACTCAGCACTATGATGACGGTGCCTGTCACCGCCATCATAGTGAAGTGACTGATAGGTCTCAGAGGGCCAGACCAGCACTCATCCGGCTTTGGCTGCGCGCATCCGTTTCCGCAGGTATTTGACAGCCGACCGGTAGTGGCTTGCACCGGCAGCCTCTGCAAAACGGCCAGCGGGCCATTTGCTATGGCTTCCCTTCATCGGCGCGCCATAGAGCTCTTTTTCAGTCAGATTTTCGACAAGGGCCAACAATTCAAAATGGTTGGCCTCAAGCAGTGTGCGGACGGATGCCCACGAAAAGCTGGCCTGACGCGCTCTCAAATCGGCATTGTAGCGTGGCGTTTCCGACCATTTGTAGCCTTCAGCGGGGATATGGACCGGTACGCCTGATTGACCATCCCGGTACCATTTCAAGAACAACTCGATCCAGTGCGCACGGTGGCCCACGATGTCCTTGGGGCTGATGCCGTCTTCATCCTTTTCCAGGCGCTGCATTGCCGGAAGGGCATCAAGCACATCCTTGAGTTTGCTCCATTCCTTTTCGGTGATCTCAAGAAGCTCTGATTTAGACCCTGCCGCCATCTATGCCTCCCGGTTTGAATACCGCACAGTTGCGAATTCAAGGCACCTATTTCTTTATTGAACAAAACTCACGACACCCCAACCTGCAAGCCACACCATATGGTCCCTACGGAGCCCATGGATTTTTGGGTTAGGAGCGTTTGAAATCCGCGCGATTTCCAAAAGGCAAATCCCGACGTGTTCTTTGCGTTCACACGGACATGGACACCGGAGACAGACGCGTTTTGGGCAGCGTCCAGCCATACATTCAACAACGCTGTGCCTACACCCTTGCCCTGAACCTCCGGCAAGAGATTCATATGCAAGTGTGCGGGAAATGTCTGGACGACCCGCTCAGGAACAACATCAGGGCGATGAATCATGTGGATTCGTTTTTGATCGGCCGTGAGTTCTCCCTGCACCTGTCCGGGCCAAGGATAATCGCGCCTAAGCTCTGGCCACCAACGATCTTCGAGTTGTGCTTCAAAGTCTCGTGTATTTGTGGCGCCAAGCACAAATCCAAGAACTTGTTTTTGGTTCTCGACGACATACCCGATCGTACCGTCTAAAATCAGGTACGGAGCTGCGTAGATGTGCCCCATCAAATTCGGATCTACGTAAAGGCTCGTCGCATCTCGTCCGGCATTGCCGGTAAGAAGGCTTATGTCATAGACAGCATCGAGATCCGATCGGATCGCCGGGCGAAACTCCAGATCATCGTCTAGCGGTCCTGATATCCGTACCACCAGTAGGCCCCCTGCAGATAGAGCTTGCGCAACGAAGGCAGCGGGAAACGTTTGAATGGCTGCTGCAAGGCGGCCGGCAGATCTTCAGGGCGCACGGTGCCCAATATCAGACCGGCGGCTTTTTCTCCGGACAAGGACGCCATGGCAATTCCGCTTCCATGCCAGCCCATTGCAGCATAAACGCCGTCCATTCCGGGGATTTCACCAACAAACGGGGTCAGGTTGCGGGACAGGCATACGCGGCCGTACCACTGATATTCGCTCTCAACGTTCTCCCAAGCGGGAAACATTGACTCAAAATCCTGCCTTGCGCGCTTGTGCATGGCTTTGAGGGACGGTTCGGTCTCGAATATTCCGCCGCGTGTTCCAAACAGGAACCTGCGGTCGGGCATCAGCCTGAAGTAATGCAGCAAAATACGGGAGTCTGACGCCATCGTCTCCGACGTCCAGCCTTGAGCGGACAACTCATCCTCAGACATCTGGCGCGTAACATGGATGGACGACATGACCGGGAGCGTTCGGCCGTGCATCCATTTCGGAACGGTTTCCTTTGCATAACCGTTGCCAGCAAGCACGACGCCTTTTGCGCGCACGAAGCCATGTTCGGTATCAAGCCGCCACCGGTCCCCGTCGCGGCTCATACCATTCACCGGGGACTTGCCGTAGATCCGCCCCCCCTTCCTGCGTACTTGATCGGCAAGGCCATAGAGATAGGCCATCGGATTGAGCGCAAAACCGTACGGGATGTGAAGACCGCCGTGAAAGCCGGGACCGCCGTAACCTTCTTCGTCCAGCGCTGCTTTGTCCAGCACCTGGGACTTGATCCCGAAATTCTCCTTCAGGTAGGCCGCTTCAGCCCTCAAACCGTCAAGGTCTTTTGGCCGGTGCGCCAGTGTGATTTCGCCTTTGGAATGGCAGTCGGCATCAATCCCCCAAGTCTCCAGCCGCTGAGCGACCTGGTTGATGCCGGCGACTTGATATGCAAGGAACTTGCGCGCCTCTTCCAAACCGAAACGCCGGACAAGCTGGTGCACACTCAGTTTTGTCCCGCCCAAACAGCAAAACCCGCCGTTCCGGCCTGAGGCTCCGTAGCCGACATGCTCTGCTTCCAGGACGCAGACTGAAACACCAGCCGCTGCCAGCTTCATCGCAGCGCTCAATCCGGCAAAACCGGCACCGATCACTGCAACATCAAACAACGCATTGCCCATCAGCTGACGGTCCGTGCGCAGTGCGGGTCTGCTCGCCTCCCAATAGCTTCCCGCCAATTGCCGCTGATCTTGTGTCTTCTGGAGCATTTTAGATGCCGAGCCGATCCCTCAGTGAGAACCATGTCATAGCTAGGACGAGCAGCGGAAAACGCAACTTGTCGCCCCCCGGGAATGCCGGAATGTTAAGCCGTTCAAAGCCATCGAACCGGCCCGCGGTTCCAGCGATGGCTTCAGCCAGAAGCTGCCCTCCAAGCGTTGCCATGGCGACGCCGTGTCCGGAGTAGCCTGTCGCTGTCAGGATGTTGGGTTTGACGCGTGCGAAATAGGGCATCCGCTTTGGGGTGATGGCGAGAGTTCCGCCCCAGCCATAGTCGATTTCGACGTCCGCCAGCTGCGGATAAATCTCTGTCATGGGCCGGCGGACGAACGACTTGATATCCTCCGGGAAGCGGTAGCCGTAGTTTTCACCGCCGCCGAACAACAAACGCCGGTCCGCAGACAGACGGAAGTAGTTGATGACAAACTTGCTGTCGGCAACCGCGACATTGTCGCGGATCAGGGCCCGCGCTTCGTCCTCGGAAAACGGCTTTGTCGCAACGATGAAGTTGTTGATCGGCATGACATGAGCAGCCGTTTCCCGGTTGAGTTTGCCGAGATAGCCATTGCAGGCAAGGATCAGATGGCGGGCTTTCACTGTGCCGGTGTCAGTTGTGACCTGCACACCGCCGGAAGCTTGCTCTTCAATCCCGGTCACCTTGGTTTCTTCAAAGATTTTTGCGCCCGCCTTATCTGCAGCACGTGCCAGGCCCAGCGCGTAGTTCAGCGGGTGGAGGTGTCCGGCGCCCATATCCAGCGATCCGCCGAAATACTTCGGACTGCCGACCATGTCGCCGATCTCATCGCCATCGACAAACCTGATCTGGTCGTAGCCATAGGTCAGCCGGAGATGCTCGACATGGTCGCGGCTTTCTTCCACGTAGGACTTGCGATGGTCGGCGTGCAGAATTCCCGGGGTGTAATCGCAGGCAATCTCGTGTCTCGCGATCAGGTCTTTTACAAGCGCCTTGGAGTCCTCCGCCAAATCCCAAAGAAGTTTTGCATGCGACTTGCCGTGGCGGTTTTCCAGCACGTCCTGCTCAACACGTTGACCGGATCCGACTTGCCCACCGTTACGCCCGGACGCGCCCCAACCGACCCGGTTGGCTTCAAGAAGAACGACGTCCAAGCCGCGCTCGGCCAGATGAAGTGCCGCGGAAAGCCCGGTGTAACCAGCACCGACAATCACCACATCGGCAGCCCGCGGCCCGTCCAACGGCGCATAGGTCGTCTGCCACCGTGCTGTTGCAGCATAGTAGGAGGGCGGGTGTTGACCCGGTGTGTCATTGGCGGTCAGAAGGTCAAGCGAATTCAACATGTCGCGGTGCCGGTATACATGAATGGTGTCATGATGCAGATGGCCTTTTCAGCATCGGCCAGCTTGATTACCCTGTTCTCTTGTGACCAATGTTGCAAGGCAAAAAGACGAAGGCTGTTGGAATTTCACTTTGTTGCGCAACATCTTGACACCTTACCCTAAGGAAGTCCCGAGGCCAGTCATCGCCACTGATGGCGAAGAAGAAAGGCAAATTTGTGTTTGGTGGATTTGAACATCCCTGGCTGGATCCTCTCTGGAGGCGCATCCTGATCGTCGGCTTTTGTGCAGTCTGGACAGGCGTGGAATATTATAATGACAACCAGACCTGGGCGATCATCGTAGGGGCGATCACGGCTTATGCGTTTTATGGGTATCTCATTGCCTACAAGGGCGCGACACCCAAACCGCCTGAAGATCGGGGATGACAGGAGATGCCGCACATGTTGAGCCCTTGTTTGGCACTCCTTAGGAGCACAATCTTCGGCAGGGCCAAATACACCCTTTCGTCGCTGGGACTTGTCCTCCTGATTGTCAGTCCTGCGCAGGCGCAACAATCACCGCATACGCAGGTGCAGGATGTTTTGAACAACCGCTGCGTGGTGTGTCACGGCTGCTATGATGCCCCCTGCCAATTGAAATTCTCCTCCCCCGATGGATGGGCCAGAGGAGCGAGTAAACAAAAGGTCTACGAATCTTCCCGCCTGGACGATGCGCCAATGACCCGGTTGAGGGTCGATGCGAAGACTGTCCCGGAATGGCGCCAGAAAGGCTTCTTTCCAGTCACAGGAACATCAGACCAACCTTCGACGCTGGTGCAATTGCTGCAGGCCGGGCGTGACAATCCGTTGAAACTGGGCGCGGCATTGCCGGACGAAGTTGAGCTCGGACTGAACCGGAACATGTCCTGCCCTGCGCCCAATGAAACGGCAGACTATCTGAATGATCACCAGTTTGGCGGCATGCCTTACGGCATGGCCGCGCTTCCTGAAAGCGACTACCGGATTTTGTTGGCCTGGGCCAAAGCCGGGGCGCCTGGTGCTGTCGAGCCCGTTGTTCTCCCGCCAGATGTCTCGGCCAAGGTGACTGAAATCGAAGCGTTCTTCAATCAACCGGCGCTGAAATCGAAACTCGTTGCCCGCTACATCTACGAACATCTGTTTCTGGCGCATCTGCACCTTGAAGGCGGTCAGCCGGACCGCTTTTTCCGTTTGATCCGGTCCAGAACAGCACCGGGTGAACCGGCCGATGAAATTGCGTCGCGCCGCCCCTTCGATGATCCCGGCGGCCGCTTCTTCTACCGTCTGATCCCGTTGAACGAGACGATCCTGCACAAGCAGCATATCGTCTATGAAATCGGACCGGAGCGGATTAACCGTTACAACGAATTGTTCCTGAAAACAGACTGGTCGTTAGAAGCGCTGCCAGCCTACTCCACGACTGCCGGCGGCAATCCGCTATCCACCTTCGCAGCAATCCCAGCCCGCAGCCGGTATAAATTCCTGCTCGACAACGCGCTTTATTTTGTCCGCTCGTTCATTCGCGGACCGGTGTGTTATGGTCAGGTCGCAGTGAATGTTATTGAAGACCGCTTCTGGGTGTCTTTCCTCGATCCAGATGCCGATCTTTCGGTCACCGATCCAGATTATCTGCCACAGGCAACGCCCATTCTGGAACTGCCGGTCGCCGTCTCGGACAGCTCAATTTCAGGCCGAATGCGGAATTTTCTGACACTTGGTCCCATCAAGTATCAGGAGTTTCGGCAGGCCCGCTACAGGCATGCCGCCCGCACAACCGGCGGTCTGGATTATCAGGACATCTGGGACGGGGATGGCAGTAACCATGATGCAAGGCTGACCGTTTACCGGAACTACTCGTCCGCGTCTGTGGTCCGGGGGTTTGCGGGGTCCATACCTGAAACAGCCTGGGTGATCGATTTTCCTCTGTTTGAACGGATCTACTACAATCTTGTCGCCGGATTCGACGTCTTCGGAAATGTCGAACACCAACTGACGACCCGTCTTTACATGGACAGTCTGCGCCGGGAAGGCGAACGCCTGTTCCTGTCTTTTCTGCCGCCGAAAAGCAGGAACCCGCTCCACAGCTCCTGGTACCAGGGCACCCTCGTTTCCTTGGTCGACCGATGGAAAGAAGCACCTCTCGATACCGAGACACCAACCGGCATACCTTTTCAGACCCAAACACCAAAGGCCGAGTTTCTGAACGGGCTCCTTCAGATTGAGCCGGGCCTCTGGCCGAAAGCCGACCCAATCAACCGCTGCACCGGGGACACGTGTGCCTCGCCAGAGACACCGGCCGGGCAGCTGCGCACGCTGACGGTGAAACCCGCGCCCTTTGCCAAGTTTATGCCCGATATTGCCGTGCTTGTTGTTGAGCGCTCGGAGAATGACGAGATCTACACGCTGGTACACGACATGGCACACAGCAACGTTGCTTTCGTGTTCAACGAGGATCTGCGCCGCAAGCCTGAAGAGGACGCGATGACGATTGTTCCGGGCCAGTTCAGCAGCTACCCGAACTTTATCTTCCAAGTGAAAGAGGCTGCACTGCCCGAGTTTGTCGAGTCATTGAGCGCGGTTCGCAGTCAGACTGATTTTCAGGGAGTGGTGGAAACCTTTGGCATTCGCCGGACACATGAAGAGTTCTGGATGGTTTTTGATCAGGTTCAGGCTGCCTTGGACGCACAAGATGCTGTTGAAGCCGGTCTTCTAGATCTCAATCGCTATACCGACCCGAAAGTGACAGATCCGATCGAGCGGCTGTTCGGTTTCACCTTCAATTTTGACTAGAGCCCCGGGCGATAAGTTGGAAGCGTTTGATGGCGTTGGCCAGGCGCGTCGCGCGGGTCGGCCTGGTTGGCCGGGCAAGCGGTGCAACATAGCCGATGGGCCGCAGAACGCCACCCGGAGGGCCAAACTCATTTGTCCGCTGACTGTGTTGGTTCGCTCTTATGGTGGAGGACACCATTGCGAGCAACCCGCCTCGTCAGCAGACAAATAAGAAAGGTCAAACGTGTCTAACTTACCGCCCGGGGCTCTAAGCCCGCATTTCCCGGATAAGCCAGTCGCAAAAGGCCTGAGCCTCCGGGCTCAGCGCTTGGCGCGGTCCGGACGTCACCAGATAGTAGCTGTGCCGGCTGGTGATGACCTTATCCGTTGAGCGGATCAATCGTCCACTTTCCAGATAAGGATTGGCGAGCGTTTCCAAAACGAGCGCATGACCATGACCAAGGGCCGCCAGCTCGAGAGCAGACAGAGTTTGGTCCACCTGCAGCCCCGACCGCCCCGGAACTGCATGGCCGTAAAGACGGAAAAAGCTCTCCCACGTATCCAGAACCCCCATGATGTCGAGCCGGACAGCCTGACTAAGCTGTCCCACGTCGCTCTTCGTGCTGTCCAGGGCAAGATCTGGATGGCAAACGGCGATCACCGGGTCGTTGACCAGGAACTCGACAGCCCCGTCGCTCCAGGTTCCATCGCCAAACCGCACATCGATCTCAAAAAGATCCGGATTGAGGGTCTCAGCCCAGGCGGCGGAGATCATTTGCACATCAATACCAGGGTTCTCCGCCTGAAAAGCCGCAAGCCGGGGGATCATCCACAGATGCCCGAAGCTGGACAGGCAGCGGAACCGGACCGGCTTGCTTTCCCGCCCTCCAAATACCGAGACTGTTGCAATCGACAGGTCGGAAAACGCCTTTTCCACCGACGGCAGGTAGGTCTGCCCGAGCCGGGTTAGTTTCAATTCCCTGTGCAGGCGATCAAACAGGGGATAGCCGAGCTGCTGTTCCAACTGACGCACCTGGTAGCTGACGGCGGCAGGCGTAATTAGGAGCTCTTCCGCGGCACGCGTGAAGTTTCCAAGCCGGGCCGCTGCTTCGAACGCTCTCAACCACGGCAAGGGCGGAAGGTTATAGGCCATCCAAGTTTCTCAACCGCTGGATCGTGTTAAGGATTGCTCCATTTCTCATTGTGCGCCCGTTGCCTTCTTCAAATTTTTTCAATGTTACACCAAATGATTTTTCGCTTCAGGCTTTTTGCAAACTCATCGACAGTTACCGGAACGATCGATTGACCGGAGCAGACCCGACTTTGCAAACTGCCGATTACATCATTGTGGGCGCCGGTTCGGCGGGCTGCATTCTGGCCGAACGTTTGAGTGCGGATCCAGGCACCACGGTGCTGCTTTTGGAAGCGGGAGGGGCCGACGATTCACCGTGGGTTTCGTTGCCACTTGGCTACGGCAAACTCTACGCCGATCCAAAACGCACCTGGCAATTCACGACCGAAGCTGACAGCGGACTGAATGGCCGGTCGCTTTATTGGCCACGCGGCAAAATGCTCGGCGGCTCCGGGTCTATCAATGCGATGGTGTATTGCCGAGGCTTGCCGCAAGACTACGACGACTGGGAAAGCTCAGGCGCAAAAGGTTGGTCTTGGACCGCGGTGCGCGAAGCCTTCGAGCGTCTTGAAACAAAGACCGGTGCGGACGGGATAAAGAGGGGCAACGGCCCGATCAACGTTCAGGATATTTCCCGCGAGATACACACGCTGAACCGTCATTTCTTTGCCGCGATCACGGAAACCGGCCTGCCTTTGTCGGAAGATTTCAACGGTGATCAGCCCGAAGGGGCCGGGATCTACCACATAAACACAAAAGCCGGACTTCGGTGTTCTTCGTCACGCGCCTTCTTGCACCCCGCCCTCAAACGCCCAAATCTGACTGTTCGCACGGCCGCGCAGGCAAAGCGCATCCTCTTTGAGGAGCAGCGCGCAACCGGCGTTCAGTTGCTATCCGGCGAAGTCTTGACCGCCGGCCGGGAAGTTATCTTATCCGCTGGTGCGATTGCCTCGCCGCAACTGCTTCAGCTATCTGGTGTTGGACCGGGTCAGCTCCTGCAATCGCTTGGCCTTCCGATCGTCCAAGCCAACGATCATGTGGGCGGAAACCTGCAGGATCACCTGGCGGCCAATTACACGTTTCAGGCCCATGAACCGACGCTGAATGCGGTTCTGCGCCCACTGATCGGGCAAATGCGCGCGGCGTTCCAATATGCCCTCTCGCGCAAAGGCCCCTTGGCCCTGTCGGTCAACCAGTGCGGCGGTTTCTTGCGCTCGCGCAAGGAGCTCACCCAGCCTGATCAGCAGATCTATTTCAATCCGATCAGCTATCAGATGAAATCCTCCGGCGGGTCCTCCCGCTTTACCCTTGACCCCTTCAACGGCTTTATCATTTGCGCCCAGCCGGCGCGGCCGACCAGCCGGGGCCGGATCGATATCAAGAGCGCAGACAGTTCTGTCGCGCCATCCATTCAGCCGAACTCCCTGTCGACGGACGAAGATAGGAATACGGTTATCTCCGGCGGCCGGCTTTGTCAGAAAATCATGGCGAGCAAGGCCTTGCAGGCTATTGTCGCCCGGCCAACCGGACCGGACCTGCTGAAACTGGACGATCAAGGGCTTCTGGACGACTTCCGCTCCCGGGCCGGGACCGTCTATCATCCTGTATCCACCTGCCGGATGGGGGCCAATCAGGAAACATCTGTTGTCGACAGCCACTTGAGAGTTCACGGCATTGACCGCCTCCGTGTGGTAGATGCTTCTGCGTTCCCGAACATCACCTCCGGCAACACCAACGCCCCCACCATGATGCTTGCCCTCAAGGGCGCTGACATAATTCTGGAAGATCACAAAAGAGCCTCCGCATGACCGTTCAAGACCTTGCCGCCAACTACCTTTCCACCGGACGCATTGATGGCCTGCCAGATGGCCATTTCATCGGCGGGCGGTTCACGTCCGCCTCCGATCGGAAGATGGAAAGCTTCGATCCGGCCCGTGCCGAGGCCTTTGCCGAGTTCTCGCTCGGCACTGAAGCCGATATGGACACCGCAATTGAGGCGGCCGAAAAAGCCGCCAAAGACTGGGCACGAGCGCTCCCGTCCGAGCGCTGCCGGATCCTCAACAATGTCGCCCGTGTCTTCCACGAAAACGCAGACCGCCTCGCGGTCCTGGAAGTCCTCGACAGCGGCAAAACGCTGGCTGAGGCCCAAGGCGATGTTCAAAGTTCTGCGCGGCTCTTTGAGTATTATGCAGGCGCTGCCGACAAACTGGACGGCCGGTCGGTGAACCTTGGCCCGGACTTGACGGCCTTTACGGTTCGCGAGCCGGTGGGTGTCACCGGACATATCATTCCGTGGAATTATCCGACGTCCACATTTGCGCGTGGCGTCGCCCCTGCCCTTGCCGCAGGCTGTTCTGTTGTTGCCAAGCCTGCAGAGACGACACCATTCACCGCACTTGTGATGGCCGAGCTCCTGAGCGAAGCCGGTGTGCCGGACGGGCTTGTCAATGTTGTGACCGGCCTGGGCAGTGATGTTGGCGCCAAACTCGCCCGTGATCCCCGGATCAAGCAGCTGACCTTCACCGGCTCCGTCACCACCGGCGTCAACGTCGCCCAAACGGCAGCCCCGAACGTCACCCGGCTTACGCTGGAACTTGGCGGCAAGTCACCGCTGGTGGCCTTTGAAGATGCAGATCCCGAAAAGGTCGCAGATGGCGCCTATTGGGCGATCTTCTCCAATTCCGGCCAAATCTGTTCCGCGGGTTCCCGGCTCATCCTGCACAAATCCTTGCGTGATGAAGTCCTCGCCATCCTGACGGAGCGGGCAAGCAACCTGAAAGTTGGTCATGGCCTGAAGAACCCGGATATGGGGGCGATCAACTCTGATCTGCACCTTGGCCGGATCAAGGCGCATGTCGATGCCGCCAAGGCGCGCGGCGCCAACATCCTGACCGGCGGCGATGTGACCACCGATCCGGACACCGGCAAGGGCTGGTTCTTCCAGCCGACCATCATCGCAGATCTGAGGGCGAACGATCCGGCCGTTCAGGACGAAATCTTCGGGCCTGTCCTGTCAGTGCAGAATTTCGAGACAGAAGACGAAGCCGTCGAGCTGGCGAACGGAACGGAGTTCGGCCTGATGGCAAGTGTCTACACACGCGACACCGGACGCGCGATGCGGGTTGCCCATGCACTCGACAGCGGCCAGGTTTCGGTCAACGATTATTGGGCCGGCGGGCTGGAACTGCCCTTTGGCGGCAATAAAAAATCCGGCTATGGCCGCGAAAAGGGCTGGGAAGGCCTTGATGCCTACACCAAGGTCAAAGCCATCACTATCAGCAACGCCAGCTAAAGCGGTTCGACATGAGACTTAGCGATATCGAGACCTTCGTCGTTGGCAATCCCCCACCGCGCCACGGTGGGCGGTACTTCATCTTCGTCAAGCTGGTGACTGCCTGCGGCATCACCGGCTATGGCGAGATCTACAATGCCACTTTCGGGCCCGACTTGGTGGCAAAGATGGCTGAGGATGTGTTTGCGCGCCAGTTTGCCGGAGAAGACCCGCACCATATCGAGAAGCTGTGGCACAAGACCTACGGCGCCGGGTATACCCAGCGTCCGGATGTAACGGTCATGGGTGTGCTGTCGGGTCTGGAAATGGCCTGCTGGGACATCATCGGCAAGGCGGCAGGCAAACCCGCCTATGAGCTGCTCGGCGGCAAGGTGCACGAGCGGCTGCGTTCTTACACCTATCTTTATCCAACCGATGGAGATGTTTATCCGGATCCGGATAAACCCAATGTCTACAACGATGCGGATATGGCCGCTGAGGCAGCTGCAAAGGCCGTAGACCAAGGCTTTACAGCCGTAAAATTTGATCCAGCTGGCGCTTACACCATCTATGACGGCCACCAGCCGAGCCTGGAGGATCTGGAGCGCTCCGAGGCGTTCTGCAAACAGATCCGCGCGGCGGTCGGCACAAAAGCCGATCTTCTGTTCGGCACCCATGGCCAGTTTACTGTCTCCGGCGCCAAGCGCCTCGCCCGGCGGCTTGAAGCGTACGATCCGCTCTGGTTTGAAGAGCCGATCCCGCCCGAAAAGCCAGAGGATATGGCAGAGGTCGCGCGGTACACATCAATCCCGGTGGCGACCGGCGAACGGCTTTGCACCAAATACGAGTTCTCAAGAGTTCTTGAGACGGGAGCCGCCAGCATCCTGCAGATGAACCTTGGACGGGTCGGCGGGCTTCTGGAGGCCAAGAAGATCGCGGCGATGGCGGAATGCCATTCGGCGCAAATCGCCCCGCATCTTTATTGCGGGCCTTTGGTGGCGCTCGCCAATATCCAGCTTGCTACCTGCAGCCCGAACTTTCTGGTTCTGGAATCAATCCGTACCTTTGACGGATTCTTCGCAGAACTTCTGACAACACCAATCCGGTGGGAGAACGGCTACATCATCCCGTCACAGGAACCGGGCCTTGGGCATGACCTCAACGAAGACGTTGCCCGCGCAAATCCTTACACCGGCAGTGACCTTCATCTGGGTTTTCAGGAAACACCAGCACTGCCGCTTTAGGAAGTGCCATCAGGCCTGTCAGTTTGTGGCTGCGTCAAGCGCATCGTGCCTGGCCCGGACATCTTCGGGCCAGCTTGCCTTGATGAAGGATAGCACAGCGATGATCTCATCGTCCGTTAGGACGCCCTCATAGGCGGGCATGGCTGACTGGTAGTTTTCAAGGTTTGCGGCCTCAGCGACGCCGTACTTGGTCATGTCGAACAACAGCTGCGAAGAATGGTGCCAAGTGTGACCAGAGACATCATGTGGCGGCGCCGGCATCAGCCCATCCGCCTTTGGCGTTTGCCAATCCGCTTCCCCTTCCAGATTTGCCCCGTGACAGGCCACGCAGGTCTCATCGTAGATAGCCTTCCCGCGCGCAACCGCGTCAGCATCTTCGGGCTGAAGCAAACCGGTGTTTTCATTGCGTGGGAACACATACAACGCGGCGGCGCCGAGGCCCACAATCAGGGCCCCGGCAATCGCCAGATATTGTAACGGCTTCCCCACGGCCTAGATCACGACGATCTGGGACCCCACCGGCACGCGGCCATAAAGGTCGATGATGTCCTGGTTCATCACACGGACACAGCCGCTGGAAACAGCAGAACCAATCGTCCAGTATTCAGCTGTGCCGTGAATCCGGTAGAGGGTGTCGACATTGCCCTGATAGATATAGAGCGCGCGGGCGCCGAGCGGGTTTTCTAAACCCGGATCCATGCCGCCGTTCTTCCAGCTCCACTGCTCAAGCTCCGGCTCGCGCTGGATCATTTCCTCCGGCGGGACCCATCTTGGCCATGGCGCTTTTCGGGCAATTCGGGCGCGGCCCGACCATTCGAATCCGGCTCGGCCAAGACCAACACCGTAGCGCATGGCCATGCCGTTTTCCTGGACCAGATAGAGATAATAGTTGGAGGTATCGACGATCAGCGTGCCGACACGCTCGGGCGTGTTATACCGCACTTGCTTGCGGTAATAACGCTCCGGAACCTTGTTCAGATTGATCGCCGGGATCGGAAACCGTTCTTCCGGCATCGCCCGGTACATGGATAGATACGGTGAGACCGGCGGCGCAGCCGGCTGTGTCGTCGTCGACACGCAGCCGGAAACGGCGAGCCCGGTCAGGCTCGCCGAACCGGCAAGAAATGATCTTCTTGTCAGCAAAGACACGTTACTTAACCTCGCCCATTTTCATATAAACGCGTGGTGTTGCACCAGGTTCCATCGGCAAGGCGTGAACCAGATATTGAGCCGCGGGATCGTAGTCCATTCCGAGCGACCCCATCGGCATCCCGGCAACTGCCAACCCGCGAATGTCGGGGCGCTCACTCATCAGTTTATCCATCGCTTGCAAAGGGACATGGCCCTCCAGCACGTACTTGCGCTCATCGCCAAGCACAGCCGTGTGGCAGGCCTGCAAATCGCCCGGAACGCCGGCCTGCTTCTTGATGGAGGTCAGGTCTTCCATGTCGCGGATCTCAACCTTGTAGCCGGCCTTAGCGACCTCTTCCGCCCAAATGTGGCAGCACCCACACCACGGCGTTTTGAAGACTGTGACTGTACGTTCCTCATCCGCCATCGCCGGAGCGGCCAACAGCGCTGCCGCAAGGGCGCCTGCGCGAACCAAGTTGTGATTAAGCATTGGATTTGTCTCCGTGTGTGCGGTTGTCACCGCTTCTTTGGTGGACACATCCCCCCATGAAGCGATGCATGATCAAATGCATCGCCAAACAACCGGCAAGCGGCAAAACGGGCCAGAAGCGATCGGCAAACGACGCACTGGCTGGCGCACTTGCAAGAACAATAGCCATTCCTGCGGCCATCATGAGGCAGCACGCCAGCATGAAGAGCGAACGGGGGCTGGCACTCTGCCGCAGCCGATCAAAAGCGAACCGGCTGCGCAGAAGCGAAACGTTATGTGAGGTAAGCATTTAGCTCCCTTTCTGTCTGAGTGTGTTTGTCCGGCATGTGCCGGCAGATGTCCCGGAAAGGTCCGGTCTCAGACAGATTGGGGCGGGTGGTCTGCGACGGCGGGCGCTGCCATCGTGAGCGTCTTCACAGCGTTTTCGTGAACCCGGACGGAGCCAGGTACCACCAAGCCTGGCGGCATGGGCAAAACAGACGCACAGTCGCTTGAGCATTTGCTGCCGGCATGCGGCGCAGCATCGCTGACTTCCTGGCCACAGCAGGCCATGACTTCCTTCAAGTCGGCCGTTTGCGCGGGTTGCTCGACGTTGTTCACGTCCTCAAGCACGGCTGCTACAGAAAACGATCCCGCTTGGCTTTCCCAATCGGACACGTTAAATGCCGCCGCCGGCACACCATGCACCGCGGTGAAAAGAATCAGCAAAAGGACCGTCAGAAACGAACGCATGAGACCGCCCTATCGCAGTTGTTTCTGAAAAGCCAGTCCCGGCTGGATGAAAATCACTCACTTCACCGAGAGCATTCGCAAAACAAAACCCCCGCCCGGGATTCGGGCGAGGGCTTCTGATTTTCAGAGATGCCGATCAATCAAGCGGCCGCTTTGGCCTTGAATTCGATCCGGCGGCGGTGAAGAACCGGCTCCGTGTAGCCATTCGGCTGTCTCGTACCTTCCAGAACAAGCTCGAGGGCCGCCTGAAACGCAACCGAACCGTCGAAGTCATCCGCCATCGGCCGGTACAGCGGGTCGCCCGCGTTCTGGCCGTCCACCACCTTGGCCATCTTCTTCATCGTCTGAACGACCTGCGCTTCCGAACACACGCCATGGCGGAGCCAGTTGGCAATGTGTTGCGAAGAAATCCGCAGGGTCGCACGGTCTTCCATCAGGCCGACGTTGTTGATGTCCGGAACCTTGGAACAACCGACACCCTGCTCGACCCAGCGGACAACATAGCCAAGAATGCCCTGTGCGTTGTTGTCGAGCTCGGCTTGAATGTCCTCCGGTGCCCAGTTCGGACGTTCGGCGACCGGAATTGACAGAATGTCGTCCAGTTTCGCGGCATCGCGCGATATCAGCTCGGCTTGGCGGCCTGCTACAGATACCTTGTAATAGTGAAGAGCATGCAGCGTTGCAGCGGTCGGCGACGGAACCCACGCCGTGTTTGCTCCCGACATAGGATGGCCGATCTTCTGATCGAGCATGGCGTTCATGAGATCGGGCATCGCCCACATGCCCTTGCCGATCTGAGCATGTCCCGGAAGACCGCAAGCAAGTCCAACATCAACATTGTTGTTCTCGTAAGCGCCAATCCAGGTCGCTGCCTTCATGTCGCCTTTGCGGATCATCGGGCCGGCTTCCATGGAAGTGTGCATTTCATCACCGGTCCGGTCGAGGAAGCCGGTATTGATAAAGAACACACGGTCCTTGGCCTGGCGGATGCACTCCTTGAGGTTCACCGTGGTGCGGCGCTCTTCATCCATGATGCCCATTTTCATCGTGTTGCGCGCCATGCCCAGCGCGTCTTCGACACGATTGAAAATCTCGCAAGCGAAAGCGACTTCTTCCGGACCGTGCATCTTCGGCTTCACGATGTAGACAGAGCCCGCGCGGCTGTTGGTGTTCCGGCCATTCGGACCGACATCATGCAGGCCGATCAGTGCGGTGATCATGCCATCCAGAAGGCCTTCGGGGACTTCGTTGCCGTCTTTATCCAGAACCGCGTCGATGGTCATCAGGTGGCCGACATTGCGCACCAGAAGCAGCGAACGGCCGTGAAGGGACAGAGCCGTGCCATCTGGAGCGGTGTACTGGCGGTCCCCGTTCATCCGGCGGGTCACGGTCTCGCCGCCCTTCTGGAAGGTTTCTTCCAGATCGCCTTTCATCAAACCAAGCCAGTTGGTGTAAACGACAACCTTGTCTTCGGCATCAACTGCAGCAACGGAATCCTCGCAGTCCATGATGGTCGACATGGCTGATTCCAGAACAACATCCGAGATATGTGCCTTGTCGGTCTTCCCGATCGGATGCTGACCGTCAACGTTGATTTCAAGATGCAGACCGTTCTTGACGAGCAAGACCTTGTAAGGGGATGCAACATCGCCGGAATAACCTGCGAATTGGGACGGGTCCTGGAGGCCAGTCGCACCGTTTTCGGTTGCGACCATCAAGGCGCCGTCTTGAATGGAGAGCCCGGAAATGTCCGCCCAACTTCCGCTTGCAAGTGGGGCTGCATCGTCCAGAACCTTGCGCGCGTAGGCAATCACCTCTGCTCCGCGGGCCTCATCATAGCCGCCGGCCTGGGGCTTGGACCCCATCGCGTCCGTGCCGTAGAGCGCATCGTACAAAGATCCCCAACGGGCGTTGGCAGCATTGAGTGCATAACGGGCATTCATCACCGGAACGACAAGCTGCGGGCCTGCAACCGACCCGATCTCGGGATCAATGTTCTGAGTGCCGACCTCGAAAGCTTCGCCTTCCGGGACGAGATAGCCGATCTCCTCCAGAAACGTTTTGTACGTCGCCATCTCGGGCGTGCCGGGATTGGCGCGATGCCACGCATCCAGCTTTTCCTGGAGCGCGTCGCGTTTGGCCAGAAGTTCGCGGTTTTTCGGGGCAAGGTCATGAACAAGCGCTGACAAGCTCTTCCAGAAATGCTCCTTGTCAACACCGGTGTCAGGCAAGGCCTTGTCGTTCACAAACTCAAAGAGTTCTTTTGCCACTTGCAATCCGTGGGCGTCGACCCGTTCTGTCATAATTTTCTCCAAACGCCTTTGCGGCATTATGTTGATCTTTGTGGGTGTTTTAGCTGTCAAACGCTCCGGGTCAATTGCCAGCGAGCCTTCATGACTTTTTCCTTTTCCGAAATAATCCGCACCATCATCGCTGTAGAGCGAACAATTCGGCGCCTCCAAGGCCTTTCCGAAACGCCAACAATCCGCTACCGCTCTAAACCAACGCCCCTCCTCGGCTGCCAAAATGGCAGGAAGAAAGACACCTTATGAGTTCGTTTGCCGGACGTATCGGAACCATGGCTTATGGCAATGCCGTCTTGCTCTTGGTGGCAACCACGCTTTTGTGGGGCGGCAACACCGTAGCCGGACGACTTGCTGCAGGGGAGGTTTCCCCGATGGTCGTGGTTTTTCTGCGCTGGATCATTGTTGCCGGCCTGCTTGTTCCGGTCTTGTGGCCGCGGATCCGGTCCGAATGGCCTGTGATGCGCGGCTCGTTCCTGCGCATGGTGCTTATGGCCGCCTTCGGCTTTGTCGGTTTCAACACGCTGTTTTACATCGCGGCGACAGAGACAACGGCGGTCAATCTCGGGATTATCCAGGGATCCATGCCAATCCTGGTCCTCATTGGATCTGTTGTCGCATTTGGCTCCAAAGTGCGGCTGCTTCAGGTGGTCGGTATTTTGGCGACACTGTTGGGCGTGACTTTGATAGCGGCTCAAGGAAGTCTCGACGTTCTCTTGAGCCTTGCGGTCAATCCCGGCGACGGTGTCATGCTGATCGCCTGCGTGCTCTATTCAGGCTACGCGCTGGCGCTGCGCAACCGGCCGCAAGTTTCGGGGCTGGTCTTTTTTGCCGTTTTGTCCGTCATCTCCGTGTTCGCCTCCCTTCCCGGTCTTGCCTACGAGATGGCGACGGACACGGCGCTCTGGCCCGACATGAAAGGCTGGCTGATCGTGCTCTATATAGCGCTCGGCCCTTCCTGCCTCAGCCAGATCTTTTTCATGCGCGGCGTGGAACTGATCGGCCCGGCCCGAGCAGGCGTCTTCATCAACCTGGTCCCGATCTTTGCAGCCGTCCTTGCCGTCAGCATCCTCGGTGAGCCGTTCAAATGGCACCACGGGCTAGCCTTGCTGCTGGTTTTGGGCGGGATCTGGTTGTCGGAACGCAAGGCAGGCAGTTGATGTGGCCGCGGAGTATTTGCAGCTGGTCACTTTAGCGAGTTTGAATTTGCCATAATCACAAGGCACATTGGCGTCATGGAAACACCAATGATTACGGGCGCCTTTGCGCTTTTGTTGCTGACAATTGCCCTGCTGCAACCGCTGGCCCGCCGGTTCGGTGTGGCTCCCAGTGTGCTTCTTGCCATGGTCGGCACCCTGATCGGGATCGGGGCAACCTATCTTCTTTATACGCCGCGCACTGACGCCTTTAACACCATTGCAAATGTCTTTGTGAATCCGCCCCTGGATTCAGAAATGATCCTCTACATTTTCCTGCCACTGCTTTTGTTTCAGACCTCATTGACCCTCGACGTGCGGCGGTTGTTCGAGGACTGGGCCCCGGTTTTGGTCATGGCGGTTGTGGCCGTTTTCGTGGCAACAGCCTTTATCGGAGCTGCGCTTTACCCGTTGGCCGGTGTGCCGTTGGTGGCCTGCCTGTTACTCGGCGCAATCGTGGCAACCACTGATCCGGTTGCCGTTGTGGCGATTTTCCGCGACATCGGAGCCCCAGCCCGCCTTGGGCGCATCGTTGAGGGCGAAAGCCTTTTGAACGACGCCGCTGCCATCGTGATCTTCGTTCTGTTGCTAGGGATCCTGACGGGTGACCAAGCCCTCACCGGCAGCGAAGTGGCCATTGCCTTCGCCCGGTCGTTTGTTGGGGGCGTCATTGTGGGCGCGGTTCTGGCGCGCATCGCCGTCAGCTTCCTGCATCTGATGCGCGACCTGCCGCTTGCCCAGGTGACCCTGAGCCTTGCCCTGCCTTACGGCATCTACGTGCTCAGTGATCAGTTTGCCGACGTGTCGGCGGTTGTTGCTGTTGTTGCCGCCGGGATCGTCTTCAATCTCTACGGCCCGGCCCGGATCCAGCCGGCCAACTGGAACTTTCTGCATTCGGTCTGGGACCAGATGTCCTTTTGGGCCGCATCGCTCATCTTTCTGCTCGCCGCTATTCTTATCCCGCGGCTTGTCGACGGGTTTGCCCCACTCGACATTCTGCTGCTTTTGATCGTGATCGTCTCGGCCCTCGCGGCCCGGGCCGTCGTGATTTACGGATTACTGCCCGTCCTCAGCTTTATGAAAGCTGGAGAGGCGGTGAACGACAAATACAAGGTTGTCATGCTGTGGGGCGGCATGCGCGGCGCGGTCACCCTTACCCTGGCTCTCAGTGTCTCCGAACACGCGGCTCTGTCTCCAGAGATTTCAACGTTTGTCACCAAGCTCGCCACCGGCTTCGTGCTGTTCACCTTGCTGGTATATGGAACCAGCCTGAAGCCGCTGATCAAACTCCTGGGTCTTGACCAGCTAAACGCACGAGACGAAGCCCTCCGAACCCAGTACCTGGCCCTGACGCTGTCCGACATCCGGTCCGAGCTTGGGGAAGCTGCCAAAGCCTATCATGTGGCACCACATGTCGCCTCTGTCGTGCTCGATGACTACGAAAAACGCGCAGCTTCTGCGGCCGCAGAGACCAACATGCTGGAGGAGTTGAAAGACAAGGACCGGGTCAACATGGGTCTGATTGCGCTCGCTGACCGGGAACAGCAACTTGTCTTGGAACACTTCCACCACAAAACGATTTCGGGACGCGCGGTCGCCGGTTTTCTGGCTATTACAGGCCGGACCAGTGACCTTGCCCGCAGTGAAGGGCGCAGCGGCTATCGTCAAGCCAGCCGGGAACCTCTGAAGTTCGGGTTTGGTTTCCGCTTTGCACAGACCTTGCAGCGCCGGTTCAAGATCAACCGGCCGCTGGCACGTCAACTGGCCAACCGCTTCGAGTTTCTGCTGGTGTACAGGATCCTCGAAGACGAACTGCTCGTTTTCAATGAACGCCGTATCCGCCCGCTCTTGGGCGATCGGGTGGCCGATATCTTGAAAGAAACCCTGAGCAACCGGCAAGCTGAGACCATCCAGGCCATTGAGGCTTTGCGTCTGCAATACCCGGACTATGCAGACGCACTGGAGAACAAATTCCTGCGCATGAGCGGTGTTCGTCTTGAAGAGACCGCATACGACGAAGCCCGGGATCAGATGTTGGTGGGCACCGAATTGCATCAAGATCTTCTCAGAGACGTCGAGAAGGTCCGGCGTGCTTGCGATTTCCGGCCGAAGCTGGACCTTGGCATGAAGACCAAAGAGTTGGTCCAGGCCCACCCGTTGTTTGAAGGTCTGCCCAAACAACAGCAGAAAGCCATCATGAAGATGATGCGCCCGCAATTCGCAACACCGGGGGAAACCTTGATTCGGACCGGTGAACGCGGAGATGCGGCCTACTTCATCGCATCCGGTGCGGTCGAGGTGCGTACGCCAATTACCACCATCCGTCTCGGCCGCGGTGATGTGTTCGGGGAAATCTCTCTCATGACTGGCGGGCGGCGAAGCGCAGATGTTGTCGCGATCGGATATTGCCACTTGCTGAGCCTGCGAGCGCAAGACTTCCGGTTGCTCATGGACAAGTATCCGGATCTGAAGGCCCATGTGGAAAGCCTTTCAGCCCAGCGCTTGAAGATGAACTCCAAGGCCCAGGAAGCTGAAACCGAGGACCCGGTCGTTCCCCAGTTCAAGGAAAATTCCGACAACGCAGAGGAGCTGCGGTCCGAACACAGGACAGAACCGGGTTCGCAGCAAGGGTCGAATACCGAAGACGCCAGCGCCGACGCTATCCAGGAAAGCAACGCAAAAACAGAACCAACTGAGGACAGCAATACGCGTTCAAAAGAGGCAGATGATCCTGCGGAGGCCACTCCCAATAGAACTCCAGAAGTGGCTACCTGAAAGCAGAGGTTAGCTCTTTGGTTTGTAGGGAGGAAAAGCCGGGCAAAAAAATGGACCGGCGATTAGGGGCCGGTCCGGTCTGAGGTGCGAGCATCGCTTGCTCGAGGGGAGGTACATCACATCCAAAATCTGATTTACATAGTAAGTCATGCGAACGGTTTTTTGCCAGCCCTTTGTTCAAGTAAACGCACCTATGGTGTTGATAAGTTTTAGATGAAGATCTGTTTTTAGAAGATGGGCGTATGACATTTTTAACTTCCATTGACCGTTCATTTGCATTATTACCTACGGCAATCCACGCTAAATGAAGACACTAGACAGATTAACTTTAGGTGATCCGAAGTTAATGCAGAACATCAACAGTTCCCGCCGACTTATTGATTTTGGTGAAGTTTAAGCTGCGACCCAAAACAACGTGCCAAGCACGGGCCTCGCTAAACTCGCCCTCATGCCGTTATCAGTCACCGACAAGACTAGTCGCGCGGCGCCGCTGCCCGTCTCAAACGGTCATTTATTGCCTCGCCAAGGCCGGTATTGGGGATATCTTGCACCTGAATCGTCTTTGCACCGGACGAATCAAGGGTCCGCATGGCCTGAAAGAGCCGCGCCGCGGCCTCTACAAGATCCCCGGACGGACTAAGATTCGTTTCCGCAAATGCTTCATCCCGCCCCTCAATCGGGTCTGCACCAAACGACAACAAGGCCTCGTCTCGCGCGACGGCTCGTGCATGAAGACGCATCTGTGCATTCGGTGCGTAATGGGAGGTGAGCATCCCGGGCGCCGCGGGCGCCTCCGGCTGACTGTTTGAGGCTGCTGTCTGGACTTTTGTCTGCAGCACGCTCTCAATTGCTTCGCGCGCCAGACCTCCGGGACGCAGCAGCGTAACACGTTCGTCTGTCAAGCCGATGATTGTTGATTCAATGCCGACCTCACACGGTCCGGCGTCAATGACAAAATCTAGCGCGTCCCCCAGATCGGCAATCACATCCTCCGCCCGGGTGGGGCTGATTTTGCCGGACCGGTTGGCGCTTGGGGCTGCCAGCGGACGCCCCGTTATTTCCGAAAGATATCGCATGATCGGCCCGGACGGGACCCGAAGTGCGACCGTGGACAGACCTGCCGTCGCCAGATCTGAAATTTCTGAGGCCTTAGTCTTCGGCACAACAAGGGTCAGCGGGCCCGGCCAAAATGCCTCCGCCAGTTTCAGGGCGCGGTCATCAAAGACACCATGATGGCGAGCGGCTTCCAGGTTGGGCAGATGCGAAATGAGCGGATTGAAACTCGGCCGGCCTTTGGCTTGGAAAATCCGCGCGCAGGCAGTCCCGCTCGTCGCGTCGGCCGCCAGGCCATAAACGGTTTCGGTCGGCACAGCGACCAGACCGCCGTCAATCAGACTGCGGCAGACGGCATCAGCTTCCGGGTGCCATTGCCAGTCATTTGAGCTCAGATTGACGTTCCAGCGCTGCATTCATTTCGTTCCGTTGCTTGCCATTTTGAAAGACTGACCAAAAAGATAAGGACATGCCGCAGCGAAATGGGTTGACGTTTACGTCAACACGGCTACTGTTTGCGTCAATCGGCTGCCAGTAGCGCCTTTTGCGGGCAACCCCGTGTTCCGTCAAGCTTTGGACGGCTGAAAGAAGAAATTTGGCCAAGATGGGCCACCGGTTCTTGGGAGGACCAATCATGTATCGTGCACCGGTCGATGAGATCGCCTTCACCTTGAAACACGTTTGCGGCCTGTCAGACTTGCAAGAGGGCGGACAGCATACCGAACTCGGCGATGATCTGGTGGATGCCATTCTGAACGAAGCCGGGCGCTTCGCTGCCGAAGAGATTGCCCCGCTCAACAGCGTCGCCGACAAGCACGGAACACCGCTTGAAAACCGCGAAGTCACAACACCTCCCGGTTGGCGCGAACTTTATCATGGCTGGATCGAAGGCGGCTGGAACGGCCTTTCTGCCAGCGAGGAAGCCGGCGGTCAGGGGTTGCCGCAAATGCTTTCAGCCGCTGCGCTGGAGATGTGGAACTCCGGCTCCATGGCCTTCGCCATTGGCCCGACCTTGACGATGGGCGCTGTGGAGGCCATCGAAAAGCACGCAACGGAAGAGCTGCGGGCAACCTACCTGGAAAAGCTGGTCACCGGTCAATGGATGGGCACCATGAACCTGACCGAGCCACAGGCAGGGTCTGATCTCAACGCGTTAAAAGCCCGGGCCGAACGCAATGACGACGGCACGTACCGGGTCTACGGCCAGAAGATCTTCATCACCTACGGCGAACATGATCTGACCGACAACATCATCCATCTGGTGCTTGCCCGCCTGCCGGACGCGCCGGCTGGAACCCGCGGCATTTCGCTGTTTCTCGTGCCGAAGTTCCTGGTGAACGAAGACGGCTCTTTGGGTGCGCGCAACGATGTTCACTGCGCGGGTGTCGAACACAAACTCGGCATTCATGGCTCCCCTACGTGCACCATGGTCTATGGCGATGAAGGTGGTGCCACCGGCTGGCTGATCGGCGAGGAAAACAAGGGCCTTGCCTGCATGTTCACGATGATGAACAACGCCCGGCTTGCCGTCGGCATTCAAGGGCTAGGTGTTGCGGAACGCGCTTGCCAGGACGCCCATGCCTACGCGCTGGAGCGCAAGCAGGGCAACGTGCCCGGCAAGAAGGGCGACGGCATGGTCGCCATTGCCCACCACCCCGACATTAAACGCTCTTTGCTCGGCATGCGGACCCGCACACAGGTCGCCCGCGCGATCTGTTATTCCTGCGCCCACGCCATCGACATGGCCGACACGGCCACCGATCCGGATCAGAAGAAGCACTGGTCGGAACGCGCCGGTCTGCTCACCCCGATTGCCAAGGCGTTGTCGACCGATTTCGGCGTCGAAGTTGCCACCATCGGCGTTCAGATCCATGGCGGTATGGGATACGTGGAAGAAACCGGGGTCGCGCAGCACCTGCGAGATGCCCGGATTGCTCCGATCTATGAAGGCACCAACGGCATCCAGTCCATCGACCTTGTATTGCGCAAGCTGCCGCTGTCGGGCGGTGATCATGTTCGCGGGTTCCTCACTGAGTTGCGTGAGATCGCCCGGGAAGTCTCCCAATCCAACCGTCCCGAGTTCGGTGACACGGCCGAACGCCTGCGCCGTGCCCTTGATGATCTGGAAGAGGCAACCGACTGGATGCTGGCGGCCCAGGCCGACGGGCGAGTTGAAGAAGCGCTTTCGGGTGCAACGCCCTATCTGCGGCTTGCCGGCCTTGCCTATGGCGGCGCTCTGTTGGCGAAAGGGGCGCTCAAGTCCGGCATGGAAAACCGGGCTCTTCGGACCCAGCGCACCATCATGGCGAGAAGTTACGCAATGACGCTTCTCTGTGACACGACCAGTCTCAAGGAAGACATCGTCGGCTCGGCGGACAGCATCCTGGAGTTCGATCCAGAAGCCATGACCTCTTAAACGCCCCGGCCTTGTAGACGAATACTGAAAGGAATTTCCTCATGATCACGCAGTCTCTTGAAGACGGCGTCAGGACTTTGCGTCTTGATCGACCCGAAAAAAAGAACGCTTTGACCGGCCAGATGTACGCGGATCTGGCGGAAGCGCTGGAAACCGGGAACACAGATGATGCTGTCCGGTGCCACCTCATTTGCGGCCAGCCGGAAGCCTTCACGTCCGGCAATGACATTGGTGATTTCCTTCAATTCGCCGGCAAGATGCAAATGTCGGAAACACCGGTCTACCGCTTTCTGCGCGCGCTTGTGGGGAACCGGAAACCGCTGGTCGCCTCCATTGACGGGATTGCCGTTGGTGTTGGCGCAACGCTCCTGATGCATTGCGACATGGTGTTTGCCAGCCCGCGCTCCGTAATCCGCACCCCGTTCATCGACTTGGGTCTCGTTCCGGAAGCCGGATCGAGCCTGCTCGGTCCAAAATTTATGGGGCATGCCCGCGCATTTGAAATGCTGTGTCTTGGCCGTCCGTTCAGTGCCGAACGGGCCTATCAGGCTGGCCTCATCAATGAAGTGGTCTCTGAGAATGTCGATGAAGTGGCTTTGGCCTGCGCCCGGGAAATTGCTGCAAAACCGCCGGAAGCAATGGCACTCTCCCGTCAATTCCTTTGGCAGGAAAGCCAGGACCTCAGCGACCGGGTCGATGAGGAAGCCAAGGTGTTCTCCTCTCGCCTCACGTCGCCGGAGGCAATTTCCGCGTTCCAGGCCTTCATGACCAAAAAGTCGAAATCCTGAACAGCCACTCAGCAGCTTCCTTGAAGGAGAACACCATGTCCGTGAACGGCAAAACACTCTTCATCACCGGCGCTTCGCGCGGGATCGGCAAGGCCATTGCATTGCGTGCCGCGCGGGAAGGCGCTAATGTCGCCGTTGCTGCCAAGACCGCAGAACCGCATCCGAAACTGGAGGGCACGATTTTTTCAGCGGCCGAGGAAATCGAAGCGGCTGGCGGCAAGGCCCTGCCAATCGTGCTCGATGTTCGCGATGATGAAGCGGTTCAGGCAGCCATCGACAAGACGGCGGATCACTTCGGCGGTTTGGACATCCTTGTCAACAACGCCAGCGCGATCCAACTGACACCGCTGCAGCAGACGGACATGAAGAAGTTTGATCTGATGCACCAGATCAACACGCGCGGCACGATGGCATGCTCGAAACACGCCATCGCTCATTTGAAGAAATCCGAAAATCCGCACATCCTGATGCTGTCCCCGCCGCTGGATATGCAGGAAAAGTGGTTTGCGCCGTTCACGCCCTACTCAATCGCCAAATACGGCATGAGCCTTGTTGTTCTGGGCTTGTCTGGTGAACTTCGGTCCAAGGGGATTGCGGTAAATGCGCTTTGGCCGCGCACCACAATTGCGACAGCGGCGATCAAGAATATCATCGGCGGCGACAAGATGATGCAAACCAGCCGGACGCCGGACATCCTTGCAGATGCTGCCTACGAGATCTTCACGACACCGTCCAAGGAGTTAAGCGGTCAGTTCCTGATAGACGACACGTTCCTCCAGAGCCGCGGCGTGACGGACTTTGATCAGTATCGTGTGGATCCAACCCAGTCGCTCACCCCGGACTTTTTTGTCCCGGACGACAGCCCGGCCCCGGCTAGCATGAAACCTGTCACCACCTGAGAAACTCACCGAGGCGGGCTTGCATTTTCAGGCCCGTCCCGGCAATGTCCGCGAGCCGATGAGGGCGGCACCCGGATCCGCGGACAGCGAAAGCACCCTGACACATATACATTATGCCGGTTTTTCACCTGCGCCCGACACAAGCGGATCGTCCGGGCACGCCAACAGGAGAAAAGCCTTGTCTTCCAAGACGCTTACCTCACTCGACCAATTCCGCAAGGATGCCAGACGCCTCAAGAAGGCGATTGCCAGTGGCGACCACGCAGCTCTTGCGCGGGCACATAAATATGTTTCAGCCGATAAGCCGCTCAAGCATGCCGATTGCCTCCATGTAATCGCGCGTGAAGCCGGACAAGACAGCTGGCCGCAGCTGAAGTTTGCCGTCGAAAGTGCGGCCATGACCCGCTCTGAGCGGGCGGAGCGGCTGAAAACCGCACTCTTCGCCGGTCAGCATTGGATTACAGCGAAGCTGCTCGGCGACGATCCGGCACTCAGTGACGAGAGCCTAGGCCTGCAAATCGCACTGTATGATCTTGTGTCTGTGCGCAAAGCGATTGAAGCCGATCCACAAAAAGCTCTTACCCCAATTGGAGTTCGAACGCCCCTGCTCCATCTCGCGTTTTCGAAAGAGATCCACCGGTCTCCCTCGAAACATGTGGACATGCTGGCCCTGACAGAGTTGCTTCTGTCTCATGGCGCAGATGTCAATGACGGTTTTGCCGCGGATGCAAACACAGATCACAAGCTCTCAGCGCTGTACGGTGCTTTGTGCCATGCCGACAATTACGAACTCGGCGAATTCCTGCTCCGTCACGGCGCAGATCCGAATGACAATGAAAGCCTCTATCATGCCACGGAGCTCGCACACTCACGCGCGCTGAAGCTGCTTCTGCAATTTGGTGCCAAACCGGATGGCACCAACGCTCTGCCGCGCGCGCTCGATTTCAATGACCTCGACAAGGTTCGTATGCTGCTGGAGGCTGGTGCCAATCCGAACCTGCTTGAAGACAATCATCCAAGCGGACAACCGATGAATACCACCCCTGCTTTGCACCAGGCAGCACGCCGAGGGTGTTCCGGAGAGGTTGTTTCGCTGCTTGTGTCATCCGGGGCGGAACTTGATGCCCAGTGGCAGGGCCATTCTGCCTATGCGCTTGCAAGGATCCACGGCCATGAAGAAGCAGCAAGGTCGCTGTCGGACCTTGGGTGCAACACAAACCTTACTCCGGATGAGCAGGCTCTCGCGGCATGCGCCACCGGGGAAGTTCCTTCTAAGAGCCTGGATCTGGAAGCACTAACTGAGGAAGACAGACGGCTGTTGGTCAGGCTTGCCTCAGAACCTGGACGTCTCCCGCAAATCAAGGCTCTTATTGCAGCCGGTCTGGACCCGAATGACACCGATGAGATGGGCTTATCGCCCCTTCATGCAGCTGGCTGGCACGGTCTACCCGAAAAAACCGCATATTTCTTGAGTTTAAAGCCGGATCTTTCCAGAAAGAACGGCTTCGGAGGTGACGCGCTCGACACAGTGCTTCATGGCGCAGAGTTCGCACCTGAAAAACCTGGAGCTGACCATGTGCACTGCGCGCGGCTTTTGCTGGAAAACGGCAGTCGAATCTATCCCGACCACATCAAGGGGTGTGGTGACGAGGAGATGGCCGCCTTTCTAGAGACCTGGATCAGCGCGCATCCGGAGAGCCTTGACCACCGGACCTGATCCGACAAAAAGCGAGATTTGCCACAGGCTTACTTGCTTGTGGCAAATCATTCCGCTACGACATTTTGACGAGTGGGGAGACACGTCAACTATTGGGGAGACCGTCGATGAACGGCACAATGGATCAGGTAACCGTTTACATGCCTTTGGTGATCAATGCGGCAAAAGCACTGATCGTTCTTATCATTGGCTGGCTGATTGCCGGTGCCCTGTCGAGCTTCGTCAGGAAGCGGATCGTTTCCCACGAGCGGATCGATGATACAATCGGCGGCTTCGCGGCCTCGATCGTCCGATGGCTTGTCCTTCTCGTTACATTCATTGCGGTTCTGCAACTGTTTGGCATTCAGGCGACCAGTTTGGTGGCCGTCCTCGGCGCTGGTACGCTTGCGATCGGCCTTGCCTTGCAGGGCACCTTGAGTGACATCGCGGCCGGAGTGATGCTGATCATCTTCCGCCCCTACAAGATCGGGCAATTTGTCTCCATCGGCGGCACCTCCGGAACGGTGAAGGACCTCAACATCTTCGTCACGGAGCTGGTAACCCCGGACAATGTTCAGATCATCATGCCCAACGGTCAGGCCTGGGGCACGGTCATTACCAATTTTTCCGCGCACAAGACACGCCGCCTCGATCTGACCTTCGGCATTGACTACGGCGACGATGCCGACAAGGCGATCCAGATCATCCTCGACACTGCCACTGCTGATGCCCGTGTCCACAAGGACCCGGAACCCTGGGTGCGTGTGACCAATCTCGGTGACAGCTCCGTGGATCTCGGTGTGCGGCTGTGGTGCGATGCAGGCGACTATTGGGAACTGAAGTTTCACATGCTGAAGTCTGTGAAGGAGGCTTTCGACGCTGGCGGAATTTCCATTCCCTACCCGCACCAGGTGGAAATTCAGAAAGCCGGATAAGCCGGCCCGGAATAAGCTGCCGGAATTGAGATGGCTCATTGACAGATCCAGGGACCGCGGATCTGATGGCGGACAACTATAAATTCATACCTTATGGAAACGCCCGCCGTGTCAACACTCCTCCTGCATCACCCGACCTACCTGGATCATTTGACCCCCGTGGGTCATCCGGAGCGCCCGGATCGCATTCGTGCCATCGATCGTATTCTGGAACATGAAAAGTTTCAGTCGGTGGAGCGGGATCTCGCGCCGATCGGCGCGCTGGAGGACATCGCGCGGGCCCATCCGATGGCGTATATCGACCAACTGCACCGGCTGTCCCCGGACGAGGGTGTTGCGCGTGTCGATGCGGACACGACCATGTCGCCCGGCACCTGGGAAGCGGCGCTGCGCGGTGTGGGCGGAGCCTGCCGGGCGGTTGACGAAGTCCTGACAAAGAAGGTCAACAATGCCTTTTCTGCCTCCCGTCCCCCCGGGCACCATGCGGAAAAAGACCGGGCCATGGGCTTTTGCTTCTTCAACAACGCGGCTGTTGCAGCCCGTTACGCTCAAGAAAAATACGGGATCGACCGGGTCGCGATAATCGATTTCGATGTGCATCACGGCAACGGCACCCAGGATATCTTCTGGGACGACCCAAGCGTGATGTATTGCTCAACGCACCAGATGCCCCTTTATCCAGGATCGGGCGATGCCTCGGAAACTGGTGAGGCCAACACGATCGTCAATGTCCCGCTGCCTCCGGGCGAAAACGGCGCAGGCTTCAAGGAAGCGTTCGAAGTTATCCTGCTTCCCCGGCTTGATGGGTTTGCACCGGAATTGGTCATCATTTCCGCAGGGTTCGATGCCCATGCACGCGACCCGCTCGGCGGCCTGAATCTCGTGGAGGCTGACTTTGCGTGGGCCACGCGAGCTCTGATGGATGTCGCCGACAAACACAGCGATGGCCGCGTCGTTTCCGTCCTGGAAGGCGGCTATGACCTAGAAGGCCTCGCCCGCTCAACCGCCGCCCATGTCATGACGCTGATGACCGGCTGAAGTCTAACAACAAGAATTCTCCAGTTGGCGGTGGATGGCAACGCCTATAGACCCGCGCCCTCTTGACCTTTGGCGCAGGTCTCGCAAATGTGCCGGTCTGTAGGGAATTCATTCAGGAAAATCGCATGTCCGATGCTGCCAAGGAAATCGCCGGTCTGTCCTTCGAAGACGCGCTCAAGCAGCTTGAGACAATCGTACGCGAACTCGAGCAGGGAAACGTTCCGCTGGAGCGCAGCATCGAAATGTACGAGCGCGGCGATGCGTTGCGTCAGCATTGCGATACATTGCTGAAGGCTGCTGAGGCCAAAGTGGAAAAAATCCAGCTTGGGCAAAACGGCGAGCCAACTGGAACAACCGAACTTGACCCGCAAAACGGCTAGACTGCTCAGCCGGTGACGCCAGCATCGGCTCTTGCAGCCAAATAACTTCCGACGAACACAAACCTATCCGCTTGCGAAGGCTGGTTTCTGCAAGGAACCAACCTCAAGAGTGTCGGGATTATGCACTCATAGGTAGAAATACTTCAAGTCGTCTACCAATACTTATAAATCAATTGCAAAACGTTATTGCCTGAACCTTTACTTTATTTCTGGCAAATTGACGATCTCATGATTTTTTTCAAATCATTGACTATTTTACGGTGTTATCCTTGCGCTCAACTTGTAATATCTAAGGACACCTATCGAGCGACCGGAAATGCCCAATTTACGCAAAGACGCTGAACTGGATCTTTTGGAAGACGCCTTAGGCAAGATTACGACCCATACGGACTGGCTGCCATTCCTGGACAAAGTCAGTGGGCTCTTTGATTGCTACGCCTACGCAGCAGAATATCTCGACGATGGATTTGCAACAGGCCGGTTTACAGGGCCAGCGCATGCGGAAGCCTTTAGGGACTTTTTGAGTTCTGCTTCCTACCACGCGGGAGTAACAGCGTTTAAGTATTTGCTTGAGTTGGCGGAACCAGATGCTGTGTACGTTGTTCATCAAGGTCACATTTCAAAGCTCGACGCACCCGGCATTTCTCTTACATCTGGAAATGAAGTCTCATCCCAATCGGCGATAATCAGCATTACACGGAACAGCTCAGGCTTGACCATGATATTCGGCCTGCTCTTTGATGACGCATCGCCGGTGGAAACGGCTTCAGCGGAAACCGTTCTTGCCTTCTCTAAAGTCGCCAAGATCCTGGAGACCTGCTTCGGGGCAATAACAAACATCGACATGCTAAAAAGGCAAAGCCGCATTCAGCGCGCCTTTGCGAACCATTGCGCGGTTCCTTCCGTTATCATCAACAGACAACGTCGCGTCATGGCCGAGCATGAAAATGGGCTATCCGTTCTGGCAGATCTGGACGTCGGGCTAGTGGCCGGCGGGAAACTGCAGATCCGGAACAGAGAGCTGGAGATGCTTCTGTCGGATATGCCGTCAGCTCCCTCCTCTGCAAAAGCCCCGCATAAAACCGGTCAAAACCAAGATGCCAAGTCAGACAGCTCTCTTTCCCGGTCCGGTTTTTGTCTTCGTGACCGGTCGGGCAACTTAAACCGGGTCACGATCGAGGCAGTATCGGGAGATACACATGACCCATGGGTTCTTCTCCGTGTTTGCCAGCCAGCCAACATACCTGAAGCCGTGGAGACTATCCTGCAGGAGGAACTCGGCCTCTCACTGTCTGAAGCGCACCTTGCGCGGTCTTTAGCGGAAACCGGCTCCGTTTCTGCGACTACGGACTTGCTGAACATTACGCGAAACACCATGAAAACTCATTTGCGCCGGATATTCGACAAGACCGCAGTGCGGACACAATTGGAATTGGTGCAATTGGTGTATCGTCTTTCCGGTCTGGTGTGACAAAAGAGCCCAAGGATAGGCAATGCGCTGGCAAATGTTCTAAAGACAAACTGCGCTTAAAAAGGCAAAAAACTGGGGCCGCGCAATTACGACCCCAAGTTTATCACTGTGCACGTGGCCCCATCGACCACACTTAAAGGTTTAATACACATTAATAATGTATGCATCACCCAAATGGGTGACATGGCACGGAAATCGACGAAAAAATTAGCGCTATAAGTGCATCTTACCGCCTCCACACTCATCATATCTGCGTACGTTCAACAAGGTGTCACATTTCAAGGTCCGCCCCCCCTGATCTTGCGGCGTTTGCGCCATATGTAAGGTTGGTGTATGGCTGCGCGCCATGTTTTCTATTCCGGAGCATTCCCCAGCGTGACTGCAGATTCTAAAACGCCCTTGCTCGATCAGGTGTCCTCTCCGGCCGAATTGCGCCAGCTCGACGAAGCAGAGCTCGGTCAATTGGCCGAAGAGTTGCGGACCGAAACCATTGATACGGTCTCCATAACCGGAGGGCATTTGGGCGCCGGCCTGGGTGTCGTGGAGCTGACTGTCGCGCTGCATTACGTCTTCAACACGCCCGACGACAGGATCATTTGGGACGTTGGACACCAAAGCTATCCGCACAAGATTCTGACCGAACGGCGGGACAGGATCCGGACACTGCGCCAACCAGGTGGCCTCTCGGGTTTCACCAAACGTTCTGAAAGCATCTACGATCCTTTTGGCACGGCTCATTCGTCGACATCTATATCTGCCGGTCTCGGCATGGCAGCAGCCCGTGATTTGAAGGACGGCGACAACAATGTCATAGCGGTCATCGGCGACGGAGCGATGTCCGCGGGCATGGCTTATGAGGCGATGAACAACGCTGGGCACCTTGGTTCCCGGCTTGTGGTTATCCTGAACGACAATGATATGTCGATTGCACCGCCGGTGGGCGCAATGTCTGCCTACCTCGCCAAGCTTGTCTCCGGCCCGACTTACCAGTCGCTGCGCGGCGCCGCGAAGAGCATCGTCAAGAATTTCCCGAAGCAGCTGGCTGAAAAGGCGGCCCGTGCGGAGGAGTATGCCAGAGGCTTCTGGACGGGTGGCACCTTGTTTGAAGAGCTGGGCTTTTATTACGTCGGCCCGGTCGACGGGCATAACCTTGAGCATCTGCTTCCGATCCTGAAAAATGTCCGCGACACGCATAATGGGCCAGTCCTGATTCATGCTGTCACCCAGAAGGGCAAAGGCTATGCGCCTGCAGAGGGCGCGAAAGACAAGTATCACGGCGTTGCCAAGTTCGACGTCGTCACGGGCAAACAGTCCAAACCGAAGGCCAATGCGCCGAGCTACACCAATGTGTTCGCAACGTCCCTGATTAGGGAAGCGGAAGAAGACGAGAAGGTGGTTGCAATCACCGCGGCCATGCCGGATGGCACCGGCCTGAACCTCTTCGGCGAAGCCTTCCCCGAACGCACTTATGATGTTGGCATTGCCGAACAGCATGCGGTGACCTTTGCGGCCGGCATGGCGACCGAAGGCTACAAGCCGTTTGCCGCGATCTATTCGACGTTTCTGCAGCGCGCCTACGATCAGGTGATCCACGATGTCGCCCTGCAGGGACTGCCCGTCCGGTTTCCGATAGACCGTGCGGGTCTCGTCGGCGCGGATGGCGCAACACATGCAGGTGCGTTCGATACTGCGTATCTCTCTTGCCTGCCTGGCTTTGTGGTCATGGCTGCCTCTGATGAAGCAGAGCTCCGGCACATGGTCGCGACTGCTGTTGCCTATGATGAAGGCCCGATCTCGTTCCGCTATCCGCGCGGTGAAGGTGTTGGCCTCGACATGCCGGAGCGCGGAACTGTTCTGGAAATCGGCAAGGGCATTGTTCGGCGCGAAGGCACCAAGGTGGCGCTTCTCTCATTTGGCGGACGGATGGCCGAATGCCTGAAGGCTGCGGATGAACTGGATGCTGCAGGACTTTCCACAACGGTTGCAGACGCCCGCTTTGCCAAACCGCTCGACATGGATCTCATCCGGCGGCTTGCGCGCGAACACGAAGTGCTTGTGACAATCGAAGAAGGATCCGTTGGCGGTTTCGGCAGCCATGTCCTGAGTGCATTGGCCCAAGAGGGCGCGCTGGATGCTGGCCTCAAGATCCGCACCTTGACCCTTCCCGACACGTACCAGGACCACGACAAACCGGCCTCCATGTACGCATCTGCCGGTCTTGACAAGGAAGGCATTCTCACCACGGTCTTTACAGCACTGGGCAGCGAATTCATGACAGGATCTCAACGCGCATAAACTGGACGCCGGGGCTCGGCGAATTTGAGCCACGTCGCGCCGCAAAATGCGGATTGACAGGCCGGGCGCGAGAAGATTAAGGCTGGAGAACGATAAAAACCGCGCCGGCATCTCGCCGGCGCTTTTGTTTTTCGCCCGATTTGAACGTTCCGGACGCTGAACGAAACGCTCAGGAGGCTGCCATGGCACAGACGCTACTCTCGGTTTCCGCACTCTTGTTGTCGGTTGCTCTGCTCATTTTTGGCCACGGCCTGCAGACTACGCTGCTGCCACTCGCCGCGGACCGATTTTATTTCTCAGATTTCGAGATCGGTGCGATCTCGTCCGCTTACTTTGTGGGAATGGTCATCGGTTGCTTCGGCGCTCCGCTCTTGATTATGCGGGCTGGCCATATCCGGGCCTTCGCTGCGCTCGTTTCCATGATGTCGGCGGCTGCCATACTCCATCCGGTGGTTGTAGATCCAGTGTTCTGGGTCGTGATCCGTATCGTCTCGGGTTTTTGTCTCGCCGGTTTTTACATGATCGTTGAGAGCTGGCTCAACGAGAGCGCCACAAACGAAAATCGCGGCACGATCATGTCCGTTTACATCGTGATTCTATTCGGTGCGCTGATGCTTGGCCAGGTGTCCATCGCAACGATGAGCATTGCGTCTTTCATTCCGTTCGTGATCGCCTCAGTCACGGTCAGCCTGGCGGTCATGCCGGTCTCCTTGACAACCTCTGCTCAGCCCGCTCCCATTACGCTTGTCCGGTTCCGCCCAATACAGCTCTACGAGAACTCTCCGGCCGCTTTTGTCGGTGTATTCTTCGTAGGCATTTCTCAAGGCGCGCTGCTGACGCTAACACCGCTCTATGGGTCTCAGATCGGATTGAGCACCAACCAGTCCGCGTTTTACGCTGCGGCGATCATCGGTGGCGGACTGATTGCCCAATGGCCGGTTGGCCGCTTGTCCGACCGAATGGACCGGCGTGTTGTTCTGATCATTCTCGGGCTTGCGACCGCAGCAGCATCAACAGCGATCGTTGTCTTTTCACCGAACGTATTCCTGATTGCAGCCGGCACTGCTGTTCTGGTCGGCATGTTCTCACAGCCGCTCTACGCGATTGCAGTGGCGCACGCGTTTGACCACGCAGCGCAGGAAGACTTCGTTGAAACCTCATCCGGCATGCTACTGTCCTTCGGGATTGGCTCAATCATCGGACCACTGATTGCATCGGTTTTGATGGGCCAAATGGGTCCCTCCGGTCTCTATGTGATGGTGGTTGCATTCAACATCTTGATGGCCGCGTTCATCTTCACCCGCGTCCTGACCCGTGAAGCACTGACGGCCGAAGAAAAGACAGACTTCGAATACGCTGCAACGGCTCAGGTCGGTTCTGTTATCTCAACCGAAGAGCTGAACGCCGACGACGAAGAATATGTCATCCCGCCCGAAGAGTTCCCGGCGTACGAGGATGACATCTATAATTTCGATACTGAAGCTTCGGACGAGCCAAAAAAGGACGAGGCTATTTCGGCTGATGATGCAGATGGCGCTGACACATCACTCAAGGACGATGCCCCGGAAGGCGGCCCCTCCGAGACTGTGTCAGAGGAACCAGCAAAGCCGGCAGACAAAACCTGACGCTAGGTGTTGAAGGCCCTTTGTGCTGACAATCGGACTTCTGCGCTGTTTCGCCGCTCGACAGAAGTTCGTATTCAGCTTATAGCCGCCCTATGGAACGGCGCATGAGCACACTCAGAATCTTGCGGCAAGAGCGCACACCACTGGTGGCTCTCACCGCGCTTGCGTTTGCATTCCGGCTGATCCTGATCACACTCGGCACTGCTCTCGCGCCCACCGCCTCGATTGCTGGTGACGGACTGACGCGCCTCTGCATCACCTCGGAGTTGGATCCGTCTTCTCAAGGTGCGCATGACCCTATAACCTGCACCTGCGCAACGAGCTGTCCGCATGGCTGTGCAGCTGGCCCATGCCTTACCCCGGCACAGATTGAACGCTTATCGGCCAATGATCCAACAGGCCTGAACACGCCTCATCGTGCCCAACACGCACCCCATCTTTCGATTGGCAAAAGCGGGCCAATCCGTGCACCGCCTGTTCTTCGTGTCTGACCCGAACCAAATCTTCAGAACACGAGGAATTCACAAATGAAACTCTGGACTTCCGTTGCAGCCGCAGCTGCTCTTTCGTTCGTCTCCATGACGGCCGTTGCCGCCGATTATTCCGCCGGTTCTCTTGAGCTGTCGAACGCCTGGACCCGGGCAACACCGCCGAAAGCCAAAGCAGGCGGCGGCTTTATCGAAATCGTCAACACAGGAACAGAGGCTGACCGCCTTGTCGCGGCAAACTCCGATGTCTCCAAGAAAGTCGAGCTGCATGAAATGGCCGTCACCGACGGCGTGATGAAAATGCGCGAGATGGAAAACGGCATTGAGATACCGGCAGGCGAAACTGTGTCCTTGAAGCCGGGCGGCTTGCACATCATGTTCATGGGACTGAATGAGTCGTTTGAAGAGGGCACGTCCGTTCCAGTCGTTTTGACGTTCGAAAAAGCTGGTGATGTCGCCGTCGAACTGCCGGTCGCCAAGATGGGCGCGAAAGCAATGGACCACGGTAAAATGGATCACAGTGGTCACGACCACAGCAAGACCAACTAACACCAAAGGACCCAGGGAGAGCCAACCATGTCAGGTTTGAAACTCTTCCGGTACGTGGCTTGGGCGGCAGTTGCCGTCCTTGCCTGCGTGGCCGGCGCGCTTGTCTATCTGCAAACCACATCCAGCAACAATTCCGGTGCCTTGATCGAGCCGCTGGCTGCCATTGGTGGCCCGTTTGAGCTGGTCGGCGGAAATGGAGAAACTGTCACCGACCAGACGCTGGCCGGAAAACCGACAGTCATGTTCTTCGGTTTCACTTATTGCCCGGACGTCTGCCCCACCACCTTGTCGGAACTGCAGGGCTGGATCGAAGCTCTTGGCCCGGATGCAGACAAACTCAACTACGCCTTTGTCAGCGTTGATCCGGAGAGGGATACTCCAGACGTGATGCGCGATTATGTCGGTGCATTCGATGACCGCATCCTTGCCCTGACCGGGTCCCGCGAGAACATCGATTCAATGCTGAAGGCCTATCGGGTCTATGCAAAGCGGGTTCCACTTGACGACGGCGACTATACGATGGACCATTCAGCGGCCGTCTACCTGATGAATGCTGACAACAAGTTCGTCGGCACCATTGCGTATGGCGAAGTGGAAGAAACAGCGCTGGCCAAACTCAAGCGGCTGATCCAAAATGCCCCTGCCTCGTCCTGACAGAGCGGCGATAAATAATGGGGTGAAAGGATAAAGGCGGAATGCAAACGTCACTTTATTTCGGACTGGCGCTTGGCGCGACAAGCCTTGTCGCACTGTCCGCAATACTGTGGCTCTATGCAGGCGAGCGGGTCTATGTTGACCGTCTCATCTCCGCGATCGCCGGGTGTTTTTGAACACCCCGTCGCCCCGTTTCCTTTGTGATTAGTCTGTTCGTCCTTTCTGATGTCCAAACAACGCCTTGATCAACATCTCGTCGACACCGGCCACTTCCCGTCCCGTGCCCGTGCCCGGGATGCGATCTTGCGCGGCACGGTTTCGGTGAACGGTGCGGTCTGCGGCAAACCAGCTCAAAAGGTCGCCGCGAATGCTGCAATTGCCGTGGAAGATCCTGCGGCAGGCTACGTCTCCCGCGCTGCGCTGAAACTGATTGAGGGGCTGCGCACCTTCAATGTCACACCGGTAGACAAGATTTGCCTTGATATCGGCGCATCCACCGGGGGCTTCACACAGGTTCTGCTGCAAAACGGGGCAACGAGAGTCCACGCCATCGACGTTGGACATGACCAACTGCACGACAAGCTGCGCCGCGATCCCCGGGTGATTGCTCAAGATGGGTTGAATGCCCGTGAGTTGACCCAAGAGCATCTAGGGGGCGACCGGCCGAAGCTGCTGGTCTCCGATGTCAGCTTTATTTCCCTGAAACTCGCCCTCCCTCCCGCCCTTGATCTTGCAGCCCCGGGGGCGGACGGCATCTTTCTGGTGAAGCCGCAATTCGAGGCCGGTAAGGACAAAATCGGCAAAGGCGGGCTGGTGGACCCGGAAATTGCCGAGGCCACCGCCAAACACTTGCAGGATTGGCTCGGAACCGTGCCTGGCTGGACCGCCGGAGATTTGATCCCATCCCCCGTAAAAGGCGGCGACGGCAACGCCGAATGGCTGCTCTACGGGAAGAAAGCGGCCTAAAGCCGACCTATCGCTTGCCCCGACCCGCGTTCGCCTGTATCGCTCGGCCATGACTGAGACGCGACTAGAAATCACCGAGCTGGGCCATCGGGGAGATGGCATTGCTTTCACTGGAACAGGGCCTGTTTATGTGGCCGGAGGCCTGCCGGGCGAGACTGTTGAGGCCGAAATCCAAAACGGACGGGTGCAGAACCCTGACTATCTGTCCCAATCGCCGGACCGGATTGAGCCGGTGTGCCGGCATTACGCGGCCTGTGGCGGCTGCTCGGTGCAGCATCTGGCCGAAGCGCCCTATCTGTCGTGGAAACGGAACCTCGTCGAAAAAGCACTCAAAACCCAGGGCATAGACGCTGAAGTGGCACAGACCATCGCAGCGACCGAAGGCGGACGGCGGCGGGCGGCCTTTACGGCGACCCGGGCCGGGCGCGCGGTTCTTCTCGGCTATCATGAGAAGGCCAGCCACAAGCTGGTCGACATTTCCGAATGTCCGGTGCTCGACCCAAGCATCACCAGCGCACTCAAGGGCCTGAAGTCCCTGGCAGCCGATTTGGTGCCGAAGAACGGCGAACTCCGGATAACCGTGCTCAGCACCACCTCAGGTCTGGATGTAGCCTTCGACAAGGCCGACAAGGCTTATGACCGCAAGATCCCGGCGTTGAGCCAGAAGACCGTGGAGCTGGATCTGGCGCGCCTCAGTGTGAACGGCGAAGTCCTGCTGGAAGTGCGCCCGCCCTTGCTCGACATGGGTGGCACCGGCCTCGTCCCGCCACCGGGCGGCTTCACGCAGGCAACGCTTGCCGCCGAACAAGCACTTTCGGAACTTGTCGTTGCAGGTGTTGGCAAGGCCAAGACCGTGGCCGATCTGTTTTCAGGTGTCGGCACCTTTGCGCTCAGGCTTGCCCGCACAGCCAACGTCCATGCGGTTGAGGGCGACTCAGCTGCGATTGCAGCGCTCGACCGCTCCTTACGCAAGCCGCAGGGCTTGAAGAAGGTGACATTTGAAAAGCGGGATCTTTTCCGCCGCCCGCTGGTGCCGGAAGAGCTGGAGCCGTTTGCCGCCGTTGTTTTCGACCCGCCACGCGCCGGCGCTCAAGCCCAGGCAGAGATGCTGGCAAAATCGAAAGTGAAGACGATCGTCGCCGTCTCCTGCAATCCGGCAACGCTGGCTCGGGATTTGAGGATCCTGATCGACGGCGGCTATGCGCTTCACACTGTCACCCCGGTGGACCAGTTCCACTTCTCGCCCCATATTGAGGCGGTGGCGGTTCTAAAACGGGAGTGAGCTATGGCTGCGGCGACGGATTCGAATATGTCTGACAAACAGGGTTTGCGCCGGTCACCGACCCCGATTACCAAAGTCGCCCGCCGGCTTCGCTATGCGGCCCATCAAGGCAGCCGTGTCGCGCTCTACACGTTACACTCCGAAGCCATGCGCCGCATGAACCTGCGGCTCCAAAAAGATCTGCCGGAAACGCCGAAAGTCACGCCGGAAGGCCCGGTCCCGAGCCAGCGGCGCATGTTGGCCGATATCGTCAAGTTGTTTGCCGAAGACATGAAGGCGGTTGAAGATGGCATCTACCCGATGCCCTCAAACGGCACTCTGAGCCCAAGGGAGCTGTTGCAGACCAGCCAGGCCTTTTTCGAGGACGTGCCCAAAGTCGCGCGGCGGCGGGCCGAAAACACCCATCAGGAAGTCAACCAAGACGGCCCGGCCTTTGCCGATGCTCTTCCGCGCTATTACCGCCAGAACTTCCATTTCCAGACAGATGGCTGGCTGTCGGAAGACAGCGCCCGCCTTTATGATTTCCAGGTCGATGTTCTGTTTTCCGGGGCAACGGCCGCCATGCGGCGCAAGACTCTCCTGCCCTTCGCGGAGATCCTGAAACGCAAGGACCAGCGCAAGATCGCCTATGTCGATATTGCTTGCGGCACGGGCGGCCTGCTCCGTCCCGCGCTCAATGCCTTTCCCCGCCTGTCCGGAATCGGGCTGGACCTTTCAGAGCCTTATCTCAACGTTGCGCGGGATCGATTCAAAAGTCCGCGCGCCGGATATGTGACCGCGATGGCCGAAGAACTGCCCTTCGCGGACAACTCCCTCGATGTTGTCTCGTGTGTCTTTCTGTTTCACGAACTGCCACCGAAGATCCGGCGCCAGGTGTTGAGCGAGATTGCCCGGGTCCTGAAACCGGGTGGTTCGTTTCTATTCGTTGACAGTCTGCAAACTGGAGACGTGCCGGATTACGACGGGCTTTTGACGATTTTTCCGCAGCTGTTCCATGAGCCGTACTATACTTCTTACCTGAAAGAGGACCTCACGAGCCTGTGCGCGGATGTGGGGCTTGATGAACGCTGGATGCGGCCTGCCTTTGTGTCCCGAACTGCAGAGTTCGTGAAAACAGGATGACCTTTCAGTATTACTGAAATTTTTCCGCTTCTTGTCTTGTGACTGAAAGCTGAAGGGCGTATATCCGGTCTTATGAGATTGGATCATTGGCTCTTGCAAACAGGGGAAAGCCGCAGCGCCTTCGCGCGCCGGGCAAACCTGTCCCCTGCCTCCGTTACCGCCCTGTGCAACGACCCGAATGTCTGGGTGTCGCGCGATATGGCCCGCAAGATCGCCATCGCCACAAATGGCGAAGTCACTCCAAACGACTTTCTCGGACTAGCTACAACCAAGGAGCATCCCGTGTCCCAGGCCCGTGTCGCAGAAGCAATCCGCGCATTCGAACGTGGAGAAATGGTGGTCGTGACCGACGATGACGACCGCGAAAACGAAGGCGATCTGATTGTCGCCGCCTCCAAGGTCACGCCTGAACAAATGGCATTCATGGTCCGGCACACATCCGGGATTATCTGCGCGCCGATGACCGTCGCCCACGCCCGCCGCCTGCGCCTGGACCCTATGGTTGCGGAAAACGATGCTCCATTGGCAACCGCGTTCACGATCTCGGTCGATTACCGTCAGGGGCTGACGACCGGAATTTCAGCTGAAGAGCGCTGCTCAACTGTCCGCGCCCTCGCCAACCCGAATGTCGGCGCTGATGATTTTGTCCGCCCCGGCCATATCTTCCCGCTGGTTGCAAAGGAAGGCGGCGTGATGATGCGCTCCGGCCACACGGAAGCAGCTGTTGATCTATGCCGCCTGGCCGGTCTGGAACAGGTTGGCGTGATCAGCGAGCTGGTCAATGACGACGGCACGGTCAAACGCGGCGCCCAAGTCGCCGAATTTGCCGCTGAATTTGATCTGAAGATGGTGTCGGTCTCCGACCTGATCGCCTGGCGTCAGCGCACGGAACGCATGGTCGAACGGGTCAACGAACAGCCGGTCGAGACAATCGCCGGACCGGCCTACGCCATGACCTATTCAACGCCTTACGACCCGATGCACCATGTTGCCATCGTCTATGGTGATATCCTGGATGGGCGCAGCGTGCCGGTTCGCCTGCAGCTGGAATCCGTGCTGGACGACACGTTCGGGGATGCCCGCCCTCTCGACACCATCATGAAGCATTTTGCCGACCGGGGGCGCGGCGTTGTTGTCTATCTCCGCGAGGGATCTGTTGGGGTTGCCCGCCAGTCCACCCGGCCAAGATCGGATTTCGAAGCCGCGGAAACCGAAGACCACAGCTCCGCGCAAGCTAGACAGGAACAATGGCGGGAAGTCGGACTGGGTGCTCAAATTCTGAAAGATCTGGGTGTCAGCTCCATTCGCCTACTGGCCTCCCGTGAACGGCACTACGTCGGGCTGGAGGGGTTTGACATCAAGATCGACGAAACCGAGATCCTCGACTTGTGAGGTCAAAAGATTGGATAATGCTGCATGAAAGAACAGGTGGTCGACAAGGAAGCCGAGAGCAAGGGATCTGAAAAACCAGCTCCCGCGCCGTTCACAATCGGCTACGACCGGCGGAACAGCGAGGCTATCGTTTACGGCTGCATGCTGCTTGCAGGTCTCTTCGCAGTAGTGAGCGTTGTCTCCGGTATGTACCTGCTGTTGTTCGCAGCTCTAGGTCCGGCAGTCATTGCCTACTGGCATTTTCCCATGCTTGAGAAAAAGCGCCCGCAGCTGGGCGCGAATGAAGACGGGCTCTTTGTTGACCGCATCGGCTTTATCGACTGGGGAGCCATCCGGATGATCGATCTGACCCGCACGAGTGTCCGCAGCATCGAGTTGATAAAGCTGAACGTGCTTCTAACCCGCCCATTGGAAGACGCCGTCACGCAAGGCCAGCACACACCCTTGTGGAAGCGGCTCACGATGCGCAACTGGAAACGCAGCAAACGCGAACACGGCAGGGAGCTGATTTCCGTCAACCTGCACACCCTTGTCGGCGATCCGGATGAAGTTCTGACACGCATCCGGACGTTCAAGTTCGTCTGAGATACCAAAACGTCATCTTATCCGATCTTGCCGGGGAACAAGCTCTCCCCGGCAGTATCCGACTACGTCAAGTGTTCCTTGAAAAACGCAACTGTGCGCTCTTCGGCCAGTTCTGCGGCTTCTGCATCAAACCTGGGTGTCGTATCGTTGTGGAAGCCGTGGTTCGCACCCTGATACATATGCGCCACATATTCTTTACCATGAGCCTTGAGCGCCTCCTCATAGGCGGGCCAGCCCGCATTAATGCGTTCGTCTAGCTCGGCATGTTGCAGCATCAATGGCGCTTCTATCTTGGCGACATCTTCGACTGCGGGCTGACGTCCGTAAAACGGCACACCCGCAGAGAGTTCCGGGTAAGCAACAGCAATGGCGTTCACGACACCACCGCCATAACAGAAACCGACCGCCCCGACCTTGCCGGTGCTGTCTTCATGGTTCAGCAGAAACTCGAATCCGGCAAAAAAGTCGTTCAGTAGTTTTTCGCGGTCGACCGTGCGTTGGAGCTGCCGCCCTTCGTCATCATTTCCCGGATACCCGCCCACGGACGTCAAGCCATCGGGTGCCAGAGCCAGAAAGCCGGCCTTGCCGAGCCTCCGGGCAACATCTTCAATGTAAGGATTCAAGCCCCGGTTTTCGTGGATCACCAGCACCGCCGCCAGTTTGCCCGTCGCACCCGCTGGCTTGACCATGTACGCATTGACTTCGCCATGCCCGTTCGGCGACGGATAGGTTATCCGGTCAGTCTCAATTGCCCCATCGTCTGGTGCGACTTGCTGGGCCAAAGCGTAATTCGGGGATAGCTGATCTAGCAGCATGGCAGCGGTGACACCCGCCACTGCAAACTTGGCAGCGCCTGTCAGAAACTCACGTTTGGTGATCTTGCCATGCGCATAGTAGTCGTAAAGGTCGAGCAGTTCCTGAGGGAAGTCCTTCGCCGTCATGCGGCGAACCGGTGTCATCTCGTTCATGCGATAGCTCCCTGTCGGCACGCCTATTGGTGCTCCTTGGATATCTAGAAGCTTTGCCAACCGGGACCATAATCACCGCGCAAAAGATTTGTATTTAAATGTCGCAGGAACCCGTTGCCGTCAGCCCACCTGGCCGCGGTGGCGGATGAAGTGATCGGCCAGCACACAGGCCATCATAGCCTCGCCGACCGGAACGGCGCGGATGCCAACACACGGATCATGGCGGCCTTTGGTCATCACATCGACCTCCTCTCCCTGACGTGTGATCGACTTGCGTTCCGTCAGGATCGAAGATGTTGGCTTGACTGCAAACCGCACGACCAGCGGATCGCCGTTGGAGATCCCGCCAAGAACCCCGCCTGCATTGTTGGTCAGGAAAACCGGTCGGCCAACATCGTCAACGCGGATTTCATCGGCGTTTTCTTCGCCGGTCAAGGTTGCGGACTCAAAGCCGTTGCCAACTTCAACGCCCTTCACCGCGTTGATGGACATCATCGCCGCGGTTAGGTCCGTATCCAGTTTGCCGTAGATCGGCGCACCCCATCCGGCGGGCACGCCTTCCGCCACGATTTCAATCACCGCGCCGACTGAAGATCCTGCCTTGCGCACCCCATCAAGATACTCCGCCCATTGGGCAGCCGCCGCTGCGTCGGGACAGAAAAACGGGTTGTTGTTGACTTCCGTCCAGTCCCAATTGCCGCGATCGAGTTTATGCGGCCCAACCTGAACCAAGGCGCCGCGGATCGTTACACCCTGCAGAACCTTCCGCGCAACGGCGCCGGCTGCAACACGCATCGCTGTTTCGCGGGCAGAGGACCGTCCGCCGCCGCGATAGTCACGAATGCCGTATTTCGCATCATAGGTGAAATCAGCGTGACCCGGGCGGAACCGGTCCTTGATCTCGGAGTAATCCTTGGACCGTTGATCGGTGTTCTCAACCATCAGCGAAATCGGTGTACCGGTTGTTTTCTGCACCCCGTCTTCATCAATCATGACGCCGGACAGGATCTTCACTTCGTCGGGCTCTCGCCGCTGTGTCGTGTACTTGGACTGGCCGGGCTTGCGCTTTTCCATAAAACCCTGGATGTCAGCTTCGGTCAGCGGTACGAGCGGCGGACAACCATCAACAACACAGCCGATTGCAGGTCCGTGGCTTTCCCCCCAAGTGGTGACCCGAAACATGTGACCGAAACTGTTGTGCGACATCCGTGGCTTTCCCAAAAAAAGCGTGAACCAAGACTGCGAGCGATAAGCCATCCGCCCTTGAAGCTCAAGCCCATGAGGCGTTGGAGCGGTCTTCTATTTCGACGCACTCCAAGAAGATAGAAAACAAGAAAATCGCTGATTGATCAAAAACAGATCACCTATACGTGTGAACCGGCGATAGACCCGTTTTTATAAAATCGAATTTGCCAATCGTTAAACACCAATCTTTATCGTGCCTCCCCAAGTTGATGTCAGCGGGATTCTATAGTGCGCATTCGTGGTTGGCTAACAGGTCTGATCATTTTCTTGCTGGTGCCCAGCCTGCTCTTTGCCTCGCTTTGGTTCTACGGAAATTTCGAAAGTGTCCGCGCGATTGACCGCAGTTTGAAGGGCGTTGGCCTGCTTCAAGCGCTGGGGCCCCTGACGGAGGAAAAGTCGCGTGGCATTCCTTCACTGGAGATCCCAGACGACTACCGCGCCCAGCTTATCCGCTTCGGCGGTCCGGATTATGCGGACTATCTGGACACCCAACTGACAGAGTTTGCGACGGAAGAAGATGTCTCCAAATCGCTGAGACATGCCAGAAGCCTGGCACTTTCGATTGCAGCCCTCGCCAAAATCTCGTCATCCAGTCCGTACGAGACAACAAAACTCCCACATCTGCTGACTGAAATTCTGCCCTCCGTCATTATCGAAACGTCGAAAATGCGCGAGAATGCCGAACTCCTGTCTGCAAAGGACACCATTAACGTCTGGGACAAGATGATGGTCCCCGTCCAAGGGGGTCAGTTCAAAGTGGCCGCCGATGGTGCGGCCCGCGACACCGTGTTGCTGTTCGCGGATCTCACCGGCCCGGCAGCCGATGCCCTGCGTCTCAAGGCCCGCCAGTACCGAGAAGCAAACGTTGCCTTTCAGACCCAGGGTGCGAAATTCCTGACGTCGACGATACAGGCCCAAAAAGGTGCCGATATCGACGCCGAGCCCGTTATCACTGCGGAGCCCATGCTCATCGAGGCAGCGTACACACTTTGGCGGGAGACGCTGGATTATCTGCGAAACGCGTTGATCGAAGAAAAGCAGGACACGATTCAAGCGGTCTCCTTAGCAGGTGCTGTGGCAACAGCCGTCATTCTCATCGCCTTTGGCATCGGCGCTGTTCTTGTCAGGGCACTTGCCGACCGGACCCAAAAGGAGTTCGAAAAACTTGGATTTCACGATCCGCTGACCGGCCTACCGAACCGCAGAGCTCTTCTGGAAGCGCTGAGAAGCGTCCGCCCGTCCAGCGCAAATGGCACATCAGGCCTTGTCGTGTTCGATATCCGTCAGTTTCGGAAAATCAATCATCGTTTCGGGGACAAATCTGGCGACATGATCTTAAGGGCCATTGCGAGCGACCTCACGGCGGTTGCAGGTCCTAAAGACTTCCTGTGCCGGACGGGAGGCAGTGAGTTTGCCCTGCTCCGCCGGGACGCCAACAGCATCGCAGACTTTGAAGCCTTTGCCCGAAGGGTCTTGAAGAAAATCTGCTCGGTCAAGGTGGTGGAAGGCCAGGAAACCGTAATCGACGCCAATGGTGGGGTTTCCTTTCAAAAGGCCAACACCGCACTCAGCGAAAACATCCTGACGGATGCAACGCTTGCCTTGCGCGCGGCCAAACAAAAGGGATCGAAGGAACTCGAAGTTTTCTCGCCGATGATGCGTGCCATTTTTGAGAGCAACGCGGAGACCGCCAAGGAAGTCCTGTCGGCTCTGGAACATGGCAACATCGTTCCCTGGTATCAGCCCCAGGTGGACATCCACACCGGACAGATCATCGGCGCGGAAGCCCTCGCCCGCTGGATAGATGGAGATCAGGTCCGCTTTCCAGGCGCCTTTCTGCCTGCTGCAGAAGATGCTGGATACATGGAGCTCATCGAAACAGCAGTTCGCGAGAACGTGTTGTCGTTGGCCACAACGCTTGAGACCCGGGACATTCATGGCATTCATCTCGGGCTAAACGTCTCAGCGAGTTTTCTGGAACAGGAAAATGTGGCGGAAGAAATCTACGCCAAGATCGTCAGCCTCGGCCTCAAACCGTCCAATTTCAATCTGGAAATTCTTGAAGCCGTCATGATCGACGAGATCGCGGCCATGCCGGTTAAGGCCAACATCGTGCGCTTGTCGGAACTCGGCTTTTTCATTGAACTGGATGATTTCGGCACCGGACATTCCAGCATTTCAAGTCTGCGGGACCTCAAGGTGGATCGTGTGAAGATCGACCGCAGCTTTATCACCGGTGTTGACACCAATCCGGGCCTGCAGAAATTCACAAGTGCCTTGATCAATCTCGCCAAGAGCCTCGATATCAGTGTTTTGGCAGAAGGCGTTGAAACCGAAGGCGAACGGCTCTGGCTACAGCAAAACGGTTGCGACTACATACAGGGTTTTCTGGTCTCAAAGGCTATTCCGGAAGGTGAAATCCTTGACATGATCCAGCGGCAGGCGATCCTGAATACAGACGGCAAGGTGTACGCCGTCAACGCGTGATCCTCACACCTCACCGCCGTTTTAACCGGCTGGTGAACTGGAAGTTTCTGGCGCTGCGGCGCGTTCCGCGAGCCGCTTCTTGAAATCAATGGCAGCCAAAGACAACCCACCATCAGCCCCATCCACAAAATGAATGTGCTGATTGTTGGACACATCCTGCATGAAACATGTCATCAGAGCCCGGTCCGATACATGAAGCCCGTAAACCAGCTGGCCAGCATCTGAGAGTTTTTCCAGATAGGTCTGCAAAGCAGTCAGCTGGTCCGCAGTCAGGTCGAGGACGAGCTGCAAACTGTCCCCAAGCTTCCTGTGATCTGTATTGAGGCTGAGTTCCTTCATGTACTTCTTTGGATCAAAAGGCCCCGCCCGCCGTCCGGTATAATAGCCATACATGAAAAACAGGCTTTCCACGATGCCCATGAGATAACCCTTCAACCAGCTGGCTGGCGAGCTGAAGCTTGCCTCCAGGGATAAGGTCCGTGGCGGAAACCGGAACTTCAAACGAGGGCCCTCTGCCAAACGGAGCTTTTCGTCGTCCGTCAACGGATTGAAACCAAGCTTGCCGGCCAATCCCTCAATAATCTCCGGCAAACTCTCATCAGTGGCCGGTTTCAGGATCAGGGAAACGATATGCCCATTTTGAGCGTCCAGGGGTTCCCATCGGCAGGACAAACCGCTCAGCACAGGGTCACTGGAAGATGCTGCTAAGGCATAAGGTTTCACCGCCTCAGGATCTTTGAGGATCCGGTCCGCAATCAACAACCCATCGCCAATGATCATGGCAAGGTGATTTCCCGGGCTCAGGCGGTACTTGCGGACTTTGATATCGCCGCCTTTCTTGCGAATGTCGGCAACCGGGATGGCAGCTGCCCGCAATTCCAGATCCAAAACGTCCCGAGCGAGGGCAACAACGCCGGCAATCGCTTCCTCAGCGAGTTTTCTGTCGGCTTCTGGAACGACAACAACAGCCCCGTCGCCGCCAAACACAAAGGGAACGCGGTCACGATCGACCTGGTTCAAAACAGCTGCGATTACAGCCGCGCCAACCATGTTGACGTCTTTGTATCGTCCGGCGTTGATGGCATTGCGGGACCGGACGATATCCGCGGTGAGAACTACCCAGTCTTCCGGAACCGGGATGAAATCGTTGTGTATGTTGTCCGACTTGAAATCTTGGCAGCTTGGAAGCTCGGAATAGAAGTCTTCTGCGGACATGTCTTTGTCTCCGTATGAGTAAAGGTTCATACGGACTGAAACGCGGCATCCGATGACCGGACAGACCGTTTTCAGTTCACATATGCGTCAAAACATCGGCTGGATAATCTGCCGGAGTGCTCTCATATTGTTTCAACAGCAGTCATTCGGCTGTCCCGCCAAATGAACACTTTGTCTTGCGGAACATCGTATTTCGGAACCTTGTCCGTATAACCGCCTTCCAGAAGACCGCGCAGAACCCGGAAGACACCACCGTGGGACACCACGACCGATGGGCGGTCGACGGTCACTAGCCACCGGCCGATGCGATCTGCAAGCATCTCGTAGCTTTCCCCGCCCGGCGGCACGAAACGCCACTTGTCCGCGCGCCGTTGCTCGACGAGTTCCGGATCATTCACGGCCAGCTCTTCGAGCGTAAACCCTTCCCAGTCGCCGAAGGTGATCTCCTTCAACTGATCATCAAGCCGGTACGTGTCCGGCGCAAGCCCCATTTCCGTCCTGACGCGTTCCATTGTCGCCCGGGTCCGGCCGAGCGGAGACGCGACGAAGTCCAGAGAAACCGGGTCGATCCCCTCCTTCTCCAAAAACGCCTTCAAGAGCGCGCCATTGTTGGTCGCTTGGCCCTCGCCGTGGGCGTTCAGGGGAATGTCCTTCTGGCCCTGCATCCGGCCCTCGGCATTCCAATCGGTCTGGCCATGGCGGATAAAAATCAGAAATCCGGGATCAAAAAGCTTCTTCAGATATTCAGGGGATTGGGGCGCAGGTACGATCGTCATGAAGGTGTCCGGATATGAAAACGCTCCGGCAAGATATAAGCCGGAGCGCTGAAAATGGAATATGCCAGGCGGGGCCCCGCCTTGGCTTGCAGCCTGAGCGTCAGTCTTTAACGACTGAAATATCCGGCGCATCGACGGCTTTCATGCCGACGATGTTGTAGCCGCAATCGACATGCTGGATTTCACCGGTGACGCCACGGCCAAGATCGGACAAGAGGAACAGGGCGCTGTCGCCAACTTCTTCAATCGTCACGGAGCGGCGCAGCGGCGAATTGTATTCATTCCATTTAAGGATGTAGCGGAAGTCGCCGATACCGGACGCCGCCAGCGTTTTGATCGGTCCGGCAGAGATTGCGTTGACGCGAATGTTTTGCGGTCCGAGATCCATCGCGAGATACTTGACGCTGGTTTCCAAAGCCGCCTTGGCGACACCCATGACGTTGTAGTGCGGCATGACCTTTTCCGCGCCATAGTAGGTCATGGTCAGGATCGACCCGCCGTCGGTCATAAGCTTTTCCGCGCGCTGGGTAACAGCGGTCAGCGAGTAGCAGGAGATGTCCATCGTGCGGGCAAAGTTGTCGGCAGTCGTATCAACGAAGCGGCCGGTCAGCTCGTTCTTGTCGGAGAATGCAACGGCATGAACCAGAAAGTCGATCTTGCCCCACTTTTCCTCAAGGGCTTTGAAGACGTCGTCTATGGACTGAGTGTCGGTCACATCACAATGCCCGGCTACAAACGCACCGAGTTCTTCACCCAGCGGCTCCACGCGTTTTTTCAGAGCGTCGCCCTGGTATGTGAGGGCAAGCTCGGCACCGGCATCGGCAAGCGATTTGGCGATCCCCCAGGCAATTGACTTCTTGTTTGCCAAGCCCATGATCAAGCCACGTTTGCCGTTCATCAGTCCGCGCGTTTCCGCCATCGTATTCTCCGATTAGGATTCCATTCACCACCCGAGCGGGCTGGCCTCCTATGGCACAAGGCATTTTCTCCTTCAAGTGAGACCGGGACGGAATGAAGCGTCGACGGGGGCCGGTTCAATCACTATGTTGGCCGCAAAATTTGATCACGGAACAGGACGAGAATCCCGACTATGGAGCCCTCCCCTCACGCTGAACGCTTCGCCGAAATGATCGGCGCAGCCAACGTACTGACGACCGCCGACGACCAAGCCCCGTTTCTCACCGAGTGGCGTGACCTATATAAAGGCGTTACGCCAATGGTGCTGCGGCCAGGGTCCACCGACGAGGTCAGCGCCGTGATGCGCTACGCCTATGAGAACGATCTGAAGGTCGTCCCGCAAGGCGGCAACACCGGGCTCGTCGGCGGTCAAATTCCGCAGGAATCCGGGGAGGAAATCGTTCTTTCACTCACCCGGATGAACAAAGTGCGGGCCGTCGATCCGGACGGTTTCACGCTGACCGTGGAGTCCGGCGTAATCCTTGAGACGGTGCAAAACGAGGCTGAAAAAGTCGACCGCCTGTTCCCGCTTTCACTCGGCGCGCAGGGCTCCTGTCAGATCGGCGGCAACATTTCGACCAACGCCGGCGGCACCGCCGTGCTGGCTTATGGCAATACCCGCGACTTGGTTCTCGGGCTCGAAGTTGTGCTGCCGACGGGTGAGATTTGGAACGGTCTACGAACCCTTCGCAAGGACAATACCGGTTATGATTTGAAACAATTGTTTATCGGTGGAGAGGGCACCCTGGGGATTATTACGGCAGCCTCTTTGAAGCTGTTTCCAAAGCCGAAGAAACTGGAAGCTTCGTTTATCGGCCTCGCCAACCCGCATGCTGCGTTGAAGGTCTTCTCGATGGCCAAAGCCCAGGCCGGACCGCTGCTCACCGGTTTTGAAATCATGCCGCGTGTTGGTGTGCAATTCTGTCTCGATCATCTGGACGGGGCGCGGGATCCCCTGGAAGGCGAACATGCCTGGTATGTGCTGATGGAGCTGTCCAGCGGCTCTGAAGTGTTCCCGGTCAGGGACCTTATGGAGGGTATTCTGGGCGAAGCTTTTGAGGCCGAACTGGTCGAAGACGCAGCCTTTGCCCAGAACCTCAGCCAGGTTCAGGACTTCTGGCACATTCGCCACGGCATGTCGGAAGTCCAAAAAGCCGAAGGCGGATCCATCAAACACGACGTCTCTGTCCCGGTTGCCTCCATTCCCGCCTTCCTTGATGAAGCGATTGCTGCTGTGGAAGCATTCGTTCCCGGGTGCCGGCCCGTGCCATTCGGCCACTTGGGCGACGGCAACATCCATTTCAATGTCAGCCAGCCGGTTGGTGCGGACAAGGAAGCCTATCTTGCCAAGTGGGACGAGATGAATGCGATCGTCCACGGCATCGTTGCAGATTTCAGCGGCAGCATTTCCGCAGAACACGGCATCGGGCGTTTGAAGAAAGACTTGCTGCGCGACGTCAAATCAGAGATCGAGCTCGATCTCATGCGCCGGATCAAATCGGCCTTCGATCCGAAAAACCTCATGAACCCGGGCCGGATACTCTAAATATTCTGAAAATGGGGAGGTGCCCGCCTCCCCTAACCTCTTTTCTTCCCATACTACTGCGGTGTTATTTCACGGCGGCACTCCAGCCTTGGAACAACCGTGTGTCTCGCCGGGCTCAACAAGCAAAACTGCTGCTTTAAAAAATCAGCCACTTGGCAATATCCATCGACTGCGCCCACTCCCCTTTTGAGTAAATGCCCATTTTTACTTCCAACAGTGAATGCTGTACTTGCCGGTTCGGCAAACGGCGCCGAAAGGATGCCCAAATGGATTGGCAGAGCATTCCTGCCGAGGCGTGCAATTGTTAAAATTACCATATTGCAGAGATTTATGCCCTGAACGGGAACGCACAGACCAACCGACTTAGCGGCGATTGCTGACCTGATAATTTCACTCTGTGAAGTAAAGGCCTGTTTAAGCGAATTTTTTGATTCTGACCAAGTGGTCGAAAGACGGTTTGCTCCGCCTCAGTCCCGAGTTCCGCAGGCCAGGTTTTTCCCAGAAATCCACTGCCGAAAAGACGATTTTTCAGCAAAAATCCAGTCCATCCAGAATTCGCGTCGTTTTTTTGACACACGCCACCTTGGGAAAAATATCATTACTTCTCAGCTAGATCGCAGATTTTATCTAAAAAAAAATCCCAATTTTTCAGGTTACCGTTTGAAAACTTCTGGATAGTTTCCGAAATAGTTAAAAATTTCCTAAAATCCTATCTTGCAACGGTAGGAACCAAAAGCAGACCAAGGAGGAATACTGGGTCGGAACTACCTCTCTGCTCGGCGGCGAGTAAAAGGGAAAGTCTCCTTCCCTAATCAACAGAATCGAAGACTGGGCATCTACAAAAATTACAATACAAAACGTCTATGACCCCATAAGAATTAGCTATTTGAATTTATGGTAAGCAAATAGTTAACGTTGTTCATAGGCAAAAATAAGCCAACAGGCCCTAGGGCCAGAAAACAGCCACAAGGCGGCGACAACAGAAATCGATCGCAGCCAGGCATGACAGTGCACGTGAAGAAGCGACGAGTGCGTTTCTTTGGATGGAGGCCACAATGCAGGTTCAGACTCTACAAGTGTCCGATCCGTGGGATCGGGTGAAGGCAGAACTGAAAAACGAACTGGGCGAAGACATTTTCTCCAACTGGTTCGGCAGGGTAAAACACGAAGAGACGAACGGAGATGCGGTTCGTTTGTCTGTCCCGACGCCCTTTCTCAAGAACTGGATCTTGAGCAATTACGAAAAGCAGCTGGTCAACCTTTGGCAGCGGCAGCACGACGACATCAGCCGGGTTGAGCTGACGGTCCGCGGTGCACTTCGCCCGCGGCCGGCTGGAAGCCAGGCCCCAAAACCGATCAAAGCACGGCGCATCAGCGGCCGGGCCGCCCCATTTGCCACAAACCCCCAATTCGGCTCGGTCAACACGGTTGCGTCCATCCCGTGCCTGGCGGACACGGGTGAAGATGCTGCAGCTGATTTCCTGAATGGCGCCGCACTGAACCCGAAACTGACCTTCGACACCTTTGCTGAAGGAACGTCCAATAGCCTCGCCTGTGCAGCGGTGCGCCAAATGGCGGCCGGTCATGATGGCTCGCTTGGCCTGCTCTACATCCACTCCTCCACGGGCATCGGCAAAACGCACCTGCTTCAGGCTGCGGCGACCGAAGCGCGGAAAGGCGGACGCCGGGTGGCCTACTTGTCTGCCGAGTTCTTCATGTACCACCTGGTACCGGCCCTGCGCACACCGGCCTATCCGGTTCTGCGCCAGGCCATGAAGTCCATCGATCTTCTTTTGATTGATGATCTGCAGTTCCTGCACGGCAAACAGGGTCACGAGGAGTTCGGCAAAACTCTCGAAATGCTCATGGAATCGCCGATGAAGATCATCATGGCAGCAGACCGGGCTCCGGATGAAATGAGCACTTTGGGCAGCACGGTCCGCCAGCGCATCCAGACCGGTGAAGTTGTCACGATCCAAGCGACCGACTACGCGCTCCGTCACGACATCCTCAAGAAGCGGATCTTCTCTGCGCGACGGACCCATCCAGGTTTCACGGTACCGGACGAAGTTATCGACTACATCGCCCGCTACGTGATTTCCTCAGCGAGAGATCTGGAAGGCGCCTTGAACCGCCTGTTTGCACACAATCAGCTGACCAAACAGCCGGTTACCATGCAGCTTGCCGAAAAGACCCTTCATGATCTGGTCCGGATTGGCGAGCCGCGGTCCATCAAGGTTGAAGACATTCAAAACGTTGTCTGCAAGCACTTCAGCGTCACCAAAGCGGACCTGCTGTCTTCGTGCCGCGCCCGGACCCTAGTCCGTCCGCGCCAGATCGCGATGTATATCGCAAAGGTCATGACAGGGCGGTCCTTGCCGGAAATCGGACGCCGGTTCGGCAACAGGGACCACACCACGGTTCTCCATGCTGTGCGCAAGATCGAAAGCATGGTTGCGGGCGACGCAGCATTGGCCCAAGAGGTCGAACTGTTGAAGCGTCTCGTCCACGCATGACACGATGCTGGCCTGATTAACGCAAGCTTCAGGCCAGCTTCACCCAATACCCTATTGATGTGGCAGACGTGATTGCCCTGCCATTTGATTGTGAAGCGTTGTGTACCTGAGTATCTACTCCTCCCTCCCTTGAAGCCGCCGCGTGCGGCTTTCTTTTTGCACTCTTGATTTATTCAAAGCGCGCACTTACATGTCGGCTCGGTTTGAAGGGACCAGCCGTCCGCGGGCGACAAGCCTCGGTGAACACCTTCGCAGCCGGCTGGCTGCTTCAATCGTTCCTGACTAAGTTGTGCAGGCCGATGGCAATGCGGACCCCATCCGAACATGCCTGCCTTTCTTGGAAGGGTACGTAATGACTTTACCTAATCTGACTGATCTGAAGTCTCAGGCGAAACGCCTCCGGCTCGCGATCTCAAATTCTGACAGTGCTGACGTCAGCCACAGCAAATCGCTGGAACTGGTCGCCAAACAATATGGCTACCGGGACTGGAATACATTGCATGCGGCCACCCAAAACAACGGCTTCCGTCCGTTCACTGTGGGGGACAGGGTGAACGGCACGTATCTTGGTCAGTCTTTCGAAGGCGAAATTCGCGGCTTCGCAAAGACCTCGCAGTCCGGGACCTACAGGGTGACCATCCAGTTTGACGCCCCTGTCGATGTGGTGACATTTGACAGCTTCTCCGCTTACCGGAGCCGCGTCACCTGCACCATTCGGGAAAACGGGATTGCGATCAACCGGACGTCTGACGGTCGTCCGCATCTGGTCATGGACCTGGCTGCCTAGAGCAAATCGCGTTTAAGCGGTTTCAGGTTTCGCTGCCACTCGGCTTCGCCGCGTACGCGAAACCTGAAGCAGCCTGAATTTAATTGAACGCGACACGCTCTAGATCAGCGGACACTCAATCGAAATCGATTGAGCGTCCAAAGGTGATCGTTTCAGAAGTGACCGGGCGGCTTTGGGCGTCTCCAACAAAACGCCCGATGCTCTTTGAGGCGCTGTTACCGTTTCCGGGTCATCACGAGATGGCCTGGAACCGGCTCTCCTTCCTCCATCCGGACGGTAATCGGATCCATCGCCAGGATGTCGAACCCGAATTCCTCAAGCCTTTTTCGAACATAAGCTTCGCTCTGAGCAAACCGGCTCTTCGGCCCGACCATATAGTCCCGTCCATCCAGCACGGCATCCGGCAGGGTTTCGGTCGAAAAGGCGAGATATCCCCCCACGACCAACCGCTCGGAAGCCCCTTTCAGAAAAGGTTCAACCGCGCCCAGATAAGGAAACACATCCGTTGCGGCAACAAAGTCCCAGGATGGACGGCTGCCGTCTTCTTCCTCAAATTCTTCAAGAAACTCGACGGCTTCCCCGACATAGAGGTCATCATAGACCTCACGATCATAAGCCAGTTCGACAATCCGTTCCGAAAGGTCAACGCCGGTCAGATGCTGAGCGGTCTCGGAGAACGCGAGACCAGTCAGTCCGGTGCCGCAACCGAGTTCCAGAAAACGGTCGAACGGTCCCAGCTCCAAACGCCCGACAAGGTCCTGGAGCAACAATGGGACACAATATCCAAGGTCATCGACCAGGATTTCATCAAAGACGTCGGCATGCTGATCGAACAAGGTCGCCACATAGGCATCCGGCATCTTGCCGGGCGTCTCCGCCACGCCCATGGCTGCAAGCCGGATACTGACGCCGCCAGGATCGGACGGATCGAGTGCCAAGGCTTCCCGGTAGGACTCGGCCGCTGCAACGAGGTCACCTGCCTTTTCGAGTTCCAAACCCCGATTGTAAGCTTCAGCAAGCGAGTCGTTCTCGACGGTTGCTGCGGGCATGTCAGTTGCCTCGAAATTGGTTTGATCGTCGCTCATGAGGCTCTCATCTCTCGTTACAGTCCTCTCCTATCGCGGCCTTGGTTACAATGCACGGCAAATGATTGTTCTTGAACCAATTTCCAATGACTGCTCTGCGGACAAAACGACCATTGAGTTCCTCGGCTCCAATGGTTGCTTGTTTTCTTGCTCAGAAGGAGAATTGCCAAGCTAAGCTGTAATGAAAGATGTCAGGCAATAGCCAAACGCGCGAGGTTCAATTCCGTCGGACGCCCCCCTATCTGGACCCTGGTGCGTCGCCGGCCAGAACGGTGGGCAGTTCACGCTTCAAGAAATCAAGCAACACCTCAAATGCCGGTAGCAATCCTTCACGCGAAGGCATCAATAGGCTGATCTGCGGGGTCCCCGCCGTCCAACCCGGCAAGATGCGCACAAGCGATCCGGCTTCCACCTCTGGTCGACATACGTAGGAAGGCAGGGCGACGAGCCCCAAGGACAAAGCCGCCGCGTTTTTAAGCGTCGACATATCATCGCTTGCAAACCGCACCCGGCACGGGACAGATGCGCTTTGCCCGTCTCCATCGGTTAGCAGCCATTGGTGCGTCGCTCCGGGTCGACCCAGAATTAGAGCTGGGTGATTTGCCAACCCGGCCGGATCATCGGACGGATCCAGGATGCCCTGGTAGTCCGGGGAACAGAACATGTGCCATTCCACACGCGCCAAACGCACTTGGATGAGGCTCGAGTCGGGCAGAGTGTCCATATGTCCACGGATCGCCATATCTATCCCGCCTTTGATCAAATCCTCCATCCGGTTCGAGGCGCGCTGAACAACGGTCACCCCGGGATATTCCTGGAGAAAACGCGGTAAGATCTGGTCCAAACCAAACTGCGCCATCCCCACGGAACAGGACATGGTCACGGTGCCCTCGATCCTGTTGGTTTTGCGGCGAACGGCGGTCTCGGCGATCTCGAACTGTGCGAGGGCCTTTTGCGCGTGGCGGTAGTATTCTTCACCGATATCTGTCGTCGTGACGATGCGCGATGTGCGCTGCAAGAGGCGCACGCCAAGGTCCTCTTCAAGCTGCCGCACACGGCGGCTGAGCCGGGACTTGGGAATGTTCAACAACCGTGCCGCGGCGGAAAAGCCGCCCTTTTCAACAACCTGAACAAAGTAGAACGCGTCGTTAAGGTCCATGCCGTGCTTTATCCTGCGTTCCATCAGTGGAACGATATGTTCTGATAATGACCGATTTTCTGCTGATTGTCTCTCTCATATCCTCAATGCAACAGAAGAGAGAGACTGACATGACAACGCAGCTTATCGACACACTCGCGGGCGCCCCTTGCGAAACACATGCACAAAGCGACGGCCGAAAGCTCACCATTGGCGATGGCTTCGTGGCCCAAAGCTACCAACATACGGACTTCCAGGGGCTGATGGACCCGGTGATCATGGTCGACCACTTCGTCGCGACAAAGCCCACATTCGGGCCGCACGCGCACGCAGGCCTGTCTGCCGTGACCGTGATGTTTGAAGACAGCGAAGGTGCGTTCCACAACCGCGACTCTCTTGGCAATGACCTCGAGCTGGCGCCGGGTGATCTCTATTGGTTCAAGGCCGCGCGCGGCGCCCTGCATGACGAAGCGCCGCGGCCCGATGCCAGGACCCACGCATTGCAGGTCTTCGTGAACTTACCCGCAGAGAACCGGCACGACGCGCCTTTTGCATTTCACCTCCCAGCCAAGGACATCCCAAAGCTTACAGGCGACCGCTCCACCGCGCGGCTGATACTTGGGAGAGGCAACGGTGTCACGGGCCGGGTCGCGCCGGACGTTCCGCTTACGCTCCTGGATATCAACATGCAGGCCGGCGGTCAGTTCACGCACAGCGGCAACAGCGACCAACACGCCTGGATCTTGGCCATTACTGGCACCTCCACCGTGACCTGGAACGCAGGGTCTGCCGATCTGAAACCTGGCAAAGCCATCGCATTTGCAGGTGCCGCGGACATCTCATTTACCTCCGAAGAGGGTGCCCATGCCGTCCTGTTTCGGGGGCATCCCTTACGCCAAGCCTTTGTTCAAAGGGGGCCATTCGCCATGGACAAAGCAGCAGAGCTTGACGCTGTCGAGGCTGATTACCGAGCCGGTCGCCTTGGATCAATTGACTGAACTCAACACCGTCCGACGACACCCTTGAAAGGAGAAAACCATGATGAACCTGACCAATCCAGCCCCCCTGACCAGTGACAATGCCGCCGTTGTTTTTGTTGACAATCAGGTCGGGCTGATGACCGGTATCCGCGACTATTCGATCGCCGATCTCAAACACAACATCGTCGGCTTGGCCAAAGCCGCAAAGGCGCTCGGCCTGCCGATCGTCACGACCACGACCTCGTCAGAGACATTATGGGGACCTGCCATTCCAGAACTACTGGAAGCTTTGCCAGACCAGACCTTTATCGACCGAACAACTGTCAACGCTTGGGACGATCCACGGGTGGAAGAGGCCATTCGCGCAACCGGGCGAAGCAAATTGATCTTCGCCGGGCTTTCTCTGGAAGTCTGCGCTGCGTTTCCCGCGATGAGGGCCGTGCGCGAAGGGTTTGAAGCCTACATCGCCGTCGATGCCAGCGGGACCTTTAACATGACAAAGCGTGAGACAGCTTTGCACCGGCTGACACAAGCCGGAGTTGTCATCGCGGATGGGGCCAGTCTGATGATCGAAATTCTTGCAGATAACGGGAATGAGCAGGCCGGCGACGTCTATAGCGCCTTGGGTATGGATTGGTCGATCCTGGTCGGTCAAGTTCGGGCGCATGCATAGCGATGCGCTGCGACACTCACACGAGCAAACGCAGGCAACCTTTTGGCAACCTCAGTCTGCACAAGGGATCACAGGTTCTTTTTTCCTGATCTATCTCCCTTCGCTTGTTTGCCTCCTCGTACCGGGACTGACGGCCGCTGAACTTCCCTGGTCTCAGCAGCCTTCCGACCCACTCCATTCTAATTCAACACAATCAATGAGCTCGCGGCTCACCATTGGAGACGACTATGACCAACCAACCCATTCTCGTCATTGGCGCCACGGGAAAAACCGGATCGCGCGTTGTTACCAAGCTTGAAGCCAGGGGCCTGCCCGTTCTCCGTGGCACGCGCGGGTCGGTCCCCCGCTTCGATTGGGAAGACCAGAGCACCTGGGCCCCGATCCTGACCGGCGTATCCAAAGCCTATGTCACCTACTTCCCCGATCTCGCCTTTCCGGGCGCGGTGGAAAAGCTGGAGGCTTTTGCCAAGGTTGCGCTGGAGACCGGTATGCAACACATCGTATTGCTGTCCGGCCGGGGAGAACACTTCGCGAGCATGGGCGAGGAAGTGATCCGCAACTCCGGAATTCCCTTTACCATTGTGCGTTCGGCCTGGTTTGCGCAGAACTTCTCCGAAGGCTATCTGCGCGACCCGATCCTTGGTGGCGTGCTGCCGATGCCTGGCGGCGACGTTGCCGAACCGATCATCGATATCGACGACATTGCCGATGTGGTTGTCGCCGCTCTGACCGAAGAGGGGCATTTGGGTGAGCGGTACGAGGTAACTGGCCCACGTGTGGTGACCTTTGCCGAAATGGCTGATATCCTTTCCACCACAATGGGCCGTCCGATCCAACACATCCCCATTGCGTTCGAGGACTTCCACGCCAATGTCGCAGCCTCCGGCGGGTACTTTGTGGCCGACGTCTTTACACAGATCGCGCGGGAAACGCTTGACGGGCGCAACGCCTATACTGCGGACGGAGTCGAACGCGCCTTGGGTCGCAACCCGCGTAACTTCGCGGAGTTTGCCGCGACCGCCATGGAAGATGGCGCCTGGTCTACGGCCACCTGATCCACCCCAGAGAAAACGGCAGGAGGCGTAGCGCTCCTGCCGCGCTATCCGCAATGAAGAGTAAGCCCATGTCGCCTGTTTTCTTCTTTCTTATCCAATTCACAATCCTCGCCTATGCCCTTGTGGGCGGCGTTTTCCTCGCCTTCTCCGATTTCATCATGCGCTCCCTTGCGCTGACCCGCGGCTCTGGCGGTGTCGAGGCTATGCAAGTGATCAACCGAGAAGTGTTTCGCTGGGTCTTCATGACGTTGTTTCTTGGAACGACCGCAGTTTCACTGGTCATCGCAGGCTACGGCGCCTTGGGGCTTTCGGGCCCCGCCGGAACGCTGATCATGCTGGCCGGGCTAGTCTATCTTGTCGGCTGCTTCTGCGTGACCGTTTTCTTCAATGTCCCGATGAACAAGGCTTTGGCGGGTATGAACCTGTCATCCGACAGCACGCGTGACTACTGGCGCCAGACCTATCTGCCACGATGGACGTTCTGGAACTCGGTGCGCACCATCGCCTGTGCCATATCGGCCGCGATGCTTCTCTTTGGGCTGCCCTGGATGATCCAGATCCAAACACAACCGGCGTGATGCGGGTTCAAAGATGGACGGGACGCGCCGTTTAGAACGGCGCACCGATTGCTTTTTGCTTCATGTTAAATTGTCGCAAGTTTCGCAAGGCGGCCCAGCGCCGCGACCTTGAGAATGGGCACCTAGGGCTCACACCGGTTATTCCACCGGCAAGAAAACCATCGGTTCCTTGACGCTCAAAACAAATCCAACTGCCCACCGCCTGTTGCCGCCTTCTTCTGAGTTCGGCTCGTCTTTTCCGGAGCGTCTGCCTGCTCAAGCGGAACCTCGACTTGCAGATCCGGGTCATCATTCACGACTTTATTGACCCGCGTGGAGACAGGAACAGCTTTCAGATAATCGTCTTCGATTGGCAGCATCAGCTGTTTCACATCCCGAACGGGCACATTGCCGGTGTCTAGCCATGTTTCGAAACTCTCCGGCCTCAAGATCACCGGCATACGATGGTGGATTTCGGACATCATCCGGTTGGATTGCGTGGTCAGCATCGCCCCGGAATCCATGTCGCCGCCGTCCGGGTCGGACCACGTTTCCCAAAGGCCCGCAAAGGCCATCAGCCTACCTTCTGCGGGCGAAATATAGAAAGGCTGCTTGCCCTCTGGCGTCCGCCGCCACTCGTAAAAACCCGAGGCTGGAAACAGACACCGATGGTGTTTCATGGCCGAGCGGAACGATGGTTTTTCGGCTGCCGTCTCTGCGCGCGCATTGATCAGAAGCGTGAAACTTGCCGGATCCTTCACCCAGGATGGTATCAGGCCCCAGCGGACAAGTTGAAACCGCCGCTGGCCATGCGCATTGATCACTGTCGCCACCGGCTGGGTCGGCGCGATGTTGTAGCGTGCCGGAAAATTCGGTTGATCGATGTAGCCAAAAAGCGCCCGTACATCGTCCGGTGTGGCTGTCAGGCTGTAACGTCCGCACATGTCTGGTTGTCCTTATTCACATGTCCGTTTGCGAATTATCGAGAAATGACGTGAAGTTAGGCAATTTGAAACGATAAAGCGCTAGCTTTTTTGAAAGTAACACAATCGGGGGTCGGGTATGGAATGTGTGGATCCAGTTTTGGGCGCCGGTGAGCTGGCCGCCGAACGGCTGGAGCAGGCCAATATCAATTCCCAGACCGGCCTGGCAACCGACTACCTAAACCATTTCAATGAAGTGATGATGCTGCTCGAAATGCTGCCGGCAATGCCGGATTGTGCCGCTGACGTTCTGGAATGGCAGCCGCTCGACTATGAAGGGCACTTTGAGAATTCATCCTTCAAAGACAAGAAACTGGCAATTCTCGCCTATCATGCTGCACCGTCTCATCTTCGTGAGCACCTAGAAGCCTGCGCCTCCGACATCAATGTGCTTGTGGCTCAAATCCAGGATCAGCTCCGGGAAACCGAAGATCCATCTGTGATCGCTGCGGATATCGCCGGATTTGCGACCAACGAAATCAAGCCGCTGATCTCGACAGCGAGTGGTGTGATCCACGGTCACGTCAAACCGGAAGCCGAGCAGCCGGAAGGCGATGCCGCCCAGGCAGAGATCGACGCCCTGTTTGCCTGATCAACCTTTTATGTGACAGAGTTCGGGTATGTCCCGGCCCTTTCCTTCCGTCCCCGTTCTCAGCGTCAGTGTGCTCTGCCACAAGGATGGCTCCGCGCTTCTGATCAAACGCGGTAAACCGCCTTACAAGGATCACTGGAGCCTGCCCGGCGGTAAGGTGGAGTTTGGCGAAACACTTGCAGAGGCTGCGGCGCGGGAGTTACTCGAAGAGACAGAGCTGACGGCAGAGCTTGACGGCCCTGTCGAGGTTTTCGATTCCATCCAACGCGATGAGAATGGGGACATCCTCTCTCATTTCGTTTTGGCGGTATTTGTTGCGAAAAACCCGTCCGGGACCGTGATGGCCGGTGATGATGCCACTGCAGCCGAATGGGTGGCCCTAAAAGACCTGGACGGCCGCATCACGACGCCTGGAACACCGGCGCGGATCCGGCGCCTGCTCTCCAAGCTCGCCTGAGAAGTGAATTCCTGGGGTCAACGCACCATAGCTGTTGCAGGACGAGCGACCCCGGCGCATGATCGCCGAATGTTCGGGAACGCGATACAACCTGTGTCTTCCGCCGCCGCCTTGATGGCGGCGTTTCTCGTCGTATCTGCACCTCTGACCGCGTCTGCTCAGGACACACCCGGTGTCAGCGCTCCGCCCTATGAACCGCAGCTGATGCGGCTGTCTGAAATCTTCGGAGCGTTGCATTACCTGCGTCCGCTCTGCGGAGAAGAAGACACGCCGACCTGGCGGGATCGTATGGAGGAATTCCTCGACGCAGAAACCCGGGATGAGAACCGGCGGCGGCGCTTCATCGAGCGGTTCAATCAGGGTTATCGCGGTTTTTCAGTTGCTTATCAGGACTGCACGGATGCCGCCCGTCTCGCCATGGCACAGTATTTGGGTCAAGGCGAAACGATCATCTCCGACGTGACCAGCCGGTACGGGCGCTGAACCCGGCAGTTTTTTCCATTTCGTTATCAGTTCGTAAACTTTTTGCATCAAATTTGTGGGTGGCCGTTAAGTTTGTGTTCACGGTTGCTTATCAGCGCGATTCACCGTGCTAGGATCAGTTCATGAGATTCGGGGATGGGACACGCTGGGGTTGATACCATGCGCGTCGGGAAAGACCGGTAAGGGAACGAATGATCAACGACGATTACGCCGAAGCGGCAATGGAAGCCGAATTTGCCGAAGACGAGGATATTCGGCGCGCTGCATTGGGTTTCATTTCAGAAGCCTGGTCAGAAGCTATTGCCAATGGTGTCGACGCAGATGCTGTCGCACATGCCGCAATGTTCACCGCCCTCGCCGACCTCGTTGCGGCCTATGGCGAAGATGCTGTTGCCAAACTGGCAGAAGGTTTGCCGGACCGTATTCAGCGTGGCGACTACACGGTCAACCGGGTTCTGCAGTAGCATCAGCTTAGCAAATACCGATATCTGGAAAGGCCGGTTCATCCGGCCTTTTTAAGTCTCGTTTTGCGCAAAGCCTAGGGTCAGCGGATCAGATCGTAGGCAAGCTTTAGGTAGATCAGGCCGCCAAAGATCATCAGAATTGCGCCTGCTATATGATTGGCCCTGTCAAGCCAGGCATCGTCGATGCGGGATCTGAAATGGGTCACCGTAGCGGAGATGAATACCCACCAGGAACACGCGCCGGCCGTGACGCCAGCGACCATCATCAGTGATCCGAAGTAGTTGTCGTGGTCCGGACGCCAGTCCCCCAGACTGCCGAAAATCGCGATAAACGCGAGAATTGTTCCAGGGTTTGTGATGGCCATGAAGAAGGCCGCCGTTGCATCGCCCCAGAACCCGTGTTCCTTGCCGTCATCTCCGCCATTCAAATGCGGATGGCTGTTCCAGATTTTCAAACCGAAAATGATCAGAAGCGCCCCGCCAACGATCTCAATCAGATCGAATTGGCCTTCGATGAACCGCGTGACGGCGGAGACGCCAAATATCGCGGCGGTCGCGTAGAGCGTGTCTGCGACAACAGCCCCAAGCCCAACGAACACCCCATGGCGAAACCCACTGCGCACGGCATGCTGGATGGCCATGATGTTGACGGGTCCGACCGGCGCCGTCGTAATGATACCAATGAAGAAGCCGATAACGGCATATTCCAGAAAGGTCACAGGCCAGCCTTAGGTGTGTTGTCATCGCCCGAGCGGAAGGGAATACCTTCGATAGCGCTGCAGCCCATGCACCACAAGCATATCAACGCCGTTTCTTATTGTTTTCACATTGCCATGAACTGATTAAAGAAGAACGGCTGGCGGCAAAGCGATTCTAAAGGAGAAAGACCCATGAAATTGCACACCCTCGGGGCATGCATTGCCTTTCTCTTGTGGGTTGGGCACGCTCCAGCCAAAACAGTCACTGTCGAGACGATAGAAGTGTCGCCCGCCCAAGGTGAAGACAGTCCTGCGGCCTCCCCAGAAACGATCCCACTGGGAGATCTGCCGGGCACATTGGAAAGTGCTGATGAGGTGATTGTTGACGTCCCGGACGTCCTCCAGGATCGCCCGCAAATCCTTTACAACAAGTCTTATTTGCCCAAACCCGTCGCCCGCATGCATTCCCAGATGATGGAGGCCGCTCTGTCCGGCGATATCAACCGGATGCGCATCATTCTGGAAAGCAACGAGGTGATGCCAACACTGTCGTTCGGAGAAATTGAAGATCCGATTGATTTCCTGAAAGAGAGTTCCGGCGACGGAGAAGGCTTTGAAATCCTCGCGATCCTGGCCGATGTGCTGGATGCCGGTTTCGTGCATGTGGACGCCGGCACTCCGCAGGAAATGTATGTCTGGCCGTACTTCTCCCGTTATCCGATCCAGGATCTAACGCCGGAGCAAAAGGTTGAGCTGTTCCGCATCGTGACATCCGGGGACTTTGCAGAAATGGAGCAGTACGGTGCGTGGAATTTCTACCGGGTCGGCATTGGCCCGGATGGCACGCTGCATTACTTTGTCGCCGGCGATTGATCCGGATGGATCACGGTTTGCGGAGTTCTGCCATAACGGCATAGCCGCGATAGATCGGCTTGTAGGAACATGTGGCGCCGTTGCCCTGCGCCAATTTCTGCAGTTCCTCGTGCAGATCCGCGCGCGGTGTTACATGGAAAGAGGCCAGCCATTTCATTAGAAGCGCTTTGAACCACACCGGCAGCCCCTCCTGCTGGCCGAAGTCGACGATGTGAATACGCCCTTGAGGAGCCAGGTGCGCCAATCCAGCCGCCAGAGCCTCACGCCAAATCGGCATCATGGAAAGGGTGTAAGAGAAAAATACCCGTTCGAACTGGGTGATACCCAAAGGCTTTGGCGCCGCCGGGTCTGAAGCATCTCCGCGAACAAGGATGATCCGGTCTGAGAGGCCTGCTTTTTCGATATTCGCGCGCGCCGTCTCCAGCATCTGTTCAGAAATGTCGAGGCCATAAAACCGCGCCTTCGGATAGCGCTTTGCGGCGGCTATCAGGTTGCGGCCGGTTCCGCAGCCGAGCTCAAGAACGGCACTGCCGACCGGCGGCGCCAGATCCCGGATAAGCCGGTCCCGGCCGAGCAAATAATATTTGCGCGTCAGATCATAAATGTGGCGCTGGTTGCGGTAGACCGCATCCATCAGGCTAGCGGTGTCAGCAGTATGGCTCATGACGTTTACCGCTCTCGCCTATCCTTTGAAGACGTAGAGGTGGAAACCGCCATAGATCGAGGATCGATCCTGGCGGCCGAGCTCAAGGCTCTCCTCAGCTTCATAGGTCCAGCGGTCCAGGATCTCGTCAGCAACACGGCCCGGCAAAAGGCTCGGTTCGGCAGCCGTCCGGAAGATCACCCGCGCGCCCGGACGCGCCGTCCGCGTGATCTCGCTCCAAAGCGCATTGAGCTGGTGATCCGTCATCCAGTCCTGCGCATCAAGCAACACATAAGCGTCCAGCATATCCTCGCCAACGCTTTGCAGATGCTCGGTGAAGTTCCGGTTGAGGACCCGGACGCGGCCTGCGCGGTCGCGGATGTCTTCAAAATGATCACGCTTCAGATACGGCGGCAGAGGTCCGGATTTGCCCGTCGTTCCGCCATCTTGCGGCGCATACCCCCGGCCAAAGGCCTGCCACGCGAAGTAGTTGTCTGACATGGAGAAATCGCACGCAAGTTTCTCCAGCCGTTCTTTCAGAACCGCAGACATGTTGCCGTCCGCATTGCCGGATACCAGCGCATCATATTGCGCCGGCGGAATGCCCAAACCATAAAGAGACATCTTTTTCGATGTCGCCCAGCGGACCAGGCGCTTGTCAAACAGTGGTGCCAGAGCCGTGTCGAAGAAGCTGCGCTGCTCTTCAAGAGACTTGGCCCGGACCATGTGCTTGGGATCAATTCCATACAGGCGGGCGACCAGATGCCCTGCGCCAATACAGTAGCCCAGAAGACCATGATGATAGAGGTCACGCGAGAACAGCGTTATGCGCTTGCGGCCCCAGTTGGCCAGGTCCCGGCCTTCCCAGTAGTGAATGGTTTCCGGATCGAGGTTGGCTTTGAGGAAACGCTCATACGCGGCAACGTTGGCCTTCTCATCCGCCTCACCGAAGAACCGGTAGAATGTCTCGTAGTTCGGGAAGTGCTTTGCCGCAGCGAGTTTCAAACGGCCGAGGGCGACGTGTGCCCGGTTCAAATCAACTGCGGTGATCTCTGCCGGGCTGGCTGTCAGGTAAGACATCACGTTGCAGCCACCAGACGCAATCGTCACCATCCGGCTTTCCGGGGTCAGACGGAGCGCCCGCATGTCTACATCCGGGTCTTCCCAGATTTGCGGATAGACCAGGCCCTTGAATGCGAATGTAAAGAGCCGTTCCAGCATTCCATCCCGGGACGCGGCATCGGAGCGGTGCACCGCGTTTTTCAGACGTTTTTTGGATGCAGTTAACGTGCTCTGAGGCATCTCGCTCTCCCGGATCGCTGGTCGAAAGTTCCCTTGCGATACGGGAGAGTGACGACAGTTTGGTGACGTTCACGCCAGAATTGTGAGGTTATCCGGATAATAGTCTTGCGCCGGAAATCCGGCGCAAGTCCGCTCTTTGAAGAGTTAGCGCGTGATGACGACGAAGTCTGTGCCAAGCCCCGTATTGCGCTGGAAGCTGCGGTCCGTCACGGTCAGAGATGTCCCCGGCGTCAACATTTTCGAAAGGTCTTCGGCCACCTTCTGCGGGATCTCGAGGCGATCCAGAATTTCGTATGATGCGCCGCCGCGTTCGCCCTCTGCAGAGACGGCAATCCACTCGACAGACGGGTCGCCCTGTTTGAAATCAAGAGCGGTGAAGACATGGGTGCCAATGTCCTCACCGGTTCCCTTGATTGTAACGGGCGCGCTGTAAACATCGCGGAATTTACGGCGAACCCGGAGCTTGGCATTGTGCGGCTTTTCATACCCGGCCTCGCGATAAATCCGCGCCACCAGACTGTCGGTGATGTTTCCGGTGATCGGCAGGTCCGCACCTTCCTGATAAAGCTCGATCGCTGCCCGGGTCTTGCGCCCGACCACGCCATCGACCGGCCCGGCATTGTATCCAAGTTCGTTCAAAAGCCGCTGCAAAATCTTGTTTTTGCTCGGCGGCTTTTGCGGTGTGATGATCATCCGAAGCGGTCGATCGAAGTGAGGGTTTTCCGGTTCCGCTGCCGCTATAGGCGTCTGCAGGACGGCAGGCTGGATCGCACCGCGCAGCGCCGGATCCATGGCAATGTTCTGTGCGGACAAGCTTGCCACCTTGGTGGAGGGCGATAACGGCTGCGGCAGAGCGCTGTGCGTGACAGGCATTGGTGTTGCAGCTGCGCGCGTTACGACGACGTGATTGCCGCGCGCTGTCATGCCGAAAATAGACTTGGCAAAGCTGCGCGGCAGACGGATGCAGCCGTGAGACGCCGGATATCCGGGAAGTTTGCCCTGATGAAGTGCAATCCCAGACCACGTCAGGCGCTGCATGAACGGCATCGGGGCGTTGTCATAAAGATTGGAGAAGTGCTTCCGCCGTTTTTCCAGAATGGAAAACACGCCCGTTGGGGTGCTGTTGCCACGTTTTCCGGAAGATATCGGCGATGTCTCTATCAATTCCGACCCGCGATAAACATCAATACGCTGCTCATCGAGAGAAACAAGAAAATGCAACGGGTCCTGTTTTTGGACTTCGTCTGGCGCGCCCTCAACCGCTTCGCTGGCAAGGCTTGTTGAGCCTGCTGACAGGGTTAGAAAAGCCGCACAAGCGAGCTGCGAAAACATGCGGCTAGCGCCGCGCGATTTCGAAGGTCTTTCACCGTACTTCGTTACAAACATTCCCGAGCTCCCCAACGCAATACCCATAAGCCCTCAGAAAACCTTACAAGTGAGCCGTGTATTTTGGGTTAGGACATAAGGTTACCAAATGGTTTCCAAGCGTCCAGCCCCTCTAAGCGCACCTTTCCTCGCACACTAGCGGGGGGCTGGCTGTTATTCACATCACAAATTCGAAGAGTTTCCGGGTGTGTTTTTCAGGACACATTCCTTGTGGCTGACGTCGCACCCCATTTTCCGGGATTTCGCTGAAGACTAATGGATGCAGTGTCATGCCGGGATCGCGGGTCGATACCTTGTCTGTGTACACGAAAGGGCTTATCTGCCGTCCAAGGCCTCGTCTGCCAGAACTTCAAGGAGCGTTTCACCGTGTCATCCCCCAACATCGCACCGCTTCATGATCGTGCCCTGATCCGCGTCTCCGGCCCGGATGCCGAACACTTTCTGCAGAACCTCGTGACTGCCGACATCGATGAGCTCGCGGATCCGGGCTCGACGCTTTCCGCGCTTCTGACACCCCAAGGCAAGATCCTCTTCGATTTCCTCATCTACAAACAGAACAGCGGCTACCTGATTGATGCGCCCAAAGAAACATCCGCGGATCTTTTGAAGCGCCTCACATTCTACCGTTTGCGGGCAAAGGTGGACCTGGAGGCTGCCGGTGAAGATGTCTGCGTGTTTGCTCTTTGGGGGGGAGACCTTTCAGACACCAACGGCGCCGAACTTGTGGTGATAGATCCCCGTCTCGCAGCGCTCGGCCAGCGGGTCGTCGGCCCTACAGGTTTTGCTGATGCGTCTGCGGCAACGGTCAAGGATCTTGAAGCCTATGACGCCCATCGTGTTGCCCTCGGAGTTCCGGAGGGTCTGAAGGATTTCGCATACTCCGACATTTTCCCGCACGATGCGGATATGGATCAGCTCGGCGGCGTTTCCTTCAAAAAGGGCTGCTATGTCGGACAGGAAGTCGTCTCGCGCGTCCACCACCGGGGCACGGCCCGCAAACGGTTTATCCAAATCGAGGCAGCGGGCGCGCTTCCGGAAAAGGGTACTTCCGTCATCGCGAACGACAAAAGCGTCGGCGAACTCGGCTCGTCCACAATGATCGACGGCCAAGCCTTTGGCGTTGCCCTGCTGCGCCTTGACAAGGTGCACCAAGCCATTGAAAACGGCGTCCCGCTGACCTGCGGAGATGTGGCCATCACCGTCAAGCTGCCCGACTGGGCAGAGTTCGGCTGGCCGGATGCCAAGGCAGCAGAGTAACGTTCCACCCACCGACAGGGGTCCAATGTCTGCTTCCCGTTCCGATGAGCCGCCCCGCGCCTGGCAACGCATGTTGTCCGGCCGCCGGCTGAACCTCCTGGACCCTTCGCCGCTCGACGTTGAGATTTCCGACATTGCCCACGGCCTTGCCCGTGTCGCCCGCTGGAACGGTCAGACCTACGGCGATCACGCCTTCTCCGTCGCAGAGCATTCACTGATCGTTGAAGATATCGCCCTTAGCCTGAAGCCCGATATCTCGCCGGACTGGCGGCTTGCAATCCTTCTCCACGATGCCCCAGAGTATGTGATCGGAGACATGATTTCACCGTTCAAAACAGTAATCGGTGAAGCCTACAAGGCGGTTGAACACCGTCTACAAGGCGCCATTCACCTGCGCTTCGGCCTGCCTGCGGAAATGCCGCAAACAATCAAGAAACTCTGCAAGCGGGCGGACATCATCTGCGCCTATTTTGAAGCTGTCGAACTTGCCGGCTTCGAAGACAAGGAAGCTGCCAAAATCTTCGGCCGCCCCCGTGGCTATCCCGCCGATGAGGATGGCAAGTTGCGGTATGGTCTGAAGCCTTTGCCCGTCGCGAAAGCAGAAATCTTGTTTATGGAGCGGTTCGAACTGATCGAAGCCCTACGGGAAGCTGGGAAAAAACCGAAAACCGGACGCGCCAGCAGGTGACCTGACCGGCGAATAGCCCTACCTTCACATTACGCCCCAACGGCACTGATTTTTCGTTCTGGAACCCCGAATGCTGCACGTGTGCTCCCTATCCCGGCTGAGCGAAACGGTTGAAAAAACCGGCGCCAAGTCACTCGTTACCCTGATCAATGCCGAGATGCCGGTGCCGACACCGCCAAGCATTTCTGCAGAGCGTCACTTGAACCTCTCGTTCAATGACATCCCGGCGCCGGTCAAGGGGCTGACCCCTCCAGGTGAAAGCCATGTTGAGCAGCTTCTGGCGTTTGTCCGGGCGTGGGACCGGACATCGCCTTTGGTCATTCATTGCTGGGCCGGGATCAGCCGCTCCACTGCGGGCGCCTATGTGACGGCTTGCGCGCTCAATCCGGAGGCAGACGAATACACCATGGCCGCAACGCTGCGCCGCCATTCGCCCTCCGCAACGCCCAACCCTCGAATTGTTGCGATGGCGGATAGAATCCTCAATCGTGATGGCCGGATGATCGACGCCATCCGGGGCATCGGGCGCGGAGCCAACGCTTTTGAGGGTGCCCCCTTCGAGATGCCCATATTCGATTAACGAGGAGCCTTCATGCCGCACCGGCACGCCAGCATTGAAATTGGTCTGAATGCGGTCATCGTGTCGGTCGCGGGTGGCATGCCGCAAATCGTGCATGTGGAAGAACCGGAAAAGGATATGGCGGACAGCCTGCCCTTTGGTCCTTTCGACCCTCTCCATCACCGGACCTTCGAGATCGGGCTGCGCGCCTGGGTGGAAAACCAGACCGCGCTGCGGCTGGGCTACATCGAGCAGCTCTACACGTTTGGAGACCGGGGACGGCACAGGGTGTCGGGAGATGAGGGCCCTCATGTGGTGTCTGTCGGATATCTCGCTTTGACGCGTCAGACCCCGGATTCAGAAGAGACGCTGTCCCGCCATCACTCCGCATGGCGGTCCTGGTACGATTACTTCCCTTGGGAAGACTGGCGGGCCGGACGGCCGGACTTGCTGGATACCGACATGCTGCCAGCTCTGAAGAGCTGGGCCGAAGAGCCACCGGCGGAAGGCGAGCCCCCCCGCGCTCTTGCCCGGAGTGAACGCGTCCACCTCGCCTTTGGCACCGGTGGAACCGACTGGGACGAAGAACGGGCTCTGGAACGTTTTGAGCTCCTCTACGAGGCGGGCCTTGTCGCCGAGGCCAAAAGGGATGGACGTCCGGCGGCCCTGAAGCGCGATGAGATCCCGCCGTTTGGCATTTCCATGGAGTTTGACCACCGCCGTGTTCTTGCCACCGCGATATCAAGGCTGCGCGGCAAACTCAAATACCGGCCGGTGATCTTTGAGCTCATGCCCTCGGCTTTCACCCTCACCGATCTTCAAAACTCGGTGGAAGCCATTTCAGGCCGCCACCTCCACAAACAGAACTTCCGGCGACTGGTTGAAAACGCCGACCTTGTGGAACCGACAGGTGCGACGTCAACGGCGACTGGCGGGCGGCCGGCGGCCCTCTTCCGGTTCAAGCATCAGCTCTTGAGCGAACGGCCAGCGCCTGGCCTACGCGTCGGCGGCCGGTAGAACCCCCGAGAGCATCTACCCCTGCAACAAGGCCGCAGGCTGTCATTTCATCCTGATTTTTCTCAGCGCCATTAACCATAAGCTGCTGATTATTTACGCAGATCTCAAGAAATTCTGCCAATTTCAAGCTTATTAACGGTCTTTCAAGGTTAAGCAGACATCTTGTCTTTCAGAGCGGACGTTTACACAACGTTAGCGATGATTGATCCGGCGTATTCGGACAGCGTGTATTGAGTTGGAGTTGGCTGCGTATGTCTGGCCTTAAGTCCCGCGAAGTAAAGCGGTTTTCTACTCGCAAAAACCAAGGTTCCCGCAGGATGGGTGCGCGTCTTCGACAGATGTCGCGTGTGCTTCTTGCAAGTCCGTTGCTGTTCTTCGGTCTCCAGGGCCAGGTCGGCAATCAGGACATTTTTGCCCTGATCAATGCAAAACATCAGGAAACGCCGCGCTGGATGCTGGCGCTGGAACCGGCAAACTTCACATCCCGCATTGCTCCGATGCTGGACCTTGCGACCCCGACCGTTCCGGACCACACAACAGCGCCACTTCTGACACTCACCTCTGCCGATAAAGATTTCGATGCAAAGCCCGTCCTTGGACTGGAGGACGTTGCCCGCAGCGTTCTGCCTGATACGCTTCCCGACGGCATCAAGACGAACGTGTCCTCCAAGGGAAACCGGAAAATCACCATGGCACCGGACCGGCACATGGTGGATCAGGCCGCCGGCAATCTCTTTGCGATGTCCAGTCTCATTTCGACCGAGAAAAAGCATGCAGACCTGCCGCGGGTGGCCTTCGTCAAGCCCGAACCATTGGATGAAAAATCCAGTTCCGATGAGTTCGAACCCGGTGCTCCGATCGATCTTCAAAAGGTCATGATGGCCCGCAATGCAGCTGCAGCCAGTTTCTCCCTCGTGTCGGCCTATGCGCCAGATTCGGTGAAAGAAACCAAAGAGCCGTTTGATGCACTCTTCGGCGCTGCAAAGTACGAGCAGGAATTGCCTCCACCGGAAGATCCCGACAACCCGCATTGGTGGGCCCAGGTCCCGCTTCCCCTTTCTGTCGGCACCCGCAAAGAACAAAAGTGTCTCGCAGAAGCCATCTACTTTGAGGCACGCGGCGAGTCTGAAGAGGGTCAAATCGCAGTTGCACAGGTGGTCTTGAACCGGGTCAAGAACCCGTCTTATCCGGATTCCATCTGCGGTGTCGTTTATCAGAACAAGCACAAGCGCAACCGCTGCCAGTTCTCCTTTGCCTGTGATGGCATCCGCGACCGGATCGCAAGTCCCCGCGCCTGGAAAATCGCCGAGCGTATTGCCCGGGACGTCACCGACGGCAAGGAGTTCCTGAAGTTGGTCGACGCATCGACCCACTACCATGCCGACTACGTCAATCCGCGGTGGGCGAAATCCATGGCCAAGCGCGGCAAGATCGGCCTTCACATCTTTTACAAGACTTACGCTGGCGGCTGGAACTAGAGCAAATCGCGTTTAAACGGATTCAGGTTTCGCTGTCACTCGGCTTTGCCTCGTACTCGAAATCTGAAGCAGCCTGTATTCAGTTAAACACGACTCGCTAGAATCCAGCCCTCCTCCGGCACCTCCCCCTTTTCAGCAATCATTGTTGCCGGGGCCGGCCTTTTGCCTGCCGGTCTTCGATCGGGCTCTTGCCGTGCAAGCTCTTGTAGCGCTTTGCAAAATGTGAAGCATTGGCAAACCCGCAAGCCACCGCGATTTCAATGATCGGCATCGCGGTCCGGCAGACCAGCCGCTGAGCAATGTCGAGACGGATCTTGCTGTAATAGGCGAGCGGGGAACACTCGAAATAGTGCTGAAAATCCCGCTGGAGCTGCCGCGGGCTGACATTAAGCCGCGCCGCCAGCTGATTCTGGGACAGGGTTTCACCAACGTTTTCGGTCATCAGTTCAATGCACCGGCGCAGACGCGGTGGGATCAGGTAGAGCTCGTCCCGCATCAAGGTATTCTGTCGTTCACTGCCCGATCTCATATCCTGATGCAGCGCGATGCTTGCCACATCGCTGGCCACCGCTCCGCCATGCAGATCGGCTATGTAGCCAATCATCAGATCCAGCGCCGTAGTCCCGCCAGCACATGTCAAATAGTGATCGTCGGTCTGGATCAGGCTGTCGATGAGTTTGGCCTTCGGGAAGCGCTCCTTGAAGAGATCAGCGTATTCCCAATGGATCGTGCATTGCCGCCCCTCCAGTAACCCAAGATCCGCAAGCACATAGGCACCGGTGCAAATGCCCGCGATCCTGGTTTTCTGATGGGCAAAACGCCGGATCCGGTTTTTGTGCGCAGGGCTCAGGCTGTTCAATTCGACATCATCGCTGCTGCAAATCGCCAGAAGATCCGACGACTTAACATCATCCAATGCGCAATCCGCCCGCATAATCCCACCGGAACTTGCCAGGGCGTCGTTTCCATCCAGCGTGCAGCAAACATACTCGAACGCCTTGCGCTTCATGATCTTGTTGGCAATGCGCAAGGGTTCGATGGCGGATGAAAAGGACAGCAGCGAGAAATTGTCCAGAAGCAGGAAACAGATGCTGGTGACCCCGGATGCCGCCGGTGCAGCACCGCTCAATTCGGCTGTTTGGAGTATCGCTTCGCGATTATCATCAAGTTGCGGCATTTCAATACCAGTGTCTCAAGGGTTAGCGCTTCTGCACTATCTCTCGTTTGATTCAAAGACATTGGTCACAACATAGGTCGCCAGCAAGATCAAATGAAAGCCAAACAAGGCGGCCACTTGTAGCGCGGTTGCCTGAGAGTACTCCAAAAGCTCGCTGAGAACATGGATCGACGAGATGATTATGATCGTGGAGACGATCCGATGTTTCATGCGCCGGTAGGCCATTTGGCCCTGCAAAATATAATCTTCTCCATGCGCCGAGGCCCGGATCCGATAGCTGTTGTAGGTGTTGGTTGCCACCATAATCACCAGGTTCGCAATGAACACCATGTCCAGAAGATTGAGGATCAGCAGGATGGTTTTCTTGCGATCCATAAATTCAAAGGTCCGGACCGCAACCAGTATATCGACAACGAACGTGACCAGAAACAACATCATGCCTATGGCAAGCCCGATCAGAAGCGGGATCTGAGCCCATCTGGTCAAGCGCGTGACCACATCCATTTCTTTTTCGGTGTTGTCCGCGCTGTCGCTCATTCATTCCTTCCTGTCAGTTGAAACCAACGCTTCTGAACAAAGGCCCTCTGCGGATCATTCAGCGCACTTTCGCGAGGCAGCGCATTGCTCAAGATCAAGCAGGGTCATTGAAAGTACCAGGCGACTTCCGCCAATACAGATCCGGCCTGACACCGATGATCTCACAGTCTCAGGCGCGCAGAGCCGCGCTCAATCAAGACAAAATGCTTTCGTATTTTATCTGATTTTTCAAAGACAAGAGAATCAGCCATAACCGCGGCGGGTTAGCCAGAACCCGCATGTCAGGTGCGACCCACTCCGGGGCACCCGAAAGACCAAATAAAGGATCACACATGAGTATTCGTTTTGCCGCCGCCGCGCTTCTTGTGGCCGTTTCGACCTCTCCTGCATTCGCCCACCTGGACCCGGCAGAGCATGGCTCCTTTGCCGCCGGCTTCACGCACCCGGTGTTCGGCCTTGATCATGTTCTAGCGATGATCGCCGTCGGTTTGTGGGCCGCGCTTGTCGGTGGCCGCGCGATCTGGTTGCTGCCGACTGTATTTGTCGGCGCAATGCTGTCCGGCTTTGCACTCTCGCTCGCCGGCGTTCCAATTCCCTATGTGGAACCGGTCATCCTCGCTTCGGTGATTATTCTTGGTTTGATCGTAGCGGCAGCCGTCAACCTGCCGAACTGGCTCAGCGTTGCCCTGGTTGCAGTCTTTGGTCTGTGCCACGGATATGCGCATGGCGGCGAAATGGGAAATGCCGGCTGGCTCGGTTACGCAGCAGGTTTCGCACTCGCAACGGTCATCCTTCACGCCGCCGGTGTGCTGATCGGCCATGGTGCGAACGTGGCAGCCGGACGGGATGGCCCGGTCGCCAAAACGATCATCCGCGCGATTGGCGCTGCAACAGCCGCTGGCGGTGTTCTGCTTGTGGTGAGCTAAGACTGTTTAGCTGATTTCGATATCAAGCCCGAGATCGAGAACCGGGGCCGAATGGGTAATCCAACCTGACGAGATCAGGTCGACCCCGGCCTCGGCAACCGCCTGGACTGTGTCCAGTTCAATACCGCCGGAGGCTTCCAGAAGCGCCTTTCCACCCGTGATTTCGACGGCTTTTTCAAGCGTTTTGGGCGGCATGTTGTCGAGCATAATCACATCGGGCCCTGCTCCAAGAGCCTGATGAAGTTGCTCCAGCGTATCCACTTCAATTTCGATCTTTACCAGATGTCCGGCGTAAGCCTTGGCCGCAGACACAGCGTCTACCACACCGCCGGCAACGGCAATATGATTGTCCTTGATCAGGATCGCATCATCCAGACCGAAGCGGTGATTGGACCCGCCCCCGCATTTCACCGCGTATTTCTCAAACCCGCGCAGACCCGGAGTGGTTTTGCGAGTGCAGACAATCGATGCCTTTGTGTGGGCAATCCGGTCGGCGAAGAGGGATGTTGCACTGGCAATCCCTGAAAGATGGCCGAGGAAATTCAGGGCCACGCGCTCTGCCGAAAGGAGCGCTCGAGCCGGCCCGGTAATCCGGGCGACAACATCACCGGGTTCAAGCCGATCGCCATCTTGTTTGTCAGCTGCGAAAGACAGGCTGGCATCCGACTGTCGGAACGCGCTTTCTGCAAGCGCGATCCCCGACAACACCCCCGGTTTGCGCGCTGCGATGACGGCCTCGGCGCGGGAGGTCACCGGGATGGTTGCCTGGCTGGTGATGTCCCCGGCCCGGCCCCAGTCTTCCAAAAGGGCCGCCTTAACGGCATCGTCCACCATCAGGCGCGGTAGGTCCGGCAGCTGTCTCGGCATGGAAATACTCGCAATCAGATCACTGTTTCGAGGTTTTCGGCAACAAGCGCGTTGACCTCTTTCAAAGTCGCGTAAGACCGCTTGGCCATCGCAGGGTTTTCATCCGGGAAATCGGTGCGGAAATGGCCCCCCCGGCTTTCTTCGCGCATGAGGGCCGCCGCGGCAATCAGCTTGCCGGTCACCATCATGTTCTGAATAGACTGGCGCACGCAGACGCTTTCGGCCTTTTGAATATCCGCCAGCGCCTTTCTCAGGCCTTCCCGGCTGCGCAGGACACCGACATTCTCAGACAGCGTGTTCCGCAGGACCGTAATCGCATCGCGCTCTTCGATGTTCCGCTGGCTCGGCAGGCCGGGCGCTGCGTCCATCTCGTCCCAAAAGGCGCTGCGCGGCGTCGGCATCAGGCCTTGGATATCTTCCGCAATGCGAGCGGCAAACACCACGGCTTCCAAAAGGGAGTTGGAAGCCAGTCGGTTGGCCCCATGCGCGCCGGTGCTGGCAACTTCCCCCGCAGCCCAAAGGTTGTCGAGGGACGTCCGGCCATTGGCGTCGGTCAGGACGCCGCCCATGTGGTAATGCTCTGCCGGTGCGACCGGCAGGAGATCTTTGACCGGATCAAGGCCCGCGCTTTGCGCGGCGGCGAATACGGTCGGAAAGTCGTCCTTGAAACGGGCGCCAATCGCGTCCCGGCAATCCAGATAGGCACCGCGGCCTTCGAGGATCTCCCGGTGAATGGCTCTGGCGACGATGTCACGAGGTGCGAGTTCCAGATCGGCATGGATGCCTTCCATGAAGCGTTCTCCCGCCTTGTTGACAAGGATCGCGCCTTCGCCGCGCAAGGCCTCAGTTGCCAGCGGAGCGGGATCAGAGCCAACATCCAGGGCCGTTGGGTGGAACTGAACGAATTCGGCATCCGAAATGACCGCACCAGCGCGGGCCGCCATCGCCAATCCATGACCATTTGCTTCGCCGGGATTGGTCGTCATGGCATAAAGGTGGCCAATGCCGCCAGACGCCAGAACAACCGCTTTTGCGGGAAAAGCCATCCGTTCCAAACCACCGCGGCGCCGCGCCAGAACGCCGGTCACATACCGGCCTTCGCCGATGAAACTTTCGCCTATGTAGCCTTCAAGCACCCGGATTGACGGAGTTCGGCGAACAGCTGTAATCAGCGCGTCCATGATCGCCTTGCCGGCCATATCGCCGCGAACACGGACGACCCGGCTGTGCGAGTGGGCAGCTTCCCGGGACAGTTGGAGGCGGCCTTCCAGATCCTGATCAAACGGCACACCGTAGGACAGAAGGTCCCGAACGCGTTCGCTGCCCTCACGGGTCATCTGGTCGACGATGTTTTCTTCGCAAATGCCACAACCGGCAGCCAGCGTGTCATCGCGGTGCTTTTCGACTGAATCCTTTTCAGAAATCGCAGCGGCAATACCGCCTTGGGCCCAGGCGGACGAAGCGCCCTGCCCGATCGGTGCATTGGAGATGATCGTCACAGGCCGTGGGCTCAACTTCAGTGCACAGAAGAGGCCGGCCAATCCGCCGCCCAAAATGACAACGTCATCGACATCCTTGCCCGGATAGGCAGGTACAAAATCATCGGTCGAGATCGCCATGAGACCTTCCTGGATGGAACTGGGCAATGCCCAAAAAGAGCTTCCGGGCCCAAGCCCGGAAGTTATTCATTTGAAGATGTGTGACCTAACCTTGGGCGGTCAGATTTTCAAGTTGATCATCCGCTCAACAGCCACCCGCGCCTTGTCGGCAATCACCGGATCGACGACCACCTCATCCTTCATCTCCAGAAGGGTGTCGAGGATCTTGTCCAAAGTGATCCGCTTCATGTGCGGACACAGATTGCATGGACGGATGAAGTTCACTTCCGGGGTCTCGCTGGCGACGTTGTCTGCCATGGAGCACTCGGTGATCATCATCACCTTTTCCGGTTGTTTGGTCTTCACCCAGTCGATCATGTGCGCCGTGGAGCCGGCAAAGTCAGCTTCCGCGACCACCTCGGGTGGGCATTCCGGGTGCGCGATGATCTTCACCTTCGGTTCGATCTTGCGGTAGTCGCGCAATTCCTGTGCGGTGAAACGTTCGTGGACCTCACAGGCACCATCCCAGGTCAGCACTTCCACATCGGTTTTGTTGCCAACGTTCGCCGCTAGATATTTGTCCGGGATCAGGAACACCTTGTCGACACCGAAGCTCTCAACAACTTGCAGCGCATTGGACGATGTGCAGCAGATATCGCATTCGGCCTTCACGTCGGCAGACGTGTTCACATAGGTGATGATCGGGACGCCCGGGTTGCGCTCACGCAAGGCCCGCACATCCGCCCCTGTGATGGACTCAGCCAAGGAACAGCCGGCCTTCATGTCCGGAATCAACACGGTCTTTTCCGGGCTCAGGATCTTGGAAGTTTCCGCCATGAAGTGCACGCCGCACTGCACGATAACATCCGCATCGGTGCGGGTCGCCTCGATCGCAAGCTGCAAGCTGTCACCCACGATGTCGGCCACGCCATGAAAGATGTCCGGCGTCATGTAGTTGTGCGCCAGAATGACCGCATTCCGCTCTTTTTTCAGCTTGTTGATCGCGTGGATTGTCGGGGCCAGGGCCGGCCACTCGATCTCCGGAATGATGTGTTTCACCTTCTGGTAGATCGGGGCGGTCGCTTCCGCAACTTCAGCTGTGTAGCTCAGATCCGGACGGTTCAATTTGCCATAGCGATCCAGGGCCGAAAGGCCGTCTTTGATCGGAGTTCCGACCGGCGCGGTTGTTTGGGCAATGGTCATGGCGACCTCCCTCATCTTGGCTCGAACACCGGTGTTTTTGGCCCGATGCACACTTATACTCATTTTGAGCATATTTAGATCAAAAGAAAACGGGCTTGTGCCCATCTCTTTTGCTCGTTCGGAGTTTATATAAGAGGCTTTCACGGCAAAATCTATTACTTTCTGGCAAATAACTCAAAATCAGTTCGCAAGCGATTGATATTCCTTCACAAAATAAATTTTTTTCAACGCCGGCTAACCAAAGGGCACTTTGAGGCCTACAGGAATTCACCGGCACTTCGGGACGGTCCGGCCTTCCGTTGACCTCAACTGGCAATTCATTCTCAAGATTGATGGACACATCACAAATACACGTTTGGCCGTTTTGCCGGACGGGAGTATCTTATCGTCAATTCACGATGAGAGGTTCTGATGTCAACTGCATCCACATCCCGGCGCGATGGCCCCAACATTCCCTTGGTTATCGCCTGCGGTTGTCTGATCGCGCTGATTTCCTTCGGGCCCCGCTCTGCTATGGGTCTCTTCTTCCAGCCGATGACGGACGCCCGTGACTGGAGCCGTGAGATCTTCGCACTTGCCATTGCCATCCAGAACCTGATGTGGGGGATTGGTCAGCCGATTGCGGGGATGTTCGCCGACCGCTTCGGCACCTGGAAAGCCATGGCGATTGGCGCGACGCTTTATGCAGCTGGCCTCTTCCTGATGGTCGATGCCCAAAGCGCGGTAGCGCTGCATGTTTCGGCAGGTGTCCTCATTGGACTGGGTGTCGCCTTCTCATCGTTTTCGCTTGTGCTCGCCTCATTTGGCCGCACGGTCTCCACCGAGCAGCGTTCTATCGCCTTCGGCATCGGCACGGCGTCCGGGTCTCTCGGGCAGTTCCTGTTTGCTCCGCTCGGCGGCGCGCTGATTGCCGGCATCGGCTGGCAGCAAACCCTGATCGTCTTCATGGGCCTGATCGCCCTGATCCCGCTCTTGGCGATCGCGCTGAAAGGAAAGGCCGCACCCCCGTCTTCCGATCAGGCTGTTGCGGACCAGAGCCTCACAAGCGCGATGGCCGAGGCGTTCGGCACCCGCGGGTTCATTTTGCTGACCATTGGCTTTTTCGTCTGCGGCTTCCACGTGGCGTTCATCACCGTCCACCTGCCCCCCTACATAGCCGATCTCGGTCTCGACCCGTCATGGGGCGCGACCTCGATCGCGCTGATCGGCCTGTTCAACATCGTCGGCTCCCTCGCCTCTGGATATATTGGCGGGCGCTATCCCAAACCGATCCTGCTCTCGCTGATCTATCTTGCAAGGGCCGTGGTGATCTTCGGCTTCATCATGCTGCCGGTGAGCCCGGTCTCCGTGCTGGTCTTCTCCGCACTGATGGGCCTGTTATGGCTGTCCACCATTCCCCCGACCTCCGGTCTGGTCGCGGTCATGTTCGGCCCGCGCTACATGGCAACGCTGTTCGGCTTCGTGTTCCTGTCCCACCAGATCGGCTCGTTCCTCGGCGTTTGGCTCGGCGGAAAGTTCTATGATGAAACCGGCTCTTACGACGCCATCTGGTGGATGGGCATTGCCCTTGGCATTGCAGCCGCCATCATCCACTGGCCAATCCAAGAAAAACCCGTCGACCGCCTCGCCCAACAGGCGGCGGAGTGATGCAAGGCCTGGCCTAAATATTCTGCGTCATTACCCGGCGAGAAGAGCCTGTCCCCGACATGATCGGGGAGGTAATCCATTCCGTGACCGCCCCACAAGCACTGCTGATCGCATGGAGGAGGAGCGGGATGGATCCTCGGGTCAAGAGCCCGAGGATGACGTGGGAAGGAAGCGCGCTAGCTGTCATCCCGGACGCAGCGAAGCGGAGATCCGGGACCTATTCGTTTGCAGAACTTCTTTTGGAACCCTGGGCTTCAAAGCCCTCGCCCCCACTCCTTACCCCTTCAGGCTTTCCCGGGTCTTGCCGATCATGAGTGCGGCCTCGGCAGCTTCGCGGCCTTTTTCGACGAAGTGGTCCTTATAAATGCCGATGTGGTGGTCGGTCGGCTGGAAGTGATGCGGGGTCAGGGACACCGACAGGACCGGAACGTTGCTGTCCAGGCCCGCCTGCATCAGGCCGCTGACAACTGCTTGCGCCACAAAGTCATGCCGGTAAATCCCGCCATCGACCACCAGAGCGGCCGCGGCAACGGCAGCATATTTGCCGCTGTTCGCCAGATCGCGCGCGAGCAACGGCATTTCGAAAGCACCGGGCACGGTGAAGACATCGACCTGATCTGCCGGGATCACCTCGCAAAACCCATCCAGAGCGCGATCCACGATGTCGGCGTGCCAGTTTGCCTTGATGAAGGCATAGCGGGTTGGGGCTGCAGTCACGGCTTTCTCCAATAAGCAACAAATTTGGTGGAACGAGCCTCATCAGGTGAGGCCCGAATTTGTGAGTTAACCGGCGACTTTCGAGAAATCGGCAACCACGTGGGTGGCGTCGCGGATTTCGGCGAGCAGCTGCAGGCGGTTCATCCGAAGTGCCGGATCGTCGGCGTTGACCAGAATGTCCTCAAAGAACCTGTCGACCGGTGCACGCAGTTTGGACAGCGCCTCCATGGCCCCTTCAAAGTTTTCCGATTTCACAGCCTCGGCGGCCTCCGCACGTGCCGTGTCGATGGCAACTGCCAGATCAATCTCGGCCTGCTCGGACAGGTGATCGGCGTGCGGCTTGCCGGTAACCGGTGTGCCGTCCTTTTTCTCTTCCGCCTTCAGGATGTTCACCGCACGCTTGTAGCCGGCCGCGAGATTGGTGCCGTCGTCGGAAGAGACGAATTTCTGCAAGGCTTCAACGCGTTTCACGACCATCAGGAGATCATCCTGACCATCCAGCGCGAACACGGCGTCAATCAGATCATGCCGCATGCCCTCGTCCTTCAGGTGGACTTTCAGGCGGTCGGCGAAGAAGGAGAGGAGATCGGCAACCAGTGCCGCTTCATCGTCAGCGATAGCAGACTGCGCTTTCAGTGCGGACAGGATCAGCTCGCCCAATTTCAGGCGCAGATTGTTCTCCAGAACGATCCGAATGACGCCCAGAGCAGCGCGGCGCAGGGCATAAGGATCCTTGGAGCCGGTCGGTTTTTCGTCAATCGCCCAGAACCCGGTAAGAAGATCGAGCTTTTCAGCCAGCGCCACGGCAATCGCGACCGGATCGGCCGGTACGCTGTCGCTCGGCCCTTGCGGCTTGTAATGCTCTTCGATCGCCGTTGCCACAGAGGCGTCTTCTCCCTGCGCGGTGGCGTAGTAGCGGCCCATCAGACCCTGCAGTTCCGGGAATTCGAAGACCATGGCAGAGACCAAATCGGCCTTGGCAAGTTCCGCACCGCGTTTGGCCTTGGCTTCGTCTGCCCCGACCAGCGGAGCAAGCTCTGCGGAGAGCGCGATCAGGCGCTGGACCCGTTCGCCAACGCTGCCGAGCTTTTCGTGGAATTTCACGTCATTGAGCTTCGGCAGATTGTCGGTGAGATTCGTTTTCAGATCGCTGGTCCAGAAGAACTGCGCATCCGACAGGCGCGCGCGGATCACCTTCTCGTTGCCCGCGATGATCAGCTTGCCGTCATCGGGTGCAACGATGTTGGAGATCAGAACAAACTTGTTGGCGAGCTTGCCGGTTTTCGGGTCCTTCAACACGAAGCACTTCTGATTGACCTTGATGGTCAGCTGGATGCACTCGTCCGGGATTTCCAGAAACGCCTCGTCAAAGGACCCGGTTAGAACAACCGGCCATTCGACCAGACCGGCGACTTCTTCCAGAAGTCCCGGATCTTCGACAAGTTCAAGACCAAGCGCCAGTGCGCGGTCCTTGGCATCTGCCAAAATGATGTCCTTGCGGCGGTCCGCATCCAAGACGACCTTGTGCTTTTCAAGGGCCGGTGCGTAGTCGTCGAACCGGCGGACATCGAAGGCGACATCGGCAAGGAACCGGTGACCGCGGGTGGTCTTGCCGGACTTGATCCCGTCAAACTCGAAAGGCACGACATCCGGCTCTTCGGTTTCCGGACCGAATGTGGCGATGATAGAATGGAGCGGGCGCACCCAACGGGTTGATGTGGTGCCCCATTTCATTGACTTTGGCCACGGGAAGTTGCGCAGGATCCCCGGCATGAATTCGGCAATGATGTCGATGGCGGACCGGCCCGGCTTCTCGATCACGGCCACATAAAAGTCGCCCTTCTTCGGGTCCGTCTGGATTGTTGCATCGTCAATGGAGGCAAGCCCAGCCCCGCGCAAAAACCCTTCAACGGCCTTTTCCGGCGCACCGACGCGCGGACCTTTACGCTCTTCACGGGTCGCGGCAGAACCGGCTGGCACACCAGCAACATGCAAGGCCAGGCGGCGCGGCGTTGCAAAAGCTTTTGCTCCCTCATAGGGCAAACCGGCATCCACCAAGGCATTGGTCACAAGCGTTTTCAGGTCTTCGGCCGCCTTGCGCTGCATACGGGCCGGGATTTCTTCGCTGAACAGCTCAAGCAGAAGATCGGGCATAGGGTCAAAAGCCTTCGGGTCTGGGTGGAAACCACCGGAAATGCGTTGGCCGTCCGTTACCAAGTCAGCCGCGGCTTGTCACCCCCTTTGGCAAGCACAAGCGAGCGAAGGCACTTCAAAGACACTTGAGACCGCGCGCTATCCTCCCAAAAACAGGACAATGATTGCGGCATTGGCGAGGTCGACGAAGAAGGCGGAGACGAGCGGCAGGATCAGGAAGGCCTGCATGGCCGGGCCATATTGCTTGGTCACCGCCGTCATGTTGGCAATGGCTGTCGGGGTCGCGCCCAGCGCAAAACCGGCAAACCCGGCGCCCAGCACCGAAGCGTTGTAGTCCCGCCCCATCACGGGAAAGAGTATAAAGATAATGAACACCCCTGCCCCGACAATCTGAGCTGCCAGGATCAGCATCATCGGTCCGGCGAGCCCGGCAATGGTCCAGAGCTGCAGGCTCATCAGCGACATTGTCAGGAAGATCCCGAGCGCAAGATCGGAGATGACGGCGAGCGACCGCGACCGTGCCGGCCAGATCATCTTCTTGAAGATGAGAGGTACGGTGTTGGACAGGATGATGCCGCAGAACAGGCAACAGACGAACACTGGCAGATCCAGATTGAAGCCATACACCAGCGCTTCCTGCAGAGCGACGCCAAGACCGATCGCGATGTTCAGAACAAGGATCGCCCGCATCAGGCCGGTGTGGGTTACGCTCGTATCGGCTTCCTCATCGGTCTCGATCCCGATCACCGGGCCTTCATCCGGGCGGTTCGGGTCAGGCTTGCCGCCTTTCACCTGGATCAGATAGTTGCCGATCGGGCCGCCCAGCAAACTGGCCGCAATCAGGCCGAGAGTTGCCGTTGCCGCACCGATTTCAACAGCACCGACAACGCCATATTGCTCCACCAGACGCGGGCCCCAGGCAATCGCCGTTCCGTGACCGCCCACCAGCGAAATCGTCCCGCCCAGAAGACCAAAGCCGACAGGCAATCCCATGGCGACAGCAATCCCGGTGCCGATCACATTCTGGAACAGCATGTAGCCGACCGTCAGCATCAACAGGATCAAGAGTGGCTTGCCGCCCTTGGCAAGATCCGAGAAGCGGGCGTTGAGGCCGATAGCGGTAAAAAAGCAATAGAGAAGGTAATCGCGCGCACCGAGCGAAAAGCTGATTTCCTTGTCGAAAACCCCGTAGGCGACAAGGGCGAGTGTCGCGACCATCAGACCGCCGGAGACCGGCTCCGGAATGTTGTAGTGGCGCAGGAATGCGAACTGCTTGTTCAGGCGAACGCCCAGAAAATAAACAAGAATCGCAATATTGAAGCTGAGAAATTCATCCAGCGTCAGCACTTCGCCGTTCATATCAAACCTGCCCCTTTTTAGCCCGAAGCGACCCTAGCGAAGAATGACGAGGTTTACCAGATCAGCGCCGAGCCAGCGCGGACGGCTACCAATCTTCCCCGCTCGCTATTCTGAAGATTATTAGAAGCATCGGAGCTGCCCCGGACATGATCCGGGGCCACGTCGCCCGGTCCCGGCTCAGGGCCGGGACGGCGGCATCGGACCAGCCCCGCATAAAGGTAACCTCTCCCGCGGGGAGAGGTCAGACTTCTGACAAAGCCCCTTCTACCCTCCGGCGTCATGTTCGGACTTGTTCCGAACATCCATTACACAGTGAAAAAACTGGAACCTCGGCACAAGGCCGAGGACGACTGCTGAGAGCCATGAGGTCTGAGGCTGCCTACCAGCCGCCGCCGCCGCCACCGCCTCCGCCGCCGCCGGAAGACCCGCCACCGGACGAGCCGGAACTGGAGCTGGAAGACACCGGCAGGGAAGACTGGAACGATCCGGCCATGGCACTTGCCGTTGCGCCAACGCTGCGCGAGATGTCCCGGCTGTCGAAGTCGCGGCCGCTGTACCACCTCGGGCGGTATTCACGCGACTGTCCTGCATTGGCTGCACTCGAAAGCCAGGTTTCAAAATGCGTAGACCAGGGCTTTTCAACGCCCAGCGAAACCGCATAGGGCAGCAGCTTTTCAAAATGAAGAACACTCATGTCCGGCGCATCCGTCATGTTCAGACGGTCTTTTTCGGCAACCGACAAATAAAGCTTCAGGCCCTCGATCTCGTCCATGACCACCCGGCCATGGGTGGTCGGGATGTCGATGACATTGGCATAGACAATGAACATCAGGACAATCCCGATCACAAATGCGGGCAGCAGGGGAATTTCCGGCGGGATTTGAAGGATAAACGCGGTGAGGTGCATGACAAGGTAGACCGCGCCAGCAAAGATCACCGCGAAGACTAGCCAGAATGCCAGCGCCTTGGAGCTGCGCCCTGTCGTTTTGTCAAACAGGCTTTGAACCAGAATTGTCAGGCCGACGGAGCCCGCAATTCCAAAGATGGTGAAGAAGCCGAACAAAAAGGACTGCTCGAACTGCGCATCGCTCAAGTTGCCGAAATAAAACAGCGAGAAGATCGTCACAACACTGACCCCAAGACCGGGCAGCAGATAATACCCATTGTGCTTGAAATAGACCCCGCTGTATTCGCGGTTGATCGCTGAAACGAATTTGTCTCCCAGCGCGCTGATCGCCTTACCGTTTTTGTCATTCAAGGCGAGCGGTGTTCCCCGCCCCCGAATGTAACTCTCGATAACGGCCTCGCCCTTCGGCAGCGGCTCATCGTTTGTCGGTGTGCTCTCCTCGGGAATCTCCAGAACAAGATCCTTGTCGTCTTTTGAGAGTTTGAGGCGCCCCTTGGTGGCAAGGCTCAAACAGGCCGCGGCCAACGCAACCCAGCGCTGCCCTTCGATCCCGCGATTGGTGATGTAGTTGGCCATCGCCGGAGAAACGCCATCCGGTCCCTTGAAGCGCGGGAAGATGACACCGCGGGCTGGATCCCGGCCAACGCGCCACCAGGAAATCAAGTAATAAAGAACAAGGATCAGAACCGCGGGCGCGCCGATCGCAAAGACCCGCTGGTCCTGGAGCCACATGTCCCATTTTTCAGACTCGCTGGGCTCCGCGACAAAGCCCTTCGGGAATCCGACCGCGACCGTCAGGCCCTCGTAAGCGCCGAGCGGCTGCGTGGTCTCGAAGACCACCTGCCCCGTTGCCGGGTCGACGGAGGCCTCATAATCGGTCGCATCAGAGCCGAATGGGCCGGTGTAGGCAGCATATTGCGTAGCGTCGGCCCCGGCAGGCAAGCGGACCCTTGCAACGGCTTCATCGATCGGGAAGATCCACTCGTTGCCGGTCGCGTTCCAATAGACTTCATCATAGCCGTCAAAAAAACGAACTTGGCGCCACATGCGGTATTTGATCGTGTAGGTGTAAACGCCGGGATCCAGATACACATCTTCGCGGCCAATGTAGATGCGGACACCGCGCCCGTTGTCCCGCGTGAACTTGTTTTCGCGCTGCCCGTCCCGCAAGACCTCCAGCAGCTCAAATGGCACATCATGCTCCCAGCCGTTGGCGTCTTTTGCGCGCAAGGGAACGTCGCGGAAGATGCCTCGCTTGATCTCATCGCCTTCGGCCCGGACCCGGATGGTTTCCGTCACGATCAGGGATCCGTCCTCCTGAACGTCGATGTCGGAGACGTACGTGAGGATGCGTTCTTCCGAGACCGCACCGCTGACTGTTACGAGCCACAAGACAGCCGCCAGGACCGCCATCAGACCTTGATGGAACCGCATGATCGGATCTCCCAGAAACTTCTTAAAATTCAACCTTCGGAACAGCGCGCTCCGCTGCGTCCTCGATCTCGAAATACTCTGCTTTTTGAAAACCGAACTGGCCCGCGATCAGGTTGGACGGGAAGCTTTCTACGGCAACGTTGAGGCCACGCACTGCGCCATTGTAATAACGCCGGGCCATCTGGATGGCGTTTTCAATTTCATCAAGGGAATTGTGCAGATCCGAGAAATTCTGGCTGGCCTTGAGGTCCGGATACTCCTCGGCGACGGCAAACAAACGGCCCAATGCCTGGGTGAGCGCGCCTTCCACCTTTGCCCGGCCAGCAATGTCGCTTCCCGAAACAGCGGCGGCATCCGTGCGCAGCCGGGTGACATTTTCCAGCGCCTCCTTTTCATGGGACGCGTAGGCCTTCACCGTCTCAACGAGATTCGGGATCAGGTTGGCACGGCGCTTCAGCTGGACATCAATCCCGCTCCAGCCTTCCTCGACCATCTGCCGCTTTTTCACCAGCGCGTTGTAAAAAAGGATCGCGAAAACCGAGAGCGCGATCAAAAGAGCGAGAACAAACCAAGTGGTCATCAAAACCTCCGAACCATTTGCAGCGGAGGCTAGCCGGACTTGCACCAGATGTCATCGGCCGGTGGCCGGGAAGACGGTCAAAACCGGAAAAGTGTAATCCAGACCACACTTTTCCCGGTCCATTGTGGTTTTTCCCAAGCTGGTTACTGGAGCCCGGCGTTATTCAGCGGCCTGATTGTGATAGCCGACGCCGCCGGCTTCCGTTTCCAGGAACGCTGCGCCGCAGGCCTTTGCAAGCTCGCGAACGCGCAGGATGTAGCTCTGGCGCTCAGTCACGGAGATCACGCCGCGGGCATCCAGAAGGTTGAAGGCATGAGAGGCCTTGATGCACTGGTCATAGGCCGGCAGCACCACCTGATGAACCGACAGGCCGTTGTCGTCGCGGGCCTTGGCACCAGCATCCAGGATGGCGCGGCATTCGGCTTCCGCATCCTTGAAGTGCTGGAACAGGGTTTCGGTGTTGGCGTGCTCGAAATTGTAGCGGGAGTATTCCTGCTCGGCCTGCAGAAATACATCGCCATAGGTGACCTTGTCCGCCCCTTCCATGCCGTTGTAGTTCAGGTCATAGACGTTATCGACGCCCTGAATGTACATCGCCAGACGCTCCAGCCCGTAAGTCAGTTCGCCGGACACCGGCGAACACTCAAAGCCCGCGACCTGCTGGAAGTAGGTGAACTGCGACACTTCCATGCCGTCGCACCAGCATTCCCAACCGAGACCCCAGGCCCCCAGCGTCGGGCTTTCCCAATCGTCTTCCACGAAGCGGATGTCGTGCACCTTCGGGTCGAGCCCGATGGCGTAGAGCGAATTGAGATAAAGCTCTTGAAGGTTGGACGGAGACGGTTTCAACAGCACCTGGAACTGATAGTAATGCTGCAGGCGGTTCGGGTTCTCGCCATAGCGGCCATCGGTCGGGCGACGGGACGGCTGCACGTAGGCTGCCTTCCATGGACGTGGCCCCAGCGAGCGCAAAGTCGTTGCCGGGTGGAATGTGCCGGCGCCAACTTCCATGTCATAGGGCTGCAGAACCACGCAGCCCTGATCGGCCCAGAAACGTTGCAGCGTCAGGATCAGGCCTTGGAAGGAATTTTCAGGGCGCATATGCGCCGGAACGTCGCTCGACATGTTTTCGTGTTCCTGAGAACGGAGGCTTGGCTAAATCCGGCAAGGGCTCTCCTCGCCTGTTGGCGCGACAGGTGCCACGGAGGACGGGAGAGGTCAAGGGTGGGAAGTAAACGCCACTCACGAGTTGAGGACCGTTTTCCGGAATTGAGCGCTCTTCCAAACCAAAATGGACAATTTTTGCCAGAAGAAATCAACACTCACCTTCGCTCAAGAGACGCTTAGCTGAGTGGCCCGCAGCAACGCGCACTTCCTTCGCCAGCGTTGAATCTGGTAGCGCGCGGGAAAGAACCATCCCGCCGACGCACAGCGCAGCGATCGCTTGAGCCCACTGCCTGTTGGTGCTGTCGTCGTAGGACATGTTTGTCTCAAACAGAGAGACCATAGCCTCCAGCAGGGTTTGAAAAGACTGCTGTGCCTCTATCCCACCTCTCGCAATATCCGAAGGCAACGCGATCATCGGGCACTGCCCATCCAGATCATTTAGGTGTTCCGGCGACAGATACGCGTCGATCATTTGGTGGGCCATTTCGGGCCGCAGGTTGGTGACATCGACACCGGCATCTTCCCGCCACTCTGCGCCGCGCCCCATTAGAAAGCTCATCACTGCCTCGCTGAAGAGCTCTTCCTTGTTCTTGAAATGATTGTAAAAACCGCCGCGGGTCAGTCCGGCTTCCTGCATCACCATGTCGATCGACACGCCGTTGAAGCCATGCCGATTGAACAGGACACGCGCGGTCTCCACGATCTTCTTTCGCGTTTTATCCTTGTGTTCAGCGCTATAGGGCATCGCTTCCTCCGATACGACGTGTACTTAGCACCGCCTCTAAAAATGTTCTTTATCATATTTTGATTTGTGCCAATCCTTCTCTCCTTGATTGAAACAAGGAAAATTCAACATGCCCAAATTTTTGCTGATTTATCACGGGAAGCCTGACATCCAGAGCCGGGAGGATGGTGTCAATCACATGCAGGCGTGGAAAGCCTGGAGCGCCTCCATCGCTGAGGCTGTCATTGATCCAGGCCTTCCGGTCGGGCCGTCGAAAACGATCACGCCAGATGGTGTCGAGGATCACGGGGGAGCCAATCCAGCAAGCGGCATGACCGTTCTACAAGCCGACACAATGGAAGATGCGATTGCCTTGGCCAAAGGCTGTCCTCATCTCTGCGGGACCGGCACGATTGAGATCGCAGAAGCTTTGGACATGGAGATGTGAGCCAGCAAGATCTGGCCCCTGACAAAGACATGGGTCTCGTGCGGAGACCAGCTGGAAACCAAACAGCTCGCCCCTTCGATCTGTAAGACGCTCCGATCGAAGCCGTCCATGAATCAAGTATCAATTGATCGGCGGTGTTCGCTTTGTTGACATCAACGGAGCCCGCATCGCCGACGGAGATCAAAAGTGACAATCAATGACCCAAATCCTGCTGCCCGTCACAATTACCTTTACCAGCCTGCTCGCTATTTCTCTCATCCCGCTGACCGGCTGGATCGGTCTGCGCCGCGACAAAATCGGTGGTGTCTTTCGAGGAGACGGCGATGATGCAACGCTCTTCAAACGGATCCGGATACACGGAAACCTGATGGAGAATGCGCCAGTCTTCATCCTGGTTCTGGGAGCATCCGAAATGGTTGGGCTTGGACAAACGTGGCTGTGGCTGGCTGTTGCCGTTTTTCTCATTGGGCGTGTCTTGCACTTCATTCTCTTTGACAGCCGCACACGGGGCTTCGCCATGCTTGTCACTCTGCTGCCGGGGATGCTGATGGGCTTTTGGCTTTTGCTGCGGATCTGGCGATGAACAGGACCTTACGAAAACACCTTCGCCTTCTCTAAGAAGAGAATGTAAGCTTACCAATCCTACAAAAATGCACCGTTGCCCGGCCGTCACAGTGTTCTAAGTGTCCAAAGACAGGAGACAGATCATGGACGCAAGTTCGGCAGGTACGGAAACGCGAACTTCGAAAACCTTCGGCGCAGGGCGGGATCTCAGTGTTTACATGACGCTGGTGGATGACCGGCTGAACATTTTATCCGTGTTCGACGATCTGCGCTACGACCGCTCCGACGCCGATATCATGAGCCCGGGCATGCGCACCCACGCCGTTCAACAACTCAAGCGCCACGGGTTCAAGCAGACGTCCGGATCTGTCCTGCACAATAAGGCCGATGATGTGTTCTGCTATATCCCGAAGCCCCAGGTGCTTGGGGCCTCCCCGTTCGACGTACTGCGCTACACGCCGAAGCGGGAGCGGGACTATTACATCCTCACGCCCACACAAACGGCCTGCCAGATCATCGACACCTATTCCTTCGATGAAGCCCTGGAGAAGGTGTCGGCGCTTATTCAGAAGCAGCCGATCAATCTCTACCGGCTGATGGATTATCTGGAGCGCAAACCGGTTCACGAGACGATCCGCGAGGCGCTCGGGCACTTCAAGTTCATCCAGCGCAAGGCCGTGCAATCTGAACCGCTGAAACGCCGGAAAGCGTTGGGGTCTGGCCTTTTCGGCTAGGAGTCGGCAACGGGTGTTGTCCCGGCTGGCCCGTCAATGCAGGCTCAGCAAGACTTCTATGTCCCGCAGCGTGAGCGGCGATAGCAGCGCCCTGTCTTCATTGCTGAGATTTGTGCCTTCGTCGACTTGCTGTTTGATCTGCAGTGCGATCTGGCTTGTCGGCTGGTAGTACAGATCCGGGTTCGATCTGCTCAAGTCTTCAAGCAAACGCGTTATGAGTTTCTTTCGCTTTTCAGCGTCCAAATCGCCGTGCTTTTCCTGCAACATGGCTCTCAATCCTTTTTGAGTTCAATATCTTGTGTCAGGAAAAATAGCGCACGGCGCTTTGTGGTCGAGCCACCGCCTCAAGGTTTCTGAACGACACTGAAAACCGTTTTAGCTCTGGGGCCGGTATTTTCCGCTGACGGGATCCAGAACAAGCTTTTCACCGCGCCCGGCCGGATCGGCCTTTGCAGCTGCCTTGGAGATCTGCGCTTCGACATTCGCCATCTTGCGCTTGATCCGCTGGACGATCCAATATCCGCCAACCGCCAATGCCGCGGCCCCAATCAACTCGGTCATCTTATATCCCCTGTTACTGACCTAGCTCACACCCTCAATACGTTTTTTTAAAGACCAAAGCGCTGCCACATGAGCCGCTCCTCGGCAGCCGAAATCAGTTCATTGCCAAGGCCCGCGGTCAGGGCCCCGGCTTCCAAATTGACGCCGACACCGCCCTTGCGCCCAAACAGTCCGCGCGGGGCGGAAATCAACTTGGCTTCCGCCTTGTCTCCGTAGCGTTTCTTCAAAACACCGCGCAAATCGCCAAGGGAATCCACAAGCCCGAGATTAACCGCGCTGGTTCCGGTCCAGAACTTGCCCGTGAACAGATCTGGTTCATCCGACAGGACGTCCGCCCGGCGGGACTTCACCATGTCGATGAAGGTGTCGTGGATCTCCTGCTGCAGGGTTTTCAGGTATTCAATGTCTTCCGGCACTTCCGGCTGGAACGGATCGAGCGTGACCTTCTTCTCACCGGCCGTATAGACCCGGCGCTCAACACCAATTTTTCCAATCAACTCCGTGAAGCCAAACCCGGCTGCGACAACGCCAATCGAGCCGACAACGGAGGACGGATCGACGATGATCTCATCGCCCGCCAGCGCAATCATGTAACCGCCACTGGCCGCAACATCCTCAACAAAGACCAGAACGTCCTTTTCGTTCTCCTTCGCCAAATCCCGGATCCGCTGGAAAATCAGCCGCGATTGCACCGGCGAGCCCCCTGGAGAATTCACGATGAGCGCCACAGCCGGCGCTTTTTTCATGGAAAAGGCGCGCTCCAGCGGCAGGGCTGCGGTTGCCAACGACAGACCCGGCCGCAACGGGCTGGACATGCCGATGGGCCCCTGCAGGCGCACGACTGGAATGATGGGGGCGTCATTTTTCAAAAATCCGGGCAAAAACCGGCGCAAGGAAGACAGCACGAAGAGGTAATCCTGAATAGTTTGTTGTTTCAGGAGATATAGGTGCTGGTTCGAAAGATACCACTGCGGTTTCGCAACAAGGCAGCGGGATCATCGGGCCGGAATAATGTGCGGCTGTTTCGCCAGGGTCTTTTTGCGGCTTCCGTTGGCACCGGCTTTTTCGGCGAGGCTTGGCGGCCGGATCGTCTTGGCCGCCATAAACTCGGTTTTTCCGCTGAACTGCCAATTCATTTTGACACCCGCATAACCATTGGCGCGCCAGACGATGCTACCGCCAACAGGCAGATCCATGCCCGGGATCCGCAAAGCAATGGTGTCCGGCAATTGGTCCAGCTGATTACAGAAAAAGCGGCATCCAGACAGGCTGGCATCCACGATCTGACAACTCACCGGAGGCATTCCGTGTCCAGGAATAACCGAGGCCGCGATGGAAACAGTGCGGCGCTGTTCCTTGCGCTTTTCCCGTTTCGTAACGTCTTCGAACAAGAATGACACCCGGACGTCTTCTTCCAGGATATCCCGGATCTTGCCCTTGACCATCTTGTCCAGACCGGACAGGCGCAGGCCGATCAGTTTGTTTTTTTCCGAGTGGGAGGTGTCCCGGATCCGGCAACCGGATCGGGTAATATCTGTGGCGACCGCCTCCTCGCAATCCAAGGTCTCGAAGTCGAGAACCAGGACCATGATGTTGGAGCCGCCGGAATATCGGTCAAAGATTTCCTTCACATCCAGTCTCCCGCTGACAGTGGTTAAAGACCACTTCCAGTTGGGGAAAGACCATAGCCCTCAAAGCGCAAAAATATTGTTAATTCTACCGGTGACCCTAGGATGTATTTGTTGATATTTTTACATTATACTTACAAAAGAAACGTTTTTCCGTTTTATTACAGATCTTTACAACAAACTCGCTCAGCTTTCCCTGCCATCCAGAATGCAAATATTTGAGCTTGTATTTGAAAAGCGGCTGCATTTTCTTAAATAAATTGACCGAACGGTCAGTTGCAACCAGTGCACTGCGCCGCCTCAGTTCGTCGGTCAGCCGAGCTCGGACAGCTTGGATTTCACGCTTAGAAAATCGCGCCAGGACAGCCGTTTTTCCAGCGGGCTGCGCAGCAGATAGGCCGGATGGTACGTGGCAAGGGCCGCGACCTGACGCCCAGCGACCGGATAGGTCATCCAGCGGCCGCGCATTTTCCGGATACCGTCCTGCACGCCAAGAAGCGTCTTCGCAGAGGCTGCGCCTAGAAACACAACCACATCCGGGTTCACCAATTCGATCTGGCGCTGGATGAACGGGCGGCAGATCTCCGTCTCCTGCGGTGTCGGCGTCCGGTTTCCGGGCGGCCTCCAGGGCACCGTGTTGGCGATATAGACCCGGGATCTGTCGAGGCCGATCGCCGTGAGCATCCGGTCAAGCAGCTGGCCGGAGCGGCCAACGAACGGTTTGCCTTGCAGGTCCTCATCGCGGCCCGGCGCTTCGCCAATCAACATAACCCTCGCATCCGGGTTGCCATCGGCAAATACGAGTGATTTGGCCGTGCGTTTCAAGTTGCAGCCGTCGAAAGCCTCAAGACAGGCCCGCAGATCAGCCAGAGACCCGGTGCTGGAGGCCAACTCTCGCGCCGTGGAAATGACCGCCTGATCCGGGATTGCTCCGTGATCGGTGGGACTGCGGGTACCGGCTCCAACGGCCGGCGCAGCCTGGGTTGGTCTAGGCTGAGAGGGGGATTGATTCTGCGGAGAGACCTGCCGCACCTGTTGGGATACGTTTTGCCCCGGAGCAGCAACTGGCTGAGCTGCAGCCTGCGGTGTGGCACTCTGTTGGCGTGCTTTTGCCTGGACTTCGGAGAGCTGAAACCAGTCAACGACGTCTTCACCCAGCGATGCATCAACGCCGGATGCCAGATAGAAATCCAGCAGGGCTTCCAGATGCCGCATATCAGACGGGCTGTGTTGCAAACGAACTCTCCAACAGGGCCGAGCGCCCAGAGACTGACCGCAAATGCAGTCATCAGATGAACCGGTAAACTAAGCTAAGAGGTCATGCCTGCCAAGGCGGCAGCACACAGCCGCAGTGATCCTACCACACCCTTTGCGTAAAGAGCTGCGCACACAAACACGAAGGCACCACATCGACCGGCAGACATAATTACGTTTACGTAAGCGTCACTTTTACACTTGACGCCCGAGCCGAGCTTTGGTCTATCTGGCCCCAAATAGGAGCATTCAGCAACCGGCTTCGCATTTTCATATGCAAAATGTCGCGAATTGCCTGTCATTGAACGGCAAATCGCGCGAAACCGGCATTGCGAACCTTGCGGAGGGAGACATTTCATGAGCGAACAGGACGCGCTCGGCGAACGCGAAAGCATGGACGTGGATGTGGTGATCGTCGGCGCTGGCCCGGCAGGTCTGGCCGCCGCGATCCGTTTGAAACAAATCGCCAATGAAAAAGGCGAAGACATAAGCATCGTGGTCTTGGAGAAAGGCTCCGAGGTTGGCGCGCACATCTTGTCTGGCGCGGTGATCGATCCGGTTGCCCTCGACAAGCTGCTGCCGGAGTGGCGCGCGGAAGACACGCCGCTGAAAACCCCTGTCACAGACGATCAGTTTATTGTGCTTGGCCCGGCGGGCTCCATGCGCCTGCCAAACATGTTCATGCCAAAGCTCATGAACAACCATGGCAATTACATCGTGTCGCTTGGCAATGTCTGCCGCTGGCTCGCGGAAAAGGCAGAAGCGCTCGGCGTCGAGATCTATCCGGGCTTTGCTGCAGCCGAGATCCTTTATGACGACAACGGCAATGTCACGGGCGTTGCGACCGGCGACATGGGCATCGGCCGTGATGGCAAGCCGAACGCAATGTTCACCCGCGGCATGGAGCTGCGCGGCAAATACACCCTGATCGGCGAAGGCGCACGCGGATCTCTTGCCAAAGAGCTGATCGAAAAGTTCGAGCTCGACAAGGACAGCGATGTTCCGAAGTTCGGCATCGGCATCAAGGAACTCTGGCAGATAGACCCGGCAAAGCACAACCAGGGCCTGGTCCAGCATTCCTTCGGCTGGCCCCTGGACGGCAAGACCGGCGGCGGCTCCTTCCTGTATCACCTGGAAGACAATCAGGTGGCCGTCGGCTTCGTGGTGCACCTCAACTATGAAAACCCATGGCTGTCGCCGTTCGATGAGTTCCAACGGTTCAAAACCCATCCGGCCGTCCGCGAGACGTTCGAAGGCGGCAAGCGCCTGGCCTACGGAGCGCGCGCCATTACAGAAGGCGGTTATCAGTCCGTGCCGAAACTGTCCTTCCCGGGCGGTTTGCTGATGGGCTGCTCCGCCGGCTTCGTCAACGTGCCGCGGATCAAGGGATCGCACAACGCCATGCTGTCGGGCATGCTGGCGGCGGAAGAAGTCATGGCCGCGATTGGCCGCGGCGAGGCCAACACCGAGCTGGCCGCCTATGATCAGGCGTGGCGCGACAGCGAGATTGGCAAGGATCTGTGGAGGGTCCGCAATGCCAAACCTCTCTGGTCGAAATTCGGCACGGTTCTGGGCGTTGCACTCGGCGGTCTCGACATGTGGACCAACGAGCTGTTCGGCTTCTCCTTCTTCGGAACCATGAAGCATGGCAAGCGGGACTCTGAGACCCTGAAGCCCGCCAAGGATTGCAAGAAGATCGATTATCCGAAGCCGGATGGAGTGATTTCCTTCGACAAGTTGTCATCGGTCTTCCTGTCGAACACGAACCATGAGGAAGATCAGCCGATCCACCTCAAGGTCGCCGACGAAACACTGCAAAAGATGTCCGAACACGACATCTTTGCCGGCCCCTCCAATCGCTACTGCCCGGCCGGGGTTTACGAGTGGGTGGAAGAAGGCGAAGACGCGCCGCGCTTCCAGATCAACTCGCAGAACTGCGTGCACTGCAAGACCTGCGACATCAAGGATCCGAACCGCAACATCACGTGGACGGTGCCGGAAGGGGCTGGCGGTCCGAACTACCCGAACATGTGATCTGCCGCTCGCGGCGAAAACAATAGTAGAAAGCCTGGACGTCCAACTGGACGCCCCGGCTTTTTCTTTAGTCAACGTTTTGAGGCTGCTCAGAACTTGCCGTTGTCGTGGGCCATCTCTGCCAGGATCGGGGACACGACGTCCCAATGCTCGACGATCTTGCCTGCCTCGACCCGCCACAGATCAAAAAACGCCCAGGGCTCACCGCCCATGACGGCATCGGAGGCAACAAACACGAAGTTGCCCTCGGCAACAACGATCTGAGGCTCAAACTTCGTGATCACCTGGCCCTGGGCCGCAAACTCTTCCATAGCCTTCATAAGACCGTTGAGCCCGTCACCGATGAGCGGATTGTGCTGAATGTAAACCGCCGGATCCATGTACTGGGTAACGTTCTTCGGCGCCGCACCGCCAAGAACGTCCCGCACGAAGCCGACAACCAGTTCCTTGTTTTCCTGCGTTCGGTCATGGTCAGTCACCTCGACTGGGCCATCGGTCATTGACCGTCCGGAGACAGTTTCCTCGGGCGGTGCCTGTAGATTGTCCCAATGCTCGGCGACAACACCATCTTCAACCCGAAAAACATCAAAAGCGATCAGGCTCGGCGCCCCAAACACATCTGCATTTTCATAGGTGTTGTGAAAGACGACGTAGTCGCCTTCCGAGATCACACGATGTGTTGTGACGGTCAAACCGGCGTCTTTCACAATAGGGATCGCGCTCAGCAATCCGTCCGCGCCGGTCGGGATCGCGGGATTGTGTTGAATGTAATCGGGCGCCAGCAACGGCTTGGCAGCCTCCGGATCATGATCCACGAAAGCTGCAGTCAAAAGAGCAAGTACCAATTCTTTGGGCGACATGTTTGTATCCTCTGCTTGTGCCGTCACCATAGTAGGTATTCATTCCGCACCAACAGTCAATTACGCACTAATTTGTCACAAGGTATGCTCCAGGATACCTGTTGTTTTACCGTTTGTTCTGACACATAATTCTGGTTTGATATCTGCAACTGGTACCCTAAGCATACTGAGACATCCCATGCTCCCGATTGGTGTTGAAACCAAGGCTGAAGCCTCGAACTGCCCGATCCGATCCGTTCTGTCCAATGTCACCGGCAAATGGCGCATGATCATTGTTCTGGCGCTGGAAGACGGACCGATGCGTTTTGGCGAGATCAAACGCTGCATCGGAGATGTCACGCAGCGAGTGCTGACGGAAAATCTGCGCGGACTGCAGCGGGACGGCTATCTCACACGCACGGTCGATCCAGGCCCGCCGGTCGCTGTGTCCTATGAACTCACCCCGCTCGGCCAAAGCCTGGTTGCCACCTTGAAGCCTCTGGTGTTTTGGTCCGGCGAGCAGATGGAGCAGGTTAAAACAGCCCGCTTGGAGTATGATCGGGCTCATCCGAAATAAGCCCGTCTTACGAACGGAAATTACTGGAGGGGCCGCGCAGACTTGAAACGCGCCCTAAACCTGCCACGTGGCATCAGTCCTTATTGGTGCTGGACACCAGCTGAGGATTGATGCCCCTAAAACCAGAGTGGGATACACATAAACAAAAGTTATGGCTTAAAAGATCCATCAAATACAAAGACTTACCATTAAACCCAACGTTGCTGGCGCGCATCCTTCCGGAGGCAAAACACACAACACAACCGTGGACTGCATGATTCTCAAGGATTCGGCGCGTTCACGAGCAACTACAGCCGAATTATCGATTTTCAATCCACAGCCGCAGGGGAAGATTTGACGATATAAGCATTTTCTATGGGGTGATAGATAAAGAAAATATAATGAACAATTCATTGATGTTTAAGGTTTTCCCGACTTTCCGCGTCCGGGCCCTTCGTTCAGGACTTACACAACACAACCTGCGAATTCTCCTACACACCTCGCCTAACTATCTGCTTTTCCTTAGTTTTTTTCAAAAAAAACCAAGGACAGCAAAGCCCAGGTTGTATTTGCACTTTGCAATTGATTAACCTAAATTCACTTGCATCGGAAAGATAACAACAAAGTCTTAGAAGATTAGAGTGGGCTTGCACCTGCGAACACCGGGTTACGCTTTGCGTATACACGCAAAGGCAGAGATGGTGTCTTGTGGACCAGGAGCAGAGGGCAAAAATTAGAGACGCGGCGGTCTCGCACTTTTGGCTCGATGTGACAAATGACTACTCAGCGCGGTTTGACTGCACTGACCCCATCGACCACAGGACATCGCACCGGGAAGGCCACTTCCCGGTGCTTTTATTTTCAGCGTCTGATACTTGCAAAATGCTGGATTATGCCGCGTTCTTGCGCGCCTGAGGGCGGCGGCGGCGGTTCTTGGCAAACCGGCGGCCATTGTCGTTGTCGCCAGCTCCGGCAGCCTTTTGGAAGCGCGGCTTGCCACCGCCACCGGACTTGTTGTTTTTCCCGCGCTTGGCGGACTTCGCAGCGGAGAGCGGAGGAGCCTCGCCGCTGGCAACCTCAATGTCGATGCCGATCAGCTTTTCGATCTGGCGGAAAAGACCGATTTCTTCCGGAGCGCAGAGTGCAACGGCATCGCCGTCTGCACCTGCACGGGCTGTCCGGCCGATCCGGTGCACATAGGCTTCTGCGACTTCCGGCAATTCGAAGTTATAGACGTGACTGACGCCCGGAATGTCGATACCGCGCGCTGCAACGTCCGTTGCGACCAAAACCTTGATAGCGCCGGAGCGAAGTTCCTTAATGGCGCGCTCGCGCTGGTTCTGGCTCTTGTTTCCATGGATCGATCCGGCAGCAATGCCCGCTTGCGCCATTTTGCGCATCAGGCGCTCCGCACCGTGTTTCGTCCGGCAGAATACCAGCGACATGTCGTCAGGCTGGTCCGACAGCACATCGATCAGGAAACCGGTCTTAGCTTTTGAATCCATGAAATGGACTTTCTGACGGACCTTGTCGGCCGTACGGCCGACCGGAGAGACTTCCACCCGCGCTGGGTCTGTCAGATAGGATTGAGCCAGTTCGTTGATCTGCTTCGGCATGGTGGCAGAAAAGAGTAGCGTCTGGCGATCTTTGGCCACCAAACCTGCAATCTTGCGGAGGGCATGGATAAAGCCGAGGTCAAGCATCTGATCGGCTTCATCGAGGACCAGATAGGACGCTGAACCAAGGTCAACCGCATTCCGGTCGACAAGGTCAAGCAACCGGCCCGGTGTTGCCACCAGAATATCGGTCCCCTTCGACATCCGCTTCACCTGGCCATTTATGGACACACCGCCAACCACCGAGGTCACCCGCAAAGGGGTAGTCTTGAGGAAGGAAATCAGGTTTTTGGCGATCTGGTTCACCAGTTCGCGGGTCGGAGCCAGTATAAGGGCACGGGTTCCTTTGGGTGCCGCCCGTCGCGGCTCGGCCAGAAGACGCTCGATGAGGGGCAGTCCGAATGCGGCGGTTTTGCCGGTCCCGGTCTGCGCCAGGCCCATCAGGTCCTGTCCGTCAAGAATAAGCGGGATTGCTTTCTGCTGAATGGGGGTCGGAGCCTCATAGCCATTGTCTTTGATGGCGCTTAGCAGCGAGCTGGAAAGCCCCAGGCTTTCAAAGTTGGTCAAATCAAATATCCTTTGTCAGGCGGACGAGGTCGCGCCTGCGTGACCGCCTGTTGATCGCGGTCCTGTTGCGGTTGCGGCTGCAGAGGCCATCTCGCCATCTGCACAAGCCGTCAGCCCCCGCGTGAACTGGGTACTGGGAATATGTCCGGCTAATTTGGACATGAGCCTGTCATGCCTGGCACATTTAAGCGGAGCATCTGCTCCCGGCCGCTCAGGCCTGTGCTTGCTGCTCACGCGGCAGCGGCAATGACGAGCGGTGTATCTGCCTTTCTGATGGTTTTGTCAAGCAGAGGCTCCTTCATGCCACGAAAAATCAAGAACTTCTGTTTGTTCCAATCAACGATCAAAGCGATGGATCGGTAGTCACGGCTACGGGCGCAGCCGGATCAATTTGCCGTCATCGCTATCGGTCAGCACATAGATGAACCCGTCCGGCCCCTGACGCACGTCCCGGATACGCTCTCTCAGGTCTGTCAGAAGTTGTTCTTCAGACACCACATCTTCGCCATCGAGGGTGAGCTTGGCCAAATGCTGTCCGCGCAGGGCGCCAACCAGCAGATCACCCGACCAGTCTGGGTATTTATCGCTGGTCACAAAGGCCATTCCAGAGGGGGCAATCGACGGATCCCAATAGAAGATCGGCTGCTCCATACCGGCCTTTTCGGTTCCCTCACCGATCTTGCCACCGGCATAGTGACGGCCATAGGAGATAACCGGCCAGCCATAGTTCTTGCCAGCCTCCGGGATGTTGATCTCATCCCCGCCTCTCGCGCCATGCTCCACGGTCCACAAAGCCCCAGTTTCAGGGTGAACGGCCGCGCTTTGCGGGTTCCTGTGGCCGATTGACCAGATCTCGGGTTGGTAGGCAGGATTGTCCAGGAAAGGATTGCCCGGAGCAGGATCGCCATCGGGGGTCAGACGCAGCACAGAACCCGTGTGATCGGATGTGTCTTGAGACCGCGGTCCATCCCCGCGATCACCAAGCGTCATGTAGATGTTGCCATCGCCGTCAAATGCCAGGCGGGAGCCGAAGTGGCGTCCGCCAAAGGCCTTGTTGTTGCCAGCAAAGATCGTGTCCCCTTCGACGAGCGCGTAACCTGCGCCATTCGACCCGTCGAGCGTTGCCTTGAAGAGTGATGTTCCGGCACCTTCCGGCGACCCTTGGGAAAAGGTGAGATAGACCGTCTGATCTGCCTCAAAGGACGGGCTCAGCACAACGTCCAAAAGACCGCCCTGCCCTTGCGCAAATACATCCGGAGTACCAGCAACTACATCCTGACGGCCATCTTCGTGAACGACCTTCAATACACCGTCACGCTCGGTGACCAAATACCCACCGTCCGGTAGAAAGGCGACGCTCCACGGATAAGACAATCCAGAGGCGACGGTTTCAGCAGTGACAGCAGACTGCGCATGCGCACTTTGATTAGGGCTGCCAGCAAGGCCGAGAAAGGTGATCCCTGCGACCAACACCGTCCAAGCGTATCTCAACAATCCGTGCCGTGATCCCTGACGCCAATATGCGTGTTGCACATCACCCTCCCAAAAACCATCCATCCGATCTCGCTGCCTTTGGTGCCGGCGCGATTTCCAGATTTACAGATAGGGAATGATTTTGGCAGAAACAGACCCGATGCGATGATAAATGTGCTGGTGCGGATTGATGCCTCACCTGGTCTCTTTTGAAACCCACGAAGTGTTTGGGGCCTGCCCCTTCTCCAACCGCGCTGCGATCGTGCGTTTTTCATAGGCCACGTTCCAGTCGATCAGCACCCGCCAGACCTGCTCGGCCTGATCGGCTTCCAGCCCCAGATCTTCGGCACGGTTTTTAAGAGCTGCCACCATCGTTTCGATCCGGTCGTGGTCAAAGGCCTCGTCAGGACGCTGTTTCAACTCCGCCATGCGCCGGACATAGCCTTGGCGCTGCGCAAAGAGCTTCAAGAGATCCTGATCCAGCGCATCGATGGCTGTTCGGATGTCTGCCTTGGTATGGCAGTCTGCGGGGCGTTTGATGTCGGTCATGCGCTCTTGTTTCGCAAACACGAAAAACCTGCCAGCGGTCACAAGGACGCACCGGCCGGAAATGCTGAGGTGTTCCAGGCAGTTTCGTTATGCGGACTGTTCTGGTGCCCTTGTTTGCGCTTCAACGCTCGCAAGCGCGGACATGTTGACGACGCCACGGGACGTCACCGACGGTGTCAGGATGTGAGCCGGTTTTGCCGTCCCCAGCAGGATCGGGCCAACATGCAGTGCATCGGTTGCGACCTTCAAGAGATTGTGCGCAATGTTCGCTGAATCAAGGTTCGGGAACAGCAGAAGGTTTGCTTCGCCTTTCAACTTGCCGTTCGGCATGACGCGCTCGCGCAAGGCGACGCTCAAGGCCGAGTCCCCGTGCATTTCACCATCTGCCTCCAGTTCGGGATGCCGCTCCCAGATCAGGTCCAGCGCTTCGCGCATCTTGCGGGACGAGGCGGTATCTCGCGAGCCGAAGTTCGACATGGAGAGCAGCGCGACCTTCGGCTCGATGCCAAAGCGGCGGATCTCTTGCGCAGCGAGGTTCGCCATCTCGGAGATTTCCTCGGCCGTCGGATCTTCCGTCACGAACGTGTCGGACAGGAACATCGCCCCGCGGCTGTTGATGAGGAGTGACATGGCCGAGAGATCGCGGGCCGTATCGCACACCCCGATCACCTGTCGGATGTCACGCATATGTTTGGTGAAACGGCCTTCCAAACCGCAGATCAGCGCATCCGCTTCGCCCCGGCGCACCGCGAGGGCCGAGATGACGGTGGCATTGGTCCGCACAACGGTCCGCGCTGCTGTGGGCGGCAGTCCCTTTCGGCCGACACACTCCAGATACTCGTCGACATAGTCACGGTACCGTGGATCATCCTGCGGGTTGACGAATTCGAAATCGACGTCCGGACGGATCTTCAGCCCGAAGCGCTCGCAGCGGGCAGTCAGAACGTCAGGCCGCCCCACCAGCACCGGCTTGGCAATACCATCTTCCAGAAGAACTTGCGCGGCGCGCAACACGCGCTCGTCCTCACCTTCCGCGTAGATGATCTTTTGCGGATCCTTAGCAGCGTTCTGGATAATCGGCTTCATGATGAGGCCGGAGCGGAAGACAAACCGGTTCAGACGGTCCTTGTATGCATCGAAATCTTCAATCGGACGGGTTGCGACCCCGGTGTCCATGGCTGCCTGCGCCACGGCTGGCGCGATCCGCAGGATGAGACGCTGATCGAACGGCGACGGGATCAGGTAGTTCGGACCAAAGGTCTCGGTCTTGCCGCCATAGGCCCGCGCGGCGACATCGGACGGCTCTTCCTGGGCCAAACCGGCGATCGCTTCAACAGCCGCGCGTTTCATTTCCTCGTTGATGGACGTTGCACCGACATCCAACGCACCGCGGAAGATATAGGGGAAACACAGGACGTTGTTGACCTGATTCGGATAATCTGAGCGGCCTGTGCACATGACAACGTCATCACGGACAGCCTTGGCATCTTCCGGCATGATCTCCGGGTTCGGGTTGGCCAACGCCAGGATCAATGGCCCTTTGCCCATCCTTTCGACCATGTCGGGCTTCAAAACACCGGAGGCCGACAGCCCGAGGAACACGTCCGCACCGTCGATGACTTCACCAAGCGTGCGCTTGTCCGTCTCTTGAGCAAAGACCGCTTTCCACTGGTCCATCAGAGACTGGCGGCCGTTATAGACAACGCCTTCAATATCCGTGACCCAGATGTTCTCGCGCTTGGCACCGAGCGATACCAGCATGTTCAGGCAAGCCAGAGACGCCGCGCCGGCACCTGAGGCGACAATCTTGGCCTCTTCGATCTTCTTGCCCGCCAAATGCAGGCCATTGCGGACTGCAGCGCCAACTATGATGGCCGTGCCATGTTGGTCGTCATGGAAAACCGGGATTTTCATGCGGTCGCGCAGGGCGGCTTCGATCATGAAGCATTCCGGCGCCTTGATATCTTCCAGATTGATGCCGCCAAAGGTCGGCTCGAGAGCGGCCACCGCATCGACGAATTTGTCAACGTTCAGCTGATCGACCTCGATATCGAAAACATCGATCCCGGCGAATTTCTTGAAAAGAACGGCCTTTCCTTCCATGACCGGTTTGGAGGCAAGCGGGCCAATATTGCCGAGACCGAGGACAGCCGTACCGTTGGAGATCACGGCCACCAGGTTGCCGCGCGCGGTGTAATTGGCGGCCTTGGACGGATCGTCGGCAATCTCCAGACAAGGCGCGGCAACGCCCGGTGAATAGGCCAACGCCAGGTCGCGCTGGTTGCCGAGCGGTTTGGTCGCCTGGATTTCCAGTTTTCCGGGCCTGGGATGCTCGTGGAAGAACAGGGCGGCTTCGGTCAAGTCACTTTCGGTTTTGTTCTTATCGCTCATGACGTTCTTGTCTCCCTACCACGTTCCCCTAGGTCGTCGATCTGGCGCGTCTGTTGAAGCCGGAGGACCGATCCTGACCTTCGAAATTTCATGAATTGTCTTCGACCTTTACCCGGCGCGATGTAAAATGAGAACCCGTAACAGCCCAAACAGCACGGCAGCGTTCAAAATATGCCACAAGAAATGCGTGCCGAGCGCCAGTTGACTGCATACCGGACCGTCCAGCGTCCGGAAAGTCAGCGAAACGGTAAACAGTATCCCGATGAGAAGCACTTGTTTGGCAAGCGCTTTGTCGTGCTGGTAAAAGAACCCGCCAACAACGAAAATTGCCAGAAGCGCGGGCAAGTATCCGGCAGACGATCCGATCAGTGGTGCCCAAACCTCGCCCACCATCGGTGAGAGCACGAAAAAGCCGATCACGATCGACACGCTGATCACCCAATGGAGGTTGAGGAAGCGCCGGAGCGCGAACAGCAAGAACCCATGGATGAAGACAACGATCGGAATCACATCAGCGAGAAGCGCCCACCGGGTCGCAAAGGTGTGGAACAGAAAAGACCCGATCCCGGTCGCAAGCACGACACAAATCAGAAACAGCGCGACCCAGTCGTCGGGCGTCTTGCGCCGCCACAAGAGATAAGCGGCCAGGGCTGCGACAACAAAGGCGGCGTTGGTGATGGCGTTGACCGGTTCTGACCAGAATTCTGGACCGACGCGTTCACAATAGTTGTTGAGCTGATCCGTCAAATCCATCCTGCGCTGTACCTTTGCTGTTTTGATTCTGAACCTTATTACAGCGCGGGTGTGACAGTCTTCGCAATCAAGGTGCCGTGATTCGTTTAAACATCGTGCATCGGCTTAGTGCGTAGACCACAGCTTGAGAATGACTACCGGCCCTATCGCTAGGAACCGCAATCAGTACTGCCTCATGTCTCGCTATGAAACCTTGACCGGAGATTGTATTTAGTTATCGTTCAATTTTTAGGGGAGCTATTTCATGACCAGAACTGTTCGCACAGAAACCCGCAAACGAGGATTCTTCGGTAAGCTTTTCAAACTGGCTTTCATCCTGTTCAACCTAGCTATGGCCTTTTGGCTGGTCGGCTATTGGATGCTGTTGGGAGAGATGGATGTCAGTGCAGCTGGCGCTGAGGCTGGGCGGGCGATCGGCGGTACGATTGGAACAGGTTTATTGTTTGGCCTATGGGTTGCAGGCGACATCATCCTCGGCCTTTTGGTTCTGCTGACGCGCGGCTCCAAAGTTATTGTGGAGGAGGCTATTCAATGAAATGGCTGATTATCGCCGGAACCACCTTGGTTGTCGGCTGGAGTAGCCAAACTTTGGCTTGGAGCGACAGCGAACGCTACAAGGTTGCGTCCCATCTCGGCTCCGTACTCGGCTCTGAGGCTGCTTGCGGGATCACGATTAAGCAAGCGGCAATATCCGCTTATATCGAAGAAGCCGTCCCTGCTGACGACATTGAGTTCACTTCAGACCTTAACTCAAATACAGACCTCATGCGCTATGAACTCGAAGAGATGCCAGAAACCCAGAAGAATGCACATTGCGTGCAAATACGGCGAGTTTCAAAGGCCTTCGGTTTTATCGACTGAGTAAGGGCTGGGATCTTATCGGAGGTGTTGGCTATACCAGCTCCGCTTCGCCCGAAACACATCCTCAAACAGCCGGAACGAACACCTTCGCAACCAAGGCGCCGAGGCGGGAAATGCCCTCGGTGATTTTCTCCGGCGTTGTTGCTGAAAAGCTTAGGCGCAAAGTGTTGCCACCGCTTCCGTCTGCGAAAAACGCCTTGCCCGGAACAAAGGCAATCTTGGCCGTTTCGACAGCCTCTTTCAGGAGCCCTGCCGCATCGGTGCCTTCCGGCAGCTCGACCCAAACGAACATGCCGCCCTCAGGCCGGGTCCATCGGGTCCCCTCCGGCATATGGTTTTCAAGTGCGGCCAGCATGGCATCCCGGCGCTCACGATAGGCAGAGCGCACCTTGTCGACTTGCGCGTCAAAGACAGTTTCGGCAACGCGCGCCATGGCTTCCTGATTGAGGCTTGAGGAGTGCAGATCGCCTGCCTGCTTCAAGAGCACCAGACGGGAGATGACATCTTTTGCTGCACAGACCCAGCCAAGCCGAAGCCCCGGAGACAGCGTTTTTGAAAAGCTTCCGCAATAGAGCGTCCGGGTGTTTTCAATACCGCCAGACCGGGCACAATCGAGCGCCAGAACGGGGGCGACTGGTGTTCCGTCATAACGCAGGCTCTGATACGCGCCATCCTCGATAACGGCGCAGTCCAACTCGTCAGCAAGCCCAAGCAACCGCTGGCGGCCCGCTTCATCGAGTGTTTCCCCCGTCGGGTTGGCAAAGTCCGGCGACAGATACGCAAACTTTACCTTGCCGCCCCTCTCCTCAGCGGTTTTTCGGTAATCTACTGCGGACCGGTTGGTCATCGGGTCCAGCCGGTCGAAATTCGGCTCATAGGCATTGAAAGCCTGAAGGGCCCCAAGGTAGGTCGGCCAGCCAACCAGGGCGGTGTCGTTCGCAGACAAGAACAGTTTTCCGAGGAAGTCGAGTGCCTGCTGCGAGCCTGAGGTGATCAGGATATTTTCCGGGCCGCATGAAACGCCAAGTTTTGCCATTTCACCGGTGAGCCACCGGCGCAGCCGCAAACTGCCCTCGCTGACCGAATATTGCAGACCGGCAGCGGCCCCACCGCCGCTGAGGGCATCCGCATAGGCCGTTCGGAAAGCGTCCGCCGGAAACAGCGCCGGGTCGGGTATGCCGCCGGCAAAGGAAATGATGTCGGGCTGGTCCAGGAGTTTCAGGAGTTCGCGGATTTCAGATGCACTCATGCGCTTTGCGCGCGTCGCCAATACGGCGTCCCAGGTCATCATGCTTGGCTCATTCGGTTTCTTGTAAGTTCGATTAAATAAGTCAATAATACTGACCTAATTTGAATGCAAGTGTCTTATTCTTGTTATTTTTTGTAATTTTATTTCAACGCCACCGGTCTGAGACGGTCTAACCGTTGGCATCTCCTCTGGTTTCGCACAGGGCAATCACCTATGTCTGGATCAAACAGGAGCCCAAAATGTCCCGTCTTGATGAAAGCCGCCCGTTCATTCCGCTGAATATTGCTGTCCTGACCGTCTCCGACACGCGGAAACCGGAGGACGACAGGTCCGGAAACACATTGGTGGACCGGCTGGAAAAGGCAGGGCACACACTGGCAGACCGCAAGATCGTTGCAGACGACGTGCCCGCGATCCAGGCGATTGCCAAGGACTGGATTTCAACGGACGGCATCGACGTGATCATCTCCACCGGCGGTACGGGCTTTACAGGCCGGGACGTCACGCCGGAAGCGATGGAACCGCTCTTTGAGAAGAAAATGGACGGGTTCTCGGAGGTCTTTCACCGGATTTCCTATGACAAGATCGGCACGTCCACCATCCAGTCCCGGGCAACCGGCGGCGTTGCAGGCGCTACCTACATCTTTGTCCTGCCAGGCTCCCCTGGCGCCTGCAAGGACGCCTGGGACGGCATCTTGAAGTGGCAGCTCGACTACCGCCACATGCCCTGCAATTTCGTGGAAATCATGCCACGGCTGGACGAGCACCTGAAGCGCGGCAAACTTCAGGAAGCCTGAGGCCTGCCAATGAAGTGCCGTTCTCAAGGCGAAGCCGGGAAGGTCCATGATCAGAGGACGTGACCGCCCAGAGTTCCCGGCTCAAGGCCGGGACGGCAACCGTGGTTGTGCGTTCAACACTTGCCCATCTCCACGACACGCCGCCCCTGCGCAGGTAGGGGCCCAGTAACCACTTGTTCCGGCACTCGAAACAAAACCGCAAAGCCCCAGAATACTGGATCCCTGCCTGCGCAGGGATGGCTGAGCTGAGTTACCTTGGGGCTGTAAGACTTTTTAGCGCTTGCCGGCCGAGGCCAAACGGATATGGCTTTGGGTTTCCGCCACCTCCGGCAAGGCCCGGATTTGGTCCAGTGTCTGATCCAGGAGCTTGAGTGAGCGGACACGTAGCTCGGCGACCAGATCGAACGCACCGCTGAGCGTGTGAATGTCGGTGATCGCATCGATCCGCCGAAGGGCTGCTTGCGTTGCGCGGCCATCGTCCGCCTTGAGCCGGATCAATGTGAAGGCGCTGATCTGGTGATCTTCTTCCGACTGTCCGAGCTCAACGGTGAACCGGTGTATGACCTTCTGATGCACGAGCCGGTCGATGCGGTTCTGCACCGTCCCCCGCGACACCTGAAGTGCTGCCGCCAGATCTGTAACCGAGGCCCGCGCGTCGCGGGTTAGAAGGTGTAACAGCCGGTGATCCAGGTCATCCATGGTTTCTTCTCATTTATTGTCTTTGGCCAACATCCACAGCCCATCCATATGCTGTCCCGGACGCCGTGCAACGGAGATCCGGGACCAGGGCCGAAACGAAACCGACCCCGGCTCGGGGGCCGGGGCGGCGCCTCGGCATTATGTATCATTTTGCTATAAAACTCCCGTTTTGTAAGAATTATTGACATTTTGATTGACGCGGACTCACGGCTTAATGCGGGCAACCGGCTTCCCGGCGGGAAGCGGAATGTCGATTGCTGTGGTGACTGAACCGGCACAGGCCGGAGACAACCTAGTCATCAGCCTGGGAGGGAATTCATGAAGAAAATAGCAGTGCTCGGATTGGGGAAAGTCGGAGCTTTGGCAGCCCGCTTGTTACATGACAGCGGCTTCGAGGTTTATGCCTACGACCAGCATTCGCCCCGGGAAGAACTGCCGTTTTCAGTGCAGTCTGCAGACTTGAAGGCCTACGATGGCCTGCTGCAGATGTTCAAGGGCGTCGATGCCGTCCTCTCCTGCTTGCCCTATCAACTCAATGTCGGTGTTGCCACGGCAGCCCACGCGACCGGGATCCACTATTTTGATCTGACGGAAGATGTGCCGACCACCAAGGCGATCATCGAGATGAGCGAAACCGCCAAGGGTCTCATGGCGCCGCAATGCGGTCTGGCGCCCGGGTTTGTTGGCATTGTTGGCGCAAAACAGATCGGCGATTTCGATGACTGCCGGTCCTGCCGGATGCGTGTCGGCGCGCTGCCGCAAAACCCGACCGGGCTGATGGGTTATGCCTTCAACTGGTCACCGGACGGGGTCGTCAACGAATACCTCAACGACTGCGAGGTGATCGAGGATGGCGTGCGCAAATGGGTCTCGCCAATGGAGTGGCTTGAAACCGTCTATATTGACGGCATGAAACTGGAAGCCTTCACCACCTCAGGCGGGCTTGGCACCATGTGCGAGACCTATTTGGGCAAGGTCGCCAATATCGACTACAAGACCATGCGCTATCCCGGTCATGCCGAACTGATGAACTTCTTCTTCCACGAGCTCCTCATGCGCGAGCGCCGTCAGGAAGCCGGGGAAATCCTGGTTCACGCCAAGCCGCCAACCGACAATGATGTAGTCTATGTACATGTGGCGTCCGAAGGCACCATTGACGGCCGCCCGCGCCGGGAGGAATTTGTCCGGGCTTACAAGCCGATCGAGATCGGCGGCCAGATGCGCACGGCAATTGCCTGGACCACTTCGGCTTCCGTTGTCGCTGTCATCGAGATGGTGCGGGACGGCGCGTTGCCGGCAACCGGCTTCCTAAAACAGGAAGACATTCCGCTGGACGGGTTTTTGAAAACCCGGACCGGTTCGCTCTACGCAGCGTAAGTCTTTTCCCGAAGAGAAAAGCCCTTCGTCCACTTGGCCGCCCCTGCGCAGGCAGGGGCCCAGTAACATGCGGGGCCATCTCCGGAACAACGAAATCCTCGGTGTACTGGATCCTTGCCTTCGCAGGGATGCCTTCTTCGTTTGCTTACCCGTGCAGCTTGACCGCGAGACTTGCCGGAACACGAAGGGCGCCAACGGCAAAACGTGCCAGGGCCTGACGCAGGCCGGTGGCATAGCCAGCTGCTCCCGGTTCACCCGCGCATACGGCTGCCGCGCGTAAAAACACCATACGGTTGCGGCCGATGCGTTTTGCAAGGTCCAGATCTTCCATTTCCGGCAATGGCCGGTGGCCACCAAGCTTTTCATAAAACTGGCGGGAGATCAGAAGGCCCTGGTTGCCATAAGGCATACCGAGCAGCTGGCTGCGCACTGAAGCGGCCTTTTCAGACAAACGCGGACCAAGCCCAAAAGCCTCGTAGCGCAACCGGAAGGCTGCCGCCGTCTTCGGACCTTTTGGGGTTCGTCCCGCCCGTTCTATGAAGGCTTGGGCTTCATGATGCCAGCCGCTTTCCAGAAGGGTTTCAGGCTGCAGGAACAAAAGCCAGTCGCCGCGTTTGGCAACGCTTGCGCCATGCGCGAGGCGCTCGCTGCGCGGCCCTTTGCGCGTCACGAACGTGCAGCCAGCCGCATCAGCAACCATCGCCGTGTTATCGGTCGACCCACCGTCCACAACGACAACTTCCCGAACAACACCTTCGGCGGCTGCCGGAACCAAGGCAGCCAACGCGTGCACAAGGTCGAGTTCTGCGTTTTCTGTCGGAATTATGACACTAATCATGACCCTTTCTATGACATGAAATTATCGAAAGTGCGAGAGAAGGGGCTTGTCCGGCGCCGGATTTTGGATAATGTTCTTGTATTGTTCTCATAAAGAGTCGGCAGTCTATGACACTTGCACCCCCAATCCCTCCTGTTTCTGCTCAACCGGCGCCCGATGCGGCGGATCTGAGCCATATGGCGGCCGACCGGCGCCGGGGACGTGCGGCCGCGACAAACCTCTCGGGACGGTTCGAGCCCCTTTCTAAAGAGGCCTTCGACGACGGCTGGGACAGTCTCGACGAATTGCCACCGCTCAAGACGGAAGTGCAGGAAGAACGCGCGCGGACGATCATTACGCGCAATGAGTCTCCGGACATTTCCTTCGACCGCTCGATAAACCCGTATCGTGGTTGCGAGCATGGCTGTATCTATTGTTTTGCCCGGCCAAGCCACGCCTTCATGGGCCTGTCGCCGGGCCTCGATTTTGAAACCCGGCTTTTTGCCAAACCCAACGCCGCAGCGCTCCTTGAGCGGGAGCTCTCGAAGCCGGGGTACCAGCCCAAGGTCATCGCCATCGGTACCAACACCGACCCCTACCAGCCGATGGAGCGCAGCTACAAGCTTATGCCGGAGATCCTCGAGGTTCTGGAGAACTGCGGCCACCCGGTCGCAATCGTTACCAAATCGGCGCTCGTGACCCGGGACATCGACATTTTGTCGCGGATGGCCGAGCGCAATCTGGTCAAGGTAGCTTTGTCGATTACGACGCTCGACAAAAAGTTGTGCCGCGCCATGGAACCCCGCGCATCCGCGCCACACAAGCGTCTTGCAGCGGTCAGAACACTGAGCGATGCAGGCATTCCTACCTCCGTCATGATGGCCCCCATCATACCTGCGCTAACGGACAGTGAAATTGAGAACCTTTTGGAAGCAGCCGCTGAGCACGGGGCCAGCGAAGCAGCCTTTATTCTGCTGCGTCTGCCTCTGGAGGTGTCTGAGCTCTTTCGCGATTGGCTTTTGCGGGAACGCCCGGACCGCTACCGCCACGTGATGAACCTGATCCGCTCCATGCGCGGCGGCAAGGATTACGATGCCAAATGGGGCGAGCGCATGCGCGGGCGCGGCCCCTATGCCGACCAGATCGCCAAACGCTTCTCGTTGGCGGCCAAACGGCTGAGTCTGAATTTGCGCAAGAGAAAGCTGTCCACCGAGCATTTTATCCAGCCGCAAAAAGGCGGCGTGCAACTGGATTTGTTCTGAGCGCAGTAAAGAGACCGCATTTGCCCTCCAAACGCCGTCCCGAACGCAGCAAGGCGGAGATTCGGGACCTGCTGGCGTGCGCTGTGGTCCCGGCTCAAGGCCGGGACGGCACCAACATGTCTTGCGCCTTGTTTTGCCAGACGGCATTTTGGCCCAATGACCAAAACACCGTCCCTCTTCGACCTCGCGTTTCCGGACAACCCCGACCTGAAAATCGAGAAAAAACACGCCAAATCCTATGACGGCCTTTTGTGCGGGGTCGATGAAGCCGGCCGCGGGCCATGGGCGGGTCCTGTGGTGACGGCGGCGGTTATCCTGGACTATGCGAATGTGCCGGCCGGACTGAACGACTCAAAAAAGCTGACTGAGGCCAAACGGGAATCCCTGTTCGGCGAGATCCTCAAAACCAGCTGGGTGTGCGCGGCAAGCGCTTCACCTGCTACCGTTGACAAGCTGAACATCCGGACGGCGACGCTGAGCGCCATGGTGCGGGCAGTGAACGGCCTGCCCAGAGTTCCGCAATACGTTCTCATCGATGGCCGCGATGTACCACCCGGTCTCGCCCAACCCGGGCAGGCGCTGATCAAGGGCGATGGCCGCTGCCTGTGTGTCGCCGCAGCCTCTATCGTTGCCAAGGTGCTGCGGGACCGAATGATGGTCGCCTTGGAGCCCGAATTTCCCGGCTACGGCTTTGCCCAGCACAAGGGATACGGGGTACCAGCACACCAAGCGGCCTTGGATACCCTGGGGCCGACAGCGCATCACCGGATGAGCTTTAAACCAGTCCGGCTTGCCGCCGACACTACACTCTAGCGCTTCACCCGTCCCAAAGATCTGTTTTGGGGTAAAACTGCGACCAGGCGAACCAGAACGCCTCATGGCTGCCGAGATCCGCTCCGTCCTCGCCAACGGCCCGGATACCACCAGCATCCAGTTCCAGACGAACGTTCTCAACGCGGATCTCAGTCCCCTGTTTGAGTGTGGCAAAGGCCTTGCTGCGCTGAAAAGCAACTGGCTGTCCGGACGCCGTGACAATCCCGATGATGTCCTCATGCACGGGCAGCCGGGGATCGACATCGCCAATTGGGAAAATCGGTCCGTTGGCGTCCCGGCCATTGCGGAAGTCGAAGTCACGGCCAAGCGCGAGCGCTTCCACCAAAACGGTTGTTTCCGGATGCGCCCTCTTCCAGGTGCCCCAATCGGTCGTCACGACGCTGACCTGTTTTAGCTTCAGGTTCTTCTCCGCGAGCGGACCAGTCACCGCAGTGCCGAGGAACGTGTCGAAGACCGAGTAGGTGTTGACGTCATACATCACCTTATTGGACCGAATGAGCAGCCCGGAGGTTCTCAAAATCGGCCGCTCAATTCCCTCCGGCAGTTCATCCGTCAGGTAGGCCTGCGCAGCGCCACATAAGGTGCAGTATGGAATTCCCAGGGTTCGGCCGCCGAGGGTGTCATTCACCATCTCCCGCACTTCCATGATACGCCGTGGATAGGCCCGATAGTCCCCATTTACCCCTATCCCGAAAACAATATCGCTGTCCTTGAGCCAGGTTGCGTCTTCAGCGCTGCTAACCTCCGGATTGTCCACAGCGGGAATGCAGTTGCACTGATTGTCGGTCTGGTCATACGGGCGGTCATCGATCAAGACCCCACCCCAGGATACCAACCGCCAATCAATTTCGCCCTCGACAAAGATCCTGTCCCAGCCGGGTACTATCGTTGTGAAGATCTCGCGCTTGGAAGCGAGATAGTCGGGCGGTGCGGGAATACCCCAGGCCATGAGATGATCAGTCACCTCGCCCCAACTGTTGCGCAGCGGTATCTCTTTGCCCAGCAGTTCGGACGCGGCTTCGCTCAAAGCCTGGTTCAGTTGCGGGCCAGTCGCAAACCGCATCAAATCACTGATGATCCAGACAAGGCGCGGGTCTTTGGATGCAGCGACTTCGGCAAGCGCCAGGCTTTGGTCCCGTCCCCAACCCGCATGGGTCACCGGGTCGACAAGCGCCATTTTCACGGTGCGTTTAAGATCATCGGACAGCGGGCCGTCTGGTATCGCGGGAGGAGTACCGAATTTTTCAATCACGTAGTCTGGAAGGGCCGAGCGCTCTTGAGCTTGGGCAAGTCCACCGCCGACAAGAGCCAACAGCGGTATGAGCGCAGCGATAAGGATATGTACAACAGCTCGATGAGACGACTTCATGGCGGCGCCTTTCCTGAAAACACCTAACACCCGGCCAACTGGACCGCGGTGGCATTGCATGAACGGCGCCTTGCTTGGTATCACCTTTAGTGAATTGCCCCAGGCGACGTGATCCGCTGAGGATGGCTTGAGTAGCCGCTCCTTTCGAATCACGACGCATCAGAAATTTTTGAGATCACAATCCGGCGAGAGGAAAATGGACGTCGAAATCACAGTCGCAGACAAAAGCGATGCGAAACAAATCCTTGAACTTCAGAAAATCGCCTTTCACAAAGAAGCAGCGCTAAATGGCGATATGCAGATCGCCCCAATGGTTGAGGCCCTTGCCGATACAGAGTCGGCATTCACCACGCATGTTTTTCTTATCGCCCGGAAAGGGGCTGACATCATCGGATCGGTTCGGGTCCGCGCTGAGGACGACACCTGCCATATAGGCCGGCTTTTTGTAGCTCCCGAACATCAAGGACGGGGCATCGGCCGGCAGCTCTTCATCGCAGCGGAAGAGAAGTTTCCCTCCGCCGGTTCCTACCGGCTGATTACCGGCAAGCTGAGCTCCGGCAACATCCGGCTATATGAAAGCCTCGGCTATCAGGTGACCGGCGAGATGATGGAGAACGGCCGGACACCGTTGGTGGTCATGGAGAAGGACCGGGCTTAGCGCCCTCAGATGGTTCAGACACCCACCCCACACACTCAGCCGCCCCTGCGAAAGCAGGGGCCCGGTAGCCATATCTGCCCACAAGGGAAACAAACCGCACCGGCTCCGATTACTGGATCCCTGCCTGCCCAGGGGTGCGGCGGAAAACGCCGACTTTCTGTATTCCGGCCGGATACAGACAAAAAAAGCGGCCCGCTAAGGCCGCTTTTCAGAACTGTTTCCGGATCATGCTGAAGCTCAGTTCAGCTGATCCTTCACCTGAGTGATGCTCTTGGCGAGAATGTCGTCTGCCACCTTGTCCTTGACTTTGGCGGAGAGGATTTCCTCGGCTGCCGCGACAGCGATGTCGGCAGCCTTGGCCCGGACTTCGGCGATTGCCTGGGTCTCGGCCTGAGCGATTTTCTCTTCCGCAGCCTTGGAGCGGCGTGCGATCATCTCTTCAAGTGCCTGGTTCGTCTCAACGGTCAGGCGCTCGGCTTCTGCGTTGGCTTCCGCAACGATCGCTTCGGCTTCGCTTTCAGCTTCGTGGCGCTTGCGCTGATACTCAGACAGAAGTTCCTGGGCTTCTTCACGCATCTTGCGTGCTTCTTCCAGTTCCTTCTTGATATCGTCAGCGCGCTTGTCCAGCGCTCCGCCGATCATGCCCGGTACCTTGAGGTAGGCAATCAGGACGAAGAAGAGAACGAGACCGACCAGGGCCCAAAATGATGCATCCATGACGGTCTCCTCAGTTCATCGCCGACTTGAGCGCTTTGGTCAGATCAGTTTTTGTCGGAGCCTTGCCCATCAGCTGCTCAACTAGCGCAGAGGTGGTGTCTCCGGCAATGTCACCAATCTGGGACAGCGCCTCGGTCTTGATACCGGCGATATGAGCTTCAGCTGCTTTCAGCTTCTCGGCAATATCCGCTTCGGCTTTTTCCCGGCGGGCTTCCTGATCTGCCTTCAACTTGGCGCGGGTATCGCTTGCGATCCCGTGTGCCTTGTTGCGCGCTTCAGCAAGTGCCTGTTCATAGGCCGCGATCGCCGCGTCTGTTTCGTCTTTGAGGCGGTTGGCCTCGCCGAGATCCCCAGCAATGCGGTCCTTGCGGTCTTCCAGGATGCCTGCAATCCGAGGCACAGCGACGTTCTTCATGATCCAGTAGAAAAAGCCAAAAGTGATGGCCAGCCACAGGAGCTGTGAAGAATAGGTCGTTGCATCGAACGGCGGGAAGCCGGCACCGTGCTCTTCAGCCGGAATTCCGATTTCCGTATTATGTTCGGCGTTGCCTGCCATGTCCTATCTCCAAAATCCGGTTGGGCGGCGCAGACGCCGCCCCCGGAGTCGCGTCAAAACTCTCTGAAACGAAAGAGAATTAGACAGCGAAGAGCAGGAGAAGAGCGATGAGCAGGGAGAAGATGCCCAGAGCTTCGGTAACGGCGAAGCCGAAAACCAGACGGCCGAACTGGCCATCAGCTGCAGTCGGGTTGCGCAGAGCGCCGTTCAGATAGTTACCGAAGATGGTGCCGAGTGCGATCGCTGCACCGCCCATGCCGAGGCATGCGATACCAGCGCCGATGTATTTTGCTGCTTCTGCTTCCATGACACGTGCTCCTAAGTAGTGTTTGCAGATTTCAGATTTCTTCAGGCAGCGGCTGGACTTCAGCCACCGCATGAGACGTTTCGCTTAGTGTGACGGATGAAGGGCGTCGTTGAGGTACATGCAGGTCAGGACCGTGAAGACGTAGGCCTGCAGGAACGAGACGAGGAACTCCAGCGCGGTGATCGCGACTGTCATACTCAGCGGAAGGATTGCGCCGACGATGCCCACGCTGCCAGCGGCGCTCATGGACACGATAAACCCAGCGAAAACTTTAAGGGTGATGTGACCGGCCAGCATGTTTGCGAACAGACGGACGGACAGGCTGATCGGACGCGAGAGGAAGGAAACAACCTCGATCGGCGCAACGATCAAAAGCAACACCGGCGGGACGCCTGATGGTGCGAACAGGTGGAAGAACTTGGTTCCGTGCTTCATGATGCCGTAGATCGTGACAGTCAGAAACACGAGCATCGCAAGCGCAAAGGTCACGATGATGTGGCTGGTGACCGTGAAGAAGTACGGGAACATGCCGAAAAGGTTTGCCACAAGGACGAACATGAAGAGCGAGAACACAAGCGGGAAGAACCGCATGCCTTCCGTGCCCGCCGAGCTTCGCAGCATGCCCGCAACAAACTCATAAGCCATTTCCGAGACCGACTGCACGCGGCTCGGCACAAGGCCACGGCCAGACGTGGAGAAGATCAGGAAGGCAGAAGCTGCTGCTACGGTCGCAACCATAAACAGCGAAGAGTTGGTGAAAGAGAAATCCATTCCGCCGACTTCAATCGGAAACAGGGTCTGGATTTTGAACTGCGAGATCGGATCGTTCGCCACCGGTCAGCCTTCTTCGCTCAAATCATTTCAATTCGTGGGTGCGGATTGCGCCCAGATGCACAACTTCAGTTGGACCCGTCGTCGTCAGAACTCTCGCGTTTGTACCGTTGACCTGGCTCGGCGATACGCCCTGCAGCCCTCATCACGTTCAAAACGCCCGCCGCGAAGCCAATTAGCAGGAACACGATCAACCCAAAGGGCTTTGTCCCAAACCATTGGTCAACAAACCAACCCAAACCGCCTCCAACGACCACAGCGGAAATGAACTCCGAAGAGAGCTTCATTGCCTGTGCGTAGCCGGAGTTATCGCTTTTCTTGGCCGCGCGCTCTGCTTCTTCAGCTTTGCGCTGGCCGTCCAGCTTCCGGTTCAGACGGTTCCGCCGTTCCGACAGATCCACCTCAGAGGCACCCTTGTCCGGATCATCAGAATTGCCGTTTTGCGAAGAGCCACTCATGTTGTTCCCCGCCCCCGTCAAGCCGTGAGACCCAGCCTTTGGACACCCCTCAAGCCGCGCGCACCATAGTCGGGGGCCCTTGCCCTGTCAAGAACACTAAGATTTCCGCTATTTATCTGATTTATAACAAAAAATCGCCCCTCTTCACATTTTCCATGACCTAAGTCTTACGGGAAACTTACGAAGGAGTGCGGTTCGGCTGACAATTAGGCACTTTCACGGAATCGTTCCGCGGTCTCCAAATCCACCGAAACAAGCTGCGAGACACCCCGTTCCGCCATTGTGACACCGAACAAACGGTTCATGCGGGCCATGGTGATCGGGTTGTGGGTAATCACCACAAAGCGGGTATCTGTGTTGCGCGCCATCTCATCCAGGAGGTCGCAATAGCGCTCCACATTGGCGTCATCGAGCGGTGCGTCGACCTCATCAAGCACGCAAATCGGCGCGGGATTTGTCAGAAAAACCGCAAAAATCAATGACATGGCGGTAAGCGCTTGTTCGCCGCCGGACAGCAAGGTCATTGTTTGCGGCTTCTTGCCGGGCGGCCGTGCGATGATCTCAAGCCCGGCATCCAGCGGATCGTCCGAATCGACCAGCTGCAGTTCCGCCGTACCGCCGCCAAAGAGGTGCGTGAACAACCTCTGAAAGTGACCATTGACCACCTCGAAGGAGGCCAGCAAGCGTTCCCGCGCCTCGCGGTTCAGATTTGAGATCCCGGTCCGCAAGCGACGAATTGCCTCAATCAAATCGTCCCGTTCGGAGGTGAGTGTCGTCTTTTGCTCATCCATTTCGCGCAGTTCTTCTTCTGCGCGCAGGTTGACCCCGCCCAAACGCTCGCGTTCGGCCTTGAGACGGTCCAGCTTTTTCTCCATCGCCTCCGGATCCGGCAAAGGCGCCCCGTCCTTCAGACCGGCAATTTCCGGCAGAGCCACGACCGGGACTTCCAGGTCCTCGTCAATCCGCCGCTCCAGGGTGTCTTTCCGCTCCCGAGCAGCATCGAGGCGCTCTTCTGCGCGAATCTTTTGTTCACGCGCCCCGGCCAGGCCTTCCATGGCCAGCTTTGCGGCCCGATCGACATCAGCCAGATCCAGCTCGGCCTGGCTAAGCTGATCGTCCTTTTCCTTCTTGGCGTCTTCCGCCTTTGCAATCGCGGAAAACAGCTCCCGCCGTTTGATCTCGATATCTTCGGGCGCCTCGATCAGCTCGGCCCGTTCCTCTTCCGCCTCATCGCGCCGTTCGCTCAAAACTGCGATTTGTTGAGTCGCATTGGCCGCGCGGGACTTCCAGCTGTCATATTCCCGGGCAATCGCCTCCAGGCGCCGGTCTCGCATTTGCTGTTCCCGGGAGAGACCTTCCGAGACCGCCCGCGCTTCTGCAAGGGCTGTCCGTGCAGAGGAAACCTCCGTTTGCAGGTCCCGGATCTGGTCGGCGTAGCCGGTTGCCTCGGCAGCTGCTTCCAACTGCTCCTGCGCTTCTTCCAGATAGGCCCGCGCTTCTTCTGCTTCTTCACTCATGCGCTGCGCCCGGTCGTCCGCGGCCGCCTTCTGGGACGCCAGCTGCGCAATGGACCGCTCTGCAGCGGCCAAAGCTTCGCGCGCCGCGGTGACCGTCCGCTGTCCGTCGCGAACCTTGCCCCGGGCGGTTTGTTCCAGTTCCACGGACTGCCGGACCCGGCTTGCGGCGTCTTCCAAATCTTGCTGGTGACGTTCCACCGCCTGACGCGCGGTTTCAATTTCGTCATCCAATTCGGCCAGGCGATTCTTTTGCGCCAGACGTTGGGCCGCCGGTGTTGGTGCGTTGGCCGCGACAACAAACCCGTCCCAGCGCCAGAGGTCCCCTTCCCGGCTCACCAGCCGTTGACCGGGCTTCAAGTCTGCCCGCAAGCGCGGACCGTCCTCCTGGGAAACCAGTCCAATCAGGGATAAACGGCGATGGAGTTCTTTGGGTGCGGTGACCACATCCAGCAGCGGTTTGGCGCCGCCCGGCAACGCCGGATCGCCGTCAACTGCCAAGGCACTGCCCCAGCGGACTGCGGCTGCTTCATCAAGGGAGGCATCCAGGTCTTCGCCGAGCGCTGCGCCCAGCGCCGTCTCGTACCCGGTCTCAACGGTGATCTGCTCAACGACCGGCGTGTGATCCGCCTCGCTGTGTACATTCAAAACCTGTTCAAGGGTCCGGGCTTCTGTCTGCAAACCCTGCAAAAGCGCCTTGGCATCGCTCAAGGGGGACCGCGCGGCCTGCTCCTGGTCCCGAGCCAATGCGGTGGCAGCTTCCGCTTCTTCGACCGCTGCCTCGGCCTCGGCGAGTTCTTCGCTCGCAAGCTCCAGCGTTTCCCGGTGTTCAGCAACGCCGTCCTGTTCGTCCATGCGCGCAATGAGAGCGCCGAGTGCGGTTTGAGCTTCCTGTGCCTGCGACATCAGCCGGTCCGCCCGCTGGCGGCTTTCGGCAACGGCGCGTTCCAGCTGTTGGCGTTCCGCCGTTGCCCGCGCTTCGGCGGCCGTCAGCTCGGAGAGCATCGCCTCCTTGCCGCGCACGATGTCTTCGGCCTCGGCAACTTTTTCGCGGGCCGCTTCGGTGCGGTCCTGCACCATCTCGTTTTCTTCCAGAAGCTCGGCGCGCTCTTCTGCAAGACGCTCAAGAACTTCATCGTTTTCCGAGACCATGGACTGTTCGCGGCGGATATCCTCGGCCAACTGCACAAGCCGCCGTTCCAGATCCTGCAAGCGTTCCTTGATGCGCCGTTCCTCGGCATCAAGATCATTGCGCGCGATCACGAGCCGCTGAAGCGCGGCTCCGGCTTTGGCTGCGTCCTCCCGAAGCTCGGGCAGCTTGTGAGCGGCGATTGCCTGTATGCGCGCACTTTCCGCCTGCAGACCGGTCGCCTCATTGACTTGGCTTTGCGCCTCAGTGAACTGTTTTTCAGCCGAGCTCAGGGCATCCCGCGCTTCTGTCCACCGGATATAAAGAATGGCGGCTTCCGCGCCGCGGATCTCCGACGACAGATTGCGGTAGCGCGAGGCCTGACGCGACTGGCGTTTCAGATTGTCGAGCTGGCTGTCGATCTGCACAAGAACGTCTTCCAGACGCTCAAGGTTCTGTTCCGCGCCGCGCAGGCGAATTTCCGCTTCATGCCGGCGCGAATGCAGGCCGGAGATCCCGGCCGCTTCTTCCAGGATCTTGCGGCGGGACGTTGGTTTTGCGGCGATCAGCTCGCCAATCTGCCCTTGCCGGACCATCGCGGGTGAGCGCGCGCCCGTGGAGGCGTCTGCAAACAGGAGCTGGACGTCGCGGGCCCGGACATCCTTGGCATTGATCTTGTAATTGGAGCCCTGCTCCCGCTCAATCCGGCGGCTGACCTCCAGAAGATCGGCGTCATTGAAGGCGGACGGAGCCGTGTGATCGTTGTTTTCCAGAAACAGCGTGACTTCGGCCGTGTTTCGGGCCGGGCGGTTGAGGCTGCCGGAAAAGATCACGTCATCCATGCCGGATGCGCGCATGTTCTTATAAGAGTTCTCGCCCATCACCCACCGAAGGGCTTCCACGAGATTGGACTTGCCGCAGCCGTTCGGGCCGACAACGCCGGTTAGCCCGTCGTCGATGATGAACTCCATCGGTTCGACAAATGATTTGAAACCGGCAATGCGGAGCTTTGAAAACCTCATCGGCGCCCGCACCTCTCCGGTCCGGACGCCGACAAAGTCATATCAGATTGCGGATGCAGGGCAGCTGCCCGCAGCCCTGCTGCAGGATCAGAGGTTTTCCTCGATGATCTTGCCCATCTCGTCAATCGAAAGCGCCCCCGAGTGCTTTTCGCCATTGATGAAGAATGTCGGCGTCGAGTTCACCCCAAACTCGTTCGCCCCGCGCTCACGCACAGCGTTTACTGCGTCAAGCAAACCCTGGTTTGTCAAGCATTCCTCAAAGGACTCCTGTGTAAAGCCGATCTGTTTGGAAAAGTCGAGCAGGGATTGGTACGGGTTGTCGGTGAACGCCCAGGCGCGCTGTTCTTCGAACATGATGTCCACAATGTCGAAATATTTTTCCTGCGGCGCACAGCGCGCCAGCATGAAGGCCGCCGAGGCGACCGGGTCGAGCGGAAATTCCCGGAAAATAAAGCGGACCTTGCCAGTCTCGATGTAATCTTTCTTCAGATCGGGCCAGGTGCGCTCGTGGAAATTGGCGCAGTGTCCACAGGTCATGGACGCATATTCGACAATCGTGACCGGTGCGTTTTCATCGCCCAGGATTTTGTCCCCTAGCGGACCCGGTTTCAGGAGCTCGTCTTCGTCGACCGACTGGGCCCATGCGGGCGCAGCAGATGCGAGCCCAAGCGCGGCCGTGGTCAAAGCGGTGGTTTTGAGAAACTGTCTGCGGGTCTGTGTCACGAAGATCGTCCTGTCACAATTTGATGTCTTGCACCTTCTGGCGCCGTTGCTGTTCCATGTGCCCTTTCAGGCCCTCAAGGTCAACACAGCTTGGCAATTGTGGCACCAGCGTGGACAGATTGGCAGGCAAAGTCACAGTGTTGTTATTGCTGCGTGAGGCCCGGGCGACGATCAGGCGGCCGTGCCGGCGTTCCGGGCGATGACTTGTGCGCCGAGCTTTTTCAAGGCTTCGCGAAGGCGATCGTTTTCGACCGTCTCAAGTTTCGCGTCGAGCTGCTGCTCTTCCGACCGGGTCAATGGCCTCAGCGCCTTGCGCGTGCTGGCGCGTTTCACGGCAACCGGCTTTTGCTGGATCTTGATGCGGCCAATCGCGGCCCAGCCATAAAACGTGTTGATCCGTTCAATCACCTGCGGACTGTCGTGAGACAGCATCAGTGCAGTTGGGCCATCTGTATGGACCACCAGCGTTGCGGGTTGAGGCGGACGCTCCGGGTCACTCAACTCCGGTTGCCGCGGCCAGATGAGCCGGTCCGGCTGGACGCGGGTGCCATAGCGCTCTCCCACAATATCGGCCCAGGACGCGATGATATCTATGGAGGCAAAGCCGCGTTTCTTGCAGGCAGGGGTCATCGCCTTGCCGACCAAATCGGCCAGCAGTTTTGCACCCTTTCGATTTGCCTTCGACGCGGTTATGGCCTACCTCCTGACTTCTGCCCGGACCTTGTTACGCGGCACGCTGATCGGCTTTCCGCAGCCTGTTGTGTTCCAGTAGAATAAGACAAAATGAAGACGATTACTTTAACACACGTTTCAGCGTCGGCTTTTCACCGCAATTTTCCCCAAGCTATCCAGACGCAAATCACTGTTGATCCGCAGCATCTTGGGGAATACCGGCGTGCAGCAAACCATGGCTGACCCCCACCAGTCACCAAGTCTTCTATCATCAAGTCTACTGGAGTGGTACGACCGCCATGCGCGCACCCTGCCCTGGCGCGTGGGCCCGGAAAACCGGCGTCTTGGCGAAGTGCCGGATCCCTACCGTATCTGGCTGTCGGAAGTCATGTTGCAGCAAACCACAGTTGCGGCTGTGAAGAGCTACTTCGAAGTCTTTACGCGCACCTGGCCGACGGTCAAGGACCTCGCCGCAGCGGACGAAGAAGACGTGATGAAGGCCTGGGCGGGGCTGGGCTATTATTCCAGAGCGCGCAACCTGAAAAAATGCGCCGACCTTGTCGCCAGCGCCTATGGCGGCGAGTTCCCGGACACCGAAAACGCGCTCCTAAAGCTGCCCGGCATCGGCCCTTATACGGCCGCGGCCATTGCCACGATTGCCTTCGACCGCCATGCCGCCGTCGTTGATGGCAATGTGGAACGTGTGCTGTCGCGCCTGAAACTGATCGAAACGCCCTTGCCCGTGGCCAAGCCGGAAATCAAAGCCGTGATGGCGGACCTGACCCCGGAGGCAAGGCCCGGCGATTTTGCGCAAGCCGTCATGGATCTTGGCGCCACCATCTGCACGCCGAAAAAACCGGCCTGTGTACTCTGCCCTTGGCGGGAGACCTGTGAAGGTCATCGCGCCGGCCTTGCCGAAACCCTGCCGCGAAAAGCGCCCAAGACGAAAAAACCGACCCGCCATGGAGCCGCTTTTGTGGCTGTCGACGCGGCAAGCGGTGCGGTTTTCTTGCGCCGCCGCCCGCCGGAGGGCCTGCTTGGCGGGATGACCGAAGTGCCGGGATCCGTTTGGTCGGAGGACTTTGATACCGGCACCAGCCTCGCACACGCCCCCTTTGCCGCCGACTGGCAAAAGCGCACCGGTGAAGTGAAACACACGTTCACCCATTTTCATTTGAAGCTGACCGTCTTCAGGGCAGAGATGTCCGGCAACGATCAGCTTGGCACAGACACCGGCTGGTGGTCCGCTGCAGACACGCTTTCCGAGGAAGCTCTGCCGACAGTCATGCGCAAGGTTTTGACAGCCGCACTCGACTAGGCCGTCTTTTGTGCCGTTTCAGAAAAACGCTTGCACACGGGCACAAAACAATATTCATCTGCTCAATGTTCACATACGAAATAAGCGACCTTTTCTCGCCAGGCGAATGCTCGGAAATCATCCGTCTCAGCAAGTCTAATGATCAGGACCGTGCTGGTCTCGTTGGCGGCAAACAGCAAAGCAAAATCCGGCGCGCAAAAATAAGCTGGCTTGATGATGACAGAACAGGTGCCTGGGTCCTGAACCGGATCATGAGCGCTGTCGCAAAGGCCAATCGCGAGGCTTTCGATTTCGACATCACGGAGTTCAAGGAGAAACTGCAAGTCGCTGTCTATGACCAGAGCGACGAAGGGCACTACGATTGGCATTCCGATGTTGGCAATGGGGCAATTGCTCAGTTTCGCAAATCGACCATAGTCACACAATTGTCTTGCAGTGAGGACTATGAGGGCGGTGCGCTCGAAATCAGCCTGGGCAGCAATATTTTGACCGCCAATCGCGCTCAGGGAAATTCCACTTTATTCGCCAGCTTCATGTTGCACCGGGTTGTTCCCGTCTCAAAAGGCACACGGTTTTCTCTCACCTGCTGGAGCCATGGGCCCCGGTTCCGCTGAAGCTTTCCGGATGTTGCAAGCATGAATCGGATCACATAAATTCTTGGAAAAATCAGTTAAGACTTTTTCCTCATCCGTTTCCCGCCAAACCCCGTAAGTCTTCATGTTGCAAGCAAAGACTGCATCCAAGTTTAACACCTCGGAACATCATTTTCGAGGACGCTGGTCTTTGACTTTAATCTAAGCAAGGGAGTCATCTACATGAAACTGATCCAGAAACTCGCAGTCGCTCTACTTCTCGTTCTGCCGTTTTCCGCTGCGAAAGCTGCCGAGAAAGACATTGTTGACACTGCCGTCGGCGCAGGCACCTTCAACACTCTGGTTGCCGCTGTTCAAGCTGCGGACCTGGTCGACACCTTGAAAGGCGATGGTCCCTTCACTGTTTTTGCTCCGACCGACGAAGCCTTCGCGAAACTGCCGGCGGGCACTGTTGAAGACCTGCTGAAGCCGGAAAACAAGGACAAGCTCGTCGCTGTTCTGACCTACCACGTGGTCCCGGGCAAAGTGATGTCTTCCGATATCGCAGGCAAGAAAGCTGATGTTGCTTCTGTCCAGGGCGACACAATTGCAGTTGACGCAACAGACGGCGTAAAAGTCGACGAAGCAAACGTTATCACCGCCGACATCGAAACCAGCAACGGCGTCATCCATGTCATCGACAGCGTGATCCTGCCGGCCTCCTAATACCACCGGTGTCTTACCCCTCCTCTGGTAAGTCAACAGGCGCAGCTTTACCGGCTGCGCCTTTTGCTTTTTTGCGGCAGGCTGTTCCAGCGCCATGCGATCAACCAATTTTGGGCAGTCCGTCAGATACTTCTCCCTACATTCAAAAGCTCGCAAATTTCTGAAAAAAAACATGATTTAGACACTGGACACCCAGTGTAGAATAATTCTAAAGTACGAAAAATTTCGGCTACAAGGAGTGACGGCCATGAAAGGGAATGAAAAGGTTATTGCCTGTTTGAACGAGGCTCTGTTCCTGGAGCTTGGCGCGATCAACCAGTACTGGCTGCACTATCGCATGCTGGCCGATTGGGGTTACGCGAAACTGGCGAAAAAGGAACGCGAGGAATCCATCGAAGAGATGGAACATGCAGACAAGCTGGTTGACCGGATCATCTTCCTGGAAGGCCTGCCGAACATGCAAAAGGTCGCGCCGCTGCGCATCGGCCAGGACATCAAGGAAGTTCTGGAAGCAGATCTTGCCGGTGAATACGATGCACGGACCGCCTACTCCAAATCACGCGAAGTCTGCCGGGAAGAAGGCGATTACGTCTCCATGGCGATTTTCGAAGAGCTCCTGAAGGACGAGGAAGGTCACATCGACTTCCTGGAGACCCAGCTTGAGCTTCTGGAGAAAATCGGCGTCGAGCGCTACGGCATGCTGAACGCAGCCTCTGCGGACGAAGCCGAGTAAGGATACCGTCAGCCCAAATTTTGGAACGCGGCTCTGACCGGAGCCGCGTTTTTTGTTGGCTCCACACGGCTTTAACGAGTGACTCTTCTTTACTAAATTATAAGCTGCATAACGTTACGGCATCGTGAGACACTCCCTCCACCGAGACTGCCTGGAGGTGAAGTCATGCATCAGCAATTCCGCAATATCGTCATCTTGAAAAGTGCACTGGTTATCGGCGCATTGTTTTCGACCGCAGCTTCGGCGCAAAACTGCGATGCGATCTGCACAGATGGTGAAACCTGTATCTCCGCGGCGGTCTATCCATATGTCCCGGACATGGGCGCGTTCACATCCGCCATCTGTTCGGCGTGGCAGACGGCGGGGCAGACGGAGAAGCTCTATCTGATCGCAGATGAAAATGTCTGGGACGGCGGGTACGATTCCAATCCGGTCTATACCAATGGCAGCGGCAAACAGACGCCGATCGACGTTTTTGTCTATGACGCAATGTATCTGGAGTACTGGAAGACACAAACAGCCCAAATCCCGGCGGCGCAAATTAGCAACCCGACAGACTTTGTGCCTTACGCCGACACAGCCTTGAAGCTTCCCAACAACGACATGTATGCCCTGCCTATGCTGGGCTGTACGAACATCATGTTCTACCGGAACGGCGATTCAGGTATGGTGGGTGTGACCACCTTGTCGGACTTCGAGACCGTCAATTCGGCCGGGATCTATATCAGCCCCGTTCCCTTCGGCATGTCGGGCGCCATGATGAACATGTCCGGCAAGACGACCATTGGCGTCAATTACATGGTTAAGGGGTATCTCGACACCGGCAACTGGCCATCCATGACCCAGCTGGATCCCTCGATTGTCCAATCTCTTGCAGGCATCGCGGAAACCGCGAGCTATTACAACGCCTTGACCGGAGCCGTACCACCGCTGCAGGGCGTGGAGGACCAGTATGTCCGGGCCGGATATTTCAGTGAAGGCTATGGGCGGACGTCCATCGGTTTTTCTGAAAGCATGTCACAGATGTCGAATGCCACCCGGCAGAACCTGAAACTCCGTGCGTTTCCCTGGACCGACAACACCAACTCCCCGAACATGTTTTACGCAGATGTTGCTGGCGTGAACAGCAACTCACCGTTCCTCGCGAACAACGGAACGCTGCCGTTTGTGCTTGCGAACATCATGACCGAACAAGCGACAATGCAGAACGCCATTGCGCCTCCCAATGGACAGCTGTCCTATCTTTTCCCCGCGCGGACCAGTGTGCTCAATGCCTTGAGCTCGGTTGATCCGCTTTACCAGCAAATGTCCGACATCCTGAATGCGAAGACAACGGAACTGGTCAGCATGCCGACGACCGACCGGACAGCTTTTCACAGTTTCGGCGGATCCGTTCAAACGGCTGTCCTTGGCGACTTCAGCGGCCATTGCGATCTGGAGAGCACCGATTTTCCGGGCAACAATTCGCAGGCGCCGTCCATCTGCACCCCGTTGTGCCAATCGGCAGGCGGCTGGATCGGCTCCTGGACCAACCAGTCACCACCTGCCTGGCCAGGATATTCGGCCTGCGGTTGCAATACCTGCATCCAGGCATCGCCTCTTCCTCAGTCCGTTCAGGAAGAAGAAGCAACAACAATGGTCCAGTCCGGACCGGCGTTAAAGCGCTACATGCGGAACTAATTTCGAAGGCCCCGGTCGGCAGAATTCCGGCAACAAAAAGGCCCTGGTCTGAAACCAGGGCCTTAGCTTTGTGATCTTCCGGCTTTCGTTAGACCGAAATCAGCGAGGTGACTACTGAAACGCGGTTTCCGCAAAGCTTCTCAGTTTCCGCGAATGCAGGCGGTCAGCAGGCATCTGGCGCATCTTCTCCAGGGAGCGAATGCCTATTTCCAGATGCTGAGCGACCTGACGCTTGTAGAAGTCCGTCGCCATACCGGGCAGCTTCAACTCACCATGAAGCGGTTTGTCGGAGATGCATAAAAGCGTTCCATAGGGCACACGGAAGCGGAAGCCGTTGGCTGCGATCGTCGCCGATTCCATATCAAGCGCGATGGCCCGCGACTGCGAGAACCGTTTGACCAGCTCCGGCTGATCCCAAAGTTCCCAGTTCCGGTTGTCGAGCGACACGACCGTGCCGGTGCGCATCACCCGCTTCAGGTCATACCCGTCATATCCAGTAATTTCGGCAACCGCATCTTCAAGGGCAACCTGAACTTCTGCAAGCGGCGGGATCGGCACCCAAATTGGCAGATCCTGATTGAGAACATTGTCGTCACGCACATAACCATGTGCAAGGACGTAGTCTCCAAGGGTCTGGCTATTGCGCAGCCCCGCGCAATGCCCCAGCATCAGCCAGACATGCGGACGCAGGACAGCCACATGGTCAGTGATCGTCTTCGCGTTGGATGGCCCGACGCCGATATTGACCATTGTAATGCCGCTGCCGTCGGCCCGTTTCAGGTGATAGGCCGGCATTTGCGGAAGCTTTGCCGGTTCTGTACCGCTGCAGGGCGTTGTCTCACCTGCCTTGGTCAGCAGATTGCCTGGCCCAACGAACGCCTCGTAACCGCTGTCCGGGTCCGCCAGATAGTCCTGGGACATCCGGCAGAATTCATCGATGTAGAACTGATAGTTCGTGAAGAGCACGTAGTTCTGAAAATGCTCTGCCGCGGTGGCGGTGTAGTGCTGCAAGCGGTGGAGGGAATAATCGACCCTGGGTGCAGTAAACGAGGCTAGTGGCATTTCGCCATCGGCTGGTTCATACGTTCCGTTTGCGATGGAATCGTCCATCACTGTCAGGTCCGGCAGATCAAAGACGTCAGCCAACGGCCGGTCGAGGCTCGCCGCGGCGGCACCGCCTTCCACATGTGTGCCATCGTAAAATGCAAAATGCAGCGGAATCGGCATGTCACTGTCGCCAACCAGAACCGGTACCTCGTGGTTCTTCATAAGAAGCGATAGCTGTGTCTCGAGATAATGGCGGAACAGGTCAGGACGGGTGATGGTCGCAACATGGCGCCCCGGCCCGGAGACAAAACCGTAGGACAAGCGGCTGTCATGACGAATATGGCTGTCGGTGACGATCTGAACCTGCGGATAAAAGGCCCGCACCCGATGTTCTGGCTCTTCCCCGTCCAGAAGCGCCTGGAAGTGCTTCCTCAAGAAGGCCGTGTTCGCCTCAAAAATCTCTATCAACCGCGCGACAGCTTCCTTGGGATCGCTGAAAACCTGCAAAGGGTGCGATGGTGCAAGGCGGGTTGGCCGGGGCGGTTGTTGAAAGGCTCTGTGGATCGAGTTGGTCATGTGATCATCCTTATTTTTGTTATCCTTAAACAGTCTCGCCAGATGCCCGCGCGGTCAATAGGTGCTGCATTAGATTTTGAATATTTTTGCACACGAAGAAATTATTTTCGCACACACGAGCGCATCCATCCCTGTGATAGGGATATCCTCCTTATCTGGTTGAATTTAGAAACTTGCCGGGGCGGTTTTATGAAATCCTTTGAAGACATCGAAGCGTTGGCAATCGACAAAAAGGGCGGTGCAGCCCAGCTCTCAGCCCTGATGGCCGAACATAATGGCCCCAAGACACCGGAAGAACTGGAGACGATCGGCGATGACCGCTGGCTGTCCATGTTCACCAAAACGATCTTTCAGGCCGGATTTTCCTGGAAAGTGATTGAGAAGAAATGGCCGGGTTTCGAAGAGGCCTTCGAAGGTTTTGATACGGCCCGCCTTGCCTTCCTGCCGGATGAAGTTTTTGAGGCGCTTCTCAACAACAAGGCCATCGTCCGCAATGCCATGAAGATCAAGTCCGTCCAGGCAAATGCGATTTTCCTCCGGGATCTAGCCGAAGCCCACGGCAGTGCTTCGAAGTTCTTTGCCCAGTATCCGGTCGAGGATCAAATCGGCCTGATGGACGTCCTGAAGAAGCGCGGCAGCCGGCTTGGCGGCAACTCCGGTCAGTATGCGCTTCGCTTCATGGGAAAGGAGACATTCATCCTCTCCCGCGACGTGGTTAACGCTCTAATCCGTGAAAATGTCATTGGGAATGAGTCCATGTCGAAAAAAAATCTGACTGCAATTCAGGAAGCCTTTAACCATTGGCGATCAACTTCCGGTCGTTCTTTGAACGAAATCAGCAGAATTCTGGCGTTTTCGGTCGGCTGAGCCTATTAACTTCTCATTTAGGTTTTACCATTGTAAACAAAGCATTGATTCAACGGTAATTTTTGTTCTGGCGGCTTAACGCCTGATTTACCAAAAGCGGTAACCATGACACTCGAAATTGCGTGAGGTATTGCGTCGCAATGAGAGTACTGCGTACCGGGGTGTCCCCTGAGGCACCCCAATCAACATCTTCAAAGGAAGCTGACGCTTCCTGGCTGAACACAATTCTGAAGGGCGACTGCGTGGCTGCCCTTGAGAAACTGCCGTCCCGGTCTGTCGACCTGGTGTTTGCGGATCCGCCCTACAACCTTCAGCTGGGCGGCGACCTGCACCGGCCGGATCAGTCCAAGGTCGATGCCTGCGACGATCACTGGGATCAGTTCGAGAGCTTTGAGGCCTACGACGCCTTCACCCGCGCCTGGCTGCTGGCCGCGCGCCGGGTCATGAAGACGGATGGCTCACTCTATGTGATCGGCTCTTATCACAACATCTTCCGGGTTGGCGCGATCTTGCAAGATCTCGGCTTCTGGATCATGAACGACATCGTCTGGCTGAAGTCGAACCCGATGCCGAACTTTCGCGGCAAGCGGTTCACCAATGCCCACGAGACCATGATCTGGGCGACGAAATCCAAGGACGCCAAGCCGACCTTCAATTACGACGCGCTGAAGACCTTCAACGAAGATCTGCAGATGCGCTCCGACTGGCATTTGCCGCTGTGCACCGGTGCTGAACGGCTGAAGGGCAAGGATGGCCAGAAGGTGCATCCGACCCAGAAACCGGAAGCCCTGCTCTACCGGGTGCTGACCGCTTCGTCCAAACCAGGCGACGTCGTGCTTGACCCGTTCTTCGGCACCGGCACCACCGGCGCGGTCGCGCGCAAACTTGGCCGCAACTATGTCGGTGTGGAGCGCGAGCAAGACTATATCGATGCGGCAACAGCCCGGATCGCCGCAATCCAGCCGGGCGACGAAAAAGCGCTTGAGATGCAGCAGGGCAAGCGAGCCCAAAAGCGCATCCCGTTCGGCACGCTTTTGGAAAACGGCGTGCTGGAGCCCGGAACCGAACTGACGTGTTCCAAGGGCAAGCATCTGGCGATCGTTCGGGCAGACGGCTCCTTGAAATCCGGCGACCACACCGGTTCGATCCACAAGGTGGGCGCGCTGGTGCAAGGCCAGGAAGCCTGCAACGGCTGGACCTTCTGGCATACCAAAGAAGGTTCGAAGAAATCGCCGATCGACGAGCTTCGCAAGGAAATAAGATCCCGGCTGCAGGCCAATTAGAGCTGCAGCCGGCACGAGCTAACAAGCAGGAAGAAAAGACCTTCGCGTTCCCCGCGAGATCTTCCCTTGGCCCCGCCTCCCGAAAGGGATGGCGGGGTTTTTCTTTGGTGAAGCCGTTGCGCGCTGCTTCCCAGGATCTAGCAGATGGTGTTTCTTGGCACCGCAGATATTATTTCTCTCAATGACCTTAAGCTTTCAAAAACTGGAAATTTATTCATATGTTCAATTTGGAGCCCATCAACAAAGCACGGGTCGCAGCCGGTTTTCTTACGGTCGAAGAGACAATGGCTTTGATGGACAACGGGAACCTGCTTCTGGATCCGTTATCAATCCTTGTCTCTAAAGGCGTTCGCCTCGGGCAGAACAACCTCATTTATCCCGGCGTGACCCTTCGCGCTTCATGTGAGGGGACGGTTGTGATTGAAAACGGAAACATCTTTCACTCCGGCACAATGATCGATGCGTCTCATGGGCGGATTGAAATCGGTTCGGACAATCAATTCGGCGAGGGCGGTTTTATAGCGAAAGCCAATCAGCCCGGCGCTGATATACACATTGGAAGCGCTTGCCGTTTTTTGAACAATCCATCTGTGTTTGGACAGTCACGTTTGGAAGATGGCTCTCAGCTCCTTGGAAACATCACCGTGGTGTCCTGCCTCCTCAAAGCAGGCGGGTCACAAAGAACTCCGGAGCCAGCCCTTCGTGCTGGGCTTTTGAAGGGATTTGGGACAGCGCAAAATCTTACTGTCGAGCAAGGCCACGTTATTGCTGGAAGTGGAGTGTTCTCGCAATCAATGTCGGTTCCACAGTCAACATACCACCCTAAACAATGATACCCGGCAAAGGGCGATATGAGGTCCTCCCTTGCTCCCGCCTTCCGAATGGGACGGCGGGGTTTTTCTCAGGTCCGCAAGACACAGGAAATACCCATCATCGCTTACCCTAGCCAGAGCGCAGCGGAGAGCCGGACACACTCAATTGCAGAGCTTCGGTTTAGCCGTCGCAGCCTCAGCGGGGCGTAGAGCGGCGAGTAGACCCCGGGTCGTCACGTGCGTTCGCCCCGGGGAGATAGTTTGCGGATTTGAGTTTTTTGCCGTCCCGGACCTGATCCGGGATCAAGCCTCAACCGGTCGGTCCCGGCTCGGAGGCCGGGACAGCAGAGATAGACTATGGCCGCCACCAGCACAAAACCCGCCGCGAGGTCTCCCTCCGACGTTTCGGCACTAAATTTCCGTTCGAATCGAACGGGACGGCAGGCGCGCCGGACTTGCCGGGGCGAGAAGTAAGGAGTGGGTTGGATTGGCAAGGCAGCACGCCTGCCCGAAGGCTGTTCCCAGCCAGCGGTCTTGTTTTTCCCGGACAAACACCAGGCTCTGGCAGCGCCCGATGATCCTTAAGAAACTCTTCCGGCCTGACCTGCCCCCGTCTGGAACCCGGCGGCAGTGCAATAACCGGCTGACTGCTGACGGCGCGTTTCTTGATCCGTTACCTCAAAAAAGCGCCCAACCTCCGGTTCCTGCCACCGCTAACGGACGGTCCGGTCTTGGCCCCGTGGGACAGGAACGGGAGGAAGTATACGGCTGGTTTGCAGAGCGTGGATAAGTTTTTCATATACGCTCGACGTAGCGTTTTCCCATAATTTCGAACACGATTGGCAGCCTGCCACCCGCGGACAGTACAGACCACCTGCAGCCCGTTAACCTCATTGCAAATTTTAACTATCTGTAAACCTTCTCTTCCGCTATACCCGCTTTGATTGCAGATGTGGAGTTTTTTCATGCAAACGTGGGCCGGCCTCACAAGACTGTTAGTTTTTGTTTCTATTTCTCTTTTTGGCTTTGCAGCTTGGGGTTTGACCCTGTTGGAGCCTGACAGGCAGAGTTACCTTGAAACGTTCGATACAACCGAACTTGAGACCGTTCTGGAGTGGCAAATCATGAGCCCCGGCCGGCACAGTCCATGGTCCATTTCAGTCGATGGCGCAAACCTTGTTTGGCGGAACACATCCAAGAAAACCAACTCCCAACACCAGAGCATCGATTGGGTCCGTTTCGAGGACAACAAGGAAATTACGCGTTTGAATGAGGCCTCCCTGTCGGTCACGGTTCTGCCACGTCGCTTCAACAGTGGCGGAGCAGGCATCGTTGCCGGCACCTATCGTCAGCGCCAGAATTGGCGGTTCAACATCGACAATGACGGCGGCTATCATGTGTTGATGCAATCCGGCAGGGGTTTCGCCCGTGTTTATAAAGGCGAACACCCAGCAATTAAGCCAAACACGCCAAATGTGATTGTCTTTGAGCGGCAAGGAGAGGAATTTGTTTTCTTCGTCAACGAGCAGGAAGTTATCCGCTTGCCGACCAACGCCCGCAGATCAGACCCGCATTGGGTCGGGCTGACCGCTTTCGGCATCGGGACTTACAAGTTCGCAGAGATGACAATCACCCAATAGGCCGATGACTCAAGCAGGCTCCAGCGCTTGCGCCAGATTCGCATCGGCCTCCGCTTCTGAGGGATAGTATCCGCTGCGGATCTTCAGTTTGTGCCCGACACGGACAATGCCCTCGAGCGCCGGGATCAGCTCCTGGCCAATCTCGGTCAACTCGTATTCAACGGACGGCGGCGATGTCGGGCGGACATGGCGGACGATTACGTCCCGCTCCTCCAGCTCCTTGAGCCGTGCTGACAGGACCTTCGCCGAAACCGGCGGTATGTCAGCCCGAAGCTCGCTGAACCGCCTGGGTCCCGCTCTCAAACACCAAATGATGTTCGGGGCCCACGCCCCGGCAATCACTTGCATGCACTCCGTCAGAAGGCACGGCGCGGGTGGCTGCGGACTTTTATTCTTTCGCATTTTCAGTGCCATAGCGGGACCTCCAACCCACCGACCGCGGCTAACAGGTTTCTTCGCGGTAACTCCATAATAGCAGTTACCATCAGTTACCATATTGTCAATAGAAACCTTCATGAGCATCTTCCGGTCATCGGAACCAGAAGGAGCCACCCGATGAAACTCTTTTACAAATCAGGCGCCTGCTCCATGGCAGCGCATATTCTCCTCAACGAGGCTGACGTTCCCTACACGCTTGAAAAGGTGGATACGGATGCGGGCACAACAGAAAGCGGCGCGGCCTATGCGCAGATCAATCCTCGGGGCTACGTTCCGGCTTTGAAGTTTGAAGATGGCGCGGTCTTGACCGAAAATGTCGCCATTCTCACTTGGCTGTCCGAACAGTTTCCCCAGCTTGGGCCCCAGGGTGAAACCTCTGCACTTCAGAAATACCGGATGCTGGAGGCCCTCAGTTTTTTGACATCTGAGTTGCACAAGGCCTTCAGCCCGTACTTCTCAGGCAAAACTTTCACGGCAGAGGAAAGTGCCCGCAATCTCGCCGTTTTGAAGAAGAAGATTTCCCAGTTCGAAGCCATGCTCTCGGACCAAAACGGGTATCTTCTCGGTGAGACCTTCTCCGTTGCCGATGCCTATGCCTTCGTCATCTTGAACTGGTCGAACTTTATCGGAGTTGCGCTGACCGAATGGCCACGCACGACAGACTACGTGAACCGGATCAAGGCCCGGCCCGCCACGCAGCGGACGCTGCAGGAAGAAGGGCTGGCCGCATGAGTACCGCCCTCAATGAACTTCAGGCGGTGATCGCGGATTACTTCGAAGCGCTGTACCGCTGCGACGCGGAACTCTTGGAGAAGGTGTTTCATCCAAAGGCGGTCTATGCGACCGCAGATGAAACGCCGCTGCTTCACCGGACCATGGATGAGTATGTTCCGGTGGTCGCCGCACGCCAATCCCCGGCCTCGCGCGGAGAAGTGCGCACAGACGCGATTGACGAGATCCAGCTGGCTGGGGCCAACACAGCCTTTGCCCGTGTCCGCTGCTCAATCGGGGACAACGACTTCGTCGATTTCCTGACCTTCGTGCGTGACGGTGGGCGCTGGCAGATCATGGCGAAGATCTTTCAGATCATCCCACGCCAAACCGGGAGTATTTGAAGATGCCTTATGTTCATATTCAGGTGACCGATGAAGGTGTCAGCAAAGAACAAAAAGCCGAGTTGATCAAAGGCGCAACCGATCTGCTTGTCGATGTTCTGAACAAGGAGCCCGCCACGACGTTTGTCGTCATCGAGGAGGTCCCCCTCGAGAACTGGGGCATCGCTGGTGTGCCGGTAACCGAATTCAGGGCCCGGAGAAAAACCGGGACCTGATGAGAATGACAGACGGTGCCCCGGTCTTTTCGGGGCACCGTTGCGCAAGATCACTCGAAGCCGATCAGCGCCTTGCACCGTTTGCCGACAGACAGGGATAGGCGGTCATTGGCACCAAGATCGCCGGAGGAAATCCGGCGGCGCGCATCGTCGACCACCCTGTTGTTGAGGCGCACACCACCGCCCTCAACCAACCGCCGGGCTTCGCCATTGGAGGCGGCAAAACCGCTTGCCACCACAAGCTCCAGAAGACCGACCCCTTCAGCCAAGACGGACAGGGCCATTGTGTGGGTTGGTTCGGTCAACTCGGCATCGCCTGAGAACAAGGCATCGCCCTGTTCCAGCGCCACCCGCGCTTCTTCCGGGCCATGCACGATGGCGGTAACTTGCGTTGCAAGGATCTTCTTGGCCTCGTTCAACTCCGCACCTTGCAACTCCGACAAACGCTCCACCTCGCGCATCGGCAGTTCGGTGAAGAGACGCAGGAACTTGCCGACATCGGCGTCCGCCGTGTTGCGCCAGAATTGCCAGAAGCCGAAAGGCGACAGATGCTCCGGATGCAGCCAGACAGCGCCCGACGCGGTCTTGCCCATCTTGGACCCGTTGGCCGTTGTCAGAAGCGGGACGGTCAGCCCGTGCAGCTTGCGCCCGTCGCGGCGGCCAAGCTCGACACCGTTGACGATGTTGCCCCACTGATCGGAGCCGCCGACCTGCAGAACGCAGTCGTGGCGTTTGGCGAGCTCCAGGAAATCCACGGCCTGCAGCATCATGTAGCAGAACTCAAGGATCGTCAGCGGCATCTGGGCATCGAGCCGCGACTTGACGCTGTCGAAGGTCATCATCCGGTTGACGGTGAACTGAGAGCCGTAATCGCGCAGGAACTCCAGGAAGCGGAACTCGTTCAGCCACTCTGCGTTGTCAACCAGCAGCGCCCCTTCCGTTCCATCCATATCCACGAGACGTTCCACCGAGCGGCGGATGGTCGCCATGTTGGCCGCAATCTGGCGCTCCTCCAGAAGCGGGCGGGCGTCATTACGGAAACTCGGATCGCCAACCTGGCTGGTGCCCCCGCCCAGAACCACAATCGGCCTGTGCCCCAGTCTCTGCAGCCAGCGCAAGGTCATCAGGGGCATCAAGTGACCGACATGAAGGCTTGCCGCTGTTGCATCAAATCCGGCGTAAGCGGTGATCGGACCGTCGTTGAGGCGCTTGTCGAGAGCTTCCAGATCAGTGGACTGGTGCACGAGCCCGCGCTCCAGAAGCACGGCAAGAGCTTCCGATTTGAGCTTTGTCGCCGGTTTTCCGGCTTCGATCATGTGTTTGGTCATTTTCGGCTTCCTGGGTCTTTTGGGGAGTTCCCGCCAGGGGCCGGTATCTTGAAAACCAAAAAGCCGCCTGACGCGGCGGCTTTTTTAGGTTTGATTTGTCAGAGCAAGATCCTACGCAGCCGCCGGTATGTCGGTGACGTAATAAAAATACACGAAGGATGCGCTCAGCTTGATCATGGCAATTTAGATGCGCGAGCTGTGAGGCAATGTCAAGCGGCTTGTTCGGCGTCTCTGACAACCTGCGCGCCAAGTGCTTCGAGTTCCTTCTTGAAAGTCCCCCACTTTTCCGGCGTGACGGTCATGGTGGCAGGTTCAATGATCTCAACGGAATAGCCGCGGTTGAGCGCCCCTTTGGCAGTAAACTGGACACACTGGCAGGCATCGAGGCCGGTCAGGCGGAGGTAACCGACATTTTTCCCGGCGAGATAGGCATCCAGCTCCGGATTAGAGAAGGCATCCCCGATCGCCTTTTCGAAAACGGGCGCGTTGCCTGCCTTCAGATCCTCGTCGAACGCCAGCCCCTTGCGTCCCGGCGTGCCAATGCCACCCATCAAAAGCTTCATGGCCAGAATGGCCGGCCAGTGGCGAAACACCTGTTTGATCAGGATGACCTCATGATCGGCAGCATGCGCTGCCTCGATTTCGTCATTGATGCGCGCAATGCCGCGGGCCCGCTCGTCTTCCGAATAAGGTTTCGGACTATTGCGCGTGAAGTCTTCCTGAACATCAATCACCAGCAAGGCTGTGTTCGGGCGCGCCGCCCGGTCGATCGGTTTTCCCATGGTCGCCTTGCTTGAAATCCAGACAACCCAGAAAAAATAGCCGGTGGCCCATAGCACCAAGGCACCCAGACTACTCACGGCTAAAGTCAAAAAAGACATATCGAACTCCTAAACAAACTCATTCCAGACCGCGCGGGCGGTTAGGGTCGTCCTCAAATTCTGCAAAGTGATCGAGCATGGCGCACAGAACCCGTTGGGCTGCCTGAACCTCTTCTTTGGAAAAATGCGCGCTGACAGCATCGATCTCATCGTTTTCCTTTGAACGGATCACGCCGAAAACATCTTGGCCGCGCCCTGTCAGAGCAAAAAGCGGCGAACGCTTGTGCGCAGGGTTGGGGCGCCGTTCCAAAAGCCCGAGCTGCTCCAGCTCGTTGACCATCAGCTGAATTTGCTGTCGGGCTAGAAACAATGACCGGCCAATATCCGGAACGGACAAGGCCCCGGCCTCTTCCAGCACCTCCATGACAGCCCGCATGCCGACCGATACGCCGGTGCCGTCCAGCTTTGCCTCAACAGCCCGCGCCAATCGCCGGTGCACCGGCCGGATCAACCGGATCACCTCATAGAGTTCATCAGAGTTCTGATGCCGTGCTTTTATCATGACAATATATTTGTCATATCGACATACCTATTGTCAATATTTTCTTCACTTGAATAAAAACTGGCGCCCGGATTTTCTCCGGGCGCCCGCCAAGTTTCTTCCAGTGTTTTTCCCTTAGAACCCGATGACCAGCTCCGCGAGGGTGATGAAGAGCGGGATGCTAAGGATCGCCACCGGTGTCCCAAGCCCGGTCGAAGACCCTATGTAAGCTGACGGATTGGCTTCCGGCAGAGCCGCCCGCATGGTCGGCGGACCGGAGATGTCAGAGCTGGAGGCCGCCATGATCGAGAGCAGAACGACGCCGCCGGCAGAGAACCCTGTGAAATGGTGCGCAACAAGACCCATGCCGAACCCAAGCAAACCGTGCAGCAGCGGCGCTGTCAGGCCGTAGATCAGATAGGCGTGGGCAACTTTCTTAAGCTCCGACAACCGGGCCCAGGCTTCCATACCCATGACAAGCATCAGGATGGACAGAAGCCCCCGGAAAAGCGGCTCGTAAAAGCTTTCATAGACCGCCTCCGGCCGGGCCAGCAGGCCAATGCCAATGCCAAGCAGCAGGGCAGAGATGGCCGGGCTCTTGATCGTATCAACAATGATTCCCTTGGCGAGCTGGCCGTCAAAACCACCGCCAAACCCGAAGCCGCCACCGCCGGAAGACATGGTTGCCGTGCCGTCAGACTGGACAGTGCCGGCTGCCCGCCGCTCGGCGCTCATCCGCGCCAGGAAAATTGCAGTCACCAGCGCCGCGACATCCATGAACGGGTAAAGGGCGCCGATGAAGCCTTCATAGTAAATGCCTTCGCTGTCGAGCATCGCCATGCCAGCGGCAAGCGTTGAGGCCGAGACCGCGCCGAACAAACCAGCCGTTGCCATAGCGTCGGCATTAGAAACGCCCCGCCACATTGCGAGGATCTTGCCGCCAAAGATAACAATCACGACGCCTAAGAGCGCGGCACAGATCGCCGGAACCGCGAGCGACATGGCATCCGCGGAGCGGACAGAAATCCCGGCACCCAGACCGACCTTCAACAACAGCAGCAAAACAACGAACTTGTAGACCGGCTCCGGCACTTCCAGCTTGCTGCCCATTGCGGCAATCAGCATGCCGCCCATCAAAAACGCCAGCGTCGGCTTTTGAAATTGCGCTGCAAGCGTCGTGATGATTTCAAAGAAAATGTCCATTCCGGCCTCGGTTGTCGTCAAAAAGCGTGGTCCGGGGGCTTATGACGCAGTTCGAAGAGAATAAAAAATATATGTTTTATTATTTATCGTTCTATTTAATAGAACTATTGATGGTTTGAGCGAGCTGGAAACCGATGGACAACCTCAACTACCACCACTTGCGCTACTTCCGCGAAGTGGCGCATGAGGGCAACCTCACTCGGACTGCTGAACGGGTGAACCTGTCACAATCCGCGCTTTCCACTCAAATCCGTCAACTTGAGGCCCGGCTCGGCCATGATCTTTTCGAGCGGTCCGGGCGTCAGCTTGTTTTGACCGAAGTTGGACGGATTGTGCTCGATCATGCCGACCGGATCTTCGGGACTGGAGAAGAGCTGATCGCAACGCTGCAGCGGTCCAGTCAATCCACCCCGCCCTTGCGGGTCGGAGCGCAATCGACCCTTTCGCGGAACTTTCAGATCCGCTTTTTAAAGCCGCTGCTGTCCAGCGGAGAAGTCGACTTCACCCTGCGGTCCGGCAGCGCCTCAGTCCTGCTGGAAGCTCTAGAATCGCTCGCGCTGGACATTGTCCTGACCACAGATCCGCCGGACAGCTCCTTGTCCGGAGATTTCACAGCGCACCGGCTGGCTGAACAGAAAGTCACCATTCACGGAACGCCGGAGCGGATTGCCGGAAAAACGCTGCATCAGCTCTTGAGCGACGAGCCGTTGATTGTTCCCGATGAGAGTTCGATCCGGACAGGTTTCGACAGCCTGGTGGCCCGGCTTGGCATCACCCCGCGCATCGTAGCGGATGTTGACGACATGGCCATGGTCCGGCTGCTCGCCCGGGCTGATGTCGGCATCGCCATTGCCCCGCCGGTCGTCATGGCCGACGAGATTGCTGCCGGCCTCCTGGAGAGCGCCCCTTTTGATCTGCAGATCTTTGAAGCGTTTTACGCGGTCACCGTAACACGGTCGTTTCCGCATCCAATCCTGCGGGAGTTGCTGACAGGTCAAATGGACTGAACCGGGGACCTGTCAGTGGCTCTTCAGATAACAGCCTCGATCAGGAACGGACCCTTGGTGTTTGATGCGGTTTTCAGCGCCTCAGCCAAGCCTTCCTCACTGTCGACCTGCACGCCTTGCACCCCATGGCCGGCGGCCAGTGCCACCCAGTCGAGCAACGGGTTCTCAATATCGAACATCGCACTGGCGTTGCGTCCGGGCTTCGGCGCGCCTTGGGCTTCCAGTTCGAAATGCAGGATCTGATAGCCCCGGTTGGCGACAATCACGACCGTGATGTCCAATTCTTCCCGGGCCGCGGTCCACAGGCTTTGGACCTGATACATGGCGGACCCGTCACCGGAGACCGCAAACACGGGACGATCGGGGCACGCAACCGCCGCGCCCAGCGCATTTGGCAGGCACTGGCCAATGGAGCCGCCCGTGTTGTTGATCCTGTCATGGGCGGCAGCGACGTTGACAAACGGCCAAATCCCGGCGCCGGCCGTCACGGCCTCATTGACTATAATGGCCCCTTCCGGGATGGCGTTGGCAAGACCGCGGCCAATCCCTTCGGCAGTCAGCGCCCCCGTCTCAATGTCCGGAACGTGGCGGCCAATCCGCGCGATGGTCTCGCTGCTATCCACACCCGCAGCGTCCGCCAGCATTTCAAGGGTCCAGAGCACATCCCAGTCGCCATAACAGAGCCGGTCCAGCGCGCAACCAGCTGGCTCCGGCGTGGACGGCTTGCCGGGATAGGCGAAAAAGTTCACCGGAGGATCTTCACCAACCAAAACAATCCGTGTCTGCCCGGCAAGGAACTCGGCGGTGAGATCAGCATTGTAGGGCAAGCTCTCAAAGGCAACAGCGCCTTCACCGAGTGCAATGCGCGGCGCAAAAAACGGCGCCAGCAACCGGCAGCCTGTTCTGGCTGCAATCTTGCCGGCCAGTTCCGCCCCCTCTCCGTAAAGTCCGGGGCCACTCACCAAAAGAGCCGCGCCGGGTTCGCTCAAGGCTTTGGCCGCTGCCATAACGCGATCCTTGTCCGGCCGATGTTTTTGAGCCGGAGGTTGGGCTTTGGCCGGGCCAGTTTGACTGTCTCCCCACGCACAATCCGCCTGCAGGATTACGGTCGCGATCTCGCCGCCGCGCGCAACCCGGATGGCCTCAGCTCCAGCGCTTGCCACCATGGTGCTGTCGGTTGCCCGGCGCACCCAATGGGAAATGGATCCCGCCACTCCGTCGAGATCGGCCTGCAGCGGCGCATCATGCTTGAGGTGATAACCAGCATGATCTCCAACAATGTTGACGATGCCGGAGTGGCCTTTGCGAGCGTTGTGCAGATTGGCCCAGCCATTGCCAAAGCCAGGCCCGAGATGAAGCAGGGTCCCGGCAACGTTGCCGCTCATCCGGGCATAGCCATCGGCGGCTCCTGTCACACCGCCTTCAAACAGGCAGAGAATACAGCGCATGTCGGGATGGGTGTCGAGGGCAGCGACAAAATGCATCTCGGATGTGCCCGGATTGGCAAAGCATACCGACACATCGGACGCCAGCATCGTTTTCACCAGCGCTTCTGCACCGTTCATGGAAAGCCCCCTCTTGAAATCTCAAAGCAATTTGAAAGACATGAATGACCCTACCCATATCGGGCAATGAGTTCTCCGGGCAATCAAAAAATCCGCTTGCCCGCAGTCACGGCGGAGCAAAACTGTTTCATCACTCAGATTTCCAGAACTTCATACAAGCTGCTGCGGCCTCATCCAGACAGTGCCGCGTGAGTTCTCGCGGTTTTTGTTTGACACAAATAAGGAAACGGTATCCATCGGAGCGCTCCATACGGGACAGCGGATGCTGGTTCCCCAGTTAATTGAATGTTGGCAGAGGAACGTGGTGTGACATACAGCCTTGGGGTCGATACGGGCGGAACCTATACCGATGCGGTCATCCTGCGCGGCGAAGAAAAGGTCATTGCCTCCGCCAAGGCCCTCACCACCCGGCATGATCTTGCTGTTGGCATCGGAGAGGCCGTCCGGTCAGTTCTGGTACAGGCGGAAATTGACCCTGCAGAGATTGAGCTCGCGTCCCTGTCCACCACACTGGCCACCAACGCGCTGGTCGAGGACCAGGGCGCGCGGGTGGCGCTCATCGCCATCGGGTTTGACGCCAAGGATCTTGAGCAGGCCGGTTTGAGCGCGGCCTTGAAGGACGATCCGGTGCTGCTTTTGCGCGGCGGCCACAACCATGCAGGCTCCGAGGCGGCCCCTCTCGATGAAGAGGCTCTCACGACATTTCTGCAAGATCTTGATCCAGGCGTGACGGCGCTTGCCGTTGCTGCGCGATTTGCCACCCGAAACCCCGTGCATGAAAACGCGGCTGCCCAAAAAATAGCAGAAATCGCGGGCCGGCCGGTGACGATGTCACACACGCTGTCCGCCAAGCTCAATGGACCCAAACGGGCGCTCACCGCGCTCCTCAATGCCCGTCTGGTCGGCATGATCGACCGCCTGATCGGCCGGGCCCAGGATGCTCTTGTTCAGATTGGCATCCATGCCCCACTGATGGTGGTGCGCGGTGACGGCGCTCTGATGTCGGCAGCCGATGCCCTGGCCAGGCCGATCGAAACAATCCTCAGCGGACCCGCGGCCTCCGTGGTTGGAGCACACTGGCTGACAAGAGTTGATACAGCATTGGTGTCCGATATCGGCGGGACCACGACGGACATTGCCCTTATCCGCAATGGGCGCCCGGCGATTGATCCAGATGGCGCGCAGGTGGGATCCTTCCGCACAATGGTCGAAGCCGTCGCCATGCGCACGATCGGCCTTGGCGGCGACAGCCGGGTCCATTTTCTGGACACTGGTCTGACCGGCGGCCTCCACCTTGGCCCGAAGCGGGTGCTGCCAGTCTCCCTGATAGCCCACGTTGCTCCAGAGAAGGTGGTGCCGGTTCTGGAACAACAGGAACGTTCTGACTTCCCGGGCGAAGATGACGGCCGGTTTGTCCGGTGTGTCGGCGTTGTAATGGCCGGACAGGACCTGAACGACCGTGAGAGCGAGTTGATGGAACGGATCGGGGATGACATTCATCCTGTCTCTACCATCATTCGAAACCGCATGGAAAATGCCACGCTTGGACGCCTGATCGATCGCAGCATGGTGCAAGTGTCAGGGGTAACCCCCTCTGACGCTGCCCATGTCCTCGGACGGCTCGATGCCTGGGATGAGGGGGCCGCGCGACTTGCGCTTAAGAAGCTTGCGCGGCGGAGGCGCGGCGATGGCAGGGTGCTTGCGCCCAGCGCGGACGCAATGGCGCAAATGATCATTGATCAGCTGACGCAGCAAACCGTGGATGCGCTGTTGGAGGTGGCCTTTAGAGAGGAAGGCGGCCGGTTTCAGGACAACCCGCGCACCCTTGCGCGCCATGAATTGTTGCAGGCTGGACTTTCCGGCCATGCCGGTTTTATCGATCTGCAAGCACGGCTGAACGCGGAGGTGGTCGGCCTCGGCGCTTCGGCTCCGACTTACTATCCGGAAGTTGGCAGGCGCTTGCGGTGCCCGATGCTTTTGTCCGAGCATGCCGGGGTGGCCAATGCCATCGGCGCTGTCGTTGGACGCATAACCCTGCGCCGCAGCGGCACAGTCACATCACCGGCCGATGGGCGCTACCGGGTGCATCTGGAGACAGGACCGGAAGATTTTTCGGAAACCGGAGCCGCTCTGGACCGGCTTGAAACCGTTCTTCGCGAAGAGGCCGAAAAGGCTGCCAAGGACGCCGGCGCCGTCGGCATCCAGGTCTCAGCAAAACGGGACGTGCGCTCGGTCGAAATCGAATCGCGGCCGATGTTCATCGAGGCGGAGATTGTCGTAGAAGCCAGCGGCCGGCCACGCGTTGCCGTTTAGTAGCTGGCGCGATTTGTAGGAGATTGACCGTACCACTTTTGGACTGCAAACGTGGACCCGTTGCAGACAGCTTGCGTGGAGGACTTTGGGAGTTTCTTACACCTCATCTGGAAAGATGGAAAATTAACAGAAACTACAGGTTCTTAGACCTACGATCTCGCCCCGATATCTGAATGGATGACGCTGGAAACACAATGCTTCGGAACTTGTCAAAATGGGGGATAATTGGCCTCGCCTTGAGCGGCCTAACGATAATCCATTCTTTCCCGGCAGAAGCTGCATCTGAAGCGGCACCCAAAAACAACAATGGTTATGTTGATAAGCTCCTCGCCGAAATCCTGCACCGCACAGATGCTCCTGATGCGGCGAAACTGAAAATCTCCAAAAGACCAGCCTTATCCAGAGACCGCCGTCTTCTGGAGCTCATCTCTGGGGAAATCATTGAATACGACGCCATTGGCACGAAGCCTTCTTGGGAAGAAAACCTGCTGACTATCCGGATACCACTTCGCAAGGGCTTGCAGGGATACCGGCTTTTTTTCATCAATGAAAGCAGCCAGGCTGAACTGGATGAAGCCGAGACTTTGGAGGACTTCAAAAAGTTCTCAACCGGATCCGGGGCACAATGGTCGACAACACCTCAACTGCAAGCAGCCGGTTTCAATGTGGTTGAAGGTGACAACAAAGCCGGGCTTATGAAGATGCTCGCCGCAGACCGGTTCAAGACCTTCGGCCGGGGGATCGATGAAATCTATCATGAATACCACAATGCGAAGGCCGATTATCCGGACTTGGCCATTGAGAATTCAATTGCCCTGTACATCCCGCACCCGACGTACATATTTGTGACCCCCAAACGACCGGATCTGGCAGCGCGGTTCGAGACCGGGCTGAAAGCTATGATCGCCGATGGCTCCTTTGACACACTTTTCTGGGAGTTCTTCGAGGACGACATCCAGCGGGCCAATCTTCACCAACGGAAGATCTTCAGGATTGCAAATCCCGAACTGAGCGCAGCGACCCCTTTTGAAAACGACAGCATGTGGTTTGCCCCCGAAGACACACCCGAGAACAGCACTCCAGCTGCGGCAGAACCTCAGTCAAATTGAAGGCCTGGCCCGTAGTTCCGCGAAATGAAAAGGCCCGGCAGAACCGGGCCTTTTGTCATTTTGCATTTTATTCCGCAGCTTCCGGTGTCACCTGTGCTGGTTCCGGCTCGGTCCATTTCAGGACCGGCTTGCGGGCTGCGCCCGTTTCGTCCAGGCGGCGGCGCGGGGCGAGATAGGGCGCTCCGGAGAAGCGCTGTGTCTCTCCGCGTTTGGCGCTCATGACCAGGTCCCGCATGGTGGCAACGAACAGGTCAAGCGAGGCGCGGCTTTCCGATTCCGTCGGCTCGATCAACATCGCGCCATGCACCACAAGCGGGAAGTACATGGTCATCGGGTGGTACCCCTCGTCGATCATCGCCTTGGCGAAATCGAGCGTGGTGACGCCGGTGTCCTTCAGAAAGCTGTCGTCGAACAGAACCTCGTGCATGCAAGGACGCTCGCCAAACGGCAGGCTCATCAGATCCTGCAGACCGACACGGACATAGTTCGCGTTGAGGACCGCATCTTCAGAGGCCTGACGCAGGCCGTCCGAGCCGTGGCTCATCATGTAGCTGAGCGCGCGCACATACATGCCCATCTGGCCCTGGAACGCAGTCATACGGCCGAAAGGCTGTTCGCCGTCTTTCGTGGCAGCTTCCGTTTCAACCAGCTCCAAGCCATCGTCCGTCTTGCGGATGAACGGCAGCGGGGCATACGGAGCCAGCTTGTCCGACAGGACCACCGGGCCGGAGCCCGGACCACCGCCGCCGTGGGGCGTTGAGAAGGTCTTGTGCAGGTTGATGTGCATGGCATCAACGCCGAGGTCCCCCGGACGGGCCTTGCCGACGATGGCGTTGAAGTTCGCACCGTCACAATAGAAGAACCCGCCGGCCTCGTGGATGCGGTCGGCGATTTCCTTGATGTCCCGCTCGAACAGCCCGCAGGTGTTCGGGTTGGTCAGCATGATGCCGGCAATGTTGCCGGTGTGCTCCGCGATCGTGGTCTTGAGCGCTTCAAGGTCGACCGTACCGTCGTCCTTGGCATCAATGGAGACAACCTTGTAGCCGAGCAGCGCGGCGGTTGCCGGGTTGGTGCCGTGAGCACTTTCAGGAACCAGAACAATTTCCGGGGTCCGGCCGGCAGCGGTGTGCGCCGCCTTAATCGCCATCATGCCGCAAAGCTCACCATGGGCACCGGCTTTCGGGCTCATGGCGACCGCATGCGTGCCGGTGGATACCATCAGCCAGTGGGCCAGCTCGTCAATCAGCTCAATCGCGCCCGGGACGGATGACACCGGCTGCAGCGGGTGCACATCGGCAAAGCCCGGCAGGCGGGCCATCTTCTCGTTGAGGCGCGGGTTGTGCTTCATAGTGCACGAGCCAAGCGGATACAGCCCGGCATCGATCGCATAGTTGTTGCGCGACAGGCGCACGTAGTGGCGCATGGCCTCAGGTTCTGCGAGACCCGGCAGACCGATCTCGGCCCGGCGGGCGTGCCCGCCAAGCTCAAACTCAGGCAGATCGCCTTCGTCGAGATCAACACCGCAGTTTTCCAAAGAGCCGACTTCAAAGATCAACGGCTCTTCCATGTCGAGGCCGCGGTTTCCGGTGAAGGTTTTCGGACGGAACGTCTCGCCCGCATCTCCTGCCGCCGTCGGGCGTCCTTGCGTGTTCATGCTCATGCCAGCACCTCCTTCAGCGCATCGGCAAACGCCGCGCGGTCTTCATCCGTGTTGACTTCGGTGGAGGCCACCACCAAGAGGTTTTCAAGATCTTTCTTGCCCGGCTCCAGGCGGGAGACCGGCAGGCCGGCGAGAATGCCTTTTTCAGCAAGCGCTTCTACAACACCGTCTGCGGCCTTTGGCAGGCGGAGGGTGAATTCATTGAAGTAAGCCGAATTCAGCACGTCCACGCCAGATACGGCACCAAGCTGTTGCTTCAGCTTCACCGCGTTGCCGTGGTTGATCCGCGCCAATTGGGTCAGGCCCTTTTGGCCGAGCAGCGACATGTGGATCGTAAAGGCGAGACAGCACAGACCGGAGTTGGTGCAGATGTTCGACGTGGCCTTGTCACGGCGGATATGCTGCTCGCGGGTGGAGAGCGTCAGCACGAAGCCTCGCTTGCCTTCCGCGTCAACGGTTTCACCACAGAGGCGTCCCGGCATTTGCCGGACGTATTTCTGGCGGGTGGCAAAAAGACCGACATATGGACCGCCGTAGTTCAGGCCGTTGCCGATGGACTGGCCTTCGCCAACCACGATGTCCGCGCCCTGCGTTCCAGGAGGCTCAATGAGGCCGAGCGACACCACTTCAGTAAAGACGGCGATCAACAGTGCCTTGTGCTGGTGCGCCTTTTCGGCAATCGGCTTCAGGTCGATCAGCTGGCCATAGAAAGACGGTGACTGAACCACCACACAGGAGGTCTCGTCGTCAATCTGGGACAGAATGTCTTCAGTTCCCATTGGGTCGGCTGGCAGGCTGACGACCTGATCGCCCGCCATGTTCGACAAGCCTTCGACCACTTCCCGGTATTGCGGATGCAGACCGCCGGACAGAACTGCCTTGTTCTTCTTGGTGACCCGGTGGGCCATCAGGACAGCCTCGCCGGTGCCCGTGGAACCGTCATACATGGAGGCATTGGCAACATCCATGGCAGTCAGCTTGGCCACCTGGGTTTGGAACTCAAACAGATACTGCAGCGTGCCTTGCGTGATTTCCGGCTGATACGGCGTGTAGGACGTCAGGAATTCCGAGCGCTGGATCAGATGATCGACAGTCGCCGGGACGTGGTGCTTGTAGGCGCCTGCGCCGACAAAAAACGGCACGGATCCAGCCGAGGTGTTTTTCGTGGCCATGGATGAGAGCTTGCGCTCGACTTCCATTTCGCTGGCGCGTTTCGGCAGATCCAGAAGACCATTGAAACGGACATCCTCTGGAATGTCAGTAAACAGGTCGTCAATCGAATTGACGCCGATGCGCGCGAGCATATCGCCGCGATCGGTGTCGGTAAGTGGTAAATAGCGCATTGTCTGCGGCTCCAGATTTACGGTGCGACCGTGCGGACCGGTTCCGGGTCCACCACGATCTCACATTTGACCGAGTTTGCGATGAAGCAGACGTCATGGGCCTTTTCGTGCAGATCCGTGATCCAGCTGGGATCGGGATCGCTGTCGGCGACCAACACGATTTCGGGCTTGAGGACCACCTTTGTGATGGCCATCTTGCCGCGGGCAATCCGGCTCATCTCGCCTTTTGCGCTGTCGCGGTAGCTGGCAACGACGTAACCGGCGCGCCGGGCAAGATCCAGAAACGACATCATGTGACACGACGAGATCGCTGCAACGAGCGCCTCTTCCGGGTCAACGGCTGCTTCAATCGAATAAGGCTGAGGCACAACCGTCGGCGAGGCGCTAGCCGGGATCTTCAGACCGCCGTCAAACTGCCAGATGTGGCCGCGCGAATACTTGTTGGCCGCGTAATCCCCATCACACGCCCATTCGACCACCGCCGTGTAGTAGTGCCCCGCCATGGATCAAAGGGTCTCGATGTAGGCCTTGTAGGCCGCTTCATCCATCAGGTCGGCGAGCTGACCTTCATTGCCGACGGTCATCTTGATGAACCAGGCTGCGCCTTCCGGATCTTCGTTGACCTTGGCAGGCTCGTCCGCCAGCACGTCATTGGCTGCAGTGACCTCGCCGTCGATTGGCGCGTAAACTTCACTGGCCGCCTTCACAGATTCCACAACCGCAGCTTCATCGCCTTGGGACAAGGCTTTACCGGTTTCAGGCAATTCCACGAAAACCACATCGCCGAGCTGTTCCTGCGCATAGGCCGTGATGCCGATGGTGGCGGTGCCGCCCTCGACGGAGATCCACTCGTGATCTTTTGAGTAATAAGTCGTCATGTTTTGCGTCCATTCTCTGGAAAAGTCAGGCTTTTGGTTTTCGGAAATAGCGGTTGGGTACGAAGGGCATGGCTGAGACCGTGGCCGGCAAACGGCGGTTGCGGACGATCAGCTCCAGCTGCGTCCCCTCGCTTGCGTGTTCGGCGGGGACGTAGCCCATGGCAATCGGCGCACCGACCGTCGGGGCAAACCCGCCGGAAGTCAGACTGCCGATGACATCCCCATCGGGCAGAGCGATTTCCGCGCCTTCGCGTGCCGGGGCTTTGCCGTCCAGGCGCAGACCGACGCGAATGCGGTCTGTTCCATCGGCCAATTCCTTCTGGATTCGCTCCGCGCCCAGGAAACCGCCTTCATCGCGGCGGCGTTTTTGCATGCAAAAGGTGATGTTGCCTTCAACCGGCGACGTGGTTTCGTCGATATCGTGCCCATAAAGACAAAGCCCTGCTTCCAGCCGCAGGCTGTCGCGGGCGCCAAGGCCGATCGCTTCCACCCGGTCATCTGCCAAAAGCGCGCGGGCAATCGCCTCGGCAGCCCCTGCAGGCACGGACATTTCAACACCGTCTTCACCGGTGTATCCGGCGCGCGCGATGTGGCACGCAATGCCATCGAATTCCATGGGAGCTGCAGCCATGAAGCCGAGTTCGGCAGCAGCCGGTGCATGGGCTGCGACCGCCGCAACGGCTTCCGGGCCCTGCACCGCGATCAAAGCGCGGTCATCGGCCACTTCCAATTTAACGGTGTCCGGCAGATTGGCGCGCAGATGCGCGTAGTCAATGTCTTTGCGTGCTGCGTTCACCACCAGCAAGAGACGGCCGTCGTCATTCTTATCCAGCGGACGGGTGACCATCAGATCGTCGATGATGCCGCCATCTTCGTTCAACAGGACGGTGTAGCGCTGCCGGCCATGACCAAGTTCCACGAAATTGGACGGTGTCAGAGCTTCCAGTGCTTTGGCAGTGGTTTCGTGATCCGGGCCGATCAGAACAGCCTGGCCCATGTGGGACACATCAAACAAACCCGCTTTCGCGCGTGTGTGCTGGTGTTCGCCCATGATACCGAGCTTGTATTGAACGGGCATGGAGTAGCCCGCGAACGGCACCATCTTGCCGCCCAGCTCGATATGAAGGTCGTGAAGAGGCGTTTGTTTCAGATCTTCGTCTGCAACGGTTTCCGCCATGAACGGTCCTCGCGTTAGGGGTTGCGCAATCCCGAACCTCGCCGCGAACGGTTTCGATTCGTCTGCACCCCCTCTGTCCGAGTACCTGAGAGATTTCCCAGCCAAACCAAACCGGCTTGGTGGTTACTCCTTCGGTGAGCAGTCCGCGCATGTGTTGGCGCAGATCACTGCTTTCCAGAGCGTTGAAGCCCCTGCGGTCCTTTTGCCTGAGAGTTTCCGGGGCGGTTGCTCCTTCGGCGCCAGGATCTTTTCACCTGGCCTCTCCCGCAGTGGCATTTCGTGCCAAAGGCACGAGCATCGGGGAACGACCCCAATTTCGCCGCGATTGTGAGTGGCCGACACCACCTTGTCAATATGCGGCAATGAAACTGTTCGATTGCGAAAGCCGGATGCGAAAAGGGTTGGCTTTCAGACCCCAGCCTTAGCGCCGACGCCCTTCTTCAAAACCAAACTGGATTTTGCTGCCCTGGTTCATCGGAATGACGAACTTCTCATCCACGTAGGTCCATTGTTGCCCGCCGCCGCCGGTTTCAATGGATACCGGGATCTGGATTACTTCAGAAACCAGCGGCTTTTGATCCGCATCGGAAGACGCCGGGATCGTGACACGCAGCGGCAGTACAACATCGCCGCCTCTCCACGCCGGTCCGGGTGTCACGTCACCCGTAAACCCGAGCTTCAAACGGCGCTGGCCGTCCGCTTCTTGGGAACAGCTGACGGCTGAATCCTCCACCAGCGCCTGGTAGATCAGGCCGTCGCGCTCGCCGTCCTTGCCTCTTACAAACTCACGGATAAGGTGTGAATTCGTTTTCATCTGCAGCGGCGGGCACGGCACTGGCGGCGCAAATGTCTCGCGGGACACCTGAACCGGTTCCGCACCGCCCGAAATCACGTTCTCCGCGATATCTCCGGTTGCGCCGCATCCTGTCAGAAAAGCGGCGCATAATGCGACCGAAACCGGGGTCTTGCTGTTGACATGAGACAGTGCTTGGAACGCCTTGAACATCGTGGACCTGTTGAAAACTATGTATTTGGCGCAGCTTCATAGCAGTTGACCGCCCGCTTGGCGAGATGGCGGTGGGTATTTGTTGGCTCTGCACCTATATCAGAAAGCACTTTAACCGGGTTGACAGAATAGCATCACAAGCCCTTATTGCGCCAAAGCAGGCTTTTCAATGAGCACCATGACACAGACCGCGACAAACAAACCATCTCTGGAGATCAAGCTGTGCGCCCCACGGGGATTTTGCGCAGGTGTTGACCGGGCAATTCAGATTGTTGAACTGGCCCTTCAGAAGTACGGCCAGCCCGTTTATGTCCGCCATGAGATCGTGCACAACAAATATGTCGTAGACGGACTGAAAGCCAAAGGCGCGATCTTCGTTGAAGAACTGGACGAAATCCCGGCTGAGCACGCCGAGCGACCAGTGATCTTTTCTGCTCATGGCGTGCCGAAATCCGTGCCCGCGGACGCCCAGCAGCGCAACATGTTTTACCTCGATGCGACCTGCCCTCTGGTCTCCAAGGTACACAAGGAAGCCGAGATCCATTTCCGGCGCGAGCGCGACATTCTTCTGATCGGCCACGCGGGACACCCGGAGGTGATCGGCACGATGGGGCAGCTCCCGCAAGGCACGGTCACCCTGATCGAGACCGAAGACGACGCACGCCGGTTTGAACGCGAGCGCAGCGACCGTCCCCTTGCCTACATCACGCAGACCACCTTGTCCGTTGATGATACCGCCGGGATCGTCTCCGTCCTTCAGGACCGGTTTCCAGATATCGTCGCCCCGCATAAGGAAGACATCTGCTACGCGACCACCAACCGCCAGGAGGCGGTCAAGCATGTAGCCCCGGGCGTTGAGGCCATGATTGTGGTTGGCGCGCCCAATTCATCAAATTCGCAAAGACTGCGGGAAGTCGCCGAACGGGAAGGCTGCCGGGTTGCAGTCCTCCTGCAACGGGCTGATGAGATCAACTGGGCAGATTTTGAAGGCGTTACCAGCCTTGGGCTGACAGCCGGGGCCTCTGCGCCCGAAACACTCGTTGAAGAGATTATCAGCGCGTTTGACGAGCGGTTCGACGTCACTGTCGAGATCGTGCGGACGGCCGAAGAAACCATCGCCTTCAATCTGCCGCGCGAACTGCGGGACATGCCCGCCCAAACAGAAAAAGCCACCGGATAACAAGAATGGCCGTTTATACGGAAGTCAGCGATGAAGAGCTGAACGCCTTCATCGCACAGTACGATGTCGGGCAGCTTCTGTCCTACAAGGGCATCGCTGAAGGCGTTGAGAACAGCAACTATCTCGTTCAGACAGACACGGCCTATTTTATCCTCACCCTTTACGAGAAGCGGGTGAACCCCGACGACCTGCCCTTCTTCCTGAAGCTCAAGGAACACCTGGCCGGCAAGGGCCTCTCCTGCCCCACTCCAGTCGCCTCACGAGATGGAGAGTTGCTTGGCACGCTCGCCGGGCGGCCTGCAGCCCTCGTCACGTTTCTTCAAGGCATGTCGGTGAAACGGCCACGTCCTGAACATTGCGAGGAACTCGGCAAGGCCATGGCCGCCATGCACCTGGCAGGGGCCGATTATGAACTGACCCGCAAGAACGCACTGGACCTAAATGGCTGGCGGCCGCTGTTTGAACAAAGCCAAGACCGATGTGACACCGTCCACCCGGGACTGGGCGCAGAGATTACCGCTGAGCTGGACTACCTTGAGAAAAACTGGCCGAAGGATCTCCCAAGCGGCGTTATCCATGCTGATCTCTTCACGGACAATGTGTTCTTCTTGAACGACCGCCTGTCCGGCCTTATCGACTTTTATTTCGCCTGCAATGACGCCCTCGCCTATGACATCGCCATCTGCCTCAACGCTTGGTGTTTTGAGCAGGATCTGGCATTCAATGTCACCAAAGCCAAGGCCATGCTCAAAGGATACACATCCGTGCGTCCGCTGACCGCGGCCGAATTCGACGCCTTGCCGGTTCTCTGCCGCGGGGCTGCGCTTCGCTTCCTGCTGACACGCCTTTATGATTGGCTGAGTGTTCCTGAAGGCGCGCTTGTCACCCCGAAGGACCCGATGGAATACCTCAAAAAACTGCGGTTCCACCAAACAGTCGACAGCGCCAACGCTTACGGGCTTGAAGGATGAGCCAGGAAAACCGCGTTACGATCTATACAGACGGCGCCTGTTCGGGAAATCCAGGCCCGGGCGGTTGGGGTGTCATCATGCGCTTCGGCGAACATGAGCGCGAACTCAAGGGCGGCGAGGTGGAGACCACCAACAACCGCATGGAGCTGACGGCTGCGATCGAAGCGCTGAACGCCCTGAAGCGCCCGTGCGTCGTCGATCTCTATACCGACAGCACATATGTGCGCAGCGGTATCAGCGAATGGATGTACGGCTGGAAGCGGAAGAACTGGAAGACTGCCGCGAACAAGCCCGTCAAGAACGCGGATTTATGGCAGGCTTTGGACGCAGCCCGCGAACGCCATGATGTCACCTGGCACTGGGTCAAAGGCCATGCGGGCCACCCGGACAACGAGCGCGCGGACGAATTGGCGCGCGGCGGTATGGAACCGTTTAAGAAAAACAGTTAAGCACACAGCGTCGCCGCCAAAGAGCAAGGATTTCGGGTGATCGATTCGCTGCAGACCACTCCGGTTTTATCCGGAGTTGAGGCCCCGGAGACGGCTGGCCTCGTGCTTATCATGGCCAACCCGACATCGGGCGGCTACAACAGCCAAAAATTGCAGGATGTCAAAGTCCATCTCGAAGCTGCCGGCTGCCGGGTTGATCTGCGTTTGACAACCCATGCCGGTGAGATCGGCGAGGTGTGTGCAGCCCCGGGATTGGCTGCGGAGACCCTGATCATTGCCGGTGGCGACGGATCGGTCAACGAAGCCCTCACGGGATTGCAGCACAAAAAACGCGTCCCCAACCTGGCGATCATCCCCTTCGGGACCGCGAACGTTCTGGCACTCGAGCTTGGCCTGCCGAAAGGCGCCAAAGCGATTGCCCGGATGATCCTGAACAAGCGCACCAAACCGCTGCACTATGGTCTGGCCAACGACCGTCCGTTTGTTTTAATGGCTTCGGCTGGATTTGACGCCGAAGTCGTCCACGCGGTCCCGCTGGACTTGAAGCGGCGCTTGAAGAAGTTTGCCTATGTGATCACCGCAATCCGGATCGGTCTGACACGCAAGGCGACGCCACTGACGATCTCCCTGGATGGCGCTGCGCCGGTTTACGGACGCTTTGCCGTTGCCAGCAATGCCCGGCACTACGGCGGCCCGTTCGTCATCTGCCCCGGTGGAGCGACAGATCCGGGGTTGCATATGCTGATCTTGGAGCGGGACGACCCATGGTCATCCATCCGCTACAGCATCGCGTTGATGCTGGGCCGAATTTCAAAAGCCAAAGGCGCGACTGTTCAAGCCTTTCAGGAAGCGGTTATTTCCAGTCCTGAACCAGTTGCCGCGCAAGTGGATGGTGATCCGTTCGCGGTAACCCCGCTGAACATCCGGGCCGCGGCAAATTCTGTTCCGATTCTCGTTCCCTAACGGCTGAGGCTGTTTAAGCTGAAGCCGCTTCCGCCACCGGCATCTTGCGCAGCATCTTGGTTGCCTCTGCGGCCGATACGGCTTCGCCGAAATAGAACCCTTGTGCATATTGGCAGCCGAGCTGGAACAGCTCCAGCGCGTCGTTTTCGCTCTCCGCGCCCTCGGCGACCACGGACATGCCGAGGTCGTGACCCATGGCAACGATCGTTCGCAACAGCACCGGGCGCGCGGCAGACCCATCGGGTTTGACGAAGGCCTGATCAATCTTGATCGTGTCGAACGGGAACCGCTGCAGATAGGACAGAGATGAGTGGCCCGTGCCGAAATCGTCCAGCGACAGACCGGCACCGAGACTGCGTAACCGCTCCAGAACCTTCGCCGAGTACTCCGGATTGGACATGACGAGTGATTCCGTCAGCTCCAGCTTCAGCGTACCGACCTCCAGCGAGTTCCGGGATAGGATCGCCTTCACATCATTGATCAGATCCTGCTTCAAAAGCTGCCGGGAAGACAGGTTCACGGACGTAAACAAAGGACGCGGCATCGGAAATTCGCGTTGCCAGAAAGCCAGCTGGCTGGCGCCCTTGTCGAGCATGTACATGCCAAGGTCGTTGATCAGTCCGGATTGCTCAGCAATCGGAATAAACTCGGCAGGTGAAATCTTGCCGCGCTTCGGATGGTTCCAGCGCGCCAGCACCTCAAATCCGGCAATCGCCTGATCCTCCAGCCGTATGATCGGTTGGAAGAAGACACCGAGTGTCTCCTTTTTGATCGCTTCGCGCAGGTCTGCTTCCAGATCGACAATGTTCTTGCCCAGCGGACGCAGGATCGGCCGGTAGACTTCCTGACGGTCACCACCAAGGCGCTTGGCATGGTTCAGCGCGATTTCGGCGTTGGTCAGCATGTCCTCAACCGCCTGCTTGCCGCCTTCAAAGAAGGAAATACCAACAGAGCACGTCAAAAAGATTTCACGGTCGCTAAAGGTAATGGGTGCGCGCACAGCCTTGCGCAGCGCATCGGCCAAGGCAACGATCCGGTCCGGCTCATTCTCTGACAAGAGCACCAGACCGTACTGGTCGCTGGACAAGCGTCCCAACGTGTCCTGCTGGCCAATCAAACGGCCCAGGCGCCGTGCCACGGTCAACAAAATGCTGTCGCCGGCGGACAGGCCAATACTGTCATTGACCTGCTTGAAGCGGTCCAGGTTGATGACGAGCACGGTTGGTTTGGTTGTCTCTTCCGCCTGAGCCCGCACCACGCTGGTTTGCAAGCGGTCAACAAACAATTCGCGGTTTGGAAGACCGGTCAGATTGTCGTGGACAGCATCGTGCAACAGGCGCTCTTCAGCGGTACGCTCTTCGGTGACATCGAGCATCGTGCCGACGCAGCGGATAACTTCGCCATCCGCGCCCACAATCGGCCGCGCGCGCAGGCGGAACCACCGGAAGTGACCGTCCTCAGACCGCAGACGGAATGTCTGCTGGATCTTGCCACGGCGCTGGTCAATCACCGCATCAAGCGTCGCCCGGAACCTGTCCCTGTCTTGCGGGTGCAAGATCTCCAGCCAGTCTCGCGCAGGTCCCTCCAAGGTGCCGTGCTTGAGGTTCAACAGGTCTTCGACTTCGTTGCCCGTGTAAATCTTGTCACGGTCGATGTCCCAATCCCAAATGATGTCTCCAGCACCAGTCAAGGCAAGGGCCTTGCGCTCGACATCAGAGATAAGCCCTTGGGCGATTGCACCACCGGCAAATGCGTGCTGCATTACCGTGAACCCGATCAGTAGAACAATGAGAACCAGACCGCCACCAAGCGCGGGCTGGACAATGTCGTTCGACAGTCGGCCCGTCACCGTCATGGCCGCACCGATCAACCAGGCAATCAGCAAACACCAGGTCGGGATCAACAGGATCGCCCGGTCGTAGTGCTGATACGCCAGCACGGCGATTGTGACGAAACCCAGGAGGCCGATGATGCCCAGAGACAGACGGGCAATCCCGGCTGCAATCGACGGATCCCAAACCGCGACCCCGAGAAGGCCGAGCAACAGGATCAAGGTCGTCAACGCCAGATGGGAATAGTGGATGTTCCAGCGGTTCAGGTTCAAATAGGCATAGAGAAAGATGATCAAGCTAGCGGCCAGCATGACTTCCGCAGATGCCCGGGCCAACTGGCTGCTGCCGCCTTCCAGCTTGAAGACCATGCCCCAGAAGCCGAAATCAATGCAGAGATAAGCCAAGACCGACCAGGCCAAAGCCGCCGTTGCCGGGAACATGACCGTGCCCTTGACCACGAACAGGATCGTCAGGAAGAGGGCAAGCAGGCCCGAAATGCCGAGAATGATGCCGCGATACAATGAATAGGCGTTGACCGTTTCCTTGTAGACATCCGGCTCCCAAACCCGGATTTCCGGCAGGTTCGGCGTTGTGAGCTCAGCCACGAAGGTGACGACAGAACCGGGGTCCAAAGTGACCAGGAAGACATCAGCTTCGAGACTCTTCTGGCGGGAGGGCGCAATCCCTTGGCTTGGGGTAATGCTGGCAATCCGCGAGGATCCGAGATCCGGCCAGAACAGATCGGACCCCACAAACTTGTAGTTTGGCGCAACGATCAGGCGGTCGACCTGCTCATCGCTGGTGTTGGCAAGCGCAAAGACTGCCCAGTTCGTGTTTTCGCCGCTGCGCGATGGCACTTCGATCCGCCGGACAATTCCGTCCGCACCCGGCGCGGTTGACACCTGCAAACGGGTTCCGGCGTCCCGGTGCATGTCAATTGCATTGGTGATGTCCAGCGCCTCAATATCCAAGGGCACAGAAATCGGCTCGAGCGCACGGGCCGCCTGCGGCGCAACGATAAGCATCATTGCGGCGGCCACTAAAATGGCGCTTCGGATCAGATTGAAAATATGGACCGGCACAGAAATCGACATGGGGCGAAGAACTACCGGTTTGGAGCACATGTCACAAGAAGTCTTTCAAAATTCCTTCGACAAGCGGAGACACCGCATCCGGGCGCGCCGCGTAGTCTTCCGCCAAACAGGAGAGCAAAAGATGATCCTGCCAAGTTCCGTTTATTAACAGATAGTTACGCGCATATCCTTCCCGGTTGAACCCCGCCTTTTCTAGGAGCCGGATGGACGGGGTGTTGGTCGGAATGCAAGCAGCCTCAATGCGATGAAGGTTCAGAACGTCGAAACAAAACGGCAAGATCATGGCGACGGCCGCTGACATGTGCCCTTTACACGCGTGACGCTCCCCCATCCAGTAGCCAAGCGTTGCCGACTGGCTGACCCCGCGCCGGATGTTGCTGAGCGTCAGTCCGCCCAGCAAATCGTCGTTGCGCGCGTTGAAAAGGAGGAAGGTCAGGCTGCGCCCTTCCTTGCGGTCCCGCGCATAGCGGCGCAAGCGGCGGCGGAAGCCGGACTTGGACAAATCATCAGACGGCCACAACGGTTCCCATGGCGTCAAAAAGGCCCGGCTATCGCTGCGAAGCAAGCACCAGACCTTGAAGTCGCTCATGATTGGGGGGCGCAGATAATGCGCGCCAGCTTCGATGAGAAGCTCGGCGTCAGGAGGCGGACCTGGGCGAAGCAGAGACATGCCGGTCCTCGCCTTATTACATTGATGCAGCCTGCCGGACCGGCGCCTGCTGAAGCCGCGCCGCCAGCTCATCGGCAGTCATGATGCCGTTGATCGGGCCGATTGCCGTCAGTGTCGGCGTTGTGCCAACGAAGGTGTTGTAAGCCGCCTCGCGAATGTCAGCCGCCGTGACAGCCTCGATCTTGGCCGAGATCTCATCCGGAGCCAGGACCCGGCCATGCACCAGAATCTGACGGGCAATCTGACCGGCCCGGGCCGCTGGGCTTTCCAGAGCCATCATCAAACCTGCACGGATCTGCGCCCGGGAGCGCGCTACTTCGTCCTCGGTGATCGTATGGGCGGCAGACACCAGCTCATCTGCAATCATCGGCATCAGAGCGCCTAGGTCCTCGTGGCTCGTTGCGGCGTGAATACCGAAGAGGCCTGTGTCGGAAAACGCCCAGTGGAAGCTGTAAATCGCGTAGCACAGGCCATGCTTTTCACGAATTTCCTGGAACAGGCGCGACGACATACCTCCGCCCAGCACGGACGCCAGAATCTGGATGGCGTAGTAGTCCTTGGCCTTGTAAGGACGGCCCTCAAAGCCGATTAGGACTTGAGCTTCCATCAGGTCCTTGTTGAGCAGCTTTTCACCACCTGAATACCGAGCATCAGGATCCGGGGCGGCCGGTTCGCTGTTGATGGCACCAAACTTTTGGCGAGCGAGTGAAACAAGCTCGTCATGGTCCACCGCGCCTGCAGCCGACAGAACCATGTCCGGTGCCCGGTAGCGGCTTGCCAAATAGTCGTTGAGACTGTCGCGGCCGAAGCCTTGCACGGTTTCCGGTGTGCCCAGGATCGGACGGCCAATTGCCTGTTCCGGCCAGGCTGTCGCCTGGAACAGATCAAATGCCTGATCTTCCGGAGCATCGTTGGATGCACCGATCTCCTGCAAGATAACGTGTTGCTCGCGCACGAGCTCTTCGGCCTCAAAGGTCGAGTTCTGCAGAATGTCCGCCAGAATATCCACGGCGAGCGGAAGGTCTTCCGCCAGGATCCGCGCATAGTAGTTTGTGTGTTCAATGCTTGTAGACGCGTTCAGTTCGCCGCCAACAGCCTCGATTTCTTCCGCAATCCCGCGTGCCGACCGGCTCTTCGTCCCCTTGAACGCCATATGTTCAAGAAGGTGCGTAATGCCGTTTTGATCCGCGTTTTCCGCTCTGGATCCGGTGCGGACCCAGACACCAAGTGCTGCTGTCTTCAGGTGCGGCATCTGGTCGGTGACGACGGTCAGGCCATTTTCGAGAACTGTCGTTTCTACTTTCATTCAGTTACACCCCTGCCCCTACGGCACGGGCGTGTTTTTCAATATATTGTTCGACCGCGCCCTGTTCGGCCGCCAGAACCTGCTGGCGCTCCTCGGCAAACATCATGTCTTTCAGATTTTCCGGCAGATCCGGACGGTCGCCGCTTGCTGCTTCGACCGCATCCGGGAATTTGGCCGGATGGGCGGTGCCCAAGACAACCATCGGCGTTTCACCGCTCGTGTGCGCTTTGGCAACATGCACACCGATTGCCGTATGCGGATCCAGCAGATAGCCAGCCTCTGTCCAGAGCTCAGCAATGGTTGCCGAGGTCGCCTCTTCATCACAGCGGCCAGCGGCGAAATGCTGACGCATCTCAGCGAGAGGCCCGTCTTCGATTGTAAAGCTGCCGGACTGGTTCAGCTGGTTCATCATCCGGCGCACGACATCTCCGTCACGCCCGTTCACTTCTGAAAGCAGACGCTCAAAGTTGGACGACACCTGAATGTCCATCGATGGAGAAATCGTCGGGTGAACGCCGCGTTTTTCATAGCGTCCCGTCTCAAGCGTCCGCGCCAATATATCGTTGACGTTGGTGGCCACCACCAGCTTGTCGACCGGCAGGCCCATCTTCATGGCGGCATAGCCAGCGAAGATGTCGCCGAAATTGCCGGTCGGCACGGTGAAGGACACTTTACGATGCGGTGCGCCGAGTGCGGCGCCTGCCACGAAGTAGTAGACGATCTGAGCCAGGATCCGCGCCCAGTTGATCGAGTTGACCCCGGACAGGGCCACGCGGTCGCGGAAATTGAAATGGTTGAACATGCCTTTGACGATTGCCTGGCAATCATCAAAGTTGCCGGTCAAGGCCAAGGCGTGAACGTTCGCCTCTGTCGGCGTTGTCATCTGACGGCGTTGAACGTTTGAAACCCGGCCGTCCGGGAAGAGGACGAAAATGTCCGTCCGGCCCCGGCCGCGGAAGGCTTCGATGGCCGCCCCGCCGGTGTCACCCGAGGTTGCTCCGACGATGGTTGCGCGCAAGCCCCGCTGCGTCAGCACGTAGTCCATCATCCGGCCAAGCAACTGCATGGCGACATCCTTGAACGCCAGGGTTGGGCCGTGGAATAGCTCAAGGATAAACGTGTTGGAGCCTGTCTGAACCAGGGGTGTGACCGCCGGGTGCCGGAAGCCGGAATAGGATTCCGCGATCATGGATTTCAGATCCGCATCCGGGATGGCCCCGTCGACAAACGGGCTGATCACCTCAAACGCGACTTCCTCATAGGATTTTCCAGCGAAAGAAGCGATGGTCTCAGCATCGAACTGCGGCCATGTTTCTGGAAGATAAAGACCGCCATCGCGGGCAAGTCCCTGGAGCAAAACGTCCGAAAACTCCAATACAGGTGCATCACCGCGCGTACTGCTGTATTTCACCGCGTCACTTCCTCTAGTGTTTCCATCCGGGTTAGAGGCATCAGAGCCCTTTCCTGACCGTAAGCCTCAACCCTACCCGAATTTAATCAGCTTTGGAACAAAGCAAGCCAGTCTAGCGACTTACGCGCCATCCTAATCGGACGCAAGCCACAGGTCGGTAAAAAAGTGTCCGATTTCCGGCAATCCTGCTGACCGGTGACGCCTTAGGCGTGTCCTGCGTCTGAAAACAACATGGCTGGATCAATCCCCAGACTGCCGAGGGCCCGGTGCCATTTTTTTTCCGAATTCGCATCAAAAAGAATGTCCCGATCCGCTGGGGCGGTCAGCCAGCCATTTGACTGGATTTCATTTTCCAGCTGGCCGGGGGCCCAGCCGGCATAGCCGAGCGCAAGCATGGCCTGCCGCGGCCCGGTGCCTTCGGCCAAGGCTCTCAAAATCTCCAGCGTCGCCGTCAGGCAAATCCCGTTGTCGATCGCAAGGGTCGATTGATTAAGCTGAAAGTCATCGCTGTGCAGGACGAAGCCACGCTCAACCTCAACCGGTCCGCCCTTGTGAACACTCATACCCTGCACCTGAGGTGGCAAGCGGATCGCATCATCGTCATTTACGATGTCCAGTTGGATCAGCAAGTCTTCTAGAGACAGATGTTTTGCCACCTGATTGACGATCAGCCCCATCGCGCCTTGTTCAGAGTGAGAACACACATAGATGACCGAATGCTCGAAGCGGCTGTCCGCCATGCTGGGCATTGCGATCAGGAATTGACCCTCCAGGGTGTCTGCTGCTCCGATTTCGGACATACGCACCTCGTTACTGTTCAACGCCCACCGCCTTCATTACTCAGCATAGCCCCAATAGGACTTCATGTTAATGACTGATTGAGTCGCATGCTCACAATCGCGTCACGAGGATATGACCATCCGAGCGTTGTGCGATGCTGACGCGCCTTCTGCTTTGGTGTAGCTGTTGGTCCATGAAATCAGCATTGGCACTCCTCTTTTTTCTGGCAATCACACTCCCAACCACAGCTCTTGCTGCGGCCAGTGAATGGGTAACCGTCAAAGGTGGCGCCGTTCGGCTGATCACGACCGGACCGCCTGAAAACGGCACTTACTGGGCCGGACTGGAGTTTCAACTGGAACCGGGCTGGCACACCTATTGGCGCTATCCGGGCGAAGCTGGCATACCGCCGCAAATCACCTGGACGAACACGTCCAACATAAAGAACAAAACAGTTCTCTACCCGGTTCCAGAGCGATACAGCGATGGGTTCTCAGACTCCATCGTCTACCACGACGGCATTATCCTGCCGCTAAAGATCACGCCGGAAGATGCCTCCAAGCCCGCGCAGATTTCGCTTGAGCTGTTTTTTGGCGTTTGCAATGACATTTGCGTGCCGGGCGAGGCCACTTTGTCCCTTCAACTTGAACCGGATACCCGCCCAGACAGCCTCTCAGCGAAACTGATCAAACGCGATTTGCAGGCCGTCCCCGGCATTGCTCCATCTGGAGGGCTGGATATTGTCTCTGTCACGCTTGTCGAAAGCGATGGCAAGCGTTTGAGGATTGAAGTTGAAACCGGATCAGCGGGGACGCCGGATCTCTTTGCGGCGGGGCCCGAAGGCTCCTACATCGCACTCCCGAAACTGGCCGAAGGTGAAACCGGCAATCCTGTTTGGCACTTGTCGACGAAGGGCCTGAAAACAACAGCTTCCGATACGAACCTGCGCCTCGTTCTGTCCGATGGCGAAAACGCGTTGGAACACCTGGCACCGATTCAACCGGATTGGTTGGATTAGAGCATTGGGCGTTTTGTTGGAAACGCCCAAAGATGCTCGGCCACTTCTGAAACGAACAGCTTTGGGCGCTGAATCGATTCCGATTTAGCGCCCGCTGATCTAACATCTTTCTCAAAGATTTCTCGGCTCTCCCTCGACGGTCCGCTCTGGAAGCCCTATCTCTCCAGCGGGCTGCGGAATAAATGGCAGCAGTTTTTTAACAAGGGGATTTAGACATGACACTCAAGGTGGGCGACAAGCTGCCGGATGCAACATTCAAGACCATGACTTCAGATGGTCCTGGTGAAATTTCAACAGCAGACCTGACGTCCGGCAAAACAGTTGTCCTGTTTGGTGTTCCAGGCGCTTTCACGCCGACGTGCCACATGAACCACCTGCCCGGCTTTGTCGAGCATGCTGATACACTGAAATCCAAAGGTATCGACGCAATCGCTGTCGTGTCTGTCAACGACGTGTTTGTCATGGACGCGTGGCAGAAGGCCTCCAACGCCAATGCGATCACTTTCCTCGCTGACACCGGTGCAGAGTTTGTCGAAGCAGCTGGTCTTGGTCTTGGCCCGGCACCAATCTTTGGTCACCTGCGGTCCCAGCGGTTTGCTTTGATTGCAAAAGACGGTGAAGTGAGCTTCATTGCCGTCGAAGACAGCCCGGGCGATGCGACCAAAACCGGCGCTGCAGCGATCCTGGAAGCGCTTTAATCCACGTTTGCTGAATGCTCCTGCTTACGCGGCCACAATACGGCGGCCGCGTAAGCCAAGAAAACCCCTATGAGGGTTGCGGCAAGACCAAACCAGGTCAGCGCATATCCCAGATGATCGTTCTTGAAACGCACCAGGGTTTCACCGGCCTGCGGTAAACCACCTTCTGGCGTATGCCCGGCTTCCAGGTCGATGCTGTAGGGCGCAAGGTTTCCGCCGACGTTCATTGCCTCCGCCATGGCATCGGTATCGCGGGCAAACCAGAGTTTTGCATTCAGGTCCGGTGCCGGCGTGGTCCAGACAGGTGTCTCACTCAGCCGCAAAAGTCCGACCAGCATCTGGTCTCCTGATGGTGGCGTGAGAGCTTCACGCTTGATTTCGTCCGGAACGCCGTCGGGCAAAAACCCCCGGTTGATCAAGACCGTCCATCCCTCTGCCGTTTCGAATGGACTGTAGACCAGTTCGCCCGGCCCGCCATATGTACCGACCGGATCGGTGAGCGAAATGTAATAGAAAACGTTTTGCTCCAGGAAACGGCCTGTGACCGAGACCCGGCGGTAATCGTCCTCATCACTGAGCCCTTCCCAAACTGCAACGCCGGGCGCGGCCACAGGGGCCGATTTCAGACCTGTCTCAACTTGTTCAATCAGCGTTTCTTTTTCAGCCAACCGCCGAACCTGCCAGAAACCAAGGTTCAACAGGATTGCCAATCCAATCATAGCTGCAATAGCGGGAATGATGAGTTTTCGGGCGCGGCCCATTGGCAAGTTTCTTTCTTACAACTGGTCTGTTTGATCGCCGCCGGTGTCCAGACGGCCTTCTTCTGCCTTATGCCGGTATTGCACGGCGATCATCAAGCCTTTGAGGGGGCGCAAAATGCCGCCCGCAAGCACTACGGTCAGAGGCAGCCAAAGGATCAGGTGGACCCAAACGGGTGGTTGAAAAGACAATTCAACAAAGAGCACCAAGCCTACGACGATGAACCCGACTATCATGATGACAAAGACGGCTGGCCCGTCCCCGCTGTCGGCAAAACTGTAATCGAGCCCGCAGGTGGAGCACGACCCTTTCACGCTCAAGAACCCGTCGAACAATTTTCCCTGTCCGCAACGAGGGCAAGCGCCCGATAATCCGGCTGTGACCGGGTTTACCGGTGGGAAATGTGCCTTGTCTTCCATCTTTTGAGGCTCCGAGGGCCGGATTTGAAAAACGCCCGGTCGGATGATCCGCCGGGCGCTTGTTTTTCCAGTGTTCGTTAAGAACGTCTTCCGGCTTATTCGCCCCAGATGTAGATGGCGACAAACAGGAACAGCCAGACAACGTCAACGAAGTGCCAGTACCAGGCCGCTGCTTCGAAACCGAAGTGCTGCTCTTTAGTAAAGTGGCCAGCAAGTGCACGGAACAGGCAAACCGCGAGGAAGATCGTTCCGACGACGACGTGGAAGCCATGGAAGCCTGTCGCCATGTAGAAGGTTGCGCCGTAGATGTTGCCGCTGAAACCGAAGGCTGCGTGGGTGTACTCGTAGATCTGGCAGATGGTGAAGAGAACACCGAGCAGAACCGTCAGCGTCAGACCCCACTTCAGACCTTCGCGATCGTCATGCAGAAGCGCATGGTGTGCCCAGGTAACGGTGGTACCGGATGCTAGCAGGATCAGCGTGTTGAGCAGCGGAAGGTGCCACGGATCAAACGTCTCGATGCCTTCCGGTGGCCAGACACCACCCGTTGCCTCAGCACGGGCAAAGTTGATTGCCTCGCCAGCAAACAGGGCCGCATCGAAATAGGCCCAGAACCAGGCAACAAAGAACATTACTTCAGAGGCGATGAACAGGATCATGCCGTAACGCAAGTGCAGCGACACAACGCGTGTGTGATGACCTTCATGCGCTTCCTTGATGGTGTCACGCCACCAGGCGAACATCACGTAAAGAACAATCAGCAGGCCAACTGCGAACAGCATCCATTTCGCAGCGGACAACTCAAGGCCAAAGAGTTCGAAAGAGTTGCCGGACGCGTAGCGCATCCAGGCAATCGAGCCGAGTGCGAGTATGAAAGCGCCAATGGACGCTATAAACGGCCACGGACTGGGTTCGACCAGGTGGTAATCGTGGTTCTTGGTATGTGCACCAGCCATCGGCAAGCTCCCCAAACACATTCTGTACAGGCGCAAAGCGCCAGTTTCTTACAAGTTCGTTTCAGCCGCAGGCGAATCTGCCCGCGCCGCAACAGGTTGTTCCGGTTGTTCTACCGGGAAGAAGGTATAGGACAAAGTGATTTCCTTCACATGCTCCAGCATGGGATCATTGTCCATCTCCGGATCGACAAAAAAGACGACCGGCATTTCGACTGATTCGCCAGGTTCCAGCGCCTGCTCGGTGAAGCAGAAACAGTCCAGTTTGTTGAAGTAGACGCCCGCCGACGTCGGAGTGACGTTGAACGTCGACGTTCCAACAGTCCGCCCATCGCTGACATTTGCCGCAATGTACGGCAATTGCGCGGTTTCGCCCATTTTCAGCGTGACTGAGCGTTGAGCAGGTTTGAAGTCCCAGGGAAGCGCGTGATTGACGTTGCCGTCAAACCGAACAGTGATCACGCGATCGATCACCATTTCGCTTTCCTGTTCCGCGACCTGTGTCGTGCCGCCGAAGCCGGTGACCCGGCAGAAAAGATCATAGAGTGGGACGGCTGCGTAGGCAGCAGCGATCATAAAACTGAACATACCCAGGCAGGCAAACGCGACCTTGCGATTGCTGCGGGACAGATTGTTCTGATCGTTGGCTTCGGTCATCGTACCTCTCGTTACAACGCTCGGTTCATGATGTCAGGCCCCAGCTTAACAATCGTCACCAGGTAGAACAGCAAGACCAGAGCAGCCAACACAACCGCGATCGCGATCGACCGGGAGCGGCGCTTCTTTTTCTGTTCGTCGGTGAGAACAATACCCTGTTCGTTGTTGTCCATTTCCGTCAGATCCCCGCTACCAGACTTTCGCCGAGAAGAAGTGCAAACAGCATGAACAGATAAAAAATCGAGAACTTGAAGAGACGGATACAGGCTTTGCGCGCAACGTCGCCCTCCCGCTTGCGCCAGATGTCGGCAGCCATCGCAACGAAAGCCAGACCAAGCAGCCCGGATGCAACACCGTAGAACAGGCTGGCATAGCCCATGAAGTATGGTGCCACGCCAATGGGTGCGAGCAGGATGGAGTAGATCAGGATCTGATGACGGGTGTTGGTTTCACCGGCGACCACCGGCAGCATTGGAACACCGGCTGTCTCGTAATCGCCTTTTTTGAACAGCGCCAGCGCCCAGAAGTGCGGCGGGGTCCACATGAAGATGATCAGGAAGAGAACGAAGCTTTCCAAGCTGACGCCGCCTGTCACGGACGCCCAACCGACCATCGGAGGGAATGCACCAGCAGCACCGCCAATTACAATGTTCTGCGGTGTCGAGCGCTTCAGCCACATTGTGTAGATGACAACGTAAAATGCGATCGTGAAAGCGAGGAAGGCGCCGGCAAACCAGTTGACCAGAAGACCGAGTGTTAGAACGGACCCGATCGACAATGTGATGCCGAATGCGAACGCTTCTTCGGGTGTGATCTTTCCGGCCGGGATCGGCCGTTTTGCAGTGCGCGACATTACTTCGTCGATGTCCGCGTCATACCACATGTTCAGGGCACCGGAAGCGCCAGCGCCAATGGCTATGCAGAGGATCGCCACGGCGCCGAGAACAGGATGGATGGAGCCCGGTGCCAGCATCATGCCGACAAAAGCGGTGAAGATCACCAAAGACATCACACGCGGTTTCAGAAGCGCCACATAGTCGCTCACTGATCCTTCGCCGCCGTTCCAAACGGTGCTGCTTTGATCCATCAAATCCTGGCGCTCTGCGAGCGACATCGGCGCGTCCCTTAATTCTTTATCTTCTGCCGAGTCTGCTACCGATCTTCGGTGTCTAGGCCAGACAGTTTGTTTTCAAGAGCGCACCGCGCCGGTGTCCGGCGCGGTGCGTAAGTTCAGAGCGGAAGGCCGGGCCTTCCGGCCGCGGAATTACTTGATCCGCGGCAGGGTTTCGAACTGGTGGAACGGTGGCGGAGAAGACAGGGTCCACTCCAGGGTCGTTGCACCTTCACCCCATGGGCTGTTGCCGGCGACGCGCTTCTTGGAGAAGGCCTCGACGATACCGTAGATGAACACCAGCACAGCAAAGGCAGAGATGTACGATCCGATGGAGGAAACAAAGTTCCAGCCAGCCAGCGCATCCGGGTAGTCGGCATAGCGGCGCGGCATGCCGTTCAGGCCGAGGAAGTGCTGCGGGAAGAAGATCAGGTTCACGCCAATGAAGGTGATCCAGAAGTGCGCCTTCCCGATCGTCTCATTGTACATGTAGCCGAACATCTTCGGGAACCAGTAGTACCAGGCCGCAAAGATCGCGAACACGGCGCCCAGCGACAAAACGTAGTGGAAGTGAGCCACCACGTAGTAAGTGTCGTGGAAAGCACGGTCGAGACCAGCGTTGGCCAGCTGCACGCCTGTCACACCACCAACGGTGAACAGGAAGATGAAGCCGATTGCCCAGACCATCGGGGTTTTGAACTCGATGGAGCCGCCCCACATGGTCGCAATCCAGGAGAAAATCTTCACCCCGGTCGGGACCGCAATCACCATGGTCGCTGCCACGAAGTAAGCCTGCGTCTCAACGGACATGCCGACTGTATACATGTGGTGGGCCCACACGATGAAACCGACAACACCGATCGCAACCATGGCGTAGGCCATGCCGAGGTAACCGAAGATCGGCTTACGCGAGAACGTGGAAATGATGTGGCTGATGATGCCGAAGCCTGGCAAGATCAGGATGTACACTTCCGGGTGGCCGAAGAACCAGAACAAGTGCTGGAACAGAACCGGGTCACCACCGCCTGCAGCATCGAAGAAGGTCGTGCCGAAGTTACGGTCGGTCAAAAGCATGGTGATGGCACCAGCCAGAACCGGCAGGGACAGGAGCAGCAAGAAGGCTGTGATCAGAACGGACCAGGCAAACAGCGGCATCTTGTGCAGGGTCATGCCCGGTGCGCGCATGTTGAAGATGGTCGTGATGAAGTTGATCGCACCCAGGATCGAGGAGGCACCTGCAATGTGCAGGGACAGGATCGCAAGATCCATTGCCGGGCCTGGCTGACCGGATGTGGACAGCGGCGGATAGATCGTCCATCCACCACCAACACCGTTGGCTCCCGGAGGACCCTCAACAAAAAGAGAGAGGATCAGAAGAAGGAACGCCGGCGGAAGCAGCCAGAAGGAGATGTTGTTCATCCGCGGGAACGCCATGTCCGGCGCACCGATCATGATCGGCACGAAGTAGTTGGCATACCCACCGATCATCGCCGGCATTACCATGAAGAAGATCATGATGAGGCCGTGGGACGTGGTGAACACGTTGAAAGTGTGGGCATTTGCAAAGATCTGCATGCCCGGCTCTTGCAACTCCATCCGGATACCGACGGACAGAGCGCCACCGATAATCCCAGCGAAAATTGCAAAGTACAAATACATCAGGCCGATGTCTTTGTGGTTGGTCGAATAGACCCAGCGACGCCATCCGTAAGGATGGTCATGTGCCGCATGTGCGTCGGTCGCAGCCATTTAGGGCTCCCTCTTTAGTCGTTTTCAGCGGCGCTGCGTGTCAAATCGCGCGCAATCGCCAAATTGGCCCGCCGCCGCGTTATTTCGCGGCGACGGAGATTTCGTTGAGCTCACCTTGAGCGGCCAACTTCTTCGCTTGCGCGATGGAGGCCATCAGCTGCTCGTTGGCAACGTCCAGGTCGTCTTGCGCCGCAGAAGCCCACTGCTGGAACTGATCCGCAGAAACCACACGGACAGCGATCGGCATGAAGGCATGGTCCTTGCCGCAAAGCTCGGAGCACTGACCGTAGTAGACGCCTTCTTCTCGGGCATGGAACCAGGTCTCGTTCAAGCGGCCCGGGATTGCGTCGATTTTGACGCCCCAAGTCGGCATTGCGAATGCGTGGATGACATCTTCAGAGGTGACCTGAAGGCGCACTGTCGTGTCGACAGGGATAACCAGGTCGTAGTCGACTGCGAGCAGGCGTGGCACTTCGTCGATCGACACACCGCGCGCGTCTGCGATTTCCTGCCGGTCAGCATCCTGGACCATGATGGAGTCGAAGTAGAGCTCACCCATGTTTTCGTCAGTGTACTCGTAACCCCAGTACCACTGGTAGCCGATCGCTTTGACCGTCATGTCGTATTCCGGGATCTCGAGCTGCTTGTACAGCAGACGGAAAGACGGGATGGCGATGATGACCAGGATCAGGATCGGCACAACGGTCCAGACGATCTCGATCGTCGTGTTGTGCGATGTGCGTGACGGCACCGGGTTGTTCTTGGCGCTGAACTTCACGGCGCAATACATCAACAGCGCCAAAACAAAGACCGTAATGACTGTGATGATGATGAGAGTGAAGTTGTTGAACCAAGTGATGTCGTCCATCACATCGCTGGTTGAGGCTTGAAACCCGAGCTGCCAGTTGTTGAACCCTGGTTCTGCTGCCAATGCCGCTGTCGAAACACCGGCGAATGCGGTCGCCATCGTGACCAAATTCATGAGACGCTTGAAGACTGCCTTCACGTCCGCGCTCCCTTCCCTCAGCCGCCCATATGGCGGCGCATGCAAATTTCCGGACCCTGCCCGGTCGAATACCTAAGTCCCGCAGTAATAGGCTTGCCGGAACTCCGCAAGCTTAAACTGCCGGTCCTGAACCCGGTCGTCCTTGTAAAGGATTGCCGGATATAACCACATCTACGGTTAAAGAGCGATGCTACCAATCGGCTAGGGCGGCGATCTGCCGCATCTTTTCATCGGCCCCTTTTGGCCGCACAAAAACCACAAGACGCCGTGCGCTGCAACGAAATTTGCGCGATTTCACAAGTAGCTCGGATATTTTTCCAATTGAGAGAAATCAAGGACAGGCCGATTTTCGACAAAAAAACCGGCTATCTAAGAGCTTTGCACCGGCGGTGACTGGAATCGTCCGCATTCATACGTCAATGTCTGGCTACAAAATACACGTGATTCGCTTGATTGAGCGCGTTTCAAAACACGCAAAAGCCGGATCTGAACACAAACGGCTGGAGGAATTCTTGTCGACCCAGTTGCCGCAACAGCGCCCAAAGCGCTCTACCTTAACCACTTTGCCGAAGCTGATGGCTGCTGCCGCGATCTGTGTGACCGCGTTCGCCCAAAGCCTTCAGCCTGCCACTGCCCAGGGCGAGATCCGCGCCAATCACGGCGATTGGCAGATGCGCTGCGACACGCCCCCCGGCGCGACCGGTGAGCAATGTGCACTTATACAGAACGTGACAGCAGCAGACCGGGAAAATGTTGGTTTGTCCGTCATCATTTTACGGACCGCTGATAAACAGGCGCGCATCTTGCGGGTTTTGGCACCGCTTGGAGTGCTCCTACCCTCCGGCCTCGGTCTGAAGGTTGACGGCGCAGACATCGGCCGGGCCGGATTTGTCCGCTGCCTGCCGAATGGCTGTATCGCGGAGGTGATTCTGGAAGATGAGCTTCTGAACCAATTGAAGTCCGGTTCCCAAGCGACCTTCATTATTTTTCAGACACCCGAAGAAGGGATCGGTATCCCGATCTCGTTGAACGGCTTCTCTGCAGGCTTTGACGCCCTGCCTTAGACGACCCATCGATGGTGTGAGATCGAAAAGGCGCCCTCATCAGGCGCCTTTTTATTCTGCTGCAGCGTCCGGGTTGGCCGCCTCGGCCGTCTTGCGCGGCGTCACCCGGTGCAGCTTATCCGAACCGGCATACATGCCGCCGGATAATTGCTCGGCCAAGCGCTGTTCATCGCGATACCGCACATCTTCCTCAATCTGATCTATCCGATCGAGCGGCGTTCCAAGAGCTTCCAAAGCGGCCCGGCCGAACACCACACTCGATTCGAACGTTTCGCGGATCTGGAAATCGACGCCCTGCTTCGTGAGATCCATAGCATGGGCCCGGTCGGTGGCACGGCAGAAAATCAACGCCTTAGGGAAGTCCTCGCGGATCATCTCGATCGACTGCGCCATCACCTTATCGTTTTCAATGCACATGGCGACAAGAGCCGCATCTCCGGCGCCCGCAGCTTCCAGGACATCTGCCCGCGTGGCGTCCCCATAATAGACCCTGTAGCCCTGCTTCCGGGCATAGGCGATCCGGTCCGGCCGGTTGTCGATCGCGGTGATCTCAAGGCCTTCGGAGGTAAGGATTTGTGCAACGACCATGCCGAACCGGCCAAAACCGACGACCAGTACCGTTGGCGTTGCCTCATCGAATGTTTCAATGGACGGGTTTTCAACACCACGCGCTTTGGCCCGCGTGGCCAGTACATCCAACCCCAGACAGGCAACCGGGGTTAGAAGCATTGTCAGAATGACAATCGCATTCAAAAGATTTGCGGTCTCGTAGTCGAAGATCGAATTCACCACGGCCGCGGTGAACAAGACAAATGCAAATTCACCACCTTGCGGAAGTGTCACGGCAATACGCATGGCATCGGAGTTGCTGGACCCGGTCCCCCGCGACAGCCCCCACAAGAAAAGTCCTTTCACGACCATGACGACCATCACACCGCCAGCAATGTAAGCCCAGTTCGCCATGACGAGTGAAAAGTCGAGCGACATACCAACGGCCACGAAGAAGAGGCCCATCAGAAGCGATCGGAATGGTTCGATATCGGCTTCAAGCGTGTGACGGAAACTCGATTCAGCGAGAAGTACGCCGGCCAAAAACGCGCCCAGCGCCATCGACAGGCCGACCGTATGCATGATCCCGGCGCTGCCGAGCGCTACCAACAGGGCCGCAGACAGCATCACCTCGCGGGCCCGCGTGGCCGCAAGCAGCAAAAACACCGGCGAAATCAGATATCGCCCGGTCAGGATAACCGCGGCGACAGCTGACAGAACGATCAGAACTTCCTGTACGATTTCCGCCGTGGTGGATGGCCCCTCTCCGGGCGCCAAAATGGCAACCATGGCCAAGAGCGGAACGATGGCAATGTCCTGCAACAACAAGATGCCGAAAGCTCGCTGACCATATTCGGATGAAAGCTGCCCCCGCTCCTGTAAGATCTGCAGAGCAAAGGCCGTTGAGGACAGCGCGAGGCCGAACCCAGCGACGAGGGCCGCTGATTGGCCCATTCCGGCAAGTTGCGCAAAGCCGAAGAGGCAGAACCCGGTCAACATCACCTGCGCTGTGCCAAGGCCGAAGATGTCACGCTTCATGCGCCAAAGTTTTTGGGGATCCAGCTCAAGACCGATGACAAACAACAGCAGGACGACGCCAAGCTCGGCGACGTGCAGCACATCCTCACCGGAGCCCAGGAGCTGAAGACCATGCGGTCCGATTGCAGCGCCTGCCGCCAGATAGCCCACCACGGAGCCGAGGCCGAGACGCTTCGCGATCGGCACCGCCACAACGGTCGCCGACAGAAAGATTATCGCTTCAGCAAATAAGGGAGGCGCACTTTCTGCTGCCATGCTCTCTCCGGCCCTCAGCCTGGTGTTTCATCTTACCCAATTAAACGGCGGAAATCTCGAAAGATTCCTAAACATTTTAGCGATTTGCCGGAAAGAAACATTGAGATAGGCCAAGGCGGGCAGCTTCTACGGCAAAACCGTGCTGCCAAGCAATCGCCCGACCATCTCCTGCTAAGAAAAGGGGTCAGGTGAGCGGGCTCATCACACCCTTCTGGTAGGCTGGACGTTCCGTCAGTCGTTGGTACCAAGCCGCAAGATACGGCTGGTCCGGACGCTCGAAGTCCATATTGAACCAAGCGTAGGCGAGGCTCCCGAGCGGGATGTCGCCAACCCCGCAGGCGTGACCGGACAAATAAGGCTGGTCTTTCAGCAGCGCGTCCACGACCGCAAACTGAGCGGAACAATGCGCGATGCCATGCGTGATAGCCGCCTGGTCCTTGTCTCCCGGAGCGGTTCGGACCATATTCCAGAACAGGTTTCTGAACGGCATGCCAAAGGAAAACGTCGTCCAGTCCATCCATTGATCGGCGAGCGCCCAATTGTTCGGATCGTTGGAGACAAATGGCGCAGTGCCATAGGTTTTGGCCAGATAGCGGCAGATTGCGTTGGATTCAAAAATGGTGAAGTCCCCGTCTTGCAGGCAAGGGATACGGCCATTCGGATTCAGCGCGAGATAATCGGGCGTATCGACAACGCCAAAGGCCCCGCCGGCATCGATCTGCTCGTAGTCCAGGCCGAGCTCTTCCAGACACCACAGAACCTTGCGCACATTGGACGAGTTGATCCGTCCCCAGACGATTATGTCTGACGCCATTTCCCTATCACCCTAAATCGAAAACTGCTGGCAAGACTGCCAGCACAAGAGAGGTTTTGTTGCTACTGCGATGCGCCGGCGATTGCAAAACAAAAAGGGTCTTCAGTGCTTCACTGAAGACCCTACTTACATTGTTCAGATCGAAGTTGTGGGTCAGTTAGACCGCAGTGCCACCCACTGTCATGGCATTGATCCGCATGGAGGGCTGGCCGACGCCAACCGGGACGCCTTGCCCCTGCTTGCCGCACGTCCCCATACCAGGGTCAAGCTCCATATCATTGCCGATCATCTCAACACGGGTCAGAGCATCCGGACCGTTCCCAATCAGCATGGCGCCCTTGACAGGCGCGCCAACCTTGCCGTTTTCGACCTTGTAGGCCTCCGTGCAGGAGAAGACGAATTTTCCGGATGTGATGTCGACCTGACCACCGCCGAAGGCGACCGCGTAAATTCCGTCCTTCACGGAAGCGAGAATTTCTTCCGGATCCTTGTCTCCGTTCATCATGACCGTGTTGGTCATACGCGGCATCGGGATGTGGGCGTAGGACTGCCGGCGGCCGTTGCCGGTCGGCTCCATCCCCATCAATCGGGCATTCTGGCGGTCCTGCATGTAACCGGTCAAAATACCATCCTCGATGAGGGTGGTCCGGGCCGCTGGCGTGCCTTCATCATCGACCGACAGAGATCCACGGCGATCCGGGATCGTTCCGTCATCGACAATCGTCACACCAGGTGACGCCACCCGCTCGCCCATCAGACCGGCAAAGGCCGAGGTTTTCTTGCGGTTGAAGTCGCCTTCCAAGCCGTGACCAACGGCTTCGTGCAGCAAAATGCCCGGCCAGCCTGGCCCAAGGACGACATCCATTTCACCCGCCGGGGCCGGGATGGCGTCCAGATTGACCAGCGCCTGGCGCAGCGCTTCATCAACACCACCCTGCCAGTTTTCCGTGGTGATGAACCGCTCGAACCCTTCCCGGCCGCCACACCCGTAAGAGCCGCTTTCCTGACGATCATCATTGCCCGCGACCACGGAGATGCTGAGGCGCACCATCGGGCGGACATCCCGCACAAGATGCCCGTCGGCACGCAGGATCTCGACCACTTGCCACGACCCGGCAAGCGATGCGGAGACCTGACGCACGCGTGGGTCCTTTGCCCGTGCATAGGCATCGATTTCCTGCAGAAGTTTGACCTTGTCTTCAAAGCTTGGGCCGCCCAACGGGTTGGCGTCGGTATAGAGCGACAGGTTTGTACGCGCCGGGGCAGCGGCATACGTCCCGGAATAGCCTTTCGACACAGCACTTACTGCATCGGCCGCACGTTTCAACGCCGCCTCGGAGATGTCCCCTGCATGCGCATAACCGGCCGCTTCTCCAGCCACAGCCCGCAAACCGAAGCCTTGCGCGGTGTCGTAGTTGGCGCCTTTCAGACGGCCGTTGTCAAAAACGAGGCCTTCTGTCTGGCGGTATTCAACAAAGAGCTCGCCATCATCGGCATTGGCCAGCGCTTCCTTGGTGATGCGTCTGGCTGTTTCCAAGCCCAGGCCGGATGTTTCAATCAGATCAGAACTGGACAGAGCCATCAGAGTTTCCTTGTTGATCCAGTGCCGCTGCCAAATACCAGACTCAGCTGATTACCGGGCGGCATGTATGTCTTCTTGAGAACAACATAGGGATTTGGCGAGGCAAATCACCCCAAAAGCTAAGAAATCCACTTGGCATAATTTTAATATGACTATATTACTCAAGTTTAAGTGGAGATAATTTTTCTGCCACTGATCCAGCTGGGCGTCTTCCGAAGGCCCAAGCCAGACCCCCAAAATCCTGAAAAACCGACTGCGGCCTACCCGCAGCAAAGAGGCTTGCGCCATGACTGATCAGACCGGACGACCGCTGCCGTCCAGCTTAGTTCCATTCAACAACTTGGCCGCAGCCCGTGGAAATGGCTTGCATCCGCGGCTTGCCGAAGCGTTGGCCAAGACAGGGTCTGTCTCTGGTCAGCCTCTTCCATCTGAAACTGCCGATAACGTGGTGCGCGTGTGTTTTTCAAGAATTGGAGCGCCTGATCAGAAAACGGGATCTGAAAGGTCATGAACGGCGTTTTGATCGCCCTTCCTCTGGTCGCATGTCAGCCAAATCTTCTCATCTGCGAGGATCTGTCCGCCTCCCGAGAGTACTGGGAGGATATGGACGCCTGTCAGATTGCCCGTGAACCCGAAATGGACCGGGCCCGGGACAACCTTCCTGACGAGACCGTTGTCATGTCAAGTTTCCGTTACACGATCGCACCGGATGCCCGCACAGCGCCAATTTTCTAGGTAACATCCTCTCTGCAAACCGGACCGGACTTGCCGAACCCGCCCAATGTGCCATAAACAGGCGCATGAGGATGTTAAACGTCCGGAACAGAAACATCAGGCCACCATGAACCGTTACGAAAACCCGCGCATCCCGAGCGAAGCCCGCATCCGTTATCTCGATGGAGATTATCAGGTTGAGACGCCGGGAACCTTCGTGCGCTGCGCCGTGACGGGCACCGCGATCCCGCTGGATGAGCTGAAATACTGGTCGGTCGAACTGCAAGAGCCGTATGTCGACGCCCACGCGTCCATGAAACGCTACCTGGAAACGCAGGGCAAAAACTGAGTCCATTCCGAGGGTCAAGATTTAAAGGCGCGGTTCCTCAGGCAGTCCTTGATCAGGGACACCAGCCGGTCCTCCTCCGGGATCTCCATCTGCACATCAAGAACTTCCGCCTTGGCAGCAAGCCAATGGAAGATTTCACCACGCTGTGCGGTGATGCGCGCCATGTCCTTTGCCGTGGTGACGAGTTGCAGGCCCTCACGATCGGACACCGTCAATAGTTCACGGGCATCTGCTTCGCTGAAATCATGGTGATCGGCAAACTCCCGCGACTTTGCCACCTTGTGACCGAGATCAGTGAGGGTCTTGAAGAATTTCTGAGGCCGGCCGATGCCCGCAAAGGCCAGGAGATTTTGGCCCGAGAGAGCGTTGTTTTCTTCCGGAACGATATGCGCGTGCAGGATAGGCAATCCGCGCCGGCCCGCCAGATGCACGGCGTCTGCCGCCCGCTCACCTTCTCCGACCAAGACAAGGCAGCCGGCTTTGACGATCTGTTTTTCTGCTGGCGCACGTAACGGTCCGGCCGGAAAGCACAGACCATTGCCAAAACCTGTCGCGCAGTCCACCAGGACAAAGCTGAGATCCTTGTGCAAAGACGGGTTCTGGAAACCATCGTCCATCAGGATCATGTCGACCTGTTGTTTTTCCAGCAATTCAGCTCCGGCCGGACGGTCTGCAGAAATCACTGTTGGCCCAGCTTGCGCCAAAAGCAGTGCTTCGTCGCCAACGTCCGCCGCAGAGTGTTGTGCCAGGTCAACGAGCACGGGCCCTTTGAGACGCCCACCATAGCCGCGCAACAAAAAACCGGGCGTGTAACCCTCCTTGACCAAACGGTCCGACAGGCGGAGCGCGAAAGGGGTCTTGCCGGTTCCGCCGGTCACAAAATTGCCGATGCAGATGACCGGCAACGCGCTTCTTGCCTTTGAATGCTGCACCATCCGGCGGCCAGCGATGAGGCCATAAATCCAGCCAACAGCGGCAAGGGCGAATGCAGCCGCGCTGCGATTGGGTGTCCACCAGAAATCAGGCGCCTTGCCCATCGCCCCTCTCCATCATGTCGGCCTGAGATGCTCCTGCAAGCATGGGCCTCAGAAAATCTGCTGTCCGGGTCAAGGCGCCGCGCCCCATGATGACCAGGTTCATCGCCCGGTCAACTTGCTCCTTGCGGCTATCAGGGTGGTCCATGAGGCGGGCGATTTCCGAGGCAAGCTCAGGAGGCTCTGCGACCTTTAGAGCTGCGCCTTGTTCCCAAAGATCCTTGTAAACGGCCCGGGCATTGGCAACCCTTGGCCCTGTGACCAGCGCCGATCCGAGAAGGACTGCTTCGACAGGATTGTGTCCACCGGCGTCGTTGAATGACCCACCGAGAAATGTCACCGGAGCCAAGCGGTAAAACAACCCCATTTCGCCGAGAGTATCGCCCAAGTAGACCCCGGTCTCAGCAACCACCGGATCTCCGCAGCTCCGCCGGGCCAAAGCATGACCACTTTCCCTGACAAGTGCTGCCACATCATCGGCGCGGGCCGGGTGGCGGGGAACAAGCAGCAGAAGCAAGCCTGGATATTCCTCAAGAAGTCGCGCATGCGCTTTCAGCGCTATTTCATCTTCACCCGGATGCGTGAGGGCCGCCATCCAGACCGGGCGATCGCCGATTTGATCGGCAAGCTGGCGGCGGTCATCTTCTTCAGCAGCTGGTTCTGCAGCATCAAACTTTAGATTGCCCGGCATTTCGACGTGCCGGCATCCGAGCTTCAAGAACCGCTGCTTGTCTGCATCGCTCTGCGCCAGAACGAGATCGAGACACTTGAAGATGTAGCCAGAAGTTTTCGGCGCTTTCATCCAGTTTCGCGACGAACTTTCCGACATCCGGCCATTCAGAAGTGCAAACGGGACACCGCGTTGATGCACCTCGTCGAACATGCAGGGCCAAATCTCGGATTCCACCACCATGGCCAGATCGGGCCGCCAATGATCCAAAAAGCTCGAAACGCAATCCGGCGTGTCATAGGGCGTGAACTGATGAATACAGTTTTCCGGCAATCGCTTTTCGGCGAGTTCAGCAGCCGTCACCGTAACACTGGTCAAAAGCACCGAATGGCCGTCGCGTGCGAGCTGTTCGATCAACGGCAAAACAGACATCGTTTCGCCGACGCTGGCAGCGTGGATCCAAACAAGAGATCCCTTTGGCCGCGGCACGCCAGGAACACCGAAGCGCTCACCCTTACGGCCTTCGATTTCCTTGCCATTTGCAGCGCGCCGCCGGAACAAAAGATGCAGAAGTGGCGTCAATGCCCGTCCAAGGGCCCGGTAAAGCGTCAAGGCGATGGGGCGCCGCTCAGCCATTCGGCCTTCCGACAAGCTCGTAGACCCGGCGCGTTGCGGTGTTCAGACCGTCTTCCACTTTCTGGCGGTAGGCCTCAAGTCCTTCATCATCCATGTCAGACGGCACCCAGATCAAGTCACCGCCCACAATACCGCCCCGGCCAAAGGGCAAATTAACACTCGCCTTGTCCCAGCTGTTCAGCTCGATGCTGCGGCTCGTGGCCACGGCGACGGGCAGGATCGGCCTGCCGGAGTGTTTGGCAAGCTGCACAATGCCAACTCCGGAATGCCGGGCGGGACCCTTTGGAACGTCCGCGGTCATGGCAATGGAGTATCCGTCCTTCAACGCCCTCACCGCCTCGATAAAGCCGCGCATGCCGCCGCGTTTCTTGATTTGGTGCGCAGTCCGCCCGCCAGAGGCCCGGATCAATCCCATGCCCAGCTTCCGGGCGGCAATTGCATTGATTTCGCCATCCGCGGATTTGGAGATCATTACCTTGGCCGGCCAATGGGGTGGCCTGGCGAACGGCACCATGAAGTGCTGGCCGTGCCACATGGCCACGATCACAGGCAGGTCCTTGTCCGTGTCTTCGTGGATGGTGACAGGTTCTGTCGTAAAGCGGTTCGTGTAATAAACCAGCTTCAAATATCCAGCGAGCAGGGAGCCGATTGCCGAAAGAACAAGCGGATGTCGGCCGATGCGTTTTAGCATTTTTCTTTTTGCCCAAGTATGGAGCGGCGCCGTCAGCTGGCCGTGTCGGGATCCAGCAAGCGGTGCATGTGTACAATGAAGTAGCGCATGTGCGCATTATCGACGGTGGCCTGCGCCTTGGCTTTCCAAGCCGTGTAAGCCTCCGCATAATTCGGATAGATCCCGACGATGTCCAGTTCATCCAGATCGCGGAATGTCAGACCGTCGGGACTTTCCAGTTCGCCGCCGAAGACCAGATGCAGGAGTTGTTTCGGTGCTTCTGTATCGCTCATGAACAGTCCTTGTTTGCCTGGATCCTCGAGGCTTTAAGCAATCAGCTTTCCCAGAACGTTACGAACCGGCCCGCTGAGTTGCACAGGGGCTGCAACAAGTGCGGGATGGCGCGTTTTCGCGCGGTTGTAAATCAGTTGCTCACCCGACAGATCGGTCAGAGTTCCGCCCGCTTCCTGCACCAAAAGATCGGCGGCTGCAAGATCCCAATCACTTGGACCACCGCGCGCGGCCCCGACATCCGCCCGGCCACAGGCCACCATGGCGAGCCGGTAGGCCAGAGACCGCAACACATCCGTTGCCTCAAAACCGGCCGCTTGAATGTCTTTGTTGGCGGCAATCGAATAGGGGCCCGTTAACAGGGCGCCAGCCGTTTCGGTTCTGTCTGAGACCGTGATCTCATCCTTGTTCAAGGACGCCCCACCGCCTTTGGCCGCCAGAAACATTTCCTTCCGTCTAGGGCAATAGACCGCGCCTGCGACAGGCCGCCCCTTGTCGACAACTGCGACGGACACAGTCCACTCGTCACCGCCCGCCAGGAAAGCGCGGGTTCCATCAATCGGATCCACGATGAACACGCGGTCATGCTGCAGCCGGATCGGATCGTCAGCGGTTTCTTCTGACAGCCAGCCGTAGTCCGGCCGGGCTGCGCGCAAGGTTTCGCCGAGAAAACGGTCGACGGCGATGTCAGCCTCCGAGACCGGAGACTTGTTGCCCTTGAACCAGGTTTCCGGGTCGCGGCCGAAAAAGGTCAGCGCCAGCTCACCGGCCTCCAGCGCTGCATCTTCCAAAAGCTTCAGGTCGGCTTCAAACGCGGCAGCATCAATTCCCGGCAAGGGCCATTCCTTCAATCAGGATTGAAGGGGCCGCAGCTGCATAGCGGTTGTCCAGATCGCTGCCGGGCACCATACGCTTGAACATGTCCTTCAAATTGCCTGCGATCGTGATTTCGCTGACGGGTCTAACTATCTTGCCGTTTTCGAACCAGAAACCGGCAGCTCCGCGTGAATAATCTCCAGTGAGGCCGTTCACGCCGTGGCCGATCAGATCCGTCACAAGAAGACCGTCGCCCGCGTCCGCCATCAGCTCTTCCAGAGACTTTTCTCCCCGCATCAACGTTACATTCGTGGAGCCCGGAGACGTGCCACTGCCTGCACGCCGGGCGCGGCCGTTCGGGGTCAACCCGAGCTCTCTTGCCGAGGCTCCATCCAAATACCAGTGTTGCAAGACGCCGTCTTCAACCATGTTCAGAACGCTGGCCTCGGTTCCCTCACCGTCGAACGGGCGGGTTGCCGCGCCGCGGCGCTTGAACGGGTCGTCAACAACCGTCAGGCCCGGCGCCAAAACCGCCTCTCCCATGTGATCCATCAGGAAGCTGGTCTTCCGGGCCACTGACGCGCCGTTTATCGCGCCGACCAGATGTCCGAGGATGCTGCGGGCGGCCCGCGCTTCATAAATGACATTCGTGGTGCGCGTGGAAATCTTGTCGGGGTTCAACCGGCGAACAGCCCGCTCCCCGGCACGGCGGCCAATATCCGCTGGCGCGTCGAGATCTTCAAAGAATGTCCGGCTGTCAAAATCGTAGTCCCGCTCCATCGCTGTGCCATCACCGGCAACCGCCGTCATGGACATACCGAAACGAGACGAAAGATAAGCCCCCTGAAATCCATGGCTGGTGGCCATCACGACACCGGCAAGGCGCCAGGATGCCGATGCACCACCGGATTTGCTGATACCCTCCACGCTGAGGCCGGCAGCTTCTGCTTCGAGCGCTATGTTGGTGAGCTCATCCGCGGACAATTGTTTGCTGTCCAACAGCTCCAGTTCCGGCAGCTGCTTGACCAGCATATCCGGATCGGCGAGGCCCGCAAACGGGTCCTCCGGCGCCACCTTGGCCATGGCGACAGCGCGTTCCGCAAGATCTGACGGATTGTCCAACTGATTTGCCGACACAGCTGCACTGCGTTTTCCGACGAAAACGCGCAGGGTAACGTCATCCCCCTCGGCCCGTTCGGTCTCCTCGACCTTGCCGTCCCGGACCTCAACGCCCAGAGAAACACCGGTAACAGCGATTGCGTCGCAGGCATCTGCGCCTGCATTGCGGGCCGCGGCAACCAGACGTTCGGCACGGGACTGGAGTTCAGTTTGATCAATCAATTCGGACATTCATACCGCCTTAGTGTTGGCATACCGCCTGATGTTGGGCTGTTGTTTACGCTCCGCAGGAAAGAGCCGCAACCGTTGGAGGATAACTATCGGCCTGCGGTGGAACGAAAACCGATGTGAATGGAAATTGGGGCTGCACGTTGCTGTTGCCAAGCCGTTATGCTCAACAGAGTGTTAGCGGGCTCGTTACACTCCAGTAACCCTCTTTAAAATCACAGTTTTTTAACCGTATCTCTTAAGCAGATCACGACTCTCGGTGTGTAGAGTGACTTCATCAAGAGGCCAAAAGGCCCGGTGGAGAAGTCATAGTGAAGCGTCAAACAGAAAACCAGATGACACAAGCGGCCGGGATCGGCACCGAACAGGTGCTGCATCCCGGTTGCCTCCCAGTCCAGTTCCAGCAACGCCTGGAAGCCCGGCCCGGAACAACCTCCCTTCCGGCCGATATCTTTCTTGATCGCGAAAAAGCAATCATCAAGCGCCGTGTTGGTGGTCTGCCGGTCACAATTGTTGTGCCGATGCACGGATTTGACGGCGTGATGGTGCGCATTGTTCCAGGCAACACGCCGGGAGAGATCCTGGCCAGTTTGATCCTGAAACATCCCGACAGCGCGCTTTCGATCACACTCGTGGAAACTCATTCGTCTGACGAGTTGGCAACGCATTGGAGCCGCTGGGCGCAAGTCTTGTCCTTGCCCATGCTGGTGTGTGATCTCGGTGGTGCCGTCAAACCGATTGAAGCTTTTCAGGCCAACCCGGCTGCTGCCCCGGCGCCTCGCCGGAAACTGCGCCTCCTGACTGGCCGCCGCCCGCGCTTTCTGAACCGGCGGCAAACAGGATCACTTGGCAAAGTGTCTTCGAGTTACGCGCACGAACGCGAGATCATCGCGCGGGACTAACCCCGCGCTTCTCGATTTCCTGTTACGCGAATATCCCTGAAATCATTGCATCTGCTGCGAAGCCGATAAACAGGACCCAGCCGTAGATCTTGTTCGAGCGGAACAGCTGGAGACACTGATCCCCGTCATCAATATCGATGATGACGATCTGCCAGCCAAGATGGATCGCGCCCAGAAGAATCCCAAGGAAAGCTGCCGGTCCGGCATCGGCCAAGGCTGCAGCAAGGGCAAAAAGTATGGACGCCAAAGCGTAGAGCACGATCAGCGCAAGCCGGGTACGATCGCCGAACAAACGGGCTGTAGACTTTACACCAACTAGGGCGTCATCTTCCTTGTCCTGATGGGCATAGATCGTGTCATAACCGATGGTCCAGCATATCCCGCCGATGTAGAGCAGGATTGGCGCCAGCGACAGATCTCCAAAAACAGCGGCCCATCCCATCAACGCGCCCCAGGAAAATGCGAACCCCAGAAACAGCTGTGGCCAGTTGGTTATCCGTTTCATAAACGGATAAATCGCGACCGGGATCAGCGACGCGATACCGAGCGCAATCGAGAAGCTGTTGAATTGCAGCAGGACCAGCAGACCGACCAGCGCCTGGACCACAAGAAAAATTTTTGCCTGACGTTTGCTCACCTGCCCGGCAGGGATCGGCCGGGAGCGCGTCCGCTCTACCTGAGCATCGATATCAACGTCCACAATGTCATTGTAGGTGCATCCAGCACCACGCATTGCAATGGCACCGATCAGGAACAAAAGCATATGCCAGGGATTCGGCCAGCTGTTGCCCGCCGCGATCGCGGCAAGCGCTGCGGACCACCAGCAAGGCCAAAGCAGCAGCCACCACCCTATAGGTCTCTCCCAGCGGGCCAAACGGGCGTAAGGGCGCAAACCCGCAGGCAGGCGGGTGTCGACCCAATGCTTCTTGACCGCATCTGCGACCGGGCCGGTATCCCGGGTGGAAAAGAACATGGTGTGGTCCCTGATTGACGTTTCGCGCGTAACAATATTGCGCCGAGCCCGCGGTTGATTTCCCGCAGCTTTACCGGCTGCGCAAACGAAAATCACCCCCAGGCCGCAATTCACACAGTAAAGCTCCGGAGATCCATTCGCGAGAGGCATAACTGACGCAGTCCGTCCCATAAGACCATTTCGGAGCGACCCTCAGCCGGTTTCTTCACTTTCCTGATCAGAATAACGAATGAGAGCAGTCCGGGAGAACCCTTCGATCTCGTATACCGCTGCCAGCGGATCGTCTTCTCTTACATAGGCGACCACCACGTCCGGACCGAAATTTTCCAGGTCGCCAATGATTGCCCTGAGAACCCGCTGGGCAAGCCCCTGCCCTTCATAAGCCTTCAGCAACTGCAGCTCCTCCAGCACCGCCAGCCGGCCTCCCCACGAAACGGATTGCTGAAACGACACGCTGGCAAATCCCGCGGGTACACCGCGCACATCAATCAGGTAGATCCGGCCGGCCGATGCATCGACAAGAAACCAGCTGATGGCACTCTCATAATGCTTGTTGAAAGTCCGGCCCGTCTCTTCCCGGCATTTGCGGACAATGCCCAGTACATCCCGCCGGTTGACCGGAGACCCCAATACGACCTGCCAAGTGCGGCTCATGTCCTCTCCTTTAAGCTTATGGTGATCTTGTCGGGCAGCGGCACACGTCCGGCCCAATTGCGGCACCGGCGCCAGCATGGTAGACCGCGCCTAACTTGCGGAAGCGGCCCTGCTGGCCCCAACATCCGCTCCCCTTCTTGTTGATGCATGTGAGATTGGCATTTCATGAAAGTACTCCTGATCGGATCCGGTGGCCGTGAGCACTCCCTTGCCTGGGCCTTGGCGAAATCACCGAAGCTTACAAAGCTTTATGCCGCTCCCGGGAATGCCGGCATTGCCGCACATGCAGAGCTCTCCGATCTGGACGTTTCAGACCATGCAGCCGTGATCACCTTTTGCCGTGACAAGCAGATCGAGTTTGTCGTCGTCGGCCCAGAAGCTCCCCTTGTTGCAGGACTGGTCGATGATCTGGACGCGGCGGGCATCAAGGCCTTCGGTCCAAGCAAAGCCGCCGCCCAGCTTGAAGGATCCAAGGCCTTTACAAAGGCTGTTTGCGACGAAGCTAACATCCCGACTGCAGGATATGGCCGGTTCGACAACGCTGCGGATGCCCTGAATTACGTGCGCACAAAAGGTGCGCCCATCGTCATCAAGGCGGACGGCCTGGCTGCCGGCAAAGGCGTCGTGGTCGCCATGACACTTGCGGATGCGGAAGCTGCCGTAACGGATTGTTTTGATGGCACGTTCGGTGCGGCGGGCTCAGAAGTCGTGATCGAAGAGTTCCTGGAAGGCGAAGAAGCGAGCTTCTTTGTCCTGTCTGACGGCATCAACGCGCTGCCGCTAGCAACAGCACAGGATCACAAGCGGGCCTATGACGGCGATGAAGGCCCGAACACAGGCGGCATGGGCGCCTATTCCCCGGCTCCAGTTCTTACAGATGACCTCGTTGCGGATGTGATGCGTTCCATCGTTGAGCCGACAATCGCAACGTTGTCCAAGCGTGGCACGCCGTTCAAGGGCGTTCTCTACGCCGGCCTGATGATCACATCGGACGGCCCCAAACTGATCGAATACAACACGCGCTTTGGCGACCCGGAGTGCCAAGTGCTGATGATGCGCCTGAAAAGCGATCTTCTGGAACTGATGATCGCCAGCGCGGACGGTACACTCGATCAATCCCACGCCGACTGGCACGATGATGTTGCATTAACGGTTGTCATGGCTGCCAAGGGATATCCGGGTGTTTATAAAAAGGGTACGGAGATCAAAGGCTTGAATGTCATATCATCTGATGAGGCTGAAGTCTTTCACGCAGGAACAAAGTCCGACGGCGACAAAATCCTTGCAAATGGCGGCCGCGTTCTGAACATAACGGCGCTCGGCACATCGGTGAAAGACGCACAGGCAGCTGCCTACAAGGCCGTGTCAAAAATCGATTGGCCAGAAGGTTTTTGCCGGTCCGACATCGGCTGGCGGGCAGTCGCGCGTGAAACCTGAAATTAGGCCAAGAGATTGATAGCCATAAACGTCTCAGATTATTAGGTTCTGCCCAGCGACTATTGTTGGGAGGATTCTTTGGTCAAGACACTGCCAGACCTGTTTCCAGGTTTCGAAAGCCATTTCGTCGAAACTGCGCAAGGACCGATTTTCTGCCGGACAGGCGGCACCGGTCCGGCGCTCTTGCTGGTGCATGGCTATCCTCAATCACATGTGATTTGGCACAAGATCGCTGCGGGCCTTGCCAAGTCTTTCACTCTCGTGATGCCGGATCTTCCAGGATACGGTCAGTCCGTGATCCCTCCGTTGAGTGCCGATCATGCCGCCTACTCCAAACGAACCATGGCGCAGACCATGGTCGAGGTCATGTCTCATCTTGGCCATGAACAGTTTGGGGCGGTTGGACATGATCGGGGCGGGCGTGTGGTTTACCGCATGGCGCTGGACATGCCCGATCGAATTTCTAGCGCTGCGGTTCTCGATATCCTGCCAACATTTGACTACTGGAACCATCTTGACCGCACCTTTGCACTGAAGATCTATCATTGGGCGTTTTTGGCCCAACCGGCGCCCTTTCCTGAAAACATGATTGCCGCCGACCCAATCCCGTTTCTGGAGCACAAGCTCGCAAGCTGGAGTGCGGCAAAGGACCTGTCGCCTTTCTCTGAGGGCGCGCTTCAGCACACGCGCGCTTGGTTTAGCGATCCGGTGCGCATAGCGGCGAGCTGCGAGGACTACCGGGCCGGGGCGCATATCGACTATGATCATGACGCGGAGGATCGGCGGGCAAATAGAACCATCAACCCACCGTTTCTTGCGCTGTGGGGCGAACAGGGAATTGCGGCCAGTATCGAAGACCCGCTGTCAATCTGGCAGACGTGGTGTCCTCACGCCAAAGGTAAGGCGATTAAGGGCGGACATTTCCTGCCGGAAGAGTCACCAAGAGAAATCACGCAGGAGATACTCGAATTCTTTTCATTGCAGAAAATACCATAGTAAAAAAAATCGACCTCCAACTTCAGCCAAACCTGCTGAGCTTGAATGCGCATGGTGTTAAGCTGTTAAAATGCAGCGCTTTTCAGTGAAAGTCCTTAATTTTCTTAACACTCTTATTCAACGCAATTTAACGAATACCCGCTATCGATAATTATGGCAGGGACTATTCCTATCTGATCGGCGCCATCTTGGCTGCCAGAATTCTAGGATACTGCCTGACAAGGTGCGGAGGGGCAACCGTACGCAACGGTTGAAGGTTTGGCGTGGTTGAGCGGAGTATGCGGGACACCGAAGTGAAACGGTCCGGATATCATTTTCTCGATACTGTGGAATCCCGGTTGGATCATATCGCCGCTCAATGGAGCGACGATGGCGCTCGGATTGAACGCCCGCTTAAAGCTGTTTTTATTGGTTTTCTAGCGCTCATCGTTTGCATTCTTACGCTCCAGAACATCGTCACTGAAGTCGCCCGACTGCAGATGCCTTTTGATCGAGTGCAATCAGCTTCCAAAAAGCTGGTCCACCAGGAACAGCAGCGAAATGCCCAGGCTCTTGCAACGCTCGCAGACCGTTTGACGTCCGATTACAATCTGACTTCGGCGATGGTCAAGAATGATCCCGCATCTGTTGCGCTTTATGCTGAGCGTGCGTTTGAAACCTTCAACGGCAACGAGGGGCCTTACCGGTTGGCAGTTTATGGACTTGACCATTCGGTTCTGTACCGAAAGGGTCCTCCGGCAGCCGCATTGAAGATCTCGTCAGAGATGACCGGAGACGACAATCATGTAGTTTCGCCGCGTGTCGCCAACAGCCTAGAATATGATCAAGCCGGAACCATTGTGGTTCGCAGCACAGAACCTTTGGTGCATGAGGGCCGGCTGCTCGGCTATCTGGATTTAAGTTCCAGTATCGAAACCCATATGATGCATTTGAGTGCTGCCATAAACGGCAAAATCCTCAAAACCGGCGGGCCGGTAACCGCTGCGTCCACCGCCCGTTCCAACGCGCAGAACGCACAAGCAGCATCTGCCGCTGTTCCTTTGCTGTTCAAGGAAGATGACACTATTCTCATGACCGAGAGCTTGTCTCTTCCATTGGCGAATGCTGCGCCGGGCTCGAAAATCATGCTGCAGCGGGACGTCACGACTGCAGCCACAGCGTTTTTCAAGACCACTCTCGTCGTGCTGCTTGTCAGCCTCGGCTTCGCCATCCTCGCCTGGGTTCTCATGCAGCGCCTCCTGGCCCGGCTTCAACGCAGAATTGGCCGCACATGGTCCAGCCTGGAAGAAGCAGTCAGTTCGAACACCAAGGAACTTGAACGCAGCCGTGCCCAGCTTCTTGAGGCTCAAGCGATTGCCTCAATCGGCAGCTGGGAGTGCGATGTCAGCACGAAAGAGATCTCTGCCTCGGAAGAGTTTTTCCGGATTACCGGGATTTCGCCCACGACAGCGTCTGGCAATCTGCTCGAGCAATTGATCGAACGCGTGCCTGCAACTGATTTGCCCCGGGTCAAGTCAGTCGTTCATCATGCTCTCGCACAATGCCAGCCTTTTGATCTGGAGCATTCGATCTTGAGAGCTGATGGCTCGCTTGCACGGATCCACACCAAGGGGCGTGTATTCAAAGGTGAAAATGGCCGAAGCGTTCGGGGTATCGGAACTGTCCACGACATAACGGAACGATCCAACACAGAACGCCAGAACAGGCTTATGGCAAAGATCCTTGAGACGTCGCTCAACGAGATCTATGTCCTCAACGCGGATACCTACAAGGTAGAATACGCAAACGCCTGCGCGATCACGAACCTCGACTACACGCTGACCGAGCTGCAAAATCTGACACTCTGGGACATCAATCAGGAGTTCAGCCGCTCCACTATTGCCGAAAAACTCGTTCCATTGGCCGAGGGTACAGAGGCCAATATCACAGGCGAAGCCCAACAGCGCCGGAAGGATGGAACGGATTATCCGGTCGACTTCCAAATCCAGATGGTGCGCGACCAGGGCCGCAATCGCATCGTCGCCATGGCGAATGACATTTCTGACCGGGTCCAAAGGGAATCTGAAACCCGGGACGCAAAGGAACGTGCGGAGCGCCTTGCCTATTTTGATCCGCTGACGAAACTCTCTAACCGCGCTGGTTGTCAGCGCGATGCCGGAAAGCGGTTCGCCAAAACCGAAAAACCCGCGTTTCTCATCCATGTGGACATGGACAATTTCAAACGTGTCAATGACACACTGGGGCACCTGGCCGGTGACTACTGCCTTGCGGAAACAGGACGCCGCCTGCGCGAAGTCAGCCGTGGGCTCGGGACACCCTACCGTTGGGGCGGCGATGAGTTTGTTATTCTGGCGAATTCCTCGGACTCCGACCCGAACGAATTGTGTGAGCGCGCGCGCCGGCTGATGCGTGCCCCGATGGAGTTCAACGGTACAACCTTCTGGCCGACCGTCAGCATGGGGATTGCCCTATGTCCGGACCATGGCACGAACTTCGAAACACTTCTGGTGAATGCGGACCTTGCACTTTACCGGTCCAAACACAGCGGCAAGGACCGGTTCACGTTCTACTCATCAGATTTGCAGTCTGTCAGCGACAAGGAAACAGAGCTTGAACGTGAGCTTCACATGGCGGCTCAGCGCGACGAGTTCTTTCTTGTTTTCCAACCGCAGGTCAACATGCGCACCCACAAGGTCGTCGGGGTCGAAGCGCTTGTCCGCTGGCAGCATCCGGAACGCGGCGTCGTCTCTCCAGGGGAATTCCTGCCCGTCGTTGAAAAGACGGGTTTTGCCGCTGTTCTTGGAGAAATCGTTCTCGACAAGGCGTTCGCGGCAGCCAAATCCTGGCAGGATGCAGGGCTGGATTTCGGCCGGATCTCGGTAAACGTTTCTCCGGCGCACCTGTCCTCCGGCATGCTGTTCGAGCAATTCAAAACCGCGATGGAACGGCATGATCTGGCACCAGAACGGATTACAGCCGAAGTCTTGGAGTCGGTGTTCCTGGACGACCACAAATCAGGTCACCTATCGACGCTCAAAGACCTTTATGAAATGGGCGTGCATGTCGAGCTGGATGATTTCGGCACAGGGTATGCGTCGCTCACCCATGTGGTCGATCTTCCGATCAACGGCCTCAAGATCGACCGTTCGTTTACCCAGCAGATGCTTGAGGACGACCGCAAGGAAATCCTCATCAACCAGCTGATCCATCTGGCCCGTTCGCTCAATATTTCGGTTGTTTGCGAGGGTGTGGAGACAGAAGAGCAATACGACCGCTTGCGCATGATGGGCGATTTTGCTGTGCAAGGCTTCCTCATTGCCCGGCCATTGCGGTTCGAAGACGCCACCAACTGGATGTCGGAAACCGCTGAAGACCTCTATTTCGTATTTTAGGACCTGCCCCTCACACCGTCACACTACTGACGTTATGATCAGGCAACGAGTGGCAAAAGGGCCGTTCGGCGACAATACGTCCCCGACACCCGCCGAATAACCAACCGAGGCATTGGGCCACATGCTTCAAAATGCGTCGCATCCCAAAATCGGCCTTGCCCTAGGCGGCGGAGGAGCAAGGGGCCTTGCCCACATTCCCGTTCTTGAGGCGTTTGACGATTTGGGGATCAGACCCCACAAAATCGCCGGAACATCTATCGGTGCGATCTTTGGGGCAGGCTATGCTGCCGGGCACAGCGGTGAGGATCTGCGCGCGATCGCGCTGGACTTGTTTGCCGACAGCAACAAAGTCCTCTCGCGCTTCTGGAAACTTGGACCAAAACGCATCCGGGATCTCTTCCGTGCCGGGCCGGTCCAATTCGACCCCGTCGGTGTGCTGGAGGCCTTTGTCGCAGAGCACTTGCCACCCCGGTTTGAAGATCTCGATGTCCCATTACGAATCTTGGCAACCGATTATTTCGGCTGCACCGAGGTGGATTTCGAAACGGGGCCGCTTTTACCGGCAATTGCCGCCTCCATTTCCATCCCGGCCGTTTTCCGCCCAGTCCGGCATCAGGGAAGATTTCTAATCGACGGGGGTGTTGTAAATCCGTTGCCCTTCGACGGTTTGCGGGAAGAGTGCGATTTTGTGGTCGCGGTCGATGTTGTCGGCGCCCCGGTTCCGCGCTCAAATCCGGCTGACATCAGCATGCTGGACTCGATTTTCGGGTCTTCGCAAATCTTGATGCAGACGATAACGGCGCAAAAACTCAAGCTGGATCAACCGGATATCCTGATCCGCCCGCAGCACGACAACACCCGCGTTCTCGATTTTCTGAAAGCAGGAGCAATTCTGGAAAAGTCCGAAACCTTACGTGGTGTGACACGGGCCAGACTGACAGAACTGCTAAATACAACGAGCGATTCCATCAAATAATCTCTAATACTATTCAAGCAATTTCCCTCGCTTAATTTACCGACTGTGGATACTTAAGACTCAATTAACTGAATTTCGCGATCCTTCTCTATGAACCGAGGAGTAGAGCAATGCCGATGGCAAAGGGATCAGCTGATTTAGAGACATGCCCCGTCACGGATGACATCCTGAAGAAACTTCTGGATTCTGCCCTGAACGCGACGGCTGAGATCACTGGCCAATGGCCAGCCGCACAACGCGCTGCAATGGCAGTTTACTGCTACCGGCGCGCCCATTTGCGCAGCCTGGGCCTTCAACTTGCCGCCCAATGCGAACAATCCGACCTCGTGCGCGAGGCCGGAACCGCCGGCGAAATGATCTATCTGCAATCCAAAGCCGCCGGTGCGGCGACCGACGATCTGAAGACACGTCCCCGCGGCACGAGACCGCCGGTCAGCCTTCATATCGTTTGATTGAGTTCCCGGGGCAGGTCCTTCCTCCCACCCGCCCCCACCTGGCAACCGTCCAAAAGGCCGGTTGCCTTTTCTTTGGGCAAATGAATGTCCAACCGATCAAATTCATCACGATCACCCATATTTCCTTGCCGGTCTTGCCTGAAAGCCTAGTATTGTTTGGATGACACTCGCGAGTGGGGATCGTTCAGCATGTGGCAATCCATCCGTTGCATCCGACAAGCAAGCAGGTTTCGCCAGGGCCTCGATGGCATCGCTGTGGTTCTATTCACCTTTTTTTCGGCAATCCTGTTGGCTGGCCCTGCTCTGGCGATCTGCCAAGTCGTCGCTGATGCCCCGTACAAGCCGTTGCGGCCGGGCGAAGTCCGGGTGTGGAACGCCAATCTGGAGCCAGATCAAGTCAGCATCCGCTACATCGGGCATTCCACCTTCGAGCTGGAAACCCCCCAAGGGATCCGCATCGCAACCGACTACAACGACATCTACCGTCCATTTCTTCCGCCGACAATCGCCACAATGAACGGGGCCCATGGCACCCACTACTCCTTGAACCCGGACCCGAATATCGAACATCTGCTCTATGGCTGGAACCGGAACGGCGGCCCGATGGATCACGATATCTTTGTTGGCGATGTTCGCGTTCGAAACATTCAAACCAACATCCGTGGCTGGGATGGAGAGAGCCGCAGGCTCGGCAATTCAATCTTTATCTTTGAAGCTGCGGATTTGTGCATCGCACATTTGGGACATTTACATCACCGGCTTACAGAAAACGATTTACTGCGCCTCGGGCAGATTGATGTCGTGTTCGCCGCCATTGACAACTCATCGACACTTAGGCTCGACAGCCTCATGGACGTGCTGGCTGCCATCAGTCCATCGATGATCATCCCGATGCATTTTCATTTTGCCGGGGCCCTTCCGGCGTTCATGGGCCGGGCAACGGAACAGGGCTACAGGATCGTCCGTGCAGAGACTTCAAGTGTGACCGTGAGCCGTAGCACCCTGCCTGCGGAAAAAACGGTCTACATCATGATGCCCGGAGGGGCGTAGGCCAGGGCACGCTTACCCCTGATCAAACCGCAGGAACAGTACCTGACTGTCACCGGCCTTGCGCCGGTCGAGCTCAGTGAACCCCTCCGGAGCATCAACGTCCGCGGAGCCCCGCTCTTCCAGAATGCAGATGGCGCTCGGTTTCAGCCATCCGCCAGTTGCGGCAGAACCGAGCGCCTTTTCTCCCAGCCCCTTGTCATAAGGCGGGTCGGCGAACACCAGATCGAAGGGTTCGATCGTTCCTGGCTCGCCGAGCTTTGTCGCATCCCGCCGGAAAATCTTTGCAGCGCCATTGAGCCCGAGGCTTTCCATGTTCCTGCGGATGACACCGCGTGGCTCGGCGGCTTCTTCGATAAAGGTGCAGTGCCGCGCACCTCGGCTGATCGCCTCAAAACCGAGCGCTCCGGTGCCGGCAAAAAGATCCAGCACCCGGCATCCATCAATCTCGAACTCCAGCCCATGCGCAAGTATGTTGAAGACGGTTTCGCGCAATCGATCGCTGGTCGGCCGTGTGGCATTTGACTTGGGCGCTGCCAATGCAGCGCCCTTGAAACGTCCGGCAACTATTCTCACGAACGGTCTCCGCGGCGCGGCGGTCGGCCACCGCGATCTGGACGGCCGCCACGGTCTGGACGGCCACTGCGACCTGACCGATCCCCCCGATCCGGGCGTTCACCACGGCTTGCGCGATCCCGCCCTTCTGACCGTCCGCCTTGATCTGAGCGGTTACCGCGCTCTGGCCGGTCGCCGCGGAACGGACGATCTTCGCGAGGTCCGCCCTTCCGGTCGCCTTTGTCGCGGTTTGTGCGGCGCTCCTGCTGTTTGTCCTCAACGAGGCCTTCATCTCCCCAAATCCGGCGTTGCGGCGGGGACGGACGCTCCTCGTTGTAATCCTTGCGGAACCGGGGTTCGGACGTCATGCGGAACTTTGACCGCGGTGAGACTTTCTCCCGGCGCGGCCCTTCGTTTCTCCGCTTGCCCTGTTTTGGGCCACCGTCGTCGCTCCGTGCGGCTTTCTTTCGATCCGTCGCCGACTTGCCTTCACGGGCCGTCAGCCATTTGCCCTGGCCTTTTTCTGAGGAGCTATCCCGGCTACCGCCACGCGGACCCGGTCGTTTCTTCTCTTCTTCCTGCTTGGGCATATGAAAGATGGGCGCATCGAAGTCGGCGCCAGCCTCTTCCGCCAACGCATCGCCAAGCTGGTCGCGAAGAACACGCCCGCGAATTTCGCGCACGTCGCCTTCGGCCAAATCCATGAGCTGGAATGGACCATAGGAAAGACGGATCAGCCGGTTGACCGACATCCCCAGATGTTCAAGAACGCGTTTGACTTCGCGGTTCTTGCCCTCTCGCAGACCAACCGTCATCCAGACATTGCCGCCCTGCTCCTTGTCCAGTGTCGCCTCGATCGCGCCATAGAGTACGCCGTCAATTGCCACACCGTCGTTCAAGGTATCAAGTTCGGCCTGTGTAATCTTGCCAAAGGCGCGCACGCGGTAGCGGCGCAGCCAACCGGTTGCCGGCAGTTCCAAGACCCGGGCAAGACCGCCATCATTGGTCAGCAGTAACAGGCCTTCGGTATTGATGTCGAGACGCCCAACGGTCAAAACCCGCGGAAGATCATCCGGCAGCCGGTCGAACACGGTTGGCCGGCCTTCCGGATCCTTGTTGGTCGTCACCAGACCGCGCGGCTTGTGGTAGAGCCACAGCCGTGTCCGTTCGCGCATCGGCAGAGGTTCGCCGTCCACCAGAACCTTGTCGTTGCTGGTGACGGTGACTGCTGGCGTGGTCAGTACCTTGCCATTAACCTCGACCCGGCCGTCCATGACCCAGGTCTCAGCCTCCCGGCGGGAGCACAAGCCGGCACGGGCCATGACCTTGGCGATGCGTTCGCCGCTGGCAGTGTCAGGAATGGTCACGCGCGGAGCATCGCCCGCCTCGTCGGCTTTGGAAGCGGATTTGCGCGGCGCTGGCTTGCGCGGACCGCGGTTGTCTGCTGCGCGTTTGGGTCGGTTCCGGCCGTTGTCCGGGCCAGACCGTTTCGGAGGGAATTTCTTTGTCGTCATAGGCGCGTCATAGCAGAGCAGAACGCGTTCGGGAATCGCTTGTTTTCACCATTTTCGTGTAATCGTGCCCGAAGACGGCATCCGGACCCCAAATTCTCCTGCTTTTGCAGCTGACGGATACGCCTTACCGCCTTAAAACGGCGGATATGGAAAAGACGGCATGACATCTCAAGACAGCAACTCCGCCGAAAAAACCTTCATGGATCTCGCCCTGGAGGAAGCTGCAGCAGCCGCGGAGCGTGGTGAAGTCCCCGTGGGTGCCGTTCTGGTGCGCAACGGAGAGATCGTGGCCCGGGACGGCAACCGGACCCTGGAACTGAACGATCCGACTGCGCATGCAGAAGTGCTGGTGATCCGTGCGGCCTGTGCAGCCCTCCAATCACAACGGCTTCCGAAGTGCGATCTCTATGTCACGCTAGAACCCTGCGCGATGTGCGCCGGCGCCATTTCCTTTGCCCGGATCCGCCGGCTCTATTATGGCGCCGGAGACGAAAAGGGCGGCGCGGTCGACCATGGAACCAGATTCTTTCACCAACCGATTTGTCATCATGCCCCTGAGACATATGCCGGTATAGGAGAACGCCAATCGGCAGCTCTCCTGAAAGCATTTTTTCAAGGCCGACGCTGACCATACTCTGTTGCTCAATTGCAACGAAGCACAGTTGAATTTACTAACGCCGAGAGTACGCTGAAAACTGTCATGCAAGACCCGCTATTGTGATGGCTCGCGAACCGTTAAACTGTCGAGACATCGTGTCATGATCAGATCTGCCATCATTGGAGCGAGCATAATTTTGCTCCCCGGCCCCGCATTTTCTGCCGATCTTCCAATCGCACCGGAACCGATAGACTACCTGCGGATTTGTGATGCCTACGGCAACAGGTTCTTTTACCTGCCGGGCACAGAAACCTGCCTGCGTGTCGGAGGCCGAGTTCGTATCGAATACCGGCTGAACAATTATGGCAGCGGACCGAACAATTGGTCAGACAAGGCGGCGACAGGAACAACGTTCCGGGCTCGCGGCTACAGCTATCTGGACTCGCGCACCGCGACGGAGTACGGGCTGCTGCGCACCTACAACTCCGTCTACGTAACAAACGACAACGACAGCAGCTCCAATTCTTTGGAGCTGGAGTACAGCTTCATCCAATTCGGTGGGTTCACCTTTGGCCGGGCTCAATCGTTTTGGGACTTCTGGACGGGCTACTCATTCGGCGCGCGGGTCACCTCGTACTCCGATACCAAATCGAACGTAGCTGCCTATACCCGTGCATTCGGCAACGGAGTGTCCGCCAGCCTTTCAATCGAAAGTCCGGTTTCCCGGCGGGTGGAACTGATTTCTCCGAACGCCAACGGATATGGCGGCTTTAAGATCCCAGACGCTGTCGCCAACATCCGGATCGATCAGGCCTGGGGATCCGCGCAAATTATGGGCGCGCTACATCAAGTCTATTCCGTCGACACTGCGTCAGAATCTGCTCTGGGCTGGGCTGTCGGTGCCGGCGCGGAGATCAAGGTTCCTTTCCTCGGTGGCCGGGACAAAGTTGTTCTCCAAGTGGGCTATTCTGACGGCGCAAGCCGTTTCCCACTCGACAGTTGGAACGGCCGGATCACCGACGCCATCAATGTTGGCGGGTCCACCAAGACAACAAAGACATGGAACATTGCCGGAGGCTGGCGTCACGCCGTAACCGACACGGTCACTGCCAATCTGGAAGGTGGTTACCACACTGTCGATGCCGCATTGGACAGCTACGATTTCAATCAATGGACAGTGACCGGAAACGTTGTCTGGTCGCCAATTTCCGGTGTGGATATCGGCGCTGAAATGCAATACCGGAACGTCGATTTCGATAGAGCTTCGGGGCTTTCCGATACCGATGAAATCTACACTACATTGCGGGTTCAGAGGACGTTTTAAGGCTCGCGGGATACCTTGAGCAGTACCGCGCAGTCCGTGACGCGCACGGGTATTCCTGGTTCAATGTTCGGCATTGGTTTTCGCCCAGTCTCAACAAGCGCGCATCTCGGCCTTCGAGGTGCAATAGGCGTCTTGAACGGCTTCCCAAAGACCGTTGCCCCAAAGCCCGCTGTGGCTGACGCCTTCAACGATCTTGAGTGTCTTCGGTTCGGGCGCCAGCTCGTACAAGCGTTCTCCGTGCGCCACCGGGATCACCCGGTCCTCCGTTCCGTGCACGATCAGGATCGGGCTTTGAACGTTCCGGATCCGCTCCCGCGTCGGCATTGGATCCTTCATGAGCACGGACACCGGCAACCAGGGATATTGCTCGGATGCAATGTCGACCAAAGCTGTATAGGGCGCTTCCAGGACGAGCAATCCGGCATCCGGGCGCTGTTCAGCGACGGCAGTGGCAACACCTGTCCCCAAGCTCTCACCGTGCAAGATAACCGGTCTGCCAGTTGCCGAAGCCCTGTCAAAATGCTCTAGCGCATCCTGAATGAATGCTGCCTCGGACGGGGTGCCTTCACTTCCCGGATAGCCGCGATAACTCGGCGCATAGAGCCCGAAGCCACTGTCCAGAACCTGCGCAAAGCGCTTGTGACGCGTCGACAAATTGCTGGAGTTGCCGTGGAAATAAAGAACGATCGGCGTGTTTTCACGCCCTTCAGACGTCCAGATGGTCACGTTGGTGCCGTCTTGCATTGAGACCGTTTCCACGGTGACCGTCTCAAGCCCCTTTGCGCCGGGCGTCTCAAGCTCACCCGTCGGGACAAAAACGAAATTCCGCTGATTGAGGTACATGTAGCCGGCTACAATGCCGTAGGCGATCGCACCAGCGACCAAGACCTTTCTGACGGTCCTGCCAACCCTGCGCACGGTGCCCGTGCCGTCCTGCGCAGGTGGTGTGCTGTTGTTGCTGTCTTCTGCGGTCATTCCAGTCTCCGTACGGCTGCCGATCTCGCCGTACGGGACGGATTTCCCATTGGCTGTTACTTGCGGCCGAAAAGCTTTTCGATATCGCTGAGTTTCAGTTCAACCCAGGTCGGGCGCCCATGGTTGCACTGCCCAGAAAGTGGTGTTGCTTCCATATCGCGCAAGAGGGCATCCATTTCTTCCGGCCGCATGCGGCGTCCGGCCCGGACCGAGCCATGGCAGGCCATCGTGGCGGCAACGTGGTCAAGTTTCTCCCGGAGACTGTCGGCGGTCTCCCATTCGGCCAGTTCATCGGCGAGCGTGCGCACCATGCCCTGAATGTCCATATCACCAAGGATGGCTGGCGTTTCACGAACCGCAATGGCACCCGGCCCAAAAGCCTCCAGCGACAGGCCGACCTTTTCCAGATCCTCCGCGCGGTCCGCCAGCCGGGCGGCATCTTCTTCCGGCAGGTCGACAACCTCCGGGATTAAAAGGATCTGCCGGGCAACGTCTTTTTTGGCCAAGGCCTCCTTCAGGCGCTCATAAACAAGCCGTTCGTGCGCTGCATGCTGATCGACGATAACAACGCCATCTTCTGTTTGCGCGATGATGTAAGTCTCGTGCACCTGTGCCCGCGCGGCGCCAAGTGGTAGCTCGGTTTTCTCTGAGGCCAGCGGAACATCATGCGCCCGCGCATCGGCTGAGGGTGTGGCCAAAGCAGAAAAGCCGTTCTGGACCTCTGAAACCCGGTCTTCAGCAAATCCCGGCACAGGATTTGGTGCCGTCTCCAATGGCTGAAAAGCCTCCGGCGCCCAGCGCTCCGCTGTTGCCGTTGCACCGAACCCGTGCGCACTTGCCGATACGCTCGCTGCAGAACCGTAAGCGGGAGCAGTGGCACCGGATGGCCATCCCGGCTGTGGAGATTGTTTTCGAAGCGCATCCAAGGCGACGGCTGCGTTGGACGTCGACGACCGGTGCCCCGCTTGGACCAGCGCATGTTTGATCGCCCCGACAAGCAGGCCGCGGACCAACTGCGCATCGCGAAAGCGCACATCGGATTTGGCCGGATGGACGTTCACGTCCACCAGTGCCGGATCCAGATCAATGAAGAGAACCACCACCGGATGACGGTCGCGCGCGAGAACATCTGCATAAGCCCCCCGCAGTCCAGACAGCAGAAGCTTGTCCTTCACAGGTCGGCCATTGACGAAAAAGAATTGATGCTGGGCATTGCCCCTGTGATGAGTGGGCAAACCAGCATACCCGGTGAGCCGGACCCCTTCCCGCGCCGCATCAATCTCCATGGCGTTGTCGACGAAATCGGGCCCCAAAATCTGCGCGATCCGGGCCAGATGCGGCTCGTCTCCGCGCGCTGCCGGCCAGGACTGCGGCTGGCGGTCGGCACCGGACAGTGAAAACCCGATATGCGGATAGGCAAGCGCGATCCGCTTGACGATCTCGGTAATAGCGGCTGCTTCCGCGCGGTCGGACTTCAAGAATTTCAGACGGGCCGGTGTTGCGAAGAACAGATCACGGACTTCAACCTGGGTGCCTTTTGAGCGGGCGGCAGGCACAATCGGCTGTTCCTTGCCGCCTTCCACGGCGATCGCCCAGGCGTGGTCTTCTTCGCCGTGGCGGGTCTGAATGACGAGACGGGCCACGGAGCCAATCGACGGCAACGCCTCCCCCCGGAACCCGAGCGTGCGGATATCAAACAGGTCATCATCGGAAATCTTGGAGGTGCAGTGACGGCGGATGGCCAGTTTCAGATCGTCCTGCCTCATGCCGGCCCCGTCATCAGCGACCCGCATCAGCGTTTTGCCGCCCGCAGCGGTAACGATGTCGATTTGCGACGCCCCGGCATCAACGGCGTTTTCAACCAGCTCCTTGATCACGCTGGCAGGCCGTTCAATGACCTCGCCGGCGGCAATCTGGTTGATCACCTGTTCGCCAAGTTGCCTGACCTGCATGAATTGCCCTTTGATTGGTTCCGTTTGACGCGCGCTTCGGATATGGTCCGCGCCGGATTTACTTCGATTCCGTGCAATCCTATCAGATAATTTCTCATCCGAGTGAGCCGCCATGACCGTTTCTGCACCGCTTCTTGTTGACGGGCTCCATGCCCTTGCCCCGCAGTACAAGGGCATCTTGTGCGATGTCTGGGGCGTGCTGCACAACGGCGTGTCAGCATTCGAGGAGGCACATATCGCATTGCGGCGCTTCCGGGAAGAAACCGGCGGCCATGTGGTTCTGATAACGAATGCCCCGCGGCCAGCAAAATATGTCGCCGAAATGCTGACGAACATGGGTGTGCCGGAAGAGGCTTACGACAGCATCGTCAGCTCAGGCGATGTCACCCGCGAAGTCCTGGAAGCGCAAGGTTCCAAGACGCTGCTGCACATCGGACCGGACCGCGACCAGCCGCTCTATCACAATCTGGAAGCGACCTTCACCAGCGTTGACGAGGATGCAGACGCGATCAGCTGTACGGGGTTCCGGGATGATGAGACGGAAACACCGGACGATTACCGGGAGCGCCTGGAGAAACTGGCGGGGCGCAACCTTTTGATGATCTGCGCCAACCCAGACATCGTTGTGGAGCGGGGCGACCGCTTGGTCTGGTGCGCCGGGGCGCTAGCCCGCCTCTACGAAGACCTCGGCGGCGAAGTTGCCATTCTCGGCAAACCGCACGCGCCGATCTATGAGGCAGGTCTGCGGCGCTTGGCCGAGCACGCCGGGACAACAATCGCAAAGGAAGATGTTCTGGCGATCGGCGATGGCCTGCCGACCGACATTCGCGGCGCGGTGTCCCAGGACATCGACGTTCTGTTCATCACCGCCGGTATTCATGCTTCAGATTTTGGACCGAGCGAAGCCCCGGAAGAGCACCTGATCCGCAAGCGTCTGATCGAAGAAGGCCTCCGCGCCCGCGCCGCCATCCCGCGGCTATCATGGTGAGGGGCTAAACAGGGCGGAATTCGGAAACTTGTTGCGGTATGAATGAATGACCGGCCCGCGGGAATGCCGCGGTAGCTAATTTCCGCTCGCGCGGAAACTTAGCTCGTATTTGCCTTAGCTATACGTCTCAATATTCGAGCGAACACTCGACACGTCAAAGCGGGAAACCGGAACTGTCCTGCGAAGGTGGTCAGCAAAAGCCGTAACACGTCGCGGCTGTGCTCTTCCTGGCGGGAACATCATTTGGAGCGGGTTCGGCGGCGGCAAATGCTCAGAGAGCAAAGATACCAAGGCTCCGGATCGAATGTCTTCGGCGACATCCAGCTCGGACTTTAAAACAATACCGTGTCCTGCCAAGGCCCAGGATCGGATGAGCCAGCCATCGTTGACAACCCGGCTCCCACGAACTGTTACCCGTTTCTTTTTTGATTTTTTGCCGAACTCCCAAACACTGTCCAAGGTCTCCCCAAAGCGCATGACAAGACAATTATGGTTCATCAGATCTTCAGGGGTTTTCGGGGTGCCATGCCTCTTCAGATATTCAGGTGCAGCACAGATAAGGCGTTGAAAAGACCCAAGGCTCCGCACCCTCAGGGTGGAATCTGTCACATTGCCAAAACGAACTGCCATGTCAAATCCTTGACCGACGAGGTCAACGTATCCGTCCGACAAGGATAGTTCGATAGAAACTGCAGGATTTTCTTCGGTGAATGCCGATATCGCCCGTGAGATGATGCTGCGGCCCAGATCGACAGGTGCAGAGATGCGGATCAACCCGGAGAGGGTCTCGGCCCCATGACGAATGCGTGTGTCGAGATCCGCAACTTCAATCAGAACCGCACGTGCACCGTTGACAAGCGTGCGGCCCTCCTCCGTTAAGCTGATGGACCGTGTTGTGCGATTGAACAACACCACGCCGTAATGAGCTTCGAGTGCAGCCAAGCGTTCGGAGACAGTGGTCGTCGATATTCCGGTTTCGCGGGCAGCTGCCGCGAGACTGCCCTTCTCTGCGATGATCATGAACAATCGAAGATTATCGAGAAGCATTAGCCGACATTTCCGGATTATGTTTTCGGAATACGCCTGTTTATCCCGGATAAGCGGCCTCGTAAATTGCAGTTTGAGGAATAAAACAAAGGATGTTTCCAATGACTAAGCTGACAATTGTCGCCAACATCAAAGCCTACCCGGACAAGATCGGCCTGGTGAAGTCTGAGCTTCTCAAGCTCATCGACGTCACCCGCGCCGAACAAGGGTGCATCAACTACGACTTACACCAGGACAACGACGATCCAGCGCACTTCATGTTTTATGAGAACTGGGAAAGCCGTGAGTTGTGGCAGACCCACATGGGTGCGCCACACCTGGCAGCATACATGGAGGCCACGGATGGCGCTGTTGAAGAATTCACGCTCAACGAGATGACCATCATCGGCTAAGCGCCAGATCAAAGGAGCACGCCATGAAAGCAGTTGGATATCTTGAAACTGGGCCGATTGACCGGCCCGACGCATTGATTGACTTCAAAACTGAAACGCCAACGGCGTCGGGTCATGACCTCTTGGTGAAGGTCGATGCGATCTCCGTTAATCCAGTAGATACTAAAATCCGCCAGCGGCGTGCACCCACGAACGGGAAACCCGGTATCTTGAGCTGGGATGCCGCCGGTGAAGTTGTTGGTTTAGGTGACGCTGTCACAAATTTCTCGATAGGTGATCGTGTCTTCTATGCGGGTGCGGTGAACCGGCCGGGCGCAAACTCCGAGTTCCACCTGGTGGACGTAAGGATCGTTGGCAAAGCGCCAAGCTCAATACCTACCGATGCAGCCGCCGCCATGCCGCTGACGAGCCTTACCGCCTACGAAATGCTGTTCGACAGATTGCGGATAAACGAAGCGATCCCTGGCGGCAACAACACGCTTTTGGTCATCGGCGGAGCGGGTGGTGTGGGGTCCATTACCATCCAGCTGGCTCGTGCTCTTTCAGATATGACAATCATCGCGACCGCTTCGAGACCGGAAACGAAGGCATGGGTAGAAGAGTTGGGGGCGCATCACGTTATCAGTCACGCCGAGGCCCTCGGGCCGCAGATCGAGGCTCTGCGCGTCGGTACCGTCGATTTCGTGTACTCGACGACCCATTCCCATCTTTATTCCGCAGAAGTTTCTGAGATCATGACACCACAGGGCCGGTACGGGCTGATTGACGATCCCGACACCTTCGACATTATGCCCTTCAAGTCCAAAGCGATCTCGGTCCATTGGGAGTTCATGTTCACACGCCCGATGTTCGGAACAGCTGACATGCAACGCCAGGGAGACATATTGAATGAAGTTGCGTCCTTAATTGATGCAGGAGCAATCAAATCGACGGTCGCCGAGAGCTTTGGCAAGATCAACGCGGCAAACCTTATGAAGGCCCACGCTTTGCTTGAAAGCGGAAAATCTAAGGGCAAGATCGTGCTCGAAGGATTCTGAGAGGCCTAACCGGCATTTCGCTCGACACTCTCATCCAAGCAGCAGACTCATTTTCGCCCTGGCAAGTTTCTGATGGAACAACAAAAAGGCCGCCCGAGGGAGCGGCCTTTTTTTCAATTCTGTGCCCGGCGATGATCAGTCGAACAGTTTGTCGATGTCTGCCTGGCTGTCACCGAGAAGGGCGTCGATGTCATTTTGAGAAACGCCTTCGCCGGAGTGCTGCGGCCCGTGGAGGATCAGCTCCCGCTTGCGGCGCTCTTCATCGGTTTCTTCCGTCTCGGCTTCAAAATCGGCCGGGATCCGCAATTGTTCAATGAAGGATGTCACCCGTTCATCAATGAAGCGGAGGGTATGGACCACCTTTGAAATACGCTGACCGGTAATATCCTGAAAGGTGCACGCTTCGAAGATGCCGATCATCTTGTTGCTGACAAGGTCCTGGTAGGCCTCAGCGTCACTCGGATCCGCAGCCATGATTTCTTCGGCAGCTTCCATGATGGTGTTGGTCGCGTTTTCAGTCGCCTCAACGATGGCGTCGAGTTCGCGGCCGGCATCCGGGATCTTGTTGCCGGTCATATCATTGGCACGAAGCGCGGAAATCTCCTGCTTCATGCGTGTGATTTCTCTCGCGATCATTGTCAGCTCTTCCGTGACAGCCGGCTGAACCGTCGACAGAAAGTCGTGCATTGACCCGGACATCACTTCGGCAAGATGCATCACATCGTTTAGAGAAACTTCCCCGTCCCGGGTCTTGTTTTGTTCCAGGAAATCGATGATTTGCGCGACATTTTCTTGTTTTATTTTGGCCATGAGATCCAGCCTTTCAATGGTGTCCATTGCTTAACCGCCGCCTCCAAACAGCAGATGCCGAGCACTGAGAGATCGGCTATAAAACTTTTTTGGCGCACTCGTCCGGCAACAGCCTGCCTGCCCAGCCCGACTGCTTAACTTGAAAAAGAATGCCGGCAAGGGCGGAGAAGGAGACGTACACGTACACCGGTCTCCGCCAAGCCAAAGTGTTTTAGTCGGAGAAGACAGCCTCAATTTTCCCTTTCAATGTCTGCGCATTGAACGGCTTCACGATGTAGTTGTTTACACCGGCTTTTTTTGCTGCAATCACGTTTTCGGTCTTGGATTCAGCTGTCACCATGATGAACGGTGTTTTGCTGAGGGAACCATCGGCGCGAACCTGCTTCAGCAGTTCGTAACCGGTCATCGGCTCCATGTTCCAGTCCGAGATCACAAGACCATAGCGGCGCTGCTTCATTTTTTCCAAGGCTTCGGTGCCGTCCGCAGCGTCGTCAATGTCTTCGAAACCGAGCTGTTTCAGAAGGTTGCGAATGATGCGAATCATCGTCTTGTAGTCATCGACCACGAGGACCGGCATCTGAAGATCAAGGGCCATTGTCTACTCCATACTGTCAAGGTGCGCGGCCCCTGGCCGTGGGCCGTTGGAAACGCGTTATGACTTCGAAGGAGAGCGACACATTTATTTGTGTCCTCACCTCCCCACACTCAACGCAAATTAACGGGAGCACCTGAAAAGACCGTTAATAACAGACACTTTTTTTCTTCACCGAAAGCATAATTGTCAGAATTCCCGGGCGCGCTTAGCGTCCAACGCACAAAAAAACGGAAGATACAGGGCCAAAAACATCATGCTGGAATTGCAAAAACTCTGTTTTGAAGATCTCACCGTCGGCATGACGGAAGAACTCGTAAAACATGTCAGTTCCTCCGACGTGGTGGGCTTTGCCGAAGTTTCCGGCGACAGAAATCCGATCCATCTGTCGGAGCATTTTGCAGCCAGAACGCCGTTCAAAACGCGGATCGCGCACGGCCTTTATACCGCAAGCCTGATTTCCGCTGTTCTTGGCACCCGCCTGCCCGGACCTGGCGCGATCTACTTGTCGCAGACCTTGAATTTCAAGGCACCGGTAAAGATCGGCGATGATGTGACGGTGACGGTGCGCGTCGAAGAACTGATGGAGCGCGGCAACAGGGCCCGGCTGTCCTGCATTTGCAGTGTCGACGACACCGTGGTGCTTGAGGGCGAAGCCTTGGTCAAGGTCCCGAGCAAGACCGAAGACCGCTCCCGGCTTTGATCTGATCAAACCCAGTTCAATTTCATCATGGGAGCAGCTTGACCTTTTTTGGTGTTGGCGGCACGTTCCACGCGGCTTGGAACCGGCAGGATTTTCTTGTCTGCTCCGGAACGCCAGAACGAACGCCACCTTGCGCATAGGTCAGTTGCATGAATCGCACCCCATCCTCTGAATTTCAAATCGCCGAATCACTGGAGAGTTTTCCTGCCAGTCTCAAGGGCGGTGTGGTTGCGATTGGCAATTTTGATGGCGTGCACCGTGGTCACCGGGCCGTTCTTGACGCTGCCCTCGGACTTGGCCGCGGAACGCATCACCCGGTCTTCGCAATGAGTTTCGAACCACATCCGCGAACCGTGTTCAATCCGGCCAAGCCCGTGTTTCGGCTGACCCCACCGCCGCTCAAGACCGAAATGTTGCGCGTCTGCGGTCTTGATGGCGCGCTGATCCTGCCGTTTACAAAAGACTTCGCAGCTGTTGATGCCAACGCGTTCGTTCAAGACATTCTGATCGACACGCTCGGCATTTCCCATGCCGTTACCGGTTACGACTTTCACTTCGGCCGCGCCCGCCAGGGCACACCGGATTACTTGCGCGCGGCCGGAGCCCAGCACGGCTTTGGCGTCACAATCGTCCAGCGCGAAGAAGACGAGAATGCTGACGTGATTTCGTCCTCGCGCATCCGGGACAACCTTGCGACCGGCGACATGGCCGAAGCGAATGCCCTCCTCGGCTACCGGTGGTTTTTCGAATCGCAAGTTCAGCATGGCGACAAAAGGGGCCGGGATCTCGGCTACCCAACCGCAAATCTTCGGATGCCCGAAGATTGTCCGCTGCTGCAAGGCATCTATGCGGTCAAGGTCAAGGTCGGGGAAAACTGGTATGGCGGCGTTGCCAGTTATGGAAGACGGCCGACGTTCGACAACGGGGCAGCCCTGTTTGAAGTCTACCTGTTCGACTTCAAAGGTGACCTCTATGGCAAGACCTTGCGGGTGCACGTGGTCTCTTATCTTCGAGGTGAGGCAAAATTCGACAACGCCGAAGCGCTGATCAGCCAGATGGACCGGGACAGTGAAGAAGCGCGCGCGGCCCTGGCATCACTGCAGCCCTTGTCCGAAATCGATCTGAAACTCTTGGACTTCGCATCGTGAGACAACGGTCGCCTGCGATCGACGTCAGCGAAAATCCGTTACAGGCAATTCTTTTGATGTCCGGCGCGATGCTGATCGTGCCCGTGATGGACATCATCGCAAAATACCTTTCGTTGTCCATCCATCCACTGGAAGTCACGTTTGGCCGGTTTGTCTTTCAGTTTCTGGTCAGCTTGGTGTTTGCGCTGATCTTGTTGCGCTTGCCACGCCCTGGCGGACAGCAACCCTTCGTGAATTTTCTGCGCGGGATTTTGCTGGCCTCGGCGTCGTTGTGCTTCTTCATCGCGGTGAAGTACATGTCGGTCGCCACAGCCATCTCGATCTTTTTTGTCGAGCCGATGATCCTGACGATCCTTGCAGCGCTCATCTTGAAAGAACCCGTCGGCCCCCGGCGGATCGGCGGGATCGCTCTTGGTCTTGCTGGCGCGCTCATTATCTTGCGGCCGAACCTTGCTGAGATCGGCCTCGTGAGCCTATTGCCGGTCGCAACGGCCGTGCTGTTTTCGTTCTATCTGCTTCTCAACCGACTGTACCCCGTTCGGGATGATCTGCTGACGATCCAACTGAGTGCCGGTCTGGCTGGGAGCCTTTATCTGGGTGCGATACTTATCGTGGCCACCACGTTTGACGTGGGCGATGTCGTCTTCGTCTGGCCGAATGCTTGGCAAGCAGGGCTTTTGGCATTGATTGGCCTGATATCCTTCTGCGCCCATGGACTGGTGGTGGCCGCGTTCCAACGTGGCAGCGCAAGCCTGCTCGCACCTCTACAGTACCTGGAAATCGTAAGCGCGACCTTGTTCGGGTTTCTGGTATTTGCCGATTTCCCGGATTTGCTCACATGGGTCGGCATCGGCCTGATTGTCGGCAGCGGTCTTTACATCACGCACCGGGAGCGGGTGAGGAAACAGGCGGCCGGATAGTACCCGCAACGCCTGCCCGACCATGTTCCCATTGTTTGTAGTAGCGATGCGTCAGGAACATGGTCAATAGAACCGGAGCGCTGGCCAGTGGGACCCCCGTGTGTTCCGCAATTACGCGGGCTAACAGGGTCAGGAGCACGATCAAAACGTACAGAGACGTATCAAAGGGCATCAGATTGCCGTCAACCGCATGGCGCGCGAGAAACAGAATCGGGACAGCCAGAATAACGTACTCGTAAGTGAGCATGTAAGGAGACGCCAGAAGGCTCGCAGCGACAAGGCCTGCCGCTTTTAATTCGAATGGCGCGTCACTCCACCAAAGACGCACGACCCAAACAAGGCAGCCTGCTGCGAACAAAAGCTGAGCCAGCATCGCGGGTTGATCCGGCAACCCGATTATCCTCAGACCAGTATAGATCGACAAATACTTCCAATGCCCGACGAGCTCTTGATCGAGGAGTGTTGCGGCAAATTTGCTCTGCTCCAAGAACGCCAGCCAAATCTCCGGCCCGAATGCCAACGCCGGTAGCGCAGCGAATACCACCGTGGTCACTCCGGCAGTAATAAAGGTTGTCCAATAACGCCCAGCCAAAAGAGCAAATGGTATGAGAACACCGATCTGCGGCTTATAGGTCATGCAGCCAATCAAGATGCCGGCCAAGATGTAGCGTTTCCCGCCAAGCGCAGCGAGTGCCCCACCGAACAACGCAGCCGTCAGAAAACTGTTTTGGCCATGGATCAGAACGCCCAGAACGCCGGGGAATGCGCAGGCAATCAGTGCGCCTTTCCAGCCACCCCAAATAATACGTCCTACGAGTGCCAACGCGCCCAAGGTCAAGGAAAAGAACAGGATATGCGACAGCCAGTTCGGGAGAAGCCCGAACGGTACCATGGCAAGCAGGTAGGTCGGCGGATACAAGAACGGTAGATAACCGTATTCCGCAACAAAGTTCTCAGCGACCAACCGGAACGCATCGTTGTCATAGACGTCGAACGGTGTCCCCGCCAATACAGTCACGGCCGCAAGCCAATAGCAAATGTAATCTCCAAGGAGAAACAGGCCGTGCACGGCGTCGCGGTAATGGGCCTCTTGAATGTGATACCCCAACATTCCTACGAGATAGAATATCGGGCCAAGCCGCAAAAACACATCGATCCGGTCCGGTGTCAGGATCGTCTCAAGGTGTTTCAACTTTTCCATGCGGGCTACCGTACCGTTCGAGCTTCAGTTCCACTTCGCACAGATATGCCCATCAATTCTTGCAGAACCGCTAATTTTGACATGCCTGTGTTGGATCCATGGATGCGGAAACAGCCGTGCCTTTGATCAAATCCCCTGCCCCTCTTTATTCCTTGCCGAACTGCTGCTATGTCCCATGCCATGCAAAAACAGGTTGTCTTCCGCCCCCGGACGAAGGTGGCGTACATCAAGCGAATTACCGGCCCGGCCCTCGGCTGACGCAAGTGCGGCGCCAGGGACCGGGATAAACCTCGTTCGACTGCCGTCATCATGCCGGCAGACATTTCATGAAAATTGACTGCGGGCCTCGTCCCGCTGACCGGATCGACCACCGATGACCGACGCTCCAAAACGCGACTATTCTGAAACGCTAAATCTGCCGAAAACCGAATTCCCGATGCGGGCCGGCCTTCCCAAGAAAGAACCGGAGATCCTGGCGCGCTGGGAAAAGCTGAACATCTACAAGACGCTGCGGGATCAATCTGCCGGCCGGGACAAATTCATCCTGCATGACGGCCCTCCTTACGCAAACGGCAACATCCATATCGGACATGCGCTGAACAAGACCCTGAAAGACATCGTCACCCGGTCGATGCAAATGATGGGCTATGACAGCAACTATGTTCCGGGCTGGGACTGCCATGGTCTCCCGATCGAATGGAAGATCGAGGAGCAATACCGCGCCAAAGGCAAGAACAAGGACGAAGTGCCGATAAACGAGTTCCGCAAAGAATGCCGGGACTTCGCCGATCACTGGATCGGGGTGCAACGCGAGGAGTTCAAACGTCTCGGTATCGAAGGCGACTGGGACAATCCCTACCTGACCATGCGCTTTGAAAGCGAAGCGGTCATTGCCCAGGAACTGATGAAATTCGCCCTGTCTGGCCAGCTTTATCGCGGCTCCAAACCGGTGATGTGGTCCGTTGTCGAAAAGACAGCGCTGGCAGAGGCTGAAATCGAATACCACGATTATCAGTCAGACCAGATCTGGGTGAAGTTCCCAATCGTTGAGGCCGGTGGCACCGATGAAGCAGCGGCCGAGCAGCTGCTCGACGCTTCGGTTGTTATCTGGACGACCACCCCGTGGACCATCCCTGGCAACCGCGCCGTGTGCTTCTCGTCCCGGATCAATTACGGTCTTTATGAAGTCACCCAGGACGGCTTGCCGGATGACAACTGGGTGCAAAAAGGTGACCTTCTGATCCTTGCTGACGCGCTTGCTGGGGACGTCTTCACAAACGCCCGCATCGAAGACTTCAAACTGGTTCGCGCTGTCTCACCGGAGGAGATGGCTGCGCTCACGCTGGCGCACCCCTACCGTGATCTGGATCTTGGCGGCTATCAGTTCGACGTGCCGCTGCTCGACGGCGAGCATGTCACCGATGACGCCGGCACCGGTTTCGTACACACGGCTCCGGGCCATGGTGCCGACGACTTTGAAATCTGGATGGCAAACGCCAAGGACCTTGATGATCGCGGCATCGACACCGCGATCCCCTTCACAGTTGCCGATGACGGCTTCTACACCAAGGACGCCCCGGGCCTGGAGGGCAATCAGGTCATCACGCATAAAGGTGAAAAGGGTAAGGCGAACAAAGCCAACATCGAGTTCCTGAAGGATGCCGGCGCTCTGATCGGGCTTGGCCGCATGAAGCACCAGTATCCGCATTCGTGGCGCTCCAAGAAACCGATCATTTTCCGCAATACACCGCAATGGTTTGTCTATATGGACAAGACATTGTCCGGCGAAGGCGACACGCTGCGGACCCGGGCCCTCAATGCGATTGACGAAACCCGTTTCGTGCCGGTTTCCGGTCAGAACCGGCTGCGCTCGATGATCGAGAACCGCCCGGATTGGGTTCTCTCACGTCAGCGTGCCTGGGGCGTGCCAATCACGGTCTTCATCAACAAGGACACATCTGAAGTCCTCAAAGATGAGGCGGTCAATGCGCGGATCTTTGAGGCTTTTGTTCAAGAAGGTGCGGATGCCTGGTTCGCAGAGGGGGCAAAAGAACGCTTCCTCGGAAATGATCACAAGGCCGACGAGTGGAACATGGTCATGGACATCCTGGATGTCTGGTTCGATTCCGGGTCCACCCATGCCTTCTGCCTGGAAAAGCGTGAAGACCTCAACCCGCAGCGCAAGACTGCTGGCGGCAAGGATTACGTGCTCTACCTTGAAGGGTCGGACCAGCATCGCGGCTGGTTCCATTCCTCGCTTCTGGAAAGCTGCGGCACCCGGGGCCATGCACCGTATGATGCGGTCCTGACGCACGGCTTCACAATGGCCGAAGATGGCCGCAAAATGTCCAAGTCGCTTGGCAACCAGGTGTTCCCACAGGACATCATCAAGCAATATGGCGCGGACATCCTTCGTCTTTGGACAGCGTCCTGCGATTACTCGGAAGATCAGCGGATCGGTCCGGAAATCATCAAGACCAGCGTCGACAGCTACCGCAAGCTGCGGAACACACTCCGCTGGATGCTGGGCTCTCTGGCGCATGCGACCGGAGAAGAAGTTGCCCTCAGTGACATGCCGGAGCTGGAGCGCCTGATGCTGCACCGGCTTGCAGAGCTTGATGCTATGGTGCGCCAGGCCTATGCCGATTATGATTACAAGAAGATCTTCCACCAGCTGTTCACATTCATGACGGTGGAACTGTCGGCGTTCTACTTCGACATCCGCAAGGACGCGCTTTATTGCGACGCCGGGTCTTCCAATCGCCGCAAGGCCTCTCTTTATGTCATCGACGAGCTGTTCAACAGCCTGGTGACATGGATGGCGCCGATGCTGCCGTTCACAATGGACGAAACCTGGGTCTCCCGCTACGGCGAAGACACATCTGTACATCTGCAGCAGTTCCCGGCGATTCCGGCAGACTGGAAAGACGATGCGCTGGCAGAGAAGTGGGCCAAGATCAAAACGGTGCGCCGTGTGATCACCGGTGCTCTTGAGATCGAACGCCGCGAGAAGCGGATCGGCTCATCTTTGGAAGCGCATCCCGTTGTTCATGTTACCGATCCAGATCTCATGGCTGCACTGGAAGGCCGGGATATGGCTGACATTGCCATCACCAGCCAACTCACCTTGAGTTCGGATCCGGCCCCGGAAGGCGCGTTTTCGCTTGACGATACCAAGGGCGTTGCCGTCGTACCCGCTCTTGCGGAGGGCACCAAATGCGCCCGGTCCTGGAAGATCCTGCCGGAAGTCGGTACAGACCCGGATTATCCAGATGTGACGCCAAGGGACGCCGACGCGCTGCGTGAGTGGGACGCAGCGAACGTTGCCGCATAACGGATCTATGAGACCTTGATGACAAATGGCAGTGATAATTCAGATCACCCCGCAAAACCGACCTATGTCTGGGGCGGCTTAAGCTGGCTCGTTTTGACCTTCGCTGCCATTTGCCTAATTCTGGATCAAGCAACCAAGGTCTGGTTCGTCCATGGTTTTGATCTTGCCGCAAACGGCCCGGTAAGGGTCTTACCAGTTCTGGATTTTGTTCTCGTATGGAACCGCGGCATCTCTTACGGCCTTTTCCAGCAAGACAGTGATTTGGGCCGCTGGTTGCTCGCCGGTTTCACAATTGCGGCGACGATCGCACTGTGGATTTGGTCGACCCGCGTCGATTTGAAGCTTCCGGCTCTTGCACTCGCCCTGATCATCGGCGGCGCAGTCGGAAACGGTGTAGACCGGGTGGTTTACGGAGCTGTGGTCGACTTCGTTCACTTCCACGCCGGCACGTTCTCCTGGTACGTGTTTAACCTCGCCGACGTGTGGATCGTTGCAGGTGTCGTCGGTCTCCTGTATGACAGTTTCGCAAACGGTCCAAATTCAGCCGCAAATTAGCGGTTTATAGGCTGTATCTACTATTTTCTGTTTGGCGGTGGTCAGACAGTGTCCGATTTCTTGAAGGATACGTTGTGGTGCGCACGTTCGGCGATTTCATCTCCAAAGGCCTTCTGCTCGCAGCCCTGACAGGCCTCGCAGCTTGTCAGGCAGCCGACGGAACGACTGTTGCTCCCGATACGGCTTTGGTGAACAACATCATGTCGGGCCTTGGCGCCGTCGATCCAAACAAAAAAGAGATCGAGTACAAACCACGCGCTCCGCTTGCCATGCCGGCCGACAACACAACATTGCCGTCACCGTCAACCGAAGTTGCTGGTGCAGGGTCGCAGAATTGGCCCGAACAGCGCAATGAAGATGAAATGAACGCCCTGCGGGATCGTTATGAGGTGGCCACGGACCACCGCGGTGACCTGAAGCGGCTGACACCGGAACAAATGGCAGGAATTGAAATCGTCGGTGTCGAACGTCCTGCATCGACACCCGAGCTGCGAGCCGCATCCGATCCGGACACCGCGCTTGGCCCGGGAAAACGTCTGTCGCCGGAACAAATGAAAATCGAGTCGGAGCGGTTCAATGCGCTTAAACAGCAGCAGGGCGGCACACAGACTGCTGGCGCTGCACTTCAACGGCAATATCTGATCGAGCCGCCTGCAGCGTACAGCACGCCGTCTGCCGACGCTCCGATGCCGTCTACGGAAATCGAAGTGAAAAAAGAATACGTGAAGGTGCAGCGGGACCACGAAACAAACCGTCTTGATCCGAGATGTATGGCGGGTGAGTCCAAATACTGTAACTAACTCTTCACGCCAAATTACAGACAATTAATGAGGCTTCCGATCCATTCGACCCTATATGGGGTGTTTGGGCCGGAGGCCTTTTCGTTTGGGCACACAACAGGAGCTCCCCGTGATTGGATTGCGCCAACCAATACCGATACTGAGTTTTGACCGCACCTTGCGCAGCACACTATTGGCAAGCCTTTTCTCCGCCACGCTGTTTGCCGTTCCGCTATCCGGCGTAAGCCTGTCCAAGGCAAACGCGCTAGAGGTCACCCAAGACGAAATTGTCATCGCGCCGAACCTGGAGCGGTTTGTCCTCGACAATGGGCTCGAAGTGGTTGTGATCCCTGACCGCCGGGCACCCGTGGTCACACACATGCTTTGGTACAAGGTCGGATCGGCCGATGAGCCCGAAGGTCAATCCGGTGTCGCCCACTTCCTGGAACACCTGATGTTCAAGGGAACAGAGGACCATCCGGACGGTGAGTTTTCAAAAATCATTGCTGATCGTGGCGGCCAGGAAAATGCCTTCACCAGCTATGATTACACCGCCTATTTCCAGCGTGTTGCAAAAGAACACTTGCCGCTGATGATGGAAATGGAGGCGGACCGGATGGAAAACCTCGTCCTCAGCAACGCAGTGGTTGCGCCTGAGCGGGACGTTGTTTTGGAAGAGCGTCGAGACCGGGTTGAGAGCGATCCCGGGTCACGCTTGCGGGAAGCGATGAACGCCATCACATTCGTCAATCATCCCTACGGGTCACCGATTATCGGCTGGCAGAATGAGATCGAAGCTCTCAACAAGGATGCAGCAATCGCATTCTATGACCGTTTCTACACTCCGAATAATGCCGTGCTTGTGGTAGCCGGTGACGTAGAGCCAGCAACCGTTCTGGACCTCGCACAAAACACATATGGCAAGGTCCCGCGCCGGGCAGAGCCGGGCGAGCGTCTACGTCCAGCGGAACCGCCGCTTGCCGGGGAACGGCGGATCGTGGTCACCGACCCGCGGGTTCGTCAGGAGGCGCTCTCCCACACATGGATCGTGCCGAGCCAGACAACTGGCGAGGGCCGCACACCGGAAGCGCTGGATATTCTGTCCTACGTTTTGGGCCAAGGCCCATCCAGCCGTCTTTACAAGGCCCTTGTGCTGGATGCCGGCCTCGCCACAAGTGCGGGCGCCTATTACCAGAGCACAGCCCTGAACAGCGGGCGTTTTGTTGTCTACGCTTCACCGCGACCCGGCCATACGCTGGAAGACATTGAGGAGGCTGCCGCGCAGGAACTGAGCAAGTTGCTGGAAGAGGGTGTGACCGAAGAAGAGGTAGATCGGGCAAAACGCAGCATGATCGCGAGTTCGATTTACGCTCAAGACAGCCAGACCGGCCTTGCAAGGCTCTTCGGCGCAGCCCTCACAACCGGCATGAATGTCGAAGACGTTCAGACTTGGCCAAGCCAAATCCAAGCTGTTACGCCCGAGGACGTTGTAGCGGTTGCAAGAGACTATCTGACAGCAACACCTGTGACCGGAGAACTCAGAAGCCCGCAATCAAACGCCGACACCGCCGATAAATCCGGCAAGGAGTCTTGATCATGAGATTGCAAAACGCATTTCCCGCCGCCCCTGCCCTGTTCGCATTCGTGTTTGCCGTTGTAGCCCTCGCAGTGCGTCCATCTTTTGCTGTGGAAGTGGAAAGGGTTATCAGTCCGAAGGGCATCGAAGCATGGCTGGTTGAAGACCACACCGTGCCGATCATTGCCCTTAACTTCTCTTTTGAAGGTGGCTCGGCTCAAGATCCGGCAGACAAAGCCGGTCTCACACGCCTTCTGGCCGCAACAATGGATGAGGGCGCAGGTGACCTGACCTCGGAAGACTATCAGGCACGGCTTGAGGAGCTGGCCGTGAGCGTCAACTTCAGCACCGGCAAGGACAGGTTCTTCGGCAGCATGCGCACCCTGACCCAAACGCTTCCTGAAGCGACGGAGATGCTCGCACTCGCTCTGAACGCCCCGCGGTTCGATGTTGAGCCAGTTGAGCGCATGAAAACTCAGCTTATCACACGCGCAAAGCGGAATGAGACCAATCAGGATGCCATCGCGGGACTCGCACTGTCGAAGGCTGTGTTCGGTGACCATCCGTATGCGCAACCGACGCTTGGTACACTTGAGACACTAGAGGGCCTTCAACCGGATGACTTGAAAGCGCACAAGTCCAAACTCATCGCAACGGACGGCCTCAAAATCGGAGTTGTTGGCGCGATCGATGCTGAAACCCTGAAATCAGTTCTGGATACAGTCTTTGCAGATTTGCCCGGGAAAGCCGACCTGAAGCCAATCGAAGAGCTCACCCCGCGAACCGGAGACATTGTCGAAGCGTTCCTTGATGTACCGCAGACTACGATTCTGTTGTCGCTGCCGGGTTTGAAGCGCGATGATCCGGACTATCAGGCAGCGTTTGTCATGAACCACATTCTGGGCGGTGGAACCTTCACGTCCTGGATGTATCAGGAAGTACGCGAAAAGCGCGGCCTCTCCTATGGCACGGGGACATCCCTTTCGCCATACAAGCACACAGGCGTTCTCATTGGCTCTGCCTCAACAAAAGCCGAGCGTTCAAACGAGACCGTCGACGTCATGCTGGCTCAGCTAAAACGGATGGCCGAGGAAGGACCGACAGAGCCGGAACTTGAGAGTGCCAAACGCTTTCTGACCGGCTCGTATGCACTCCGGTTTGACAGTTCCGGAAAAATCGCCCGGCAACTGGTTGCTCTTCAAAATGCCGGTCTTGGCATTGATTACTTCGACCGGCGTAACAGCGAAATCGAGGCTGTCACTCTGGACAATGTCAACCGGGTCGCGCAGCGTCTCCTAGCCGGTGTTGACCCGACAATTATCCAGGTCGGCCCCAATAGCCCGCCTGCAACCGACTGATCAGTAGGCCAGGGCTTAGACTTAAAGACAAAAAGGCGGCGGGACGTCTCCGCCGCTTTTTATTTGGAGCTTATCGTGAAGAATTTTTTGTGACGCTAAGCTTCTGGCTTTGCAACAGCGCCTTCGTCGTGCGACCGGCTCATCAAAGAAGGCTTGATAAAGGGGCCGGTCTAGCCAGCCGCTTTCTTGCGTGGTGCCGGTGTGCCTTGCAAGACTTCCGCCCGCACAGGCCGCGGCGGTGAGAAGAGGTTGCCCTGGGCCAGTTTGACGTCGAAGTCGAGGAGCTCAAGCACCTGGGACTCGGTTTCTACGTGATCAGTGATCAGTTCCATCCCGTAGCGATGCAGCAGATCCCCAAAATCGGCCGGGTGAATGTGACCGTGATTGGTTTCCCGCCGGCCAATCAGATAATCCGCATTCAACTTGCCATACTTAAAGCCACGGCCCGCCAGGCTGTTGAAGTCCATTCTCATGTCATCAATCTGATCAACAGAGAAACGGAAACCGGATTCATAAAGCGCCGCAAGGCTTTCCAGCTCAACTGCACTCATCTGAGCAATGTCGGATTGCGAGAACTCGAAAATCAGGGCGTCTGAGAACTCACGGTTGGACCGGACGAACTCCAGGAAGCCGGGGAAGAAGGTCTTGTCCGACAAGGACAACGAAGAGATGTTGCAGAACAGGACAGCGTTGCGATTGCGCGACATCAGCCTGCGGATAACCTGAACCGACCGGAACAGAAGCAAGTTGTCGATGCGGGCGATGTGTCCGGAGCGAACGGCTTCGGGCATGAAGGCTTGCGCCTCAATGGAATCGCCATTGGCGTTCCGCAGGCGGGTAAACGCTTCGTAGTGCTTCACCTGACGCTGAGGCAAACTCACAATCGGTTGCAGAAAAAGCTCAACACGGTTTGCATTCAGCGCCGATGTGATGAGCTCATTCATGGCCGGGTTGGGGCCTGGATTGGTCAGGCGCTCCGCAGATGGTTCAGCCGGAAGATCGGCAAAACCTTCATCGATTTCGCGCGCACCGGCACCACCATCAGGCGCACGGCCATCGCGTGGCACGTGCACACCATAGCGACGGTCCAGCTCAGACATATCACGATGGGTCGGAACGACGCCGTCATTGTAAGGGCCAGGTTGCGGCGCTTGCGGTGGCGCGTAAGGAGCATGGTGCGGGACTGGCGCTTGCTGCGGATACTGACCCGGATGAGATTGACCTTGGCCGTTGGTCTGCGGATATCCTTGGTTTGGCTGCTGAGGCTGCTGATATTGCGGCAAACTCTGCATGGGTGGCGGAGGTGCAATGGCCTGCTGATCCTCCACCTTGGTCTCCAGGTCGGACATGGCTTCTGCCATCTGCTTGACCAGAGTGCCGAGCACTTCGACCTCTGCAAACAATGGATCGATTTCTGCCCGGGTCCGGCGCGGCATCGTATGTTCCATGCCGGTGAGACGACCTTCCAGATTGCCGACATCCTCGTCGAGATCCGTCATGCGTTCTTCGAGGCGCTCTACGGCGTCGCTCACTGCACTGCGGTCCCGCGACCGTCCGATCAGCAAATGAACGAGGATCATCGTGCACATCAGCGCTAGGGACAGAGACACGGCTTCGCCAAATGGACGGCCAAATTGGAAAACCATCACTGCCGCTGAAGACAGTGCAATGATCACCATGCATATCGCTACAAATATGGTCGCAGTTCGGCCCATTTGGTACTGAATCTACCCGATGCGAATCAAAAAAGACTGGTTAATCATGCCTTAAGACAGCGCAGCCTCCGAATCCGTAAGCTCCTGTAAAACCTGTTTTTGGCGACTTGTCCCCGACTATGCGCGCAATGCGGCTCTAAAATGACCCGCACACCAAATCAGTGCCCCGGTTTCTCCCGCGCTAGCCGCGTTAGAGGGTACCGCTTTGCCCGTTCTCCGGCAATTAGGGATTGAAATCAAATACACATGTCGTAAGATTACCTAACGTAAGCTTTTGTTCTTCAGCAGTCTCACAGGAGCAGAAAGGCGTTCAAAATGCCCATGCCGGGGCGATCATTGCGGTCGGAACCATTCGAAGAAGGTTCAACCATAACCGACATATCCCCCTCATTCCAGGGTCCACTTTTGTCGGGCGGTCAGGGCAGAACAGGCACGGCACAAGCTTCACGATCCAAGCCCGGACAAACCGACCTGCGGCCCCGAGCAGACGCTGTCCTTGGTTCTTTGAAAAACATCCTCAACAGCACGGAGTTCAAGTCAGCTCCTCAATTGCAGGCTTTCCTGCATTTCGTGGTCAATGCTGCCCTCAATGATCAGACCGAGACGCTGAAAGGGATCACAATCGCTGTCGAGGCTCTTGGACGCGATGCAAATTTCGATCCGGACAAAGATCCAATCGTCAGGGTCGAGGCGGCCCGGCTGAGATCACGGTTATCCAAATACTATGAGGGATCAGGGGCGTCAGATCAGGTGAGGATCTCAATCCCGAAGGGCGGCTATGCGCCGGCTTTTGAGTTTGCGAACATGACAGCCACACCCGGCGTCCCCACATCAGCCACCGCACAGCATGACTATCCGCCAGCGGAAAGGCTTTCAACAGCACCCACAACCTCTGATACCAGCTCGGCCTCGTCAGCACATCCAGGAATAGAAGAACTGTCAGGGCCTTACGACCTGCCAAAAACTGCTCACTTACGCTCGCCCAGTGCACGTAAACTGCTCAAAAATGCAGTGTCCCGTCCGCAAATTCCCATTGGCTGGCTGCTTGTCACAAATGCGGTTTGCTTGGCGGCCGGTTACTGGGTAGGCAGTGAATAACTTGCGCGTTTCAATGCCTTTCCGGGCAAAAACTGCATTTTGCGCTTTGTGACAACGCTTTGTTTACCCTGTTTGGCGAATTATCCCATTAGTCAATCTTTCGAGCCCCGAAGGATTATGACCAAAGCGATGGGAGTTACCCTGCGATGGGGAGTAAAGAGGGCAAGACCTTGCCTGTGATTGTACGCGTTTTGGACGCATCGTCGTCTGAAGCAGCCCGCACATCGGCAGTCTGTGCAAGATTATCGGCCGAGTGTTCTGAACCAATCCTCTACACCGATACCGCTCCCTGTCTGCAGGACCTTGCTGATAAGACCACAGACATCCTCATCATCGATCTTGAGACGATTGGCGGCGACGAAGCACTAGAGGCTTACGCGGTCCGCTGCCCCAAGGCCGTTATTCTCGCTGTCTCCTCGATGGGGTCCGTTTCCCGCGCGGTCAGTGCCATGCGCGCCGGGGCTCATGATTTCCTGACCAAGCCATTTTCTCTGGATGCACTCGCATCAAAAATCACGTTCCAACTGCAACAGCGCCGGCCCATTGCAAAGCCTTGCCAGCAAGCAACGGATAGGGCGATCCGGGTTGAGGTTGCGAACCAGGACAACCTGCCGACACCGCGCAATGCTCCTGAGCCCAAACAAGTTTTGGGTCTCGACAGGCTGATCGGCACATCCCCCGCAATGCTGGACATTCACGATCAAGTCCGGCGCATGGCACCATCACAAGCACCTGTTTTCATTACCGGTGAATCTGGAACCGGAAAGGAATTATGTGCGGCCGCAGTGCATGAACTCTCGGATCGGAACTCAGGTCGATTTGTGACCCTGAATTGCGCGGCTATTCCCCGGGATCTGATCGAGAGTGAAATCTTCGGCTACGTTCGAGGCGCTTTCACTGGTGCTGGGGACAATCGTGCCGGCGCGGCAGAACAAGCCGATGGTGGCACACTGTTCCTTGATGAAATCGGCGAGATGGATCTGCTGTTGCAGAGTAAGCTTCTGCGCTTTCTGCAAACCGGCACGTTCCAAAGACTTGGCGACACGGCCAGCCGGAAGGTAGATGCCCGGATCATATGCGCGACCAACCGTGACCCATTGACGGAAATCACCGCCGGCCGGTTCCGCGAAGACCTTTACTATCGCTTACATGTTCTGCCGGTGCACCTTCCTGCCTTACGGGAACGGCGGGAGGACATTCTGCCGTTGGCCGAAGCTTTCCTGAAACGGTACTCAGGTGAGGAACGCCGCAACTTCCGCGGTTTTGACGCAGATGCAGAAGCACGGATTGTCTCCTACGGCTGGCCGGGAAATGTCCGCCAGCTGGAGAACACGATCCGTCAGATTGTCGTTATGAATGACGGCGCTGCCGTTACTCATGACATGCTGCCTCTGGTCATTCGTGATGCGCAATCGCGCCCGAACGGCATCATCGACCTGTCGCGCGAACGGTCTCGCGTGGCTCCTGCCAGCCGGCCATTCGGTGCGATTGAACCTCTTTGGGCTCAAGAGCGCCGCATTATCGAAGATGCACTCGATGCGTTTGATGGGAACATAGCCATGGCCGCTGCGGCACTGGAGATCAGCCCGTCGACAATCTATCGCAAAAAACAATCCTGGTCCGCACGCAGCCTTTAACCGGCTATATTTACCGCAACGCACACATTTCCTTGTTTCTTGGCGGCGCTCGGTCTATATCGGCAAAATCGCTAAGAAAAGACAAGATCTAAGGGCGGCGGGGATTTACATGACGAAGCAGGCGAGCCGATTTAAGCTTGGGCGGAATTCCACTTCTCTTGCATTGGTGTTCGGGATATTCGCGGCGGCGGGCTCCGCTGTTGCTCAATCTCCTGACTACAAGGCTCCCTCCCCGGCATTCGCGGAAGCGTTGGCAGCTTTCGATGCAGCGTGGATGTCAGGCGGGCTTGCTTATTCAACTGTGACCTTCACAGACGGTCCCGGCAGCGGATATGGGAAGTATACCGCAACAGAAAACAATGTGTTTTCAGCCGGTGACACAATTGCTCTTTATGCCGAGCCTGTCGGCTACGCATTCGATCAGTCGCAAGACGGTTACACCTACAAACTTGCCGCAAGCTACCGCCTAATCAACCCATCAGGTCAGGTCTTGAGCGAACAATCTGATTTTGCTGAGTTCACCGGCACCACTCGGTCCAAGCAGCGCCAGCTTTCGGCCAGCTTGTCCTTTCAGTTCGATGGCCTTCCAGCCGGCGACTATGAACTCGAAACCAGTTTTGTGGATCAAATCGGCAATCAGACGGCCGGCTTCAAGCTTCCATTTACAATTCAGGCCGCCAACTGATCCGCAACTGCAAGGCAGCTCACAGCGCCCGAGTATCGACCACGCTGAACGCGCAGCTGGACGCAGGGATATCCAAGCGTTAACAGTGGCGTACCGATGTACCGGATCCGGTCAGAAAAACTTCTTTCCGCCATTGACAAGCCCTTCTCCGATACATAAATCCTTGGGCGTTGTTAGCACTCGCCACTAGGGAGTGCTAACCGCGGATGGGAGGGGCAATTTCTCCTATTCTCAGTAACCCAATAATCATGTCTCGCGTGCTGCCTATTGCGTGGGGCGCGCTCATGAGAGGAAACAATCTTATGGCATTTCGTCCACTTCACGACCGTGTCGTAGTTCGCCGCGTCGACTCCGAAGAGAAGACCGCTGGTGGCATCATCATCCCGGATACCGCTAAGGAAAAGCCGCAAGAAGGCGAAATCGTTGCAGTTGGCAACGGTGCGCGTGACGACAGCGGCAACGTTGTTGCTCTCGACGTCAAAGCAGGCGACCGCGTTCTGTTCGGCAAATGGTCCGGCACTGAAGTCAAAATCGACGGTGAAGACCTCCTGATCATGAAGGAATCCGACATCATGGGCGTGATCGCTTAATTCAGCGAACCGCTTTTTGATCTCAATCGCAAATTCCAGAAAAAGTGAGACGACTACATGTCTGCTAAAGAAGTAAAATTCTCGTCTGACGCACGTGAGAAAATGCTCCGTGGCGTCGACACCCTCGCAAACGCCGTTAAAGTAACTCTCGGCCCGAAAGGCCGTAACGTCGTTCTCGACAAAGCCTTCGGTGCGCCGCGGATCACCAAAGACGGTGTTTCCGTTGCCAAGGAAATCGAACTTGAAGACAAGTTCGAAAACATGGGCGCACAGATGGTGCGCGAAGTGGCTTCCAAAACCAACGACATCGCTGGTGACGGCACAACCACTGCAACTGTTCTGGCGCAGGCTATCGTAAAGGAAGGCGCCAAGGCTGTTGCTGCTGGCATGAACCCGATGGACCTGAAGCGCGGCGTCGACCTTGCTGCTTCTGCTGCTGTCAAGGCTCTGGAAGCTGCTTCCAAGCCAATCACCACTTCTGAAGAAGTTGCCCAGGTCGGAACGATCTCCGCAAACGGCGACGAGCAGGTCGGTAAAGACATTGCTGAAGCCATGCAGAAAGTTGGCAACGAAGGTGTGATCACCGTCGAAGAAGCCAAGTCTCTGGAAACCGAGCTGGAAGTCGTTGAAGGCATGCAGTTCGACCGTGGTTACCTGTCTCCGTACTTCGTGACCAACGCTGACAAGATGCTGGCAGACCTCGAAAAGCCGTTCATCCTGCTGCATGAGAAAAAACTCTCCAACCTGCAGGCCATGCTGCCGATCCTGGAAGCTGTTGTTCAGTCTTCCCGTCCGCTGCTCATCATTGCAGAAGATGTTGAAGGCGAAGCGCTGGCAACTCTCGTTGTCAACAAGCTCCGCGGCGGCCTGAAAATTGCAGCTGTCAAGGCACCTGGCTTCGGCGACCGCCGCAAGGCCATGCTTGAAGACCTCGCAATTCTGACCGGCGGCACCGTGATCTCCGAAGATCTCGGCATCAAGCTGGAAAACGTCACTCTCGACATGCTCGGCACTGCTGAGAAAGTTGCGATCACCAAGGAAACCACCACCATCGTCGATGGCGCTGGCTCTAAGGACGACATCAACGGCCGCGTTGGTCAGATCAAAGCTCAGATCGAAGAAACCACTTCCGATTACGACCGTGAGAAACTGCAAGAGCGTCTGGCGAAACTCGCTGGCGGTGTTGCCGTGATCCGCGTTGGCGGTGCGACCGAAATCGAAGTGAAAGAGAAAAAAGACCGCGTTGACGATGCTCTGAACGCAACCCGCGCTGCGGTTGAAGAAGGCATTGTCCCGGGCGGCGGCACAGCTCTGCTGCGTGCGAAGAAGGCTGTTGAGGCTCTGTCTTCCGACAACGCAGACATTGCGGCTGGCATGAAGATCGTCCTGCGCGCTCTGGAAGCTCCGATCCGTCAGATCGTTGAAAACGCTGGTGTTGAAGGCTCCATCGTTGTCGGTAAGATCCAGGAAAACAGCGACGACACCTTCGGCTTCAACGCTCAGACCGAAGAATTCGTCAACATGATCGAAGCTGGTATCATTGACCCGACCAAGGTTGTCCGTACTGCTCTGCAGGACGCAGCTTCCGTTGCCGGCCTCCTGATCACAACCGAAGCCATGGTTGCTGAGCTGCCGAAGAAAGATGCAGCACCGGCGATGCCGGGCGGCGACATGGGCGGCATGGGCGGCATGGGCTTCTAAGAAGCCCATAAAGCCGACCATCATCCTAAATGCTGAACACGCTACGGCGTGTTCAGTGGCGGCATGGGCTTCTAAGAAGCCGCAGCTCAAAAAGCTTTACGGAAAGGGCGGTCTTCGGGCCGCCCTTTTTTTAACGCCGCCCATCATTGTCAGTTTGTGCCGCCATGCGGCACGGGGGGCGGCATGGGCTTCTAAGCCAGCCACTCACAAGTCATACGGAAAGGACGGCCCTCGGGCCGCCCTTTTTGCTTTTTTCCCGGCTGTATACTGCGGAGCATACTACTGCTCACATACTGATGGCTGAGACGTCCTTGTCTTAGAACCCGCATTTGGCGGACTAACGACAATGGTGTGCAGGGCATTAGGTATGACAGTTCAAGACGACAACACTTTAAAACTGATCACCGCCAAGAACCGACTTTTCGGAACGATCGACCTCACGACACAAGCCATCGACAGCAACTACAAAAACAATCTGACACTAAAGGTCGGCCAGATACCAAGCACCTATTTCTTCAGCTCCGCATTGTTTGAAAACACCTCAACTCGCTACAGACCGTTTCACCCTCAAGGCTTTATCGCAACATCCAGTGAAATGCGCATGTATTGGGTCCTTGCAGGATATTGGAATACAATCGGAAACCTAAATAGCGCAATTTCGACGGATTTCGCACCGATTGCCCCGTCGCTTCCGGACACAAAAGCTTCGATACCGGCATTTTATGAAAGCCGGTTTTTCGTCTATGCACCCATTGGCGTCGACAAAACTGGTGTGGAGGCATCCATCCGGATGATGCAGAAACAAGCAACTCCCCTTTCGACTGATGCGCTGGTCACCATGAACCGCGATGATAAAGGCGGAGACAAAACGGCTGTCTATTACATCAATGACGGAGCTTTACAGGGGATGTTCTGGGCATCGAAACAGGGTGGCTGGAATTCGGGATCAGGTCAAAACACCAACCGGTTGTTCCCATTTGAGATTATCGATTACCCTATCCCGGAAACAGCTTTCCCGGAAGCAGCCGCACGTGGGAGCGATTTTCCGGAGGCCTTGAAAGTCGTACCGGCAAACAACCAAGTTCATTTCGGGCACTCCCTGATGACGATCGAAGCAATTGAGGCCTACTACAAGGATCCAAACAGGCTGGTCGGCTTGGACAATGTCATAACCGGTGCCGACTTGTGGACGCGCATGCTTCGACTAGGCGCCTATACCCAAAGTCTTGGATATTCGGCAAACACCAGGCCTTTTGGTGCCCAGCGCATACAATCGGGCACCAACTACCTGTCATTGACGGAAGCTGGAGACTTGAATCGCCAGAAACAGCTTGTGACAGAACTTATCGCCAATTTTGTAGATAATTAGAGCCTCCACTGGTCGAAGCCGCGGGTGGTGTCAAATATTTTCCGAACTTTCTCTTTCATTATGAGGTTTTTGAAAGCGCCTGTTAGGCAGCCCGGACCTGACCAAGGAAGTCTTCGACCTGGGAGCGCAAGTTCTTTGCATGCTCCGAGAGGTCGACAGCAACATCAAGAACTTCCTTGGCTGCATTACCCGTGTCGGAAGCCGCCTGTGCAACGTCATTGATGGTGTGACCAACCTCAGCTGTACCGGATGCAGCCTGTTGAGTGCTGTCCGCAATCTCACGGGTTGCGATACCTTGTTCGCTCACAGCACCTGAGATCGTATCTGAGATATCCTTGATCCGACCAATCGTCTGACTGATTGACTGGATCGCCTCAACGGCCTCACCTGTCGCAGACTGCATGCCCGAAATCTGTGAACCGATCTCTTCGGTTGCCTTGGCAGTTTGTGTTGCAAGGTTTTTCACCTCGGAAGCCACAACTGCAAACCCTTTCCCAGCCTCTCCAGCACGCGCTGCCTCAATGGTTGCGTTCAGCGCAAGAAGGTTCGTTTGTTCTGCGATGCCGCTGATCAGTTCGATGACTTCCCCGATCTTGCTCGCTGCGTCTGCCAATCCACGGACAGAATCGTTGGAGCGCTCCGCTTCCGCATTGGCCTGATTGGAGATTTCCGCCGATTCTGCGACCTGCCTGTTGATCTCCCCGATGGAAGCCGACATTTCTTCCGCGGCCGAGGCGGCTGTTTGTACATTCTGTGATGCGTTTTCCGCCGAAGAAGCGACGGTGTTTGCCTGTTGCTGGGTCTGTTCAGCAACGGAAGACATTGATTGCGCCGTCGATTGCATGCGGGACGAGGAATCCGTAACGGTGTCAACAATTCCCATCAGTGCAGTTTCAAACTGATCGGCAAGCGCATTCATAGCTGCCCGCTTTTCTTCCGCTGCCACGCGTTCTCGCTCAACTTTTTCTAGTTCGAGTTGTTCAACTTCGAGTGCATTCTCACGAAATACGGCGAGCGCTCGTGACATCTGCCCGATTTCATCGCGGCGGTCAGTTGCTGGCACGTCCACGTCAGAGTTTCCATCTGCAAGCGCGGTCATCGACCCAATGATCTGGACAATTGGGCGCGAAATCATGCGTGAAATAAACCAGTTCGCAACCAGTCCAACCAGAGCGACCAGGGTCACGGTCAGCAGAAACAATTGCATAGCTTCTTGCGCGCCATTAAGAGTCGCGTCGGTTGCCTCAACCCTCAGACCGTCAACAACGGTCTTCAACTTATCAACATCACCAACGAGTTCGGCGTGAAGTTGCGTCGCATCATTCATGAAGATACTTGCAGTTGCGACATCCAGGGTTGCCATATCGGCCGTCCCGAGGGCGGATTCTGAGTACTCTTTGGCGTGCTTGATCGCCCCTTCTTGGAGCTCTGCCAGATCGGCGTTGTTCAGCTTGGACAAGTCCAAAGCTTCAAAGTCTGTAACAATCGCCTTGAGTTGTGCCGTTGACTGTTCGAACTTGGAATTGATTTTGTCCATGTCCGATTCATTTTGCGCTGTTGTCATCAAATCATAGAGGGACAGCTGAGCGCTCGAAAGGTTTTCCTTTACACGGTTCATGTCCGCAAAGGCTTTGATTTGAACATGGCTCAGATTTTCAACGGCAGCGCGTTGCTGATCGATCGCCATGAAGGAAATAACAGAAACAATTCCCAATCCTACCAATAGGATGACCGGTGTGACGAACATCTTTTTTGCTAAAGCAAGGTTGGCGAACCAGTTCATTTTTCCATCCAATATTATATTCTAATTGAAGGCCGATGGCCGAAACGGCCATCGGTATCATTTGGTTGGCTAAGCCGAGCAGTGGCGAGCCTTACTTGTAGATGCCAACGCCGCAGATGTGATCGCCAGCGGACTTAACGACCGACGACTTTGGCTCGATTTTCTTCGAAACCGGGTTCGGCCAACGGTAGTCAACCCAGCCGCCACCCGATTTGCCTGTGCTCACAAGTTCCATCACGAACTCTTTGCCATCGGCGTCCTTGAGACCCGACAGGTCACGACCAATAAGCTTCGCGTTCGCCCCGTGAGCAACCGTTACTCCCGCATCATCGAAGCAGAAAACGTAGAGATCCCGATCTTGCCAACCCTTATCGGTAGCTGAAAAATCTGCGAGTGCCGTATCCGCCCCAGCAGATTGGTAATGAGCCACAGCTTTATCCAGCATTGCTGTTGCTTCATCTGCTGAGCCGCGATCTGCTGCGAATGCTGTGGTGGACCCAGCCATCGAAAGTCCGGTAATCAGGAGTACCGCAATTTTTGATTTGATCATTCCCTAATCTCCTCCTGAGACATCATCAAAGATGCTCTCAAAAGAAGAGAGAAAACCTAATATTCGGATAATGGAATTAATTGGAGTTGATACCGAGCAAGTAACCAAAATCTATTTTTGGTTTAGTTGAAATATACAAACAACCTAATTTGAGGAATTTATTTTGCACCGCACAACAAATTTCCTCTTTCCAAATTTCTATTCAAAAAATTTCCAATATACAACCTTTAGATGTAAAAGCATTGTTATGCTGACCTGTCCCCGCTCTTTACGGCAAAGAGTTTTTTCTTCCAATTACCATTGAATCTCAGAACGAATAACTCCTTAAACTCACCTAGCGATACTTTCAAATCCCAATTATTTCAAGGGCATCTCTTGCAAACACCCGGGGCAGGACACAACCAAGATTGAGGGTTCATTTACAACTTGGTTTGCTGAAAAAGCGCGCCAAGCTCGTGGCAGACTAGCGCTCAAAATTCGCTAACGGATGCGCACAGTTATTCAGGTTCGGGCCAACTTTTTTCTGTTTTTTCTCTAAAAACTGAGTGCCACATGCCAAGTCGCAAGCTGGTTCCACCATCCAACAGATTCGTTTGCCGTAAATTGGGAATGCCACTAGACAGTGACCGAAGATTGTTTGATGCGAAGAGACCGCCCACATGAGTGCCGAATTTAACAATAGGCTCGAAAAACTTGAGATCGACCTAGCCCACGCCACGCACACAATCGATGAGCTGAATGGCGTTGTCGTTGAGCAAGGGAAACAGATTGACCGGTTGACCCGAAAGCTCCTCAACATGACCGATCAGGTCGAAGAGTTGATTGAAAACGTGTTGCCGGGTCACCAGATCGAAAAACCACCACACTATTGAGCTCTGACAGGCCGGTCGCGTTGTGACGAACAGACCGAACAACTCGGCTTGTCGATGACCGTTTCAGAGACATCTTGCCACTTGCGCTCAGCAGGATGGTTCGCTTACGTATAATGCGGTGCATATACACATTGTGAGTTAAACCAAGGACACTGAGATGCAGAACCTGCGCTTGACCCTGAAATCCCGTCCCGAAGGAAAGCTGGGATCGGAACACTTCGACCGTGTCGAAGAAGACATGGGACCTCTGGCAGATGGCAAGGCGCGCGTTCGTGTCGTGTATGTCTCCCTGGACCCGGCCATGCGCGGCTGGGTGTCGCCGGACACCAAGAGTTACATTCCTCCGGTTCAACTGGGTGAGACGATGCGCTCGTTGGGTGTCGGGATTGTCGAGGAAAGCAAGTCTGACGGCTACAAAGTCGGCGATTGGGTCTCCGGCACCCCCGGGTGGACCAAGTATGTTGACGTGGCCCCCGGCGAAATCAGCGTTGTCCCGCAAATGGACCGGATCGAGCACTATATGGGCGTACTTGGCTTGCCAGGGGTGACCGCTTATCAGGGCCTGGTGATTGAAGGCCAACCGAAAGAAGGCGAAACGCTGTGTGTCACCGGTGCCGCGGGTTCTGTTGGCTCTCTTGCCGGCCAGATCGGCAAAGCGCTCGGCCTGCGTGTGATAGGAATTGCGGGGACCCAGGAAAAATGCGACTGGCTCACCAAGGAACTCGGTTTCGACGCCGCGCTCAACTACAAGACCGATGATCTGAGCAAAGGGCTTGCCGAGTTCGCACCGGACGGCATCAACTTGCATTTCGAGAATGTCGGCGGCGCGCCCTTCAAGGCAGCCTTCCGCAATATGGCCGCGCATGGCCGCATGATCTTCTGCGGGTTCATTTCCGCTTACAACGGCGATATCGATCCGGATCCGCTTGATATGACAACAATTATCCGGCGGCGTTTGATGCTCAAGGGCTTCACCATGCCGGACCATTATGCGTCCTATCCGATGCTGTTTTCAGAACTCGGCAAACTCATGATGCAGGGCAAGCTCAAGTACCGGCTTCATGTTGAGGAGGGGCTGGAAAACGCACCAGTCGTCTTCAACAAGTTGTTCGATGGCAGCAACACAGGCAAGCTGGTGGTCAAGGTCTCGGACCTCTGATCCTCTTTCGCATCTGCAGTTAGGGCCGGTGGAGCGATCCGCCGGCTTTTTCCTTTCTCTGAGCATGCTTAACCGTTTCTGGTCATCGTGAAATCTGTCGATTGATCCACCGCATGGCGGACCTCGTTAAACGGAATAGTTTGGCTGAATACGAAACAGGTTCTGCCATGCGATATTTCCGCTATTTGCTCATTTTGGCCGCTCTCGGTGCGGCTTTTTCAGCATGGAGCTGGTGGTCTGCCAGGCCCCCGAAGGTTACCGTCACTGAAGCGTTTATTGGATCGGCTGCCGACGTTGTCTATGCGACGGCCGTGGTCGAACCGGTCAATTGGGCGAAGGTCACGTCCATTCTGCGGGAACGCATCGTGTCTTTATGCGGCTGTGAGGGCATGGTCGTGCAAAAGGGCGATCAGCTGGCCGAACTCGACAGCGGCGATGCGCGGGCAGCGCTTGCCGAACTGGAAGCCCGGCAATCCCTTGCGAAATCTGAGAGTGAGCGGGCCCTGCAGTTGCTGGAGCGCCGGGTCATCAGCCAGCATCTTTATGACCGCGCGCAGAGCGAGCTTATCCAGGTCAATGCCGTCATAGCTGCGCAAACAGAACGCCTGCGGGACTATAGGATCGTCGCGCCGATGGACGGCGTCGTTTTACGGCAGGACGGGTCTGTCGGCGAGGTCGCAGAAACCGGAGACATTCTGTTCTGGATCGGCCAGCCCAAACCACTGCAACTTGTCGCGGAAGTGAATGAGGAGGACATTCCAAAAGTCGCTGCGCGCCAAACAGCGCTGGTTCGGGCGGACGCATTTCCGGGGCAAGACCTTACCGCTACCGTTTCGCGGATCACGCCCAAGGGCGATCCTGTGCTGAAGAATTACCGCGTCTATCTGGATCTTCCAAAGGACACGCCGCTTCACATCGGCATGACAACAGAAATCAACATAGTCACCCTTGAAAAGCCGGAAACGGTGTTGGTACCGGTGGCAGCTCTCGATGGTCAGCGGCTTCAGACTGTTTCCAGCAGCAATACCGTTGAGACCATCACAGTCGAAACCGGGATTACCGGAAACCGCCATGTCGAAATTCTCGATGGTCTTGCTGACGGAGATACTGTTCTCCTGCCGTTTCGCGACGATCTCTCCGATGGCCAGAAGGTGGAGCCGGTGGCCGAGGGCACACCAGAATGATCCTTCAGTTCCGCATCGCGGCGACCCATGTGCGCAACAGGCTCCGGCAAACAGTGGTCTCCACGCTTGGTGTCGCACTGGGCGTCGGGTTTTCCATTGCCATGGCCGCCCTTATGGAGGGGTCTCAACGTGACTTCATGGCAACCTTGATCGACGCCATTCCGCACGTGGAGATCAAGGACGATAAGCGCACGCCAACGGCCCAACCGGCCAGCACTGTTTATGATGCTGTTGCCTTTCGCGGTTTGCGGCCGTTGGAAGATTTGCGTGGGATCCGCAATCCAACGGAAGCTTTAGCGTCGCTGCGGGATTGGGTCGATGGCGACATCGCGCAGCGCCTGACGGGCCAGGCTGTGCTGCGCTACAGCGGTCAAGACATTGGCATGACGCTGATTGGTGTCCGCCCAAAGCAAGAGCTTCTCGTTTCCAACATTGGTGAGGATATCCGGAAGGGGGATTTTGAGGACCTCGGCACAACCTCCAACGGATTGGTTCTTGGCGACAAGGCGGCCGAACGGCTTGGTGCCGATCTTGGAGACACGGTCACGTTGACCTCAGCAAACGGGGTCGCGAAACGGTTCAAGATTGTCGGCCTGTTCCATACCGGGATCACCACTAGCGACGAAAGCCTCGCCTATGCGCCTCTCAAAGCCGTCCAGATCCTTCTGGAAAAACCCGACATCATCAACGCCATCACGATCCGGCTGAGGAACATTGATGTGGCCGTCGCCATTGCCGCACGGGCTGAACGGCAGTTAGGCTACAAGGCGATTTCCTGGGAAGAGGCCAATGAGGGTCTGATGGAGGCTTTCTTTGTCCGCAACGTGATCATGTTTACCGCTGTCGGCGGCATTCTTCTGGTCGCCGGATTCGGGATCTACAACATCATTTCAACGATCGTGCACGAAAAGGCCCGGGACATTGCCATCTTGAAATCGCTGGGGTTTCCGGAACCCGACATCCAGCAGATCTTCGTTATGGAGGGTTTGGTGATCGGTGTACTCGGAGCACTTGTCGGGTCAGCACTCGGATTTGGATTGTCGACTTACTTGGCAACAATCAAATTTGAGGTCACCACCGACATCGAAATGACCCGTCTGCCGATATACTTTTCTCATGTGCATTACGTGATCGCCAGTGGCTTGGCGCTTCTGTCAGCGGGCATTGCCGGTTTTGTACCGGCCAGAAAGGCCGCCGCGCTCAATCCTGTCGACATCATCCGGGGCGCAACCTGACATGAGCATTGCCCCAATCCACGGCACCCCTGCCCCACTTTTGGAAACGCGAGGCTTAACCCGCATTCTTCCAGCCATAGTTCCGGTCACCCTTGTAGAGGACATCTCGTTTTCGATCGGCACATCGGAGTTCGTCGCAATCACCGGCCCATCCGGCTCCGGAAAATCGTCCCTCTTGTATCTGCTTGGACTTCTGGATCGGCCGACGGAGGGCGAAGTCCTGATTGGCGGCCGCAAGACGCACGATTTATCGAAGTCCGAAACGGCCCATTTGCGGCTGGAAAAGATCGGCTTTGTCTTCCAGTTTCACTTTCTCTTGCCGGAATTCACCGCTCTGGAGAACGTGATGATTCCGATGCAAAAACTCGGCGCATTGGCTGCAACTGAGCAAAAAGACCGCGCGGCGGGTCTCTTGGAAGACCTCGGTCTGGAGGACTTTTTGAGCCGGCAACCTGCCCAATTGTCCGGCGGGCAGCGTCAACGCGTCGCCGTTGCACGAGCCCTTGCCAATGCACCGGACCTGATCCTTGCGGACGAGCCGACCGGCAGCCTCGATTCTGTCGCCACAGAACAGGTCTTTACTGCGCTCCAGTCGATCGTCGATCAGCAAAAAACCACAGTGATAGCCGTGACGCACGACATGGATATTGCCGGTCGTATGCAGCGGCGCATTCATCTGGTCGATGGAAAAATCGACTATGACCGCGATCAATAACATTTGGAATCCTTCGGTTCTTGGATGACTTGCCAAAAAACGGAACTCATGGCATAAGCCCGCCATCATCAAGAGAAGGGCTGGCGCCCTCGCCAACCTGCCGACCGGGCAAGGTGGTTTCCGCAACAGGGATGCGGCCGTCCAGACACTCAAAAGTGGCTGCGCGGCAACGAAGCGGTAGTTTTCATGCGCCAGTCCTCCTCGGGTAACCGATGGAGGATTTTTTGTTTCAAGATGCGCTGGCCGGACAAGCGGCCGAGTTGATCAGATACCAGGACGCCGAAGCGGCCGACCAAACAGCGGCCGAGATCTGGCAATCAACGGCGGAAGATTGTGTGCTGGCCCGCATGAAGACCATCCGGGTGTATGGCGGACTGCCACGCCACAAACGCCGGTTGACCCAGCATGAGCGGGTTGACCGCTTACAAGCACTGTTGCGCCTTTGGGCCAATGGCTGCATTTGTGCCGTCGATGAGGAGCTGTTTGCGGACCTGCTGGCGCGCAGATCCTTGCGCGCCTGATTACTGCGGAGCCGGAATGTCCTTGGGGACTGGACGCGGCTTGCCTTGGTCATCAACGGCGACCATCGTGAAAATCGCTTCGGTGACTTTTTCCCGGCCGCCGAAACGGTGCCGCAGAGCCCAAGCCTCCAGTTTAATCTCCATGGAGCTAGTCCCGACGCGGCCAACACTTGTGTAAACACACAAGACGTCTCCGACATGGACTGGGCGGATGAATTTCATCTTGTCGACGGCGATCGTGACAACACGGCCCTGCGCTCTTTGCCCCGCGGCAATCCCCCCGGCGAGATCCATCTGAGACAGCACCCACCCGCCAAAGATATCGCCAGATGCATTGGTGTCGGCGGGCATCGCCATTGTCCGGAGGGTCAATTCCTCTTGCGGTGTTTCTTCACTCAAAGCGGTCGCTCCAGTTTCGTGTTTTACCGAATCTAGCCCAACCGCTTCAAAACACAACGCTATCAATCAGATAATCAGCATCAGAATGACCATGATCCAGAGCGGCATTGGCGCTGCAATCCAGATCAAGAGGATGGGTAAGCCACGATGTGCCCATTTTGAATTGAACATTGGTGTCTCCTGTCAACTCAGAACATAGGGATTTCATAATAGGTCAGTGCAGCCAAAGCGGTCATTCCGACCGCAAAGGCGAGTTTGGCGCTGCCAATCAGCGTGCGCCCCGCCACGTCGAGACGCGGCAGCGGCATGGATCTGGAATCCAGGTACATCGACACCATCATTCCGATGAAGACCGTGAACCACAGAACAACCAGACCTTCGGCCACCAATACGATTGCCGGTAACATGAGCCCCTCCTATCAGGCTTGTTCAGTAAAGAGTTCCGCCGGCGGTGTACTGCCGGCAAAACCGAACGTTGCGAGCCACAGGCTCTGAGCAATCCGTTCGGCAATGGCGATGATCTCTTCGGCAACGTCCGGAACAAAAATCTCGCGTGCAACCGGCCGGAATACGTCAAGCCAGTCGCCGTAATCCGAGCTGACCACTTCCTTTAGCTTCAGATGTTCGGGAACCGGCTTGCCTTTGTACGTCCCGTTCTTCAGAAGAACGGACTGCCAAAAGCGTTCCATTTTCTCAAGGTGCTCCGGCCACCGCCCTCCGAGGCGCTTTTCAAAGATCTCGCCGAGATGGGGTTGCTGGCGCAAAGTCTCATAGAATGAGTGCACAAGGATCCGGATCGTCTCGGGAGTAACCTCGGCGTACTGCACCCCGCAAGCCCCGTCTGAGCGGAAGACAGCGCCACTTGTTTTCAGCAGTGATTGTTTGATTTGCATCGCAGCCTCATAACATTCATTTGAAATACATCTTTTAAATCGCACAAGCTTGCGCTAAAATCAACATATAATATGAATGTTTTGGAAGTTCTGGAAATGCGCCTGAGTCAAGCCAGTGATTTTGCCTTGAGACTCCTGATGGCAATCAGCCAATCAGATGCCCCGCAGACAGTGGACAAGTTGACCGCGCAACTTGGCCTGGCGAAATCCCATGTCATGAAAATCGTGGCTCAGCTTGCCAAGGCCGGCTACCTGGAAACGACCCGCGGCCGGGGCGGTGGTATTCGCATTGCCAAAGAGGCAGATGACATCCGAATTGGCGATGTGGTGCGGCTGATTGAGCCTGATCTCGGCGTGGTAGCGTGCCTCAAGGATGAACCAGCCAGCTGCCCGTTCTTGCCCCGATGCGCACTCAAGGGGGCAATGGCAAGGGCGACAGAAGCGTTTCTCGACAGTCTGAATGAACAGACGCTCGGCTCGATCCTGGCCGGCACACAGAAGATATGAAAACTTGGTGCCGTGCTTAAAGCGTTGACGCTTGTTCCAGGAAGTCCACCTGTTCCAAGCAGTAATAGCCGGAGATCCGGCTGATCGTTCCAGAGCGCTTCCAATCGTTCAGGACCCGACTGACATTCTCACGGGCAGCTCCGGCCATGTTGGCAATATCCGCCTGACTCAGCTTGTAGTGAATCAGGACGCGGCCATCATCGAGAGGCTTGCCGAATGTTTCGGCCAGCTGCAGCAATGTCTGCGCAACGCGTCCGGGGAGCGGCAGGAAAGAGCGCGCTGCCAGGACGTCATTGGCATGGCGCAAACGTTTCCCGACGATCGACAACATGTGGCGGTACACGGCAGGATTTTCATCAGCGAACCGCTCAAAGGCGGATTTTTCAATAAATGCCAGTTGCGCCTCTTTCAGCACACTGACCGTAGCAGACCGGGGGCGGCCATCCAGCAGGGCGAGCTCACCGACCAGATCGCCCGGCCCGAGAACCGCAAGCAACTGCTCATCCCCATCAACTGACAGGATCGACACCTTCAAAGAGCCTTCCAGAACGGCATAACAGCCGTTTCCAGGGTCCCCGTTCTCAAAAAGAGTGGCATTGGCCGCCATTTTTATTGGGCGGGCAAGTTTTGACAACCCAAGTGCCAGTTCCGAATCAAGCCCTTGTAAAGAAAAGCTGTTTTTCAGAAAATCATCGATCTTTGCCACACCTGCCCCCTGCAGACATTGCCGTCAAACCGGCCAAATTCGAAATACGCGCATTGTTGTGATGTGCATCACGTGCCCATGCGCAAACTACCCCTATATTGAAAAACATGGAAGCGGGGTTGCCCCTCCCCCTCTTCCGGACCTCCACGAAAAACGGCTCTGTTCCCCCCAGAGCCGTTTTTTCGTTTGGCTTGCTGTCCGAGCCCTCAATTCAGGAAAACATCTTTTTTTTCCAGCGTGTGAAAGAAACGGTCACTCGCCAGGACATCATACTGACACTCCCGGATCGCGATCTTGGCTTTGGGTTCCTCGCGGCGCAGCCGGTCATCAGCTTTTCCTGGAATAGCGGCTACAAAGCTCATGTCTGCCATCCCGTCAAAATGATTGTGCAGAAGACGGTGCAATTCTTCCCTGTCACTGACCTCAGGCAGCGGATCTGCTTTCGGCAAGAACTTCAGATCGTATGGCTTCGCCAAGCGTTGAAGCCGAAGTGTTTTAAGGCCCGACCGCACCGGAGAAATGATAAGCGGCGGTGTATCAAATCCCGCGTGTCCAATTGCCTTGAAGACTGTTCGGGCCACACTGCTACGAGCCAGCATCCCGTCTCTAACGGCAACAAAGTCCGGCTGCCGCTTCATCAAGACAGTGTACCGGCCCAGTTGCGCCAGTGTTTCTTCCAAAAGCAGCTCATCGGGTAGAAGTCGCAAAAGCGCCAGTCGGTTCATCTTTGAACGCGAGAACATCCGGTCGCCGTAGGTTTGATGCATACGGCTGCTGACGGGCGATACCCTGTCACCGGTAAAGGCCAGCGTGATCCCGAAGAGTGTGCGTGAACTTGAGGCCTTGACAGTTTCGATCAACGGACGGAACTCCCGAGGCCAGAGCTCTGTCGCAACAAGCGCGCCGAGCGCACTTATACGCCCCTGCTCGGCGAGATCACGCAGTGCGCGGTCAACCCCGAATGCAAGACCATAGTCCAAGGCTCCAAGCGTTATTCTTTTCATACAGCGCGGCAAAGATACATAAGAAACGACACGCTCCTCCCTGCAAAACTTCGTAGAGTTTTGCAAGTCTTATCGTGACGTCGGTCTCTTATGCAGTCGGCGTTACTTGGTCTCCAGCGGATCAAGAGCAGCCGTTTTCCGGCCTGAGAGCTTGTACACCACAAGCTCTTCCAACGGCACACCCTTCACCAATCTCTCCAAAACCGCGACCTGCTCTACGGCGTCAAACCGAGCCTTGAGGACATCCGCTTGGTCCCGGCGGCTTTCAGCGACATAAAGCCCAGCGCCATCAAATCCAGCCTCTTGCGGCTGTGGCGCCATGATGTAGCGGATCCGCTGGGTAAACTGGTGAACCGGCACCGTGTCTTTCATGAGAAAGTCGATTTGACCGTTAAGGCCATAGCCGGAGGTTAGAACAAAGACTGCATCCGTCTTGCCAACAACGTCTTCCAAAGCCGCGCCGATTTCCGGCCATCCGCGCAGCTGATGGGTCGGATCTTTTCGCGCGAACTGCCCTGTAAAGGCCGAGACAGCATGGAGCTGAACGGCAAACGCGATCACAAGACCAAGGCAGACACCGGTTGTGGCAAGCTTGACCCAATTTCTTGAGCGGCCTTGAAGATCGCCTACAAAGATCGCTGCCATCAATGCAATGACCGGAAACAAGGGCGCTGGCCAGTTGGCCTGCACACGCGAGTGTAGCGAGTGATAGGCAAGATAAATCAGGAACGGCAGCACGGTTAGAATGATCAGCGAGGCGACCACATCCTGTTTCAAAAAGCGGCCGAACAACCGGGCGGCGCCAAACGCTGCCAAAAGCGCGATCAACGGATTGAGCAGACCGACAAACGCGCCAATAAACTCGAAGATGTACTTGGCGGTATACCCATCACTGCCGGCCCGCCCGAACTGTTTGTAGAAGCTGACCCAGTCGTTCAGATGGTTCCAGTAGAGCACCGGCGCGAACGTCAGGACCGCAATCAATCCACCGGCCCAGAGCTGCCAAGTCAACAGCCAGCGGCGAGCGTCCGGAACCCACAAGAGCCACAGCACGATCCCCGCCCCGAGAAACAAAACCGAGTATTTCGACAAGAGCCCGCACCCGGCCATCAACCCGACAACCAACCACCATTTCGCGTTTTTGGAAGTGATAAGCTCGGCCAGCGCCCAAAAACTCAAGCCCCAAAACAGGACCGACGGGGCATCCGGTGTTGCAAGGATCCCGCCAATACCGACCAGCAAGCTGGTGTTCAAGAACAGGACTGCCCAACCGGCAACACGGGTATCAAACAGGATGGAGGCCGTCCGCCAAAGTGCAAGCGATCCGATAAGGCCGGAAAAGATAACCAATGCCCGCACCGCAAACACGGTGTCTCCAAAAACGGACTGTCCCGCTGCAATCCACCAGCCGATCATCGGTGGATGATCATAGTAGCTGAGCGCTGGATAAAGCCCCCAGATCCGGTAATAGGCTTCATCCTCGACAAAATGCGCGTGGCTTGCGGCAAAAACCTTGAGAGCCATTAGCGCGACAACAACCAGAACAAGTCCGGCTGGCCGAAGGAAAAATGGCAAGTCTTCAGAGCTGCGTGCGTTTGTCACGAATGCCTCAGCTTTTCCGCCAGGTCAGTGCGGAACTTGCCGCATAATTCCAGACAGCACCCATGATCGCACCTGCAGCGCCCGCAAACCACCAGTACGCCGGATCAGCATATATGAGGTTGGCAACACCGACATTTGCCAGAACGCCGACAGAACAGACTGCGTAGAAGGTCAAGAGACCGATCAGCGCTCCGAGACCGCGCAGACGCCGGTCCCGATAGGTCAGCTGGTTGTTCAGGAAAAAGTTCGACGTCATCGCAACAAAAGACGCCGCGGTCTGTGACATGTTGAAACTCATGTCAGACAGCAGAAACACTCGCAAAGCTGCCAAGTGGACAACAAGGCCACTGGCACCAACCAGGCCGAACATTAGGAAACGGACAGAGACGATGTCACCAAAATACTTGGCGAGCAGCAGCCCGAAATAATCGAGCGTGACCAGTGTATCCAGCTTGCTTTCGCCGTGTTGGCGCTCGCGGAACGTGAACGGCAGTTCCTTGATCTTCAAGGTACCGGCAGCTGACGACACCAGATCAAGCAAGATCTTGAAGCCTTGCGGCGACAGTTTCGGGGCCAGCTCTTCGGCTTTTTCCCGGCGCACCATGAAAAACCCGCTCATGGGATCGCTGAGCGTTACATTCAAAAGCTTCTGTGCAAGCCCGTTGGCGATGTTGGAGCCCCAAGCCCGGACCTTGGACAGTCCTTCGCCGACGGTTCCGCCTTCCACTTTCCGACTTGCAACCATAAGGTCGATATCACCAGTCCTGATTTCGGCAAGCATCTTGGGCAGCAACGTTTCGTCATGCTGCAAGTCAGCATCCATCACTGCGACATAGGGCGCGGAAGAGGCAAGGATCCCCTCAATACAGGCGCCGGACAGTCCGCGCCGGCCGATACGCCGGATCACACGCACGCGCGGGTCGCTCAAAGCCAGCTTCCGGGCAATTTCTGTAGTGCCATCCGGGGAATTGTCGTCAACGACGATCGCCTCCCAGGCTGTCCCGGCAAGCGCCTTGTCCAGCAGGCCAATGAGGATTGGAATGTTCTCGGCCTCGTTGAAGCTTGGCAAAATGATGCTCAGCTCAGCGGGCAACGCTTCGCGTTTCAAAGAACGCGGTGCGCTGGTCTCTCCGCCCTGATCACCCACCAGGTTCACGACGCCGTCCATAGTTGTTCCAATTCCAAGCCTGACAGATCCAGTCGCTTACTTTCAGAGCGCCGGGTCTCACTCGCGCGGACCATAGCCCGGCGCAGATTAAATACAAGAAAGAACGCACCGGTCGCCCTGTCTCAAACAGCGGCAATCGGGACTGCGATCCGTTGCCGTCCTTTTAGCCCGGACTGTGATGCAAACAAGGCATGGCGCGGCCTTTTTTCATCTCGGTTAAGATCACCGTGTCTTGCGGGTCAGCGCGATCTGCTCCCGCGCTTGCTCTCAGAACCGCTTTCGTCTAGGACAACCGGCAACATCACAAGACTTTTCCAGATGCCTTCACCAAAGGGTGCATGTGCGGAAAACCCGCCAGGACACAAAGATCTCATGGCCAAAAAACCAAACAAACTGAAGGCGCGCTTGCCGCGTGGCTTCGTTGACCGCTCTGCCGCCGATATCCGTGCCACAGACGAGATGCTGTCCAAGATCCGTCAGGTTTACGAAAGCTACGGGTTTGACCCGGTTGAAACACCGGCCTTCGAATACACCGACTGCCTTGGCAAATTCCTGCCCGATACAGACCGGCCGAATGCCGGCGTCTTCTCCGTACAGGATGATGACGAGCAATGGATGAGCCTGCGGTATGATCTGACCGCGCCGCTCGCCCGGCATGTCTCGGAAAACATCAACGAAATTCAGCTGCCCTACCGCACCTATCGCAATGGCTGGGTGTTCCGGAATGAAAAGCCTGGGCCGGGTCGGTTCCGCCAATTCATGCAGTTCGACGCCGACACCGTTGGCGCGCCGGGCGTTCAGGCCGACGCTGAAATGTGCATGATGATGGCGGACGCCATGGAAGCCCTTGGCATTCCCCGCGGCCAATATGTCATCCGCGTCAACAACCGCAAGGTTCTCGACGGTGTTCTGGAAGCCGTTGGTCTCGGCGATGAGGACGACGCAGAGCGCCGCCTGACTGTTCTTCGGGCGATGGACAAGCTAGACAAATTTGGTATTGAGGGTGTCAAACTGCTGCTCGGAGATGGCCGAAAAGACGATAGCGGCGACTTCACCAAAGGAGCTGGTCTAGATGCAGATCAAATTGGCATGATTGTGAATCTGATCGCCGCAGAAGCCAGTGGAATCAATCAAACCGCATTCAGCGAACACATAGACTACCTTTTTGATAATCATCCAGCAGTTTCTTCTGCTGGAGCTGATATCGGAGAACTACTTCATCTAGTCAAAGCTTCTGGTTATGAAACAGATCGGATTATCGCAGATCCATCGGTGGTCCGCGGCCTCGAGTATTACACCGGTATGGTCTACGAAGCTGAGCTGTTATTCCCCGTCACCAACGAAAAAGGTGAAGTTGTTCAGTTCGGTTCTGTGGGCGGTGGTGGCCGTTATGACGGGCTGGTCAAGCGCTTTACTGGCCGCGACGTGCCAGCAACCGGCTTTTCCATTGGCGTCTCGCGCCTGATGACCGCGCTGAAAAACCTTGGCAAACTGCAAACAGCCAATGTCGTGGCACCGGTGCTGGTAACTGTCATGGACGGCGACACCGAAGCGCTCGGCCGCTATCAGAAAATGGTTCAGGACCTGCGCCAGGCAGGTATCCGGGCCGAGATGTATCAGGGCAACTGGAAGAAGTTCGGCAACCAGCTGAAATACGCTGACCGGCGCGGCTGCCCGATCGCCATCATTCAAGGTTCGGACGAGCGTGAGGCTGGCGAAATCCAGATCAAGGACCTGATCGAAGGTGCCCGGCTGGCCTCTGAATCAACAGACGTCGACAATGTCACGTGGCGGGAAAGCCGACCGGCTCAGGTCACGGCCAACGAGGCGGATCTCATCGAGGCCGTTCGCGGAATTTTGGATGCACAGGCTGAAGACCGCAGACAGGCAAACGGGGACTGATATGGCAACCGCGGGCGACACACCGGCTCTCGATCCAGCAAAAATTGATGCGGTCCTGAATTTGTTTCAGGCAGCCGGACACGCTCCAGTGTCGCCGCCTATGCTCCAACCGGCAAATGTTCTGCTGGATCTGATCGGTGAGGACATTCGCCGCCGCCTCTACCTGACCCAAGGAGCGGACGGCGCGGATTTGTGCCTGCGGCCAGATTTTACCATCCCGGTTTGCCGTCACCACGTTGCATATGGCGACAACACCCTTCCGACGGGCTACTGCTACCATGGTCCGGTGTTCCGGCAGCGTCCGGACGGACTGGGTGAAATCCCACAAATGGGCGCAGAAAGCCTCGGCCGTACTGATATAGCCGAAGCCGACGCGGACCTGTTGGCCCTGGCGATTGAAGCCCTGAGCACCTTTGGTCTTCAAGATGTCTCAATCCGGATTGGCGATGAGACGATTTTCGCAGCTGTTCTCGCAGAGCTCGGTCTCCCGGTTGTTTGGCAGCGCCGCCTGCGTGACCTTTTTGGCGAAACCGACAAGCTGGCAGCAGCCGTCGAGCGCATGGCCGGTGCTACGACAAGCGACGACGAGACCCGCGACGTGCGCCTCGGTTTTCTGGCAGCGCTCGAGGGCGCCGATCCGAAGGCGGCACATGCGGTGGTCGAGGATCTCTTGTCGATTGCCGGAATTTCCGCCGTTGGCGGGCGCACACCTGCTGAAATCGCCGACCGTTTTTTGGAGCAAGCCGCCTTAACCCGCGGAACTGCAGGTCACGGAGAAGCGGCAGCTGCTCTCAAGAGCTATCTCGCGATCAAGTCAGATGGCGCCAACGCGGTGTCGGCGCTCAAAGCCTTTGCGGCAGAGTACAATCTGGACTTGAGCCAGCCCATCGCAGCGTTCGAGCAGCGTTTGGGAGCACTGGCCGACAAGGGCATTGATCCGGCCCGGCTGTCGCTCGCTGCGGACTTCGGACGGCGGCTCGACTACTACTCAGGTTTCGTTTTCGAAATCCATGGCGGCACAGAAACTCACGACGGCCCGCTCGTCGGCGGCGGCCGTTATGACAAGCTGGTCACGCTGCTGGGCGCAAAAACGGATGTTCCGGCGATCGGTTTTTCCATTTGGCTGGACCGGATTGCAGATCGGATCGGAGGCTAACCCATGAGCAAACTTGTGATCGCGATTCCCTCCAAGGGCCGGCTTCAGGAAAACACACAAGCCTTTTTCAGCCGCGCCGGATTGAAAGTGACGCAACCGGGTGGGGCCAGGAACTATCGTGGTGCCATCAAGGGTCTGCCGCCGGTGGAGATTGCCTTCCTGTCCGCTTCTGAAATTGCACGTGCATTGGCAGACGGGGCTGTCCATTTCGGGATCACCGGACTGGACCTGGTCGATGAAAACATTGCCGATCCGGCAAGTGCCGTCCACATCGTGACACCGCTCGGGTTTGGCCACGCCGATGTCGTGATTGCCGTCCCAAAATCCTGGATCGACGTGGAAAGCATGGCGGATCTTGGTGATGTTGCGTCCGACTTCCGCAACCGCCATGGCCGGCGCCTGCGGGTCGCCACCAAATACGTCAACCTGACCCGGGCTTTCTTTGCAAAACATGGCATCGCCGATTACCGGATCGTGGAAAGCGCCGGTGCCACCGAAGGCGCTCCTGCGGCCGGATCCGCAGAACTGATCGTCGACATCACATCCACAGGCTCGACCCTTCAGGCCAATAACCTGAAGGTTCTGTCGGATGGCGTCATGCTGATGAGCCAAGCAAATCTGGTGGCCTCTCTCAATGCTGACTGGTCGGAAACGGCCCTCAGCGGGGCGAGGGAAATCCTCGACCGGGTCGCAGCCGAGGAAGCCGCGCGCAATGTGAAATTGGTCAAGGCTGTGGTCGATGACCGGACACAGGCGCTTCGGGCGGTTAGCAATATCGGCGCGATCCAGCGGTTCTCAGAATCGGGATCGACCGGTTATGTGAGCGTGTTGTGCCCAAAGGACGCTGTCGCCGCCTGTGCCAAGCTGCTGATCGCCGAGGGCGCGGACACTGTAACGGTGGAGACGCTCGATTACGTCTTTTCAAAAGACAATCCGCTTTTTGCGCCGCTGAAGGAGAAGGTTGGCAGATAACTGCCAACCACACTCCGCTTCACCGCGGCCGCTTGAATGTTCTACGCGCTTCTTCTACTGGCTCCCGGCAGCAGCAGCCTTCCAGATGGTCGTTGACCATGCCCATGGATTGCATAAAGGCATACACGGTGGTTGGACCAACGAAACTCCAGCTCCGTTTTTTGAGGTCTTTTGAAAGCGCAGTGCTTTCTTCTGTTTTTCCGAGTGTTTTGGCGACTTCAAAGGTGATTTCTCTTGGCCGGTTTTCCGGCTTTGGCTCGTAAGCCCAGAAATAAGCCGCCAGCGATCCAAACTCTCTTTTCAGCTCAATCGCACGTTTCGCATTGTTGATCGTGGACTCGATTTTTTTACGGTGACGGACAATCCCTGCATCGCCAAGGCACCGTTCAACATCCGCTTCTGTGAAATTCGCAACATCCTCAAATTCGAAGTTGGCAAAAGCCGCCCGAAACCCTTCGCGTTTTCGAAGGATCGTCAGCCAGGACAAACCTGACTGAAACCCTTCCAGGCAGATTTTTTCAAAGAGACGCCGGTCATCGTCCACAGGCCAGCCCCACTCCGTGTCATGGTAATGCAAATAGTCCGGCAAATTGCCATGCCACCAGCAGCGCTGTTTGCCATCGGCCCCAGGGAGCAGGCCGGTCTCCGGATCCCGCTCTGCTTTGATGGTTTGTCCTGCCTTGACCATTGCGCCTCTCATTTATTCACGTTTTGTTCCACATCTCATTTGCTACACGAGATGGCAGAGTGGCGCAATCTGGGATCCGCTGTGCAGCCAACAAAAAACCCGGCTCGTTGGCCGGGTCTTTTCGATCTGCAAGCAAATAATTACGCGAAGAGCGCGTCGATGTCGTCCTGGGTCGCCACATCGATATCGGATTCCAGTGCCGGGCCATTGAGCAGCGCGGCATCGCCTTCCGCGGCTTTGGCTTCTTCGACTTCAATGTCCTTGAAGCTTTCAATGCCCCCCCAGATGTCCATCATCTGCATAATGCGATCTTCGACGAAACGAAGTGTACCAACCACTTTAGTGATCCGCTGACCGGTCAAATCCTGGAAGTTACAGGCCTCAAAGATCTGGATTACGCGGTCCTGAATGTCACCAGCAAGTTCTGAATCTTGCCCCTTGAGACGTGCAGACAAGGTGTTCGCAGTTTCATCAATGAACTCGGCTGCTGACAGAATGCTTTCCGTCGCGCCTTCAGTGCCGACCACAACCGCATCAAGCTCGTTGGTCACGCGAGTCATATCCTCGCCTTCCGAACCAGTCTTATGGTGCAGGGTAGCAATTTCCTTTTTGGTCTGGGCGATCGCTTCATAGATCGCGTCCAGTTCCACCTTGAGCTTTGCTGCTTCCGAAAGCTCTTTACGGAACTCGGAGATGAACTTCTGGCTCATGGCTTCCGGGTCGAGCGCAGCTTTTTGCTCCTGACCTTCGCCCGATTGGATCATCGCCTTTAAGGTCGAGAGTTCAGCCAAAACTTCCTGATGCCGACGCTCTTCGGCAAACGCAGGGTCCGTATTCGATACGGATTCCATACGTATTAAGGTTTCCGCTCGGAAGGATCTTTTCACAGCGGTCATACCTACTCCCGTCCCTGGCCCCTGCAGGCTTGTTCTCAAAACGCTTTTGCCCTTATACCGACGGAAGCTTAAGGAATTGTTTTTTCGATACTAACAACATCGGCCGATGGTTTCCCGCAATGGTTATAAGGTCAATCATTCACACCCTATCTACACTGCCTGGAACAGAAAGAAGCTGGTGCCGGTTGAAGATCACATCCCGGTATTGGGCTGGACAAGTTCGCGGGGCCGTGATCTGAATTCGGCATAGATCGGAGTGAAGTCCATTGCAGCTAACATGATGCACAAGATCCTGATTTTCATGGCAATGTTGGCTTTGTCGGCAGGCATGCCCTCGCGGGCGTCTAGTGAAGCCTTTACGACCGAAGACATAATGTTCGGGTTTGAACAAACCGTCTTCGGCCTTGAGCATCGCAGTTGGGGATGGCGGCCTTACCTGGTCAAAAAATTTACCACACCGGTTCGTTTTTATATCCATAACCTTGCACGCAGGGACCGGACAGCCACAGTCCGCCGCTTCGTAAGAGAGATCGACCGAAGGGTGAGCGGTTTGTCTGCCACGGTCGTCAGGCAGCCAGCAGACGCAAATTTTGAGATCTATGTTGTTGACCGGAAACAATATAAACCGGTGGTCCGGACCGACATTTATAAGAACCCGAAAGCCAAGGTTCCCGGGCGATGCCTGGTCCGCGTCATTTCAGGCCGGAACGGCATAAAGCGATCAGCAGCGGTGATCGTTTCTGATGAAGGCGAATTCCTGTTTCAGCGCTGCCTTGTTGAAGAAGTGCTGCAGGGGCTTGGCCCCATGAACGACAATCACAAACTGGTGCATTCGGTCTTTAACGATTCATCGCGTCACAACCGGTTTACGGTGTTCGACCAGATCATTTTGAACATGCTTTACGACCCGCGGATCAAGCCGGGCATGTCCGTGAAGCAAACACAAGACTTTCTGCTTCAAATCGCGCGCGACGCCCGCAGACGCGTGCGTTAACCAACCTTTCATCAAAACCTTTGTGTTCTCAATGGCGAGAAATTCGCGCTGAGAAACACTCCATTCATCTTAAGTTTCGATTCATCTCGTTCTTCAACCAAGAACTAACCATAAATGCCGAATGTCGGCGCCAGATGCCGTTGATTCATCTTTGGCACAGCCTGGGCACCTATCATCGTTTCCAATCCGTTAACCGGCGAGGCGAGAGTTCCGCTGAACGTGGTTATCCATAAGTAACGAGTTGTGCCATGTTTTCATTGTCCAAATCCGTGCCTGTCGCGGTGATTGCAGCTGGTCTCGCCCTTGTGGCCAGCGGGTTTGCGTCCGGTCCTGCCTTGGCAGGCCAGGTGTCTCCGCCGCCGCTCGTCTTGAGCCCCAACCTCACCGAACCGTGGATGCTGCAGCTCCAGCCGCGTGTCCAGCGGCGCACCGCTGCTCCGACGCGTCGGCAAGTTCAGCAGCCTCGGGTTCAACGCCAGGTCCAGCAACCGCGTGTTCAGCGGGCCAATTGGTGGTCGCCGCGCCAGCAGCCCGTTCGACAGCAGCAACAACAGCGAACTCAGACCCGCCAGGTTGCTCCGCAATTTTTGCCGACAATCGTCAGCTATGACAGCAAGTACAAGCCGGGTACGATTGTGATCGATACAAATGCCCGGTATCTCTACCTCATCCAGAACGATGGGACCGCCCGCAGGTATGGTGTTGGTGTTGGAAAGCCGGGCTTTGAATGGGCCGGATCGCACAAGGTCACCCGCAAGGCTGAGTGGCCGGATTGGCGCCCACCGGCAGCCATGCGTAAACGGCGCCCGGAATTGCCGGTCTTCATGGCAGGCGGACCGGACAACCCGCTTGGCGCGCGCGCTCTTTATCTTGGCTCGACACTCTACCGGATCCATGGCTCCAACCAGCCTTGGACGATCGGGCACGCCGTCTCCTCCGGCTGCATTCGAATGCGTAATGAAGATGTCATTGATCTTTATGAGCGTGTCGGCGTTGGCACAACGGTGCATGTCATCTAAAGACCGTCACCCGCAACAGCGATCCAAAACGCGCGGCTTCAGCTGCGCGTTTTTGCGTTTGTGCGGATACGGCCTGCGATCAACTTCTTGCTGCAATAACGGAATCGGTGCGAAACTGTGCTCATCGATCCGCCGCAATTAAACTGCGGTCTCTCGCACACTCTTGAAAGCACCAACTTTGCTGAAAACCTCAGACACTCCGTACTTTCTGAAGGCTGCTCTTGTTGGGATTCTTGTCGGCGGTCTGGCAACCGGATTCCACTCCGGTGTCGAAATTATTATCTCGACCTATGCCAACCTGCGCGCGAGCATCGGCTCGAGCATTCTGACTTATGTCGTCTCAGCGGTCGTCTCCGCAGTTTGCGTCACAGGTGCATTTTTCCTTGTTTCCCGCTTTGCCCCAGAAGCGGCGGGCAGCGGCATCCAGGAAATTGAAGGGGCGATGGAAGACAAACGCCCGCTGCATTGGGCACGGGTTCTCGTGGTGAAATTTTTTGGCGGCCTGCTCGCGCTCGGCTCAGGTTTGGTTCTCGGCCGTGAAGGACCAACCATCCATATGGGCGCGATGACCGCAGAAGCACTTTCCAGATCACAAGGATTGCAGTCGGCAGATCACAAGGGGCTGCTCGCGGCGGGTGCAGCTGCAGGGCTGGCGGCGGCGTTCAATGCACCGCTCGCAGCAATCCTCTTTATTGTCGAAGAAACTCGCCGACAGTTTCCCTTTGGCTACCGGACCTACATGGCCGTCATCATCGCGTCGATCCTGAGCGCGGCCATCACCGAACAATTGACGCATATCGGCCCGCCGCTTCTCATTGAAGTCACTTACATCCCGGTCTGGAGTTTTCCCCTTCTTGGGCTCCTGGGCGTGTGCCTGGGGTTTCTCGGGGTGTTTTTCAATTGGGCGCTTTTAAAGGTCATGGACCTCTTCCACTCCATTCCAAAGGGAGCGCGCTGGATCCCGGCCATGATGATTGGCGCTGCGACCGGAATATTGCTTGTCGCGTTTCCCGATGCAACGGGTGGCGGCGAGGATCTCGTCCGGGATCTCGTCACCAAAGATTACGGCATTCTTGCGCTTTTGCTGCTGACCTTGTTCCGGTTCGGCGGCGTGCTCTTTTCCTATGCTTCGGGCGTGCCGGGTGGGATATTTGCCCCGATGCTCTCGATTGCGACCTGCGCGGGTCTGGCCTTTGGAGCGATCACGACAGACATCATTCCGGTCGGCGATGCAGATTTCAAAGCCGCCTGTGCGATCGCGGCCATGGGTGGCTTTTTCGCAGCCTCCGTTCGCGCGCCACTGGTCGGCGTGGTTCTGGTGATGGAGCTCACAGGCGCTTATGCGCTGATCCTGCCGGTCCTCGTAACCTGCACCGTCGCAGCATTGACCGCGCACCATCTGGGCGGCCGGCCTATCTATGAGCAGTTGCTGGAACGAACCTTGAGACTTGCCGGACAGGCCCCAGATGCAGAAACAGATAGAACCCCGGTCCAACTCGGGACACGAAAAAGCTGAACCTTGCTCAGCCGCCTGCAAACCCTGCTGAAATCCTGACAAGGGTTCAAGACAGCAAACTCAAAGAGGTTTCCTTCCTGTTTGCGGCCCCTATCTGATCTGAATGAGCTGACAACGCGTAACAATTCTTGTCCGCCATAAAAGTTTGAATGCGGCCGATTCCGAGTGCGGCGAAACCGATACCAACACACACTTGTTGTGTTCTGAGAGTTTAAATATGAGCAACCTGACGGATATGGAGATTTTCGCAAGGGTCGTTAGCGCGGGCAGCATGTCGGCGGCGGGCCGCGAAATGAACCTGTCACCGGCCGTTGTATCCAAACGCATTCGCCGGCTTGAGGAAAAACTCGGTAGCCGCCTGCTTCAACGAACGACGCGCCAGATTGCGATGACAGAAGCCGGCCAAGGCTTTTATGAACGCGTGATCGCGATCCTTGCTTCTGTTGAAGAAGCTGAATCGTTTGTTTCCCGCGGGTCTGCGAAGGCGCGCGGCCACTTGAAAGTCGCCGTACCAACCTCCTTTGGCCGTCTGCATATCGCCCCACACGTGGGTAAGTTCCTGGCCAACAATCCGGACCTATCAATCAATCTGGACCTGTCAGACGACTTCGTTGACATCGTTGGCGAAGGCTATGACCTCGCAATCCGGATCGCTGAGCTAAGCGATTCAAGTCTCGTCGCTCGGCGTCTTGCCCCGATCCATCGCATCTTGTGTGCAAGCCCGGAGTATGTGGAAAAATACGGCACGCCGCAGTCCATCGACGACCTTCTTGCAAATCATGTGACATTGGCAGCTGCCAATCAGGATCCATGGCGGTTGGCAGGCCCGAACGGGATTGAGACTGTGCGGACGCAATCACCGGTCAAGACGAACTCAAGTGAAGTGGTTCGTGAATGCTTGTTGTCCGGCGTCGGAATTGCTTTGCGGTCGACTTGGGATATTGGCCCAGAATTGCGCGAGGGAAAGCTTCAAATCCTCCTGCCGGAGTATAGAGCTTCCAAGGATGTAGGTCTTTATGCCGTATACCCGAGCCGGCAGTTCCTGCCTGCTAAAGTTCGTGTGTTTATCGACTTCCTTGCAGGCCTTTACGGCTCATCGCCTTACTGGGATGCTGGCCTGGAGGATTGGCTGCACCGGCCGAGAACTGCGAAAGCGAGCTGAGGGAGAAGCTTTCGCTGATCGAATTTGGTGCATCTGCGTCTTGGTGTTGCCTGCGACGGCGCGTCGCTTGCATCGAAACGCAACATACTGTTGATTTGTGAAGGGGCAGTCATTGCCCAATTTGAGGGAGATACACATGAAGCGACTGCTGATGATCGCCGGCACTGCGCTAATTGCATTTACGGCACAAGCCAGCGCTGAGGGCGACCCGGCCAAAGGCGAAAAAGTATTTAGAAAGTGCGCGGCTTGCCATGCCGTTGGCGAAGACGCGAAAAACAAGGTTGGTCCGCAGCTCAACGGAGTAGTTGGACGCGCTTGGGGCACAATTGAAGGCTACAAGTACTCACCCAGCCTGATGGAAGGCGCAGGTGAAGGCCGCGTATGGGACGTAGAGACCCTTGACGCATACCTCTTGAAGCCGCGTGACGTGATCCCGAAAGGCCGCATGGCTTTCGCCGGTCTTCGCAAAGATGAAGATCGCGCCGATGTGATCGCATATCTGTCACAGTACAGCGTAGACGGCACAACGAACTAAGTTTGTTTCTCAAATTCAAGAAGGGCCGGGTTTCAGACCCGGCCTTTTATTTTGCGAGCATCACAGGTCGTCTTTATCTTGTTTGACGTGATGTGCCCGTATTCTGCGCACGGTCCACCAAATGAACAAAACAACAACCGGTACGGCAATTGCCGTGGTGACCGAGGGCTGAGGTAATGGCAGTCCATATCCGCTTGCCCCTTTAGCAAGATAGGAAAACAGACCCACGATGTAATAGCTGACAGCAGCGACCGACAGACCTTCAACCGTTTGCTGCAGGCGCAACTGCAGGCGCGCCCGTCTGTTCATCGATTCCAGCAGTGAGCGGTTTTGCTGTTCCAGATCCACATCAACCCGCGTGCGCAGCAAATTGGTTGCTCTGGCAAGTTTGCGCGACAACATTGCTTGACGGTCTTCGATCGCTTGGCACGTTCGCATTGCAGGGGACAGCCGGCGCGACAAGAAAGAAGACATCGTCAATTCGCCCGGCATGGCCTCTTCCTGAAGGGCAGACAACCGGATTTTCACGATCTCATAATAGGCGCGGCTCGCGCCAAACCGAAAGGTGCTTGCTGTTGCACCAGCTTCCAGCGAAGCAGCAAGTTCCGTGAACTTGTTGAGAAGGTTTCGATTGCTGTCGAGGCCAGTCGCCGTTTTCATTTGTTCAGTCAAAGCAGCAAGCTCTATCTCAAACTTCCGAATGTCGGGCGACAGAGTGTTCGCCTCAAAAAGGCCTAGCATAGCCAAGGTTCGATAGGTTTCGAGTTCCAGAAGCCGTTGAACGATCGCCCCGGTCTGCACGTCGCTCATGGAGTGGTTCAACACCAGAAACCGGGACAACCCGTCTCCATCCTGACGGAAGTCCGTTGCGACGGTCGCTTGTCCGCGCTCGAGCGATGAGACCGTCAGGCTGCCTTCTTCGAAGGTGGGCCGCCAGCGGCTTTCATCAATTTCGTCCCGCAGCTCCAGACGCACAGCGACGAGCAACTCGCCCGGTGCCCGGAATGCCGCACCAAAAGGGTGGCCGGCTGGAGGCGCGCCAAACAAATGGTCAAGATCGGCTGATCCATTCCAAGTATAGGTGGTGAATTCGGCGTGCTGCTCCCAGCTCAAGTGGCCTTCACCGAACTCCAGGGTGTGATACCGAGCTCCGTCGGCCGGGCCGGCCACTCCTCTGGATGTACAGAATTCTTTCAGCCATTCCTTGTCCGATATCGCTTCATCACTGTTGGTCAGGAATGCGTAATGGAGAACCGTTCGCGGGGTCAAAAGTGGCCGAAATGGCCGGGCGTGAACCTCACCGAGAACCCTTTGCCGTAAGGGCGAAGCGCGGAATGTGGGCAATGCCCCACCGGTTTCCAGGTTTTTTTCCAATGACAGCCCCTCCTTGCGCTCAACAGCCGGTACAGCATGGCGGTTTCGACTGCCCAAGACCACAGGCATTTTGAATTTCTTGAAAGATGACATAAGCGCACGTGCGGCCTTTTTCACCTTCAACCGAAACGCAGGCCAGAAATTGGATAATTTAATTGACCAATTTTATCGAGTCGACTATTTTCGCACGGTAATCACAGCTCAAAAACCGATGTTTCATCCGATAGACACTCATAAAACGGCCGACGCCGCCGTCGATCAAATTGAAGAACTGATCCTCAAAGGGGTCCTTCAATCCGGTGACCGGCTGCCGGCGGAACGCGTGTTGGCAGAGCAGCTTCATGTGTCCCGACCCGTGTTGCGGGACGCCCTAAAGACTCTGGAAGACCGGGACCTCATTGAAGCCCGTCAGGGTGGCGGGACATTTGTTTGTGACCTCATTGGCCCAATTTTTTCCGAAGCAATCGTTCAATTGATCTCCCGGCACCCGTCTGCAGTGAGTGACTATTTCGATTTCCGGCGCGGGATCGAAGGTCAGGCATCTGCAATGGCGGCCATGCGCGCAGCTCCTTCGGATATCCGCAGGTTAAGTGACATCGTTGAGCAGATGGACACCGCGTACGTAGCGGATGACCCTCTTGTTGAGAGCCGTCTGGATGTGGAGTTCCATCATGCTGTCGGGGAAGCCGCACACAACGTGGTGTTGCTGCACACGCTCCACTCCTGCTACCGGCTTTTCGAAAACGGGGTCTTTCTGAACCGTGGCCGTCTCTACCATCATACATCGGCACGGGCTGAAGTGCTGAAACAGCACAAGGCGGTGTTTGAGGCGATTGCCGCTGGAGACCCGAAGCTCGCGCAGCGCTGCGCGGAAGAACACATAGATTATGTCCGCGCCACACTCGCTGCCACGGAACAGCTGGATCAGCGAGAAAAACTGGCCGATCTGCGCCGCACACAAGCTTCCGATCGAGCCGTAAAAAAATAGCTCAGGGGAAAATGATATGCCGATTGTAACCGATGTCGCCGACATGCAGGCTCTAGCCAAGCGGCGCGTTCCCAAGATGTTTTATGACTATGCCGACACGGGTTCCTGGACCCAAAGCACCTATTGGGACAACGAGGCGGCATTTCAACGGCAAAAGCTGCGCCAGCGCGTTGCGCGCAACATCGACAACCGATCGGTCAAAACAACCATGATCGGCCAGGATGTAGCCATGCCTGTGGCACTTGCACCGGTCGGCTTGACCGGGATGCAGCATGCAGACGGTGAAATCCTTGCCGCACAAGCCGCCGAAGAATTCGGAGTGCCGTTTACGCTTTCAACCATGAGCGTTTGCTCCATCGAGGATGTTGCCGAACACACCAAAAACCCGTTCTGGTTCCAACTCTATGTCATGCGTGATCGCGGCTTTTCTGAAAACCTGATGAAACGCGCTCATACGGCTGGCTGTTCGGCTCTTGTCCTGACGCTGGATCTTCAGGTTCTTGGTCAACGGCACCGCGATATCAAGAATGGTCTCAGCACACCACCAAAACCGAAGCCGCATGTGCTCGTCGATCTTGCCCTCAAGCCACGCTGGTGCTGGAACATGCTGCAAACCAAACGGCGCGAATTCGGCAACATCGTTGGTCATGTTTCCGGTGTCGAAGATATGACTTCGCTTGCCGAGTGGACGGCCAGCCAGTTCGACCCGACGCTAGACTGGTCCTCAGTCGAGTGGGTCAAAAAACACTGGGACCGGAAACTAATCCTGAAAGGCATCAACGACGTCGAGGACGCACGAATTGCCGCTGATCTCGGAGCAGATGCCATTGTTGTATCGAACCACGGCGGACGGCAACTTGACGGCGCCCTCGCCTCCTATGACATCTTGCGGGATATCGTCGACGCCGTTGGCGACAAAGTCGAAGTTCACGTCGATGGCGGCATCCGCTCCGGCCAGGATGTCTTCAAGGCTGTCGCGATGGGGGCCCACAGCACCTACATCGGACGCGCTTTCATCTATGGTCTTGGCGCGATGGGCAAGCCTGGGGTCCGCCAAGTCCTTGAGATCATACACAAGGAACTCGATGTCACGATGGGCTTGTGTGGCGAGACGGACATCAAGAAAGTCGGCAGGCACAATCTCGTGCTTTAGGAAATCCGGTGCGTTTCCTAACGGAAAAATCTGTGCCGCCTGAAGTCTTTGTGTAGTCAGGCGGCGCATGGCGGGATATCCGCTCCCATTCGCAGAGCTGATCATCTCATCAAAAACTATCATTTGCGCTGAAGTCTTTTGAAGCTCAGGTTGTGCTTGTTCCTGCACAAACGAGTATTTCCCATGAGCATTGCCCAGCCAACGCTGACCCGGTCCGGTATGGACTCCACTGACCTTGGTCTCTATGCCGCCACGGTTTTTGCCTGGGGCTTCAGTTGGATTGCGATGAAAGGACAGATCTCTGGTGTAGCCCCGGAAGTGTCTGTCTTTTGGCGTTTCGTTGTTGCCGCAGCGATGATGATGGCCTGGGTTCGCATGAGAGGTTATTCGTTGACCTTTCCTTTGAAGGATCACATTCGCTTCGCCGGACTTGGCGCGCTCTTGTTTTCAACGAACTTCACCCTGTTCTACTACGGCGCAGCCTCTCTACCCTCCGGGCTTTTGGCTGTCGTCTTTTCCACGGCCTCGGTCTTCAACGTCTTTCTGGGACTTGTTCTCTTCCGTCAACGGCCGAGCAAACTTACTCTGGCCGCTGGCTTTCTCGGCATCGCAGGCATTGCGCTGATGTTTTTGCCGGAGATGGCCGGTACGCAGATCGATACAAGTGTCGCGATCGGGCTGGGCTTTTGTATCTGCGGCACTCTATCGTTCTGCTTTGGCAACATGTTGTCCGCTGATACACAGCGCCGCGGGATTGGGGTTATGCCGGCAACGGCCTGGGGTATGATTTACGGAATGATCTTCCTGGGATTGTTTTCAGCAATTCGTGGCCAAAGCTTCGCCGTGGACTGGACGCTGCCATACATCGGCAGCCTGATTTACCTAGCCTTGGTTGCCTCGGTTATTGCGTTTGCGTCCTATCTGACGCTCCTCGGGCGCATCGGGTCCGCGCGGGCGGGATACGCCACAGTGCTGTTCCCGATTGTAGCGCTGGCGCTGTCAACAATCTTTGAAGGCTACCAATGGACGCCGCTCGCAATCGGCGGCCTCGTCTGCGTCCTCGGCGGCAACGTCATGATGTTACGCGCCCGATAAGCCAGATTTCAAAGAGTGCTCCGGGAAACGAAGAGTTACTCGGCCGCCTCACGGGAAGACACCGTCCCCACATTGCCAATGGCCGCGATGATGTGATTGCACAGCCGGTCATGCATCGGCAGGCGGGCATTATCGGATCGCAGCATGGCGATGTCACAATGCGGCAATGCCGGAAAGCCGTCTCTTCCGTCCAGGATCCGCATGCCATCCCGAATGGCGCTTTCAGGAAACACCGTTACTGCCAGTCCAGCTTGCACAGCCCCGATAAGGGCCGAACCACTCGCGCTCGTATACGACACGCGGTACTGGCGTCCTGCACGATCCAAAGCATCCATGGACAACCGGCGCCAGCTGCAGCTGGACGGGCCAAGCGCAAGCCGCAGAACATCTTGTGTGTGCGCGCTATGCTGTTCAGATGTGACCCAGTAGAGGGGTTCACGCCGAATGATTTCACCGCGCAATTCACTGGTATCGCCGGATGTGGTGATCGCAACATCGAGCTCATTGTCGCGCACCGCTTTTGTCAACTTTGCGCTGCTGGTGCATTCGACCTGAACCTCAATCGACGGGTTAAGCCGGTTGAACGCGGCAAGCACCTGCGGAAGCAACCGATCGGCATAATCGTCAGGAACACCGAGCTTGACGAAACCAAGTTCCTTTTTGCCGTTGAACGCCAGCAAGGTTTCATCGTTCAACTGAATCATGCGGCGGGCGTATTCCACCAGACGCAGACCCTGTTCGGTCAAACGCGACTGCCGTCCGTCTTTGATAAAAATGGGCTGACCGACCCGTTCTTCCAGGCGGCGCATTTGCATGGAAACGGCGGACTGGGTCTTGTGAACCGCTTCCCCGGCCTTTGTGAAACTGCCGAGTTCGGCAATTGCAAGAAAGGTCCGAAGCTGATCAATATCCAGCGCGTGGCTCATGGAGCTCTCCTAGAATGGACACAATACGCAGTCGCAGGAACATCATAAAATATGATAGATTAGCCCTGCTTACATCAAATTTTATGGCAATTCAATTTTTGCTCATTCTGCCGCCTGCGGAACCGAAAGATTGTCGAGTGACGACATGATGTGTTCAACCAAAGCATCTGTGACACGGGAATTGTTGTGCCAGGATCGCATGATGCCGATCTCGCACTCCGGCAACCTGGGAAAACCATCCGCTTCAGTCAGAACCCGCATTCCGGAACGCAACGCAGATTCAGGTAAAACGGAAATTGCCAAGCCGGCCAGAACTGCAGCGCCGACAGCGGTAGAATTCCAGCTGGAATACAAAAGCCGGTACTCCCGCAGCTGATCCTCCAACGCGCTCAATGCAGCCTTCCGCCAGTCACATGTTGCCCGGCCCAAGGCCATCGGCAGAACCGCCTCGTTTTCCGTTGCATGACGCGCAGACGCGACCCAGAGCAATGGTTCCCGGCGCAGGATCTCGACGTTTTTGCGGCCTTTTTTCTGAACGTGCGTGATGATCGCCACATCAAGCTCGCCTTCACCGATCATGTCCGCAAGGTTCGGCGTTGGCGCGCAAACAACACTCACTTCAGCCTTTGGATTGGACCGGGAAAACCTTGCGAGGATCTCCGGTAGAAACCGGTCAGCATAGTCATCCGGTGTGCCCAAGCGAACCAGTCCGGCAAGTTCTGTGTCGTCAAAGGCCGCGAGTGTTTCATCGTTCAATTGCACAAGCCGTCTGGCATAGTGCAGGAGTCGTTCGCCGTGTTCGGTCAGGCGGGACTGGCGCCCGACACGGACAAACAAAGGTTTTCCAATCCGCTCTTCAAGCCGGCGCATCTGCATGGAGACCGCTGACTGGGTCTTGTGCACGTTGTCCGCAGCCTTGGTAAAGCTCCCGCTTTCAGCAATTGCAACAAATGTCCGCAGCTGATCCAAGTCCAACATGCCGCTTCACCGATAATTTCCGTAGATTCAGAATTGGAACCAAGCCATCCAAATTGGCTCGATTCCGGGAGTTTTTCCTAAGACACAGTCTTCATATCACAATATCTGATTATTCATATCAAAAACATTCGTTGGAATAATGGATTAATCCATCGCATTTAAAGCGTGTTCCAAACACAGGACTGCCCCAAGGGCGCGGAACAAGCAGCCGGAAATTCCTCCGGCGGCTCACAGGAGAACTACGCCATGTCACATATCGCACACCATCCCATTTTCGCTCTTTCCGGGCAGTTGGTTGCCCGTGCACTGCGCGTGTTCAAGAACCGCCACCAAATGGGCAAGCTCTCGGAGTTGAGCGACGCAGCATTGAAGGACATTGGACTCACCCGGAGCGATGTTCGACGAGCCATCGCGCTACCGGTCCACACCGACCCGGTACCTTTTTTGACGCAGATGGCCAACGGGCACAGCATCGCCGCACTGCAGCCCATGCCCCGTGCCGCCAACGAAGGTCCCAAGGCTCCGAGCCTGACGATTATTCCAGCGCATCCCCGGCCGGAAATCGCAGCTTGATTGGAAATTGTTTAGCAGCCCCTGTCGGCAAGCCTTGCTGACGTCAACTGACCCGCCTTTTCGGCGGGTCTTTTTTTGTTCGTCTTATTTGCCGAGATTTTTGGTTGCTGTCGCGAAGAAATCATCAAAAGCCTTGAACTGGCTGGACCGCAGGTCCCGCCCAGCCGACATCCAACCGGACACCATTTCATCGAATTCCGACGCCTCGTCTGCCTCAGCCTCTTCATCGGCTTGATCGTCTTCGAGCTCCGGCTCCAGCTCAGCTTCTTCCTCAGCATCGCGCGCCGCGGCAGGTTGCAGGAACGGGCCCCAAAAGGCGTTCATTGCTTCCGTGTACCCCTGAAGGTAATCGATTGGGGCTGGCGCCCGTTTTGGCCGCCCACGCGCAAAGCCGCGCAGGTAGGCATCCAAAAGAACCTGAGCCTCGCCTTGGAGGAAGGGTCTCGCCACTTGTCCGAAGGCAAGTGTTGCTGCCACCGGCATCAACTCCTGAACAGCGTCTCGTTGAACACCGGTCATCGTGGAAATCTGCGCAGCAACGGCCTGTTGAACGGCTTCCGGACCGAAGAACGGCGTCAGAGTTTGTTGTGTGGGGGCTTGGAAGAATTTTGCGTAGTCAGCAAAGGGGTTGCCGGAACCGGCTGACAGTTGCGCTGCTTGAGAAAACCAGTCTGGCATGCCTTTGCTCGGCGTGCCGAAATGCTGAAACCCGGACAGCGCGGCAGGCATCAGATGTTCCATGACACGGTTAAGGTCGTCATTGGACCAGCCATAGCGCTCTTGCATATCTTTGCTCAAGGAGAAGATATCGAACGGCGGCGCCGCCTTGTCATATGCTGTCATCACGCTGCCTCGACTGTCTTGCGCAAGGCCCTGAGAAACAAGGCTATCTCGCTCACAGTGACTGCTTCACGGCAGAACGTCAATTGATCCCGGCAAAGCTTTTGCCGGGATAAGAAAAACCACTTAGGCTTTTAAGAGGATCAGTAGGCGTAATCCCGGAAGATCTGTGACAGATCTCCGTTCCACGATCCGTTGTACCGCTGAAGAAGAATGTCAGCCGGGCACATGCCCGCTGCAAGTCCCTCCTCAACAGGTGCCAGATGAACCCGTTCATCCAGGTCGCCATCACTCATGCGCGCGCGGCGTTTGAGGCCTTCCTGGGACAACGCTAGTACCTCTTTGGCTACATCGAGCACGGTTCCAGTGCGGAACGGGGTCTGCAACGCGGTTTCCGGTACACGAGCCCGCAACGCCGCCCGCTCTTCCGCTGTCCAGTCTTTCACCAGTTCAAACGCCTGATCCAGAACACCGGTATCGTAGAGCAGTCCGACCCACAGGGCCGGCAGCGCGCATATCCGGCGCCATGGGCCACCGTCGGCTCCGCGCATCTCGATGTATTTCTTCAGCCGGACATCCGGGAACAAGGTGGACAGGTGGTTGTTCCAGTCACCAAGGCTCGGACGAGCATCCGGGATCTTGCCCTCAAGGGCCCCATTCATGAAGGCCCGGAACGTGGTTCCGGTGACATCGTGATATTCTGAGCCCCGCTTGACGAAATACATCGGCACATCCAGCGCCCATTCGACATAGCGTTCAAAGCCGAAGCCGTCGTCAAAGGCAAAGGGCATGTCGCCCGTGCGGTCCGTATCCGTGTCGGTCCAGATCTGGGCCCGGAAGGACTTGAAGCCATTCGGCTTGCCATCGGTGAACGGGGAATTGGCAAAGATTGCCGTCGCGATTGGCTGGAGCGCCAGACCGACACGCATCTTCTTGACCATGTCCGCTTCCGTTTCAAAATCCAGGTTCACCTGGATCGTCGACGTGCGGTACATCATGTCGAGGCCGAGGGATCCGACCTTCGGCATGTAGTTTGTCATGATGTCGTAGCGCGACTTCGGCATGCGCGGCATGTCTGCCCGGGCCCAGGTTGGTGCCATTCCAATACCCAGAAAACCGACTCCCAGCGGCTCTGCCACCTGACGGACATGCGCCAGGTGCTGGTTGGCTTCGCGGCAAGTCTGGTGGAGATTGTCGAGCGGCGCGCCGGACAATTCGAACTGGCCGCCAGGTTCGATAGAGATCGCACCACCGCCCTGATCATCAGCGAGGCCAATGATCTTGCCGGCGTCTTCGATCCGCTCCCAACCAAGAAGGCGCTCCATGCCTTCCAGGACCGCTTCGACACCATTGGCGCCGCCGTAGGGGATTGGCGAATTGTCCTTTACATTGAAGCCGAACTTTTCGTGTTCGGTCCCAATCCTGAAATCGCTTGTCGGTTTGCAACCCGCTTCCAGTGTTGCCGCCAGATCAGCGACCGTTTCAATCGGTGTGGCATCGACCGTATCGCGGGCCATACAACCATCCTTTAGTGTTTGCGGTGCAAATCGTAAGGAAGCCCAGCCCCCTTAAAACCGCGATGATCCGATGCCTTTTCCGGCGTTTATGAGTTCCGGTGATTTAGGAGTCTTGAAAGTAGAATGCAAGCGCAGATGCGACACCCAGGCGCGCCTCACGCAATCCTGAAGACCGTCAATGCCTCCTCACGGCCCCTGAGTTTTACAGGACCAAGGCTGGTCGCTTTTGCCCCTTCAGGTAGTTGCGCCATGGTGTCTCCGCTTGCAAGCGCAATCACCTTAGCACCTGGGTCAACGTGCTTGCCATACTCCTGCAAGCGCGCTGCAACGTTCACGGCATCACCGATGACCGTATAATTCATTCGCGAGGCAGACCCGATGTCACCAACAACAACCTTGCCTGTGTGAATGCCGATCCTGAGGCGCATGTTCAGCGCGTTATCCTTTTCAATCTCATCCGCCAATGCGGTGACTGCCGCGATTGCCTTGGAGGCATGGTCCGGTTGATCTGACGGTGCCCCCCAAAATGCCATGACACCGTCTCCAAGAAACTTGTCGATTGTCCCATCCCTGTCCGCGATCACCTTTGAGACCGTTTCGAAATAGCCATTCAGATAGACAGCTGTTTCTTCTGCGCTCAAATTGGAAGCGAGGCTGGTGAAGCCTGCAAGGTCCGTGAACACAATCGTCATTTCCCGGAGCTCAATATTCCGGCTGTCGGTCATACCTTCTTCGATCAACCGGGTCACAAGCTGACGCGGCACGTATTTGGCAAAGGCGTTGAGAGCGCCGATTGACCCGTTGAACGCCTGATTGACGTCGTTGAGTTCAGCCAAAGGTGACGACGGCAGACGATGTTCTTCATGAAATTCCAGCTTGCGGAGGTCGGCGGCCGCTTCAGCCAGCCGTGCGAGCGGGCGCCCCAACTTCCGGCCAACCACGAAGGACAAAGCAGCTCCGGCGACCAGCGCTGCCAATGCCGCGTAGAGCACCACCTGGGTCTGGTCCAACGCTTCCCCGAACTGGTCGGCCCGGTAGAGTGTCCCAATGATCCAACCGTCGGCAGGTCCGGTGTCGAGCTCCGTATAAATTGCGGTGTAGACCCCGCCGGACGCTGGAAACAGTCGACCGCTGATTTGGCCATCGATGATGTGTGCTTGATGCCCTGCATCCCAGATCTGGTGCAGCGGCGTCTCAGTCATCTGTTTGAGCAATGGCAGTGGCGTCTCCGGCGTTGCCGAATAATCCACTCCCTGCAAGCCGTGGACAACAATCACGTTGTTGCGGCCTGAGAGCAAAAACACTTGCTGCCGGCTGTCCCAGGTCATGTCCCTGGCGACATCTAGAAACACGGCACGCGGATAATGCACGAACAGCCTCTGACCGTTTCCAAGGTCCAATTCGGCGGTTTTCGCGGCTTCCGCCTGCCCCTCACGCCATTCAAATGCGGACCACGCAACGTCCTGCAATGCGTCGGCCGGCGCATCGTCCATGACCGATCGGCCAAGTTCAAACTCAGTGTTCTCCGGAAGCAGCTCTTTAAAAGCTTCAAAGTCGGCGCCGTTGAGGTGCCGCTGCATCGCCGCTGCATGAACCGCAATCGTGCGAAGCAGAACATCCTGCTCCGAGAAGAACTTGTCCAAAACAGCCTGATTGGCATTCAGGATGGCCGCCGCTTGCTGATCCAGCAAGCGGCCCGCAATGCGCCGGTCCGCAGCAGCCATGTAAGCGATGATCAATCCGCAGATCGCGACCAAAAGCAGCGAGAAAACCAACCCGAGAGCAACGCCAACTGGAATTCTGAAGGGTTTTCGGTTTTGTCTCGAATGTTTCGCCGCGCCGTGCTGGGAAAGAGCTGGAGAAGCGTTGCCTGGAGCAGAGATATCTTTTGCTGGGCGCTTCTCCTCGTCCATGGCTACTTCCAGTCTCCAACAGTCGCCTGGACAACAGCAAGGGCTGCAACAGCCGCCGTGTCAGCTCTCAAGATTCTCGGACCCAACGGGATTGGGGTCACGAAATCCAGGTCTTTCAAAAGTCCGCGCTCGTCTTTCGAAAACCCGCCCTCCGGCCCGATGAGAATGGCCAACGGCGGTGGTCCGTTTTCTTTCAGCTGCACAAGGGTCAAAAGAGGATTGTTGGTCTCTTCGCCTTCGTCGCAGAAAAGCAGTTTCCGGCCAGCATGTGCCTCAGGCCATGCGGTTAGAACATCTTTGAGCGACATCGGAGACAAAACAGTAGGGACAGAAAGCACGCCGCATTGCTCAGCCGCTTCAATGACATTCGCCTCCATGCGCTCGACATTTACCCGGCTGGACTGCGTGTGCTGCGTCATGACCGGCATAAGGCTGCCCGCCCCCATCTCGACCGCCTTTTGCACCATATAATCCAGGCGGGCGTGCTTGAGCGGCGCGAACATGTAGATCAAATCGTTCGGCGCGGTTTGGTCGCGCGTCCGTTCCATGAGCTGCAGCGAACAGGCACGCCGTCCGCTGCTTTGGATCTTCGCCAACCACTCTCCGTCGCTGCCGTTAAAGACCAGAACGTAGTCCCCGTCCTTTAAACGCAAGACGTTCAGAAGGTAGTTCGCCTGCCCGCGATCTGCTTCGATCCGAGCGCCATCAGCCAGAATGTGACGCAGAAAAAGACGTTGCATTTTAAACTCGTATTTCCCCATGCGTTTTAGGTAGGCGGTGGAATGTGCTCGATTCAAGGCGGATTTTTTAAAACGTCAGATGCTTCACAGCATTCCTGTTTCCCGGCCATTTTCAATCCTTGCGACTGTTTTAAAAGCTGCTGCCCTTGATTTTTGAGGCCTGTTCGGATGAGTAGGACTTCAATTTCGATAACCGGGAAAGTAATTCACGTGGGACAGTTTGCCGACGATGTCTCCAAGATCCATGAGCTCCTGTCCGGAGTTCTGGAGCCGACACCTCTTCAATACAGCCAATATCTGTCCGACCTTCACCAGGCCGACATCTGGCTGAAGCGGGAAGACCTGACCCCGGTCCGGAGCTACAAGGTGCGCGGTGCCTATGCCTTTATCCATCAGGCCTTGGACAAAGATCCAGACTGCGCTCTTTTCGTGTGCTCTTCCGCAGGCAATCATGCGCAGGGCTTTGCCTTTGCATGCCGGCATTTCGGCAAGCCGGGCATCGTCTTCATGCCGCTCACAACGCCTCAACAAAAAATCCAGAAGACCCGATCTTTTGGCGCGCCACTCGTAGACATCAAACTCATCGGTGACGGCTTTGACGCCGCGAACAAGGCTGCTCTGGAATACTGTGCTAAGAACAATGGCCTGATGGTGCCGCCGTTTGATCACGAAACAATCATTCTGGGGCAAGCCACCGTCGGCAAGGAAATCGCGGAACAGACCCCTGAAGGCACCGACTGGGACCGGCTCATCCTGCCGGTCGGCGGAGGCGGATTGTCTGCGGGTGTGAGCCGGTATTTTTCCGAAAAAAGCCTCACCGCGAAATTTAGCTTGGTGGAACCGGAAAACGCTCCCAGCCTTCACAACAGCCTCCAAGCAAAGGAGCGGGTGCGGCTTGACTTGGTCGATAACTTCGTCGATGGCGCAGCGGTTGCCCAAATAGGCGCAGAAAACTTCAAACAACTTTCCACCTTCGCGCCAGAAGACGTTGTCCTCGCCCCCACCGACGGTGTGTGCGCGACCATGATTGACATGCTCAACATTGAAGGAATCGTTTTGGAGCCGGCAGGAGCGCTGGCAATTGATGCACTCAATCGGCTCCCCATGGAGCAGGTGAAGGGGAAGAAAATCGTCTGTGTGGTTTCGGGCGGCAACTTCGACTTCGAACGCTTGCCGGAGGTGAAAGAGCGGGCGCTGAAATTCTCCGGCCTCAAAAAGTACTATGTCATCCAGTTGCCACAGCGTCCGGGTGCGTTGAAAGACTTCCTGTCTCTGCTGGGCCCGGACGATGACATCGCGCGGTTTGAATACCTGAAAAAATCTGCCCGCAACTTCGGCTCTGTCCTAATCGGCATTGAGACAAAACAGCCGGAAAACTTCCAAACCCTGCATGACAGCTTCGACCGGTCCGACATTCGCTGGGAAGACATTACGGACAATGAGGCAATCGCGAACTTCGTGATCTGACGCAGTGACCTGCCCTTGACCGGCGTCATCCCAACCGCCAATTTCACGGGGCAAAAAGGAATCACGCAATTGGCCGATACCCCATCCAACGTCGCTGAGTTTTCCGTCTCGGAAATCTCGTTTTCCATCAAACGCACGATGGAAGACGCATTCGGCTATGTGCGGGTGCGCGGCGAATTGGGACGTATTTCGCGGCCGGGATCGGGCCACATTTACCTAGATCTGAAGGATGACCGCGCCGTGCTGTCCGGTGTTATCTGGCGCGGCGTTGCCTCCAAATTGAAGATCCAGCCGGAACAAGGCCTGGAGGTGATCGCAACGGGCAAGATCACAACCTTCCCGGGCCAATCCAAATACCAGATGGTTATCGATGCGCTGGAACCAGCTGGTGCCGGCGCGCTGATGGCGCTGCTTGAAGAGCGCAAGAAGAAGCTCGCTGCCGAAGGCCTCTTTGCCGAAGAACGCAAACGTCCATTGCCATCTTTGCCAAATGTAATCGGCGTTGTGACGTCCCCCACCGGGGCAGTGATCCGCGATATCCTGCATCGCATCTCCGACCGTTTCCCGGTCCATGTCCTTGTTTGGCCCGTCCGGGTTCAGGGCGAAACAAGCGGTGCAGAAGTTGCCAACGGCATCCGGGGCTTTAACGCTTTCCAGACTGGCGGGACAATTCCACGCCCGGACCTCGTCATTGTTGCCCGCGGTGGTGGCAGCATCGAAGATCTGTGGGGCTTTAATGAAGAAGCTGTTGTCAGGGCAGCGGCGGAAAGCCAGATCCCCCTGATTTCGGCCGTTGGCCACGAGACCGACTGGACTTTAATCGATCTGGCAGCAGATCTCAGAGCTCCGACGCCGACCGGGGCAGCCGAGATTGCGGTCCCGGTCAAGGCCGAGCTCATGTCTATGGTCGATGACCGGGCACGCCGCCTCTCGACCGGCTTGCAGAGGTTTGTCGGGTCACGGCGAACGGAGCTGCGCGCCGCTAGTGCTGCGCTCCCCGCCCCACGTGATCTGTTGGCTTTGCCCCGACAACGGTTCGACACGGCAGCCAACAGCCTGGAACGCGGCCTGATCGTGAACACCAAGCATCACCGCTCCACGTATCAGAACGCTTCGGCGCGCTTGTCCCCTATAGTGCTCACGCGGCTCAGCACCAAGGCACGGCAGGATCTTTTGGTTGCCGGGGATCGGCAGCAGCGGGCCCTATCTGTCGGGATTGCGCAAAAACGCCAAGCGTTTGACGCTATCGTGGCCCGATTGACACCCTCCCGGCTGTCTCAGCACACCGCACTTTCCAAGGAGCGGGTAACTGGCCTCGGCGATCGGCTTGACCGGGCCTACCTGACCCAGCTTAAGGACAGTGCAGCCAAGTTGGATGGCCTGCAAAAACTTTTAAAGTCGCTTTCCTACAAGGATGTTCTCGCCCGTGGTTATGCCGTGGTGCGCGATGCTGATGGCCAACCGATCCGATCCACTTCCGCGGTTGAGACTGGTGCAGCGCTGTCCGTTGAACTGGCCGATGGTACACTGGATGCTGTTGCCATGAGCGGCAGCTCAGCGCCAAAGAAACCCAAAACAACCGGCCCCAAAAAAGCTGCTTCACACAAACCCGCCGCTGACCAGGGTAATCTGTTTTAGGACTTTGTTGCGGAGCTCGCTGCAACCCTCGGATCATGCAGATTGCGTAACCCCTCAATTTGAAAACTATTTTATACATTCCTTTTCTGAACACTTAATTCGCCGCCCCTAGACTGCCGCTTCAAGAATAGAGCTCTATGGACGGACTTCCCCGGCGGAGAACACACCGGGGCGTCCGTATATAAAGATCTCATCGGGTGAATGACGGGTTTTAGGCAATGCGCGTAACGTCTAACGACTTGCAAAAGCAGTTGGAACAGCAAAACACGGCTCGGGGTCTCTCGCTGCCGCAGGTAGCCTCAACAACATTTACGGCTCCTGCATACACTGCCGCGACACAAGAAACCAAACCCAGCAAAACGTCTGGCCCATGGTCTGCAGTGTGTTTCGTGGGTGGAACCTTGTTCGGGTTTCGAGGCCGGGTCTCCCGGCTCGACTACTGGATTATCGGATCGACCTACACGGTCACATCCATCATTGGCTACATTGCCTTCGCCCAAACCGCAGGCTCTTTCAACTGGGGAGACATTGCTTCTGCCAGCCATGATATCGGTTTTGTGCTCCGATTCCTGACGTTCTGTTTCGTCATGATGATGCTGCGCTTCTCTCTCGAAGCGCGCCGGTTTCAGGACCGTGGTGTGACAGGGTATTGGTACTTCGGTTATCTCGTTCCGTTTCTGAACGTCTATTTGCTGTTGGCCAACAGCCTAATGCCCGGAACCAAGGGCGCAAACCGCTACGATCTTTAACGATTTTTGCGCGCCGAAGTAAGCAGGGCCAGCACTTTGCCTACGCCGGACACCCTCCGCAAAACTCGACGATAGCCAACTTAACTATTCAATTTGACAGCAGCCTTAACGCTACTTTTAAGGGTTTTTCTTAGAGTATATATTTCTAGTTGTTTGAAGGTGTTTTTTATGAATAGCAGAAAAGAGTTTGGTAGACGCGGTATTGATGAAACGCGAACGAAGCGAAACCCGGTCTACATTGGTGCACAACATTACACTGCACCCGCAAAATCTGAACAGTCATCGAGTTTTCAGGACGATCATGACGTTTCCATCGGAACAATACTTCTGAACAGTGTTGCATTCATTTTTTCATTTGAAGGGCGGCTTGGCAGAGCAATGTATTGGTACCTGCATACCATTCACATATTGATACTTATTTTTTTCGTTGCTTTGATGTTTTCAAATGAACATCTCAAGGACTACACGTTTCTAGAATTTTTTTCTGAATATTTTTGGCTGATGCCATTCGTATTTTTAAATTCACTCTTTAGCTGGTCCGTAACTGTACGCAGAATGCACGATCGTGGAGTGTCTGGATACTGGGTGTTCAGCTGGTTTATTCCTATAGCAGGTTCGATAATCCTATTGGTGCAAACCTTTAAAAACATGTTCTTTGCCGGAACCCAGGGCCGCAACAAATACGGAATATAAAACCGCCGGAAATCCGGCGGCTTTCTTTTTGGATAAACTCGACCTTAGATCTACCCCATCAAGGATGGCAGCCAGGTGATGATCGACGGGAAGGCGAGCAGGCCTGCGATCGTCAGAACGTCTGCAATGAAGAACGGGATACAGCCACGGAAGACTTCCTGAACCGGGATGTCCGGGCGCACGCCCGAGACCACGAAACAGTTCAGCCCAATAGGCGGCGTGATCAAACAGAGCTCCGCCATCTTCACCACCAAAATACCGAACCAGATCGCGCATGCTTCGCCCGACATGCCAAATGTGCTGTCGGCCGCAGAAACACCTTCGCCGCCATTTAGCGCCATCACAGCCGGATAGACTACCGGCAGGGTCAGGATCAGCATCCCGATCGCATCCATGAACATGCCCAGCACGGCATAGGCCAGCAGAATGCAGATCATGATCAGCCACGGAGAGAACTCCAGGGCGACGATGAAATCCCGGAACGCTTCCGGCAAACCGGCAAAGCCCAGGAAGCGGACATAGACCAGAACGCCCCAGATCAGGGTGAAAATCATGACCGTCAGCTTGGCCGTCTCATGAAGCGCCTGACCGAGTTGCTGGAACTTCATGCCCTTTGCAAAAGCGACCATCAGAACCACGAAAGCACCGAGTGAGCCGGCCTCTGTTGGCGTGGCCAGTCCAAAGAAGAACGAGCAGAAGATAATCCCGATGACCGCCAAGATTGGCAGCGTTCCCGGGATGCTCTCAAACCGCTGCTTCCACGTGAACCCCTTGATGGGTGGCGCATCACCGCGCCAAGCAGATACACCCACAATGATTGCCACATATATCAGGGCTGAGAAGACACCGGGCAAGAAGCCCGCGATCAACAGTTTGCCGACCGACTGCTCAACGAGGATCGCGTAGATGACCAGGATTGCAGATGGCGGGATCAAAGATGCCAGCGTTCCGCCTGCTGCCACAACAGCGGCGGACAGTCTTGGCGAGTATCCCTCTTTCAGCATCTCCGGGATTGCAACGCGCGCAAAGACCGCAGCCGTCGCCACAGATGCACCGGATACGGCTGCAAAGCCTGCAGTGGAGAAGACCGTGCCGACGGCCATGCCACCCGGCATCCAGCCAAGCCAGCGCTTGGCAGCCTCAAACAGCTGTTTCGTGAAGCCTGCGTAAAAGGCTAGGAAGCCGATCAGAATGAAGGTTGGCAAAACCGAGAGGGCATAGGTGACGGATTTGGAATGCGGGATCGTTCCCGCCATTTTGAGAGCAACAAAGAAGCCGCGCTCAAAACCCATCTTCAACGAGAAATGAAGAATAAGACCAACCAGACCAACGAAGGCAGCAGCAAAGGCCACCCGTACACCCATGATGACCAGAACCAGCAATACGCCGGTCATCAGGAGACCTACTTCAAACGGTGTCATTTGGTGTCTCCTGCAACAGCGTCGTCGCCAAAGGCTTCTTCGATTTCATGTTGGGCGACCTTCTCAACGTCCTCGATTACAGGCACGGCAACTGGCTCAAGATCCGGATTGCGCACCAGGCGGGCATATCCATAGATCTGCATAAGGAGACGCAAGAACAGCAGGCTCAGCGCAACGGGAATCACGAGCTTTGACGGCCAGGTCGGAAGCCGGATGTCCATCGTGCTGTCACCAATCGACCAGGATCGATCGAAGTGGTACAAGGAGCCCCAGATCAATAGGGCAACCGTAAAGGCGATCACGATCACGCCGATCATTTCGAAGATGTAAAGTGTTCTGCCGCGCAATTTCCCGAGCACGATTTCCATGCGGATGTGCCCGCCAACCCTTTGACAATACGCAACCCCTGCAAACGCAAAAATTGCCATGGCCTGCTCAGTAATGTCGATAAAACCCGGGATCGGCGTGTTGAAGAACAACCGGCCCAGAACCTGAGCAACAGCCAAAAACATTAGCGACAAAATGGAGAAGGCAGCGATCATGTTGAACCCGTTTTCAACGTGACCAAGCCATCCATCGAACCGGATATACGTCGTGGGACGGTCGGATTCAGAACCGCCCGTTTGGGGAGAAGTGTTCATAAAATCAGCCCTGTGAAAAGTCACTCCGGCACTGAGCGCCGGAGTGACGTCGTCAATTTTAAATACGGCTGACGTTATTCAGCGATGGTCTTCTTCACCATGTCGAGCAGCTCTTGAGCCGGCAAACCGTTGGCCGTTTGCTCTTCAATCCACGCCTGTTGGATCGGACCAGCTTTTTCTGCAAAGGCTGCCAACTCCGCATCGGAATACTCGATTTGCTGAACACCACGGTTCTCCAGCTCCGGCCACCACTTGTCGTAGACCTTGGCGTAGGTTGCCAGGTAGTGATCGAGTGCCGGGTCAACCGAAGAATCGAGCGCAGCCTTTAAGTCATCTGGAAGTGCTGCATAGGCGTCGGTGTTCACAACGATCGGGCAGTGGACGGTTCCCGGATTCAGGTTCTTGGTCCACCAATCTGCAACTTCGACAACCCGGAAAGACAAATGCGCATGCGGTGCGAAGCCTGCTGCTTGAACCGTGCCGGAGTCGATCGCCTGGTAGGTTTCCGATGCGGTAACAGATGTCGGAACAGCGCCGGCTGCTTCCATCAATTTGCCAAGACCACCGAGTGCGCGAACACGCATGCCATCAAAATCGGAAACAGAAACCGGCGCATCCCCTTTACCTGCAAAGTTGTATTGCGGCATTGGAGACGGCATCAGCAACTTGGCGTTCCAGCGGCCGAGATCCTGCTGGACAGCTGGATGCTCGTAAAGCGCCTTGGAAACCTTAACTTCGGTCTCAAGGTCGGAAACACCAAGGAACGGAAGTTCCAGAACGGTCAATGTCGGGTTTTTGTCGGCGTGGTAGGATGCGCAGAACTGAGCCATCTCGAAAGCGCCGAAGGAGATACCATCGAGGTTCTCACGGGACTTGGACAGCGCGCCACCATAGTGCAGGACAATTTCAAACTTGCCGTCGGTCTTTTGAGCGACCTGCTCGGCAAGCTTCTCGACATGCTCGGTGAACGCCCGGCGCTTACCCCAAAGGGACACGTTCCAGGTGACATCGGCAGCGAAAGTTTCGGTTGCGAAAATAAGGGCAAGGGCGCCCGCGGATACCGCGGTCGCAGCTTTGAGTGACGTGAGCATGCAATCCTCCCAGATTATTGGCTCAATCTTTTGACCACCCGGCCAGCAAAGAGGGGCTGACCAAGTCAGAGCCTGATAAGCATGACCCGTGCCAGCTTCAATTGACAACCGGAATCTGGGCAAACTGGCGGCTTTTTCGTGCTCAATACAAAACTACCGCAATGCACCTAGGCGAGATCTTGCCGACGCTCATAAACTGTCGGCGATTTTCCGCCGATCGCCGCGTTTCAGGCGGTTCCCGGTTCCGGGTCGCTCGCTTGATCCCTGCTCAATCCGAGGCGTGCCATCTTCTCATTGAGCGTCCGCCGGGGCACGTTTAGCTCTCGCATGACGTCGGCAACCTTGCCGCCATGACGCCTCAAGGCCCCTTCGATCAAAGACCGTTCGTAAGCGTCCATGAGATCCTTCAATCCGCCTGCCCCCATTGGCGGCACGTCATCGCGCCGGCCCGTGACGAGCGTTTCCAGCGGTTGCGGATTGACCTGGGCGTTCAGAACGAACCGCTCGGCCGCATTGCGCAGTTCACGAACATTCCCCGGCCATGCGTAGGTTTGCATAAACGCTTCATCAAGCGCGCTCGGCGTTGGAGCCTCCATGCCGTATTGAACTGCAAACCGGTTGAGGAATGTGTCAAACAACAAGATGCTGTCCCGGCCACGTTCCCGCAGAGGCGGAATTTCAAGTTCGATTGCATTCAACCGGAATAGAAGATCTTCCCGCAAGCGGCCGGAAGCCACCGCTTCCCGCGGATCAACATTTGCCGCACTCACCAACCGGATATCGACGTCAACCGGCCGGTGGCCACCAATTCGGTCGACCTTCCGCTCTTGCAGCACCCGAAGCAGTTTTGCCTGGAGCGGCATCGGCATTGATACGATTTCGTCCAGAAACAAGACGCCGGCATTCGCAGCCTCGATCCGCCCGATCCGTTGGCGGTCCGCACCCGTAAAGGCTCCCGCCTCATGACCGAACAGTTCGGCCTCGACCATCGTTTCCGGCAACGCAGCCGCGTTGATCGCCATGAACGGAGCATTCTTGCGGGCGCTGAACTCATGGAGCGCCTGAGCGATCACTTCCTTTCCCGTCCCGGTTTCACCGGTGATCAGAACCGCAGCATCTGTTTGCGCAAAATGCAGGATCTGTCGGCGTAGCACTTGCATGGCCGGGCTGTTGCCGATCAGCCGGCTTTCAAGGCTTGAACTGTCCGCGATCTGGGTCTTCAGCGCCCGGTTCTCCAGGACAAGCGCGCGGCGGTTGCAGGCCCTGCGGACCACCTCCGCGATCAGGTCCGGATCGAAAGGCTTTTCGACAAAGTCATAAGCACCGGAGCGCATCGCATCCACTGCCATTGGAACGTCGCCATGGCCAGTGATCAGGATCACCGGCAGATCACCATCCAACTCCCCAACCCTGCGCAGCAAGGTCATGCCATCATCACCATCCAGCATTACGTCCGTGACGATACAGCCACTAAAATCCGGGCTCAGAACCGCCATGGCCTGGTCAGCCGTTGCCACCTCGATCGTCTCAAAATCGGCAAGCCGGATCCATTGACGCAGCGCTGCACGCATGGATGGATCGTCGTCAACAATCAGAACCGGGGTGTTCACAGATTGAGATGTATTCGAGTTAAGCGTTGTCATTCAGCAACTTCTGCTTCCAGACGGACAACAGGTGTATCCATCGTTTCTGCCGATTTGACAGCCGGCACCGTGAGTTCAAAGGCAGCCCCGCGCGGCACGTTGGCGGAGACTGCCAAGTCGCCGCCGAGATCTTCTGCAATACGCATGGAGATCGCCAGACCAAGCCCCATCCCTTCCGCACTTGTTTTGGTCGAGAAAAATGGATCGAAAATACGCTCACGAAGATTCATTGGGATCCCTGGGCCGTTATCGAGCACCCGCACGACAACCGTGTCCCCAGTCTCAACAATATCCAACCGGACTTCACCATTGTCTTCTGCGGCGGCGGCATCTGCGCCGTTGCGCAACAGATTAACGAGAATTTGCTCGATCCGAAGCGGGGCCGTCTCAACGATCAAGGGCAGGTCTGGCATCTCGATTATCAGGGCAACACCTGTTTCTTCAAACCTGGGACGGACGATTTTCTCGGCCGCGAGAATGCTGTCGCGAAGATCGACGGTTTCTATCCGGCTTTCGCCCGGACGGGCAAATCTCTTGAGCTCCTGGGTCAGGCTCGCCATGCGCATCTGAAGGGATTCGATCTCCTGAAGGTTTTCTGCAGCCGTGTGGGTATCACCTTTTTCAAGGAACTTGCGGGTGCCAGCTACAAACATTCTGAGCGCCGCCAAGGGTTGGCTCAGCTCATGCACAACGGCGGCGGACATTTCACCAACCGCGGCGAGACGGTTGGAGCGCGCAAGGCCCCGTTGTGCTTCCAAAAGCGCGTGTTCTACGCGGCGGCGCTCCTTGATTTCGCCAACCAACCGCTGGTTCAGTTCTTTCAGATCCGCTGATTCCTGACGGAGTGCCGCGGAGGCCCGGCGAAGTCTCTGCCCGCGCAATCCAAGCACAATCACCGCATAGAGAAGACAGAGCGTCAGGGTGATCACCCATATCGGCAGCAGGCTCTTGTGCGCTTCTGCCTGCGGGACAAGGAAATGCAGTTTCCAGCCGAGCAGATCCACATCGGTCGAGTTGTGCCGATAGGCCTGCCCGTCAATGGTCAGCTGGTTTGGCCCCGTCACCGGCGCGTCACTGATCGGAGTAAGCGGTTCATTTGCGTATTTCTGACTGCTGGCAATGGCATCTCGCGTTGCCGCTGGAAGCTCGGCCAAAGTCCGATAGCGCCACTCTGGCTGGCTGGACAGAAAAATCACACCGTCTGCATCGGTAGCAAAGACAAGCTCTCCACCTTCCGCCCAGGCGTTTTCAAGCTGGCTGGTATCCACTTTAACGACCGCAACCCCAACCGGATCCCCTTCGACCGGCGTCGGCCGCGCCAGAAACAAGCCGGGGCGGCCGGTGGTCAAACCAATGGCAAAAAACTGCCCCTCCTCACCTCGCATCGCCGCCGTGAAGTATGGCCGGAACCCATAGTTCCGGCCGACAAGCGAAAGCGGCTTTTGCCAGTTACTGGCCGCCAGCGTCGTCCCAGCGGCGTTCATGACATAAAGAAGATCTGCACCAGAATTTTCCGCCATTTCTTCCAGAAAACGATTGGCGCTTTCCACCGGTTGGCCGAGACCAATTGCTGCCGTGGCGCGCGGATCCCGGGCAATCATGTAGGGAAGATAGCGGTATTTCTGGTATTCGCCGATGATGGTTTGCTGGTAGAGCGTCAGCCGCTCTGCAGCTATGCGGTCGACGTTATCATCATCCAGTTCCTGGAAGACGTAAGCGAGCACAGCCGCAGCGACCACCATGAAAACAGGCGGTAGCAAGAGTATGAGCCAACGGGTCGACATGGCTTCTTATTACCGATTTTTGTCCTGGCCGCCAGCACACGGCTATTCCAAACCTGAATTGATAAGGGTCAAAGACGCCAAATTGCGAAGGCATATAGATTTTTCACAAGGCTGGGGCAAAACTGACTGCCAGCCATAGGAGGGTATTATGCCAATTAAAGATATTTTGACGGTCCTGGATTTGGCGGGCGATCAGCCGGCAGCAAAATATGCTTTGGAGTTCGGCCGGGTTCATGATGCACATGTGACTGGCCTTGCGGTTTCGTTTGAACCGGTTGTCCCGGCATTTGCCGCAGCTCCCATGCCCGTCGATTATCTTCAAGCAGCCCATGATCAAGCCATCGCAGCAGCGAAAGACGCCAAGAACCAATTCGACGAATTTGCCCGCCTTGCCGGCGTCAAAAACGAAAGCCGTTTGGCAGAGATCCTCACAGGTGGCCCGCTCGATAACGTTCTGGCGCATTGCCGGCCAACAGACCTTGTGGTGATTGGCCAGAGCAATCCAGACAAACCGGAGCCGATGCGCGAACTTCTGATCGAAACAATTCTTTTTGAAAGCGGCGTTCCGGTGCTGTTGGTGCCTTATATCGGCAGCAAGTCATTTGAACCAAAAAACGTTCTGGTTGGATGGGACGGCAGTTCGACGGCAACGCGAGCCATCCTCTCTGCGATCCCGGTGCTCGAAAAGGCAGACAAGGTCACAGTCCTGGTAATCGAGAAAAAGGCAAACTCGCAAGCTGGCCAGCCAGGTGCGGAAGTGGCCAACTACCTCGCCCGCCACAACATGAATGTGACGATCGATGTGGTGTCGAATCCACAGACCGGTGTTGCAGACACCGTCCTGAACTATGTGACGGACAACAGCAACGACCTTGTCGTGATGGGCGGTTACGGCCACAGCCGCATGCGTGAATTCCTGTTTGGCGGAGCGACGCGCGAAATTCTGGAAGCCATGACAGTGCCAGTTCTGATGGCCCACTAACGGCCTGTCGATATGCCGCAATCCCGCACCCAACTTTTTTGGGTGCGGGTATTTTTTTGTCTTAAATCTCCGCTACTGTTCGATCTGCCTGCTGTTGACCGGGAAAGGATCCCGACGTGACCATCCGCAATCTCGATGGTTTTTTTGCACCAACATCCATTGCTGTCCTTGGTCCCTGCCGCCATCCGGGCGTGTTGACAGACAAGCTCATCGATTGCCTTCAGGCCATTGAAACCCAACACAAGGTTTCTCTGGTTGGGATTGATTATTCGGTGCCGTTCAACGGGACCAGCGTCTCATCTTTGGCCGAATTGAAACACGCGCCCGATCTTGTGATCTACCTCGCCAAGGCCGAAAAACTGCCCAGAGTGATTGAAGAGCTCGGAGACCGCGGGACCCGAGCCGTTCTGATCCCCTCGCCCGGGTATGAATACTGGCCGGAGCCAATCATGCAAGCCTGCCGGGAGGCTGCCCGCAAGACCACGCTCCGGTTGATCGGACCGGGCAGTCTTGGTATTTCCGTTCCGGCAAAGGGCCTGAATGCGCTTTTAAGCGCCGAAGTGCCCGGCAAGGGCGACATCGCTTTTTTCTCCCGGTCCGGCGCTGTTTTGAATGCAACGCTGTCCTGGGCGAAAACACACAACACCGGGTTTTCATCAATCGTCTCACTCGGTGCACGCATCGACGTCGATGTCAGCGACTTGATCGACTATTTCGCACAAGACTACCGCACCCGTGCCATTGTCCTGCATCTGGAGGGCGTCGCGGTTCCCCACAAATTCATGTCTGCCGCCCGGGCCGCAGCACGCGGCAAACCCGTCATCGTGCTTCGCTCCGGACGCAGCCGCGATACAGGTGGAACGGGGCGAACGCATGCCGGCCGGCTCGCAAAGTCGGATCTTGTCTATGAGACGGCGTTCCGCCGCGCCGGCCTCCTTCGGGTTTACGACCTTGATGAGATGTTCGAGGCGCTTGAAACGTTGTCTCATGTCCGCGTTCCTCAATGCCGGAACCTTGCGGTCATCGCGAACGGCCGGAGCCTTGCAAATCTTGCTTATGACCGACTTGACGCCCTTGGCGCCCAATTTGCGTCGCTGAGCCCGGAAACCTTGGAACACTTGCAGCAGTTTCTCGGCCCCTCAAACGATCTGGACGACACTTCGGCCGCTCAAGCCTCAATCATCTTGCGCGAAGCGACAGCAGCCGAAGACCTCACTGAAACGATCACGACCGTCTTGAAAGACAGGAATGTCGATGGTGCTGTTGTCCTGCAGGCTGCAAGTGCTTTCCAGCCCCTCCCCGTTCTGGCAAAGGCCGTTGCAGAGGCGGCGACATTGGACAGGAAAAGGCCGGGACGGCGGAAAGCCCTGGTTGCCGGGCTGATCGGCGGCGACAGCGCAACACGCGAAGTGCTAACGGAAGCCAAAGTTCCGAATTACGCAAGTCCGGCGGAAGCTGCGCGAAGCCTGATGCATCTGGCGCATGATGCCCAGGCGCGGGAATTCCTGATGGCGGCCCCACCGAGTTTTCCGGCCAATTTTACGCCGAATAGCGCACAGGCCCGGGGAATCGTCGAGGCGGCGCTCGCCGACGACCGCATTTGGCTCACACCGAAGGAAGTCTGCGATATCTTGGCTGCCTATGACATTCCGATCATGGCAACCGACATGGCTGAAAAGCCTGAGGATGTGGGCGCTCTGTCGGAACCGTTTTTCAAGACAGCCAAACACTGCGTTGCCAAACTCATTTCACCCGATCTGCCCTTCAAGTCAAAAATCGATGGTGTCCGGCTCGGTCTTGAGAACCCAGCGGCCGTTGAAGACGCGGCGCGCGAACTGATTGCCAAGACGCAGAAAGAATACCCGGATGCGCGCATATCAGGTGTTTCCGTACACCCCATGCTTGAAGACCGGCACGGGCTTGAACTCTATCTCGGGCTTGCCGAAACCCCTGAATTCGGCCCTGTGCTTGTTTTCGGACAGGGAGGTACAGCCATTGAAGAAAGCGAGGACATAGCCTTTGAGCTGCCGCCGCTCGATCTCAAGTTGGCTGAAGCGCAAATCGGCCGGACCCGGATTGCGCGGCTTTTGGATGGCGGCCCGTCCCGTCCTTCACTCGACAAACCGGCTCTTGCAGAAGCATTGGTCAAGCTTTCTCAGATTACGATCGACATTCCGGAAATTCAGGAACTCGACATCAATCCAATGGTGTTGCTGCCGAGCGGATTGATCGCCCTGGACGCACGTATGACCCTGTGCCACCCGGAAAAGAAACCGGGCCGGACAGGCGGATCCAGGCTGGCGATCGCGCCTTACCCCAATGAGTGGGAACAAACGCTGACCGTGAAAGGCGGATGGCAGATTTTCGTCCGGCCGGTTCGGCCGGAAGATGAAGACATGTTCAAGGCATTCTTTGAGCAGATTTCACCGGAAGATCTTCGCCTGCGTTTCTTTGCTCCGGTTCGGGAGTTCAGCCACCGTTTTCTCGCCCGCCTCACCCAGCTTGATTACGCAAGAGCCATGGCGTTCACCGCGCTTGATCCGGACGACGGATCGCTTCTGGGTGTCGTCCGCCTGCACGCAGATCCTGATCACCAGACCGGTGAATATGCCGTGATGGTTCGCTCAGACCTGAAGGGCTACGGTCTTGGCTGGGCGCTCATGAAATTGATCATCCGATACGCTAAAGCCGACGGCATCCAGACCATCAAGGGTGAGGTTTTGAAGGAAAACACCTCGATGATCTCAATGTGCCAGGCGCTCGGGTTCAAGATCACAACGTCCCTTGACGATCCCGGGATCTCCAACGTGGTTTTGCCGGTCAGCGATCTTCCAGAAGATGACAGCTAACCCTAGAGCGAGCCGGGCGGTTTATCAGAACCGCCATGTGCTCTGTCATTCTGTAAGGGATCGGTGACTACTTCTGCTGAGCTGCGGTCCGGATTTGCGAGAGGCTGGCCGCAGGAGTAATCGCCTCCGGATCCAGTTTCAGATGCAAGATGGCCGGTTTTCCGGAAGCACGCGCCCGCTCAAAGGCCGGACCGAATTCATCCGTTGTTTGAACCGTTTCGCCAAACGCGCCGTAACAGTGGGCCATCGCAGCAAAATCAGGATTGACCAGCTTGGTGGCGGACGGGCGGCCCGGATACGTCCGTTCCTGGTGCATGCGGATGGTGCCGTACATGCCGTTGTCGATTACCAAAAGGATGATGTTGGCGCCATCCTGACAGGCGGTCCCGAACTCCTGCATCGTCATCTGCAAGCAGCCATCACCGGCAAAACATACGACCTCCCGCTCCGGAAATGTCAGCTTGGCCGCAACGGCTGCCGGCAGGCCATAACCCATCGACCCGGATGTTGGCGCTGCTTGGGTTCCAAACCGGCGAAAGCGGTGAAAGCGATGCAGCCAGCTGGCATAGTTGCCTGCCCCGTTGGTGCAGATGGCATCCTCAGGAAGATTGTTTTCCAGCCAGTCCATGACACCCGACATTTGGAGATCGCCCGGCGTTTGCGGACGGGCACCGGACCACTCCAGATAATCCTGGTGTGCCGTGGCGGCTTCGCCTGCACCTTTTAGCTCGGCTGGCGGTTGGAGACCTTCTACCGCCTTACAGAACCCTGTCGGGCTGGCGTTGATGGAAAGGTCCGCGCGATAGACACGGCCTAGTTCTTCCGGATCGGCGTGGACATGCACCAGCTGCTGAGCCGGCGACGGGATGTCCAGCAAGGTGTAGGACTGGCTCGGCATTTCAGACAAGCGGCCGCCCACCAACAAAATTAGATCCGAGGATTTTACACGATCCAGCAGTTTCGGATTAATCCCGATACCAACATCGCCGGCATAATTCGGATGAAGATTGTCAAACAGCATTTGCCGGCGGAAGGAGCAGGCCACCGGTAGATCGAAGCGCTCAGCAAAACGGGTAAAGGCCGCAACCGCATCTTCAGACCAGCGGCTTCCACCCAAGATCGCAATCGGGCGCTCGGCGTCCCAGAGCCGCTTTTGCAGATCTGCCGTCTGAGACAATCCCGGATGCGTTTCGACCTGTTGCCAGGCCGGTGGCTGGGCCGCATCGGCGAGTTCAACGAGCGTGTCTTCCGGCAGCGCCAGAACGACAGGACCCGGACGGCCGGAGGTCGCGACATGATACGCGCGGGAGATGAATTCGGGCACACGCGAAGCATGGTCGATTTCGGCCACCCATTTGGCGATACCGCCAAACATTTGCCGGTAGTCGACTTCCTGAAAGGCTTCGCGTTCGCGCATACCGCGCTCGATCTGCCCGATGAACAGGATCATCGGTGTTGAATCCTGAGCTGCCACATGAACACCGGCCGATGCGTTGGTAGCACCCGGGCCACGTGTGACCATGCAGATCCCCGGTTTGCCTGTCAGTTTGCCGTGCGCATCCGCCATCATCGCAGCGCCGCCTTCCTGACGGCAGACTGTCACCGGGATCGACGCATCATGCAGAGCATCCAGAACGGCAAGGTAGCTCTCCCCGGGCACGCAATAGACCCGCTCTGCGCCATGGCGCTCAAGAGCGTCCACCAACAATTGGCCACCGGTTTTCTGTGTCATGTTCGTTGTCCCGAGCCTTAAAAACTAATGTTCATTCTATAGCGTAACAAACACGTTCGGGTGAGAGGGAATTATTAGATTAATTGGCAATAAGATCATTCCAATTGGTGAGAAACTTTACACTCACCCAAAATAAAAAGAGCGCCGGAATGGCGCTCTTTCGTGATTGATCGCAACAAGCGTCGTGGTCAGATGGATTGAACCGTCACGACCTGGAACGTGTGCAAGTCGCCATCCTCATCCTTGATCGACACATATTCACCAGGTGTGAAGGCGTGTGTTCCGAACCGGTACCCCGCTTCGTCATCGTCATCGCCGTCGATGTCATAGTGAAAGGCCCAAGACCCACCCGGGCGGTGGATCAAGTGACCGATTTCCTCTACTTCATCGCCCCAAAACCGGCGAACACGGCAGTGATCGCGCTCCTTTTTCCAGAGACCAGCATCGATATGCCCGGTCTCGTCCAAAGGTGCCGTGAATTCATACCCATGGCGCGCCGAGCCTTGCGGGAATTCTTTCGTCCGGGCCAGGTTCAGCCTGATCTTTTTCAAAGCTGGAAAATCGCTCATGGTGCCCTCCTTCTACTGACATTGAAGTCTATATGTGCCACATCGCTGTTGCCTGACATTGAGAAGAATCAAACCTGTGAACGCCCTTAAGCTGCAGACTGCGTGTTGACAGATAAAGGACACGATATGGATCATGCAGAAAGACAGACCGAAGCGCTTGCCTTTCTCAACAGCCTTCCGTCCGATGATCCGGCACGCCCAGATGTCGTTCGCATCGACACGCATGCGAACATCGTGTTTCTCGTGGGGCCCAAGGCCTACAAGGTCAAACGAGCTGTAAAGTTCCCTTTCCTGGACTATTCGACATTGGCGCTGCGCGAGGAGGCATGCAAAGCGGAAATCACGGTCAATCAGGCCAATGCTCCGCAAGTGTACCGGCGCGCATTGGCGATTACACGCCAAAGGGACGGGTCACTGGCCTTGGATGGCACCGGAGAGCCCGTCGAATGGGCTGTTGAAATGAACCGGTTCGAACGCCGGGACGAGCTGGACATCTTGGCCAAGATCACCCTTTTCTCTAACGATCTTTGTGACAAGCTGTCTCAGATGATGGTCGATGCGCATACAAATGCCCCCCTTCGCAAAGGCGATGACTTTTTCGCAGAACTGGCGTCTTACGTAGAGCAAAATGACGCTGCTTTCCGGGAACATCCGGACCTGTTCCCGCCGGACGACGTTCAACACCTGACGCTAGCCTCGCGTACTGCGCTCTCCTCAATTCACGATCTGATCCTGAGACGAGGGGAAATGGGCTTTGTCCGACGCTGTCATGGCGACGCACACCTGCGGAACATCGTTTTGATCGACGATGCTTTGGTCTTGTTCGATGCCGTGGAGTTTTCCGATGCCATCGCGACGAATGACGTCTTGTACGATCTGGCGTTCTTGTTGATGGATCTCTGGGAGCGTGGACAACAGTCGGCCGCCAATCGGGTCTTCAACCGGTATCTGGACTTGAGCAATCTGCCCGAACACATTGAGGGTTTGGCCGCGCTCCCCTTCTACATGATGATGCGCGCGGCAATCCGTTCCAAGATCGCAGCGGCTTCCGCGCTCAATCAGGCAGATCCTGTCACGAAAGAACATCAGCAAAACCAAGCGAAAGAATACTTCGGCTATGCCTTGGCTTTCCTGGAGCCTACGCCGACAAAACTGATCGCTATCGGCGGGTTGTCCGGCACCGGAAAAACCACCGTTGCCTATGGGCTCGCTCCTGATGTCGGTCGCGCCCCAGGTGCGCGGGTCCTGCGAACCGACGTCAAGCGCAAACGTCTTCTCGGACTTTCCGAAACAGAAAAAGCCCCACCAAGCGCCTACACGCAAGAAGCGTCGGACAAAGTCTACCAGGCAATAGACGGCGATATGCAAGCTGTGCTGGCTGCCGGTCATTCTGCGATTTTCGACGCAGTGTTTGCATCGGAGACGGAACGGGACGCGATCGAGACGATTGCCGGCCGTGTCGAATCCGAGTTTCACGGGATCTGGCTTGATGCTAATCCCGATACGCTCAAAAGCCGCGTTGCCGCCCGGGCGGGCGATGCATCGGATGCAACGACCGAAATTGTCGACCGGCAACTGACCTATGATATTGGTGCCATGACCTGGGAAACGATCGACGCCGGCGGCACGGAACAGATAACGCTGGAGCGGGCCAAGTCCGTGATCTAGATCCCGGCTGCCCGCATTCCGGCAGCAGCTGCCGCGGCGCAGAAAACAGCGATGTATTCCTTGCGAAGCTTGATCTGCGCAGCAGCTGCAACGATGAGGCAGAGACCCACCGCAAGTCCGCCCTGCAACACGATTGGCAAGATGGTCGACACAATGATCGCGCCGGGCAGAGCTTCAAGTCCGCGGCGAACCCGTTGGGTCAAAGGCAGACGGCCCATGACCCAATACCCACCGGCACGCAAGATATATGTAGCAACGGTCATGCCGAGTACTGCAAGCACAAACATTGCGTCTGCGGAAAACATACCCTCAGTCATCGAGATAAGCCCCCGCCAGTGCCCCGGCTATTGCACCGGTGAAAATGCTCCAATACCCGCCGACCAAAGCCCATGTCGTCGTGGCAACTGCCCCTGCAACCAGCCAGCTGACGGTCTGGCGCTTGCCCTTCCAAAGTGGAACCAAGAGAGCGGCGAAGAAAGCAGGCAAAATGACGTCCAGGCCGAAGGCTTTGGGATCAGAAATAAGGCTTCCCGCAAAATAGCCGGGGATGACAGACAGTGACCACACAGTCCAGGTGAATAGACCGCTGCCGAGATAGACACCCCAGTCCCGGGTCCCCTTCTCGTATTCAGAAAGAGAAATGAGCCAGTTCAAATCGGTCAGGAAATAAAGGGCTGGGTAGGTCTTGTAGGCTGGCACCTGTCCAAGCCACGGACGCAGGCTGGCGCCGATCAACAACATCCTCATGTTCACGGCGGCGGTCACACCGACCATTGCGATCAGCGTGCCCCAGGTCAGGGGGTCACTGTAAACTTCCATCGCAACGAATTGGCTGGCTCCAGCAAAAACCAGCGAATTAATCATGATTGTTTCCAGAAAAGTCAGGCCCTTTTGTGCCGCAACGGTTCCAAAAACGACGCCCAGCGCGACCACACCGGGAAACCCCGGCAAACAAAGCAAAGCCCCCTGCACACAGCCCTTAAAGCTGAGGGTAACATTACGTTCCAACATAAACTTCCTATTGCCAGCCAGCGCTGATCATTGGTGAACATCTTTCCATCATTATCCCTGATCCGCTTGGAGAGAACCAATGAAAGTTGTTCATCAACTTGATCAACAAATTTGCTGAATTCGCCGGATCACATCATGACATCGTAGATCATGCGCAGGCCGGTAAAGCCGAGAAACAATGCAAAGATCAGTTTGAGTTTGGAAGGATCAATCGCATGCGCAATTTTCGCCCCAAGCGGCGCGGCGAAGGTTGACGCGGGTATGATCAAGAAGAACCCGATCAGGTTTACATAGCCGAGCGACAAGGGGGGGAGACCTTCTGCGCCCCAGCCAAAAAAGATCGACATTAATGTGCCTGGAACCGCGATGATAAGCCCAATTGCAGCGGCGGTGCCGACAGCCTTGCGGATCGGATAATTGAACAATGTCAATGTCGGAACGCCGAGGGTCCCGCCGCCAATCCCCATCATCACCGAGATACCACCAATCAGGAATCCAAGCAGTTCCTTGATTGGAGATCCCGGCAGTTTGTCCGCAAGTGCCGAGCCTTCTTTGCGCAACAACATGTTGGCCGAGACCAAAAGAGCGACCACGCCGAAAACCAGGGTCAGCGCACCGCCGGACATGTTTCCGGCAATCATTGCACCTGAAATCACACCGATGGCGATGGCCCACCACCAGCGTTTAAGAAGGTCAATATCGACACTGCCGCGGTTGTAATGTGCCCGTGCGGAAGAGGTACCAGTTGCCAAAATAGTTGCAAGGGAGGTCCCAACAGCCACATGCATCAGGATTGCGGGATCGATCTTCAGGGCAGTGAACATGTAATAGAGCACCGGGACGATCACGATGCCGCCACCAACGCCAAGGAGGCCTGCAATGATCCCGGCGACAAGGCCGGTCGCAAGCAACGCACCCGCCAGCAAGGCGAGCGAAACAAAACTGAGATCTTCCACGTGGGCTCCTTGTCGTATTTCAGCGCGGATATCGGAGATCGAAATTGATGCCGCCGGTCAATTGGTTCGCAGCGCGCACAATAGTCCGCTTCTTGAAAAACAAAAGACCACAACAGCGTTGCCTTTGCGGAACAGGTTCCTGTTCGCCCCATCAACCACCGATGCAGTTTGGCAACACTGAAAAAACTGACTGCAAGCCGGTTTCGTTTTTCCTTGCAGCTTCCCTCTTCAGCACCTCTAGATTGATGGATTTTACAAGGAGGCCCAATGCAGTCACATCACTTGGCGGTTTACACATTCAATCAGTTCATCGCTCCCTATCAATCAGAATCAATAAGAGGCTTTCGTGATGCCGAGCCGGGCGCGTTCGCGGAAATGGACCGCGCGAGCGGTTTCATCGCGCGCTCAGGATACGAGGGCGAGGAAGGGCCGATGAGCTGGGGACCGCAGGTCTTTCCCAAATGCTGGGAGAACAGCAATGGTGACGGATGGGCACCCTCCACACTGTCTGTCTGGGAGACGATCGAGGCCCTCATGGCGGCGACTTACCATGGACACGCCTACCGGCAGGGCAGCAAATGGCACCTCGCAAGACCCGTTGTCCCGGAATATGTCTTGTGGTGGGTTCCCGCTGGTCACCAGCCGGATTGGACGGAAGCAGTCAGCCGATTTGAAGATTTAATGGACAACGGACCAAACGACAGGGCGTTTTCGTTCAGAAAAGCCTTTGCTCCGGATGGCCAAGCCGTCAAACCGGATGCGGCGCGGGTGAAGGCCATCGCAAGGGAAAACCAGGCCCTTGCTGATAACGAGTGATGCCATCAGCAAGTCATTTGATTGTTCAATAAATGATGACTAATCGTTAAACGTTCGGCTCATTGTATAAAACAATACTCATGACGATCTTAGCCCCAGCAGCGCGGGACATCCCCGCCAAAGTTTGAAAAGGATCGTCACCATGTCCCAGATTTATCGCGCCTCTGACGCCCGCGGCGATGCCGACTTCGGTTGGCTGAAAAGCAAACACACTTTTTCGTTCGGCTCCTACTTCGACCCGAATTACATCGGTTTCGGCGCGCTGCGCGTGATCAACGAAGACCGGGTTGCACCGTCAGCAGGCTTTCCGACTCATCCGCATGAGAACATGGAGATCATCTCCTATGTTGTCTCCGGCGGGCTGGAGCACAAAGACAGCATTGGGACCGGCTCCGTCATTCGCCCCGGCGAACTTCAACGCATGACAGCCGGAACCGGCGTCCGTCACAGCGAGTACAACGCCTCCGACACGGATCCGGTCCACTTCCTGCAAATCTGGATTGTACCAGAGCAGGATGGCCTCGCGCCGAGCTATGACCAAAAGGCGTTCCCGATTGAAGAGCGGCAGAATGCACTGAGGCTGATCGGGTCCCGTGATGGCCGTGAGGGATCGCTCGTAATTCATCAGGACCTTGATCTTTACGGGTCGCTGCTTTCCGCCGATCGCAGCCTTGCGTTCGATACTCGCCCGGGCAGAAAGGTATGGCTGCAGGTTGTCAAGGGCGCACTGAGTGTCAACGGACAACAGCTCAATGCTGGCGATGGGCTGGGTGTCCTGGAGCAAGGCGCGCTTTCGTTGAGTGCGCAGCAAGACTCTGAATTCTTGTTGTTCGATTTGGCCGCCTAACTGCCCTACATCTCAAAGTGCGCGCAGAGGTTACTCTGCGCGCCTGTTTTCAAGGAGTTTATGATGTCGCACACTGCCGAAATCACAATCACGCTGACGAAAGACGGCGCAAAGGGGCGCTACGTTGCATCGGTGGCCGGCATTGACGAGCCGGCAGAGCTGACCTTTTCGATCGTAAGTGAACATATGATCATTGCCGATCATACCGGCGTTCCCGACAGCATGCGGGGCATGGGCGTTGGAAAGGCGCTCGTGGAGCGGCTCGTGGCAGATGCGCGGGAAAACAGCATCAAGATCGTGCCACTGTGTCCGTATGTGAATGCGCAGAGACAAAAACATCCGGAATGGGCGGATGTCTTTCAAGGCTGACCTTAGTTAGACGATCGTGGAGCGGACATGTCAGCGTCCTCCTGAATAACCACATTGGTGGGGACGCCGCAGCCGCGTAAGGTGTAGAGCGAATCTGTCAAAAGATCGCCAGCCTTGTCAAACGCGGCTGCGGTAATGTCTGGCCCCGCAGACCGGATGCCATCGGCGGCCTGGCGTAAACCGACAAGATTGGCATTGAGCTCGCTCAGCTGGCGGCGGAGCGCAGCATCCGATACCTCTCCCCTGTCATTCAAGCGCTCGGCAATCTCGCTGAGCCTGGCATCCAAGCTTTCCAGATTGTTCTTGAACTCGGCCGGCGTGACCTGCAAACGAGCAAGTGTCGCGCCAGTCACGGCTCCCGCCACCCGCGTGCCTGTTTCTTCGACCTTATTCATTACAAAAATAGCCAGCACACAGGCCACGATGATCAAAACAGCTGTTGCGTTGATCAAGGCTAGGAGCAAATTCCCCGGCAACCGGATCAATCTACCCCACAATCCCAGCCGTTCCTTCGCCATAATACTCACTCCCCGAAAATCTGATGAACGGACACGCATATGGCCGCCGCATCTCAAAAATCAGATGCAAGCTAGCACGCTTCCGTTAATGGAGTTCTGAGACCCATCAGGGTATTGGGGGAGTCAATTTGTGTGTGGGAGAGAAGTGGTACAGACGAGTGGATTCGAACCACCGACCTTCGGAGCCACAATCCGACGCTCTAACCAACTGAGCTACGTCTGCACAAGGTCTTTAAATTGGCACGGGGCGAACTTCCCGTCCACCAATTTCAAGGGCGTCTTCTAACGCCGTTTTGCCAGACCGGCAAGCGTCAATTTTCAGAAATTTTTGCTTGTTGAAAAGCAAATGCCCGGAGCTTTCAGCTCCGGGCACAATACGCTGTCCAGGCACCATGTGCCGATAGACTTAGTTTACCTTCATGTCTTTGAAGGATTTTTCCATGGCTTCTTTAACCGGAGCGGAAACGTCGGTGCCCAGCTTGGTTGCCAGTTCCTGCATTTCCTTGCTCTGAGTGCTGAGGCTGTCGAACTGCTGACGTGCAAACGTTGACTGCAGCTCGATGGCTTCTGCCAGGGTCTTCACGGACATGATGTCCTTCATAAAGGTGAAGGCGGCGTCGGCGTTGACTTTGGCGGCATCAACAGCCTTGTGGTTGAATTCGACAACGCCCTGACGGGAAGTCTCGAAAGTGTCTTCCATCAGATCGGTCGCATCTTCAGCGGCAGTCTTGACCTTTGCGTAGGTGTCACGTGCGCTCTCGATGCTCTTTTCGGTTGCTTCACGGAAAGCAGCCGGAACTTCCATTTTCGGCATTGCGAAAGCTTCGAAGTCCGGGAAAGCAGCAGCCGGAGCGGCTTTGGCTTTGGTTGTGCGGGCTTTTGAAGCTGTTTTGGTAGCAGTTGTCGTGTCAGTCATGATCTCATCTCCTAGAGTTCGGATGCGATCATTGGTAATTTTGATCTCCGCCGGTCATCTTCCGACGGACCCTGTCGTCATCCGCATTCCCTACATAGGATATCTTTTGCTGCATTGCAATATTTTTTTGCAGTGCACAATAAACTTTCCGCTGCGTCCCCGGGCGTTTTTGCCTTGTCGGTGGCTCGTGCGCGACTAAAGGTGTGAGGCCGCTCCAAGACACAACATTGTCGATTTTGGAAATCTCATATTTCAACAAGCGAGGCCAAGCGAGTGCAGCCGCATGAGCCAAACATCGACTGGCACAGATAATCTGTGCCAGATCCGATCACTTTCCTACATGTTAGATCAGTCTTTTTGAGCGGCCTTCGTGGCTTCGGAGACTGCTTTAGTCGCGGAATTGGAGAACTCCCTGGCTTGTTCGCCGAGCGACTCCATTTGGGTCCGCAAATAGTCCTGCTGCAGCTTCATCATGTCTTCGACATTCGAAGCCTTCACCAGTTCTTGGGCAAACTTGAAAGCCGCATCGACATGCTCTTCTGCATATCCAAGCGCCTTTTTGTTGACATCAGCCGCCTCTGCCTGAACGACATTTGCGCTTTCTTCCACATTGCTCACTGCCTTGTGGGTGGCGCCCATAAAATCGTCAAAAGCCTTGCGCGCTTGGTCAACGCTCTTTTCGGCAAAGTCACGCATCTGTTCTGGCACTTCAAAGCCGGTTTTGTCAGCAGTCATCATCGCGCTCCTTGGATATCGAAAATGAATAGGAAATGTTCTCGTGAGATATTTCCATGCCAAAAATTCGTAACATGCATATGGCAGTGCCGCAAATTCGCACCTGCCGATTAACCACGCCTTCATGTAACCCCTTTAGCAACCATGCTTATCGTGGACGGTGACGCTGTTTCCCGGTATTAACAGAGTGTTAACGCTGCTGAAAAATGCTGGGTTATAGCGTCGTGCGCCCGGTGCCACTTGATCCTTTGGAGCAGAGCATGGACCATCAGACCCGTACCTTTCTAGACCTGACAGGCACGACCGACCTGGTCGAGCTTGTGGCGGATCGGCGCGCAGCCTGGTTATGGTCATCTGACGGCGGCCGCGTCTTGTGGGCGAATGCCGCTGGTGCAGCATTCTTCTCAGCGGACTCCGTTTCTGCGTTGGCGAACTTGAATTCGCTCGAGCGCTCACCGGCCCGCCCGCACATTGCGCGTATCGCGGCCTCCGGATTTGAAGATCGGTTCAGCATCGACCGGCTGCGCTTTTATCGTGGCCTGCGCGTGATGCTCCTCACCTGTCAGTGTAAAAAGGTTGTTCTTGAGGACGGATCGGCAGCAGCCCTCATAATTTGTGCTGACAAAGGCTTCTCGACAACTAAGGACCCGGTCGTGACCTTCGCTCAGCTTGTGAGCAACAGCGACGTAACTGTGTTCGTCACCGACAGAGGCCTTGTCTCTGCGAACTATGGGTCTTTGACCGGTACACCGGAGGACATTGCCCCGCTGGACGGACATAACGCTGTGTTCGGCCCGATTGAACTTGATGGCGCACTGCACGATGGCGCGCTTTTTCAACTCTCCGAAGACCAGAAACTGATCGCCTTGAACAATGAGCGGATCGAGACGCCAGAGGTTGAAGGGCCAGAAGTTGATGCAGCGCCCTTGGACATTTCTTCAGATGAAGTTGATGTCACGACTGACCCGGCAGGATCTGTGTGGGCGCGCGCAGATGTACTCGAGGAAGCTGCAGAAGCGCTGCCTTCCATGGCTGCGGCAGATCCCGAAGACAAAACTGCAGAAACCCAAGACAACCTTGAGATAGCCACTGACGCCGCTGCCGAGGGCCCTGATAGCGAAGCCGAGGCTGTCCAGCCCCCCGCAGATGGGGACGACCAGGCGCAGGAACCTGCAGATACTGCGGATAAAGCTGCCCTGATAGACAGCGCCCCCGCGTTGGGGGCACCGGAAGATCTTGATGCAAGCTCCAATGCACCAGAGAATGGTCCTGCTGCGGATGAGGAAGAACCCGAATTCGTATTCCAGCCTGGCCGGCGTCCTGTCCGCTTTGCTTGGAAGATGGACATCAGCCAGCGTTTTACGTTCCTCTCCGACGAGTTTGCCAACGTTGTCGGACCAGCCAGCGCGGATATTGTCGGACTGACCTGGGCCGAGGTTGCCAACCGGTTTGATCTCGACCCGCGCGGCAGCATCGCGAGAGCGCTTGACCGCCGCGACACATGGAGCGGCAAGACCGTTGACTGGCCAGTCACGGACGCTGCCCTGCGCGTCCCCGTTGACATGGCGGCACTTCCGGCTTTTGACCGTAACCGGACTTTCGAAGGCTACCGCGGGTTTGGTGTTTGCCGTGCGGCCGATGCCAAACCCGGCGCAAGGATCGCCGCGCTCAGCCCCGCTATGGCTGCGTTTGACGAGCATTTGGACGATGGGCAATCTGAAGCTGACGAAGAAGATGCTCACGCATCAAATGAAACCGAACCGGTTGATGATCATCATGAGGTTGTTGACAAGCATTCGGTTGAGGAATCCGAGGTTTCTGAAATCGAAGCCCCGCCCGTCCCGGCAGCGGAAGACCTGAAACCCAAGCAACCGGACGCTTTGGCTGGAAAGATGGCAATTGGTGCGAGCGCGGCAGCGTTGGTTGGCTCCCTGTCACGCTTCTCGGATGGCTCCGCGCAAACGTCCTCCGAACCACACACACCGGCTATGGCAGAAGAAGCAGTCGACCAGTCTGCAAGCCTATCAGACGAGCCGCTGTCGGACGAACAAACGACCATTGACGATACTGCGGAGGAGCCGAACTCGCCTCTTGAAGCTGCCATGAAAATGGACGCAGCGCTCCAACAGGGCGTGTCCGGCAATGTTCTCGACCTGGAAACGCCGGAAATCGACAGCGACATTGAGAAAGTAGCTGACGACGACGGTACGAATAGCCCGTCAGAAGCGGTCAAAGCAAACAGTGCGTCTGCGCAGGAACCAGAGATCGCAGATCTCCGGAAGCCCGAAGCTGCAGAAACCATTCAGCATGTGGTAGCCGGCTCAGTATCCGATGAGGCACCAGAACCTGCAGGTATTTCAGGGCCAGCCCCGCTTGACGCCTCAGAGATCGAAACGGCTGTCCGCTCGCTTCAGAAGTCATTCAAGAAAGAACGCCAACCCGCAGCGGAACAGGATCTCTTTGCTGAGGCCGAGACGGAAATTCCGGCGACAGATCGAGACGTCAACGAAGATACGGCTGCAGAAACGGTCGACGCCGGCAGCGATAACCTCGAAGAGGCTGTCGATGAGGTGGCAAATGTTGAGGTTGCTGCCGAAGACGATGAAGCAGATGAAGCCAACTTCGATGCCGGTCTTTTGAGCACTGATCTGGAAGAAAACGAAGAGCGTGAGTTTTTTGAGGAAACTGCCGCCTTTGAAGCCGAAGAACTCGCGGCCGAGTTTGAGGAAGATCTCAAGGCGACCGACACCGCCGAAATCCTGAAACCAGAGCCTTCTTCCGACAATGTCATCCCGCTTGCAACAGTCAACCCGCGCGTTGTTCCGGTCGATACAACCGGTCTCTCGCGTCCGGAACGTCAAGCGTTCCGTAAGATCGCCGAAGCGCTTGGTGCCCGGCTGGAAGGCGACCTCGAAGGCTGGGATGAACCGGATGCGGATGAAACTGACAACCGCGAAGAAGATCTTCCCGATCTGCCGCCGGAAGTGCCCGAAGCTGGACCAATTGATCCGAGTCTTTTGGATCGGCTGCCAATCGGCATCGCTATCGCACATGACCGGGACGTGCTTTACGCTAACAAGGCGCTCTTGAGCATCTTGGGATATGGCGCGATCAGTGAGTTGACCGAAGCGGGCGGCCTTGAAGCTCTGTTCATTGACGAGGCCGAAGATTTGCCGGATGCAGACGGCATGGTAGGCGAACTCGACGAAACCATGAAAGTCAGGCTCGCGGATGGCGGCGTGCGCTCAGTGGATGCCCACATGCACTCCGTACCTTGGAACGGAAGCCGCGGTCTCATGATTTCGATCACCGAACGGTTCAACAAGCCTGCACCGGCGGCTTCAGAAGGAGCAGCGCCGAATTTCTTCAAAGAAGTCCGCAGCGAACTGGATGGTGCCCGGACGCAAATCTCCGAGATGGAAACCATCCTCGAAACCGCCACCGACGGTGTTCTTGTGCTGGATGAGCGTGGCACAATCTTGAAGGTCAACGGATCCGCGGAGGCCCTGTTCAGCGCCAGCCGCGGCGAGATGATTGGTTCTCCGTTCATCGAGTTCCTCGCACCGGAAAGCCATCGTTCCGCCGAAGATTATCTAGACGGCCTGGCGCGCAACGGCGTTGCCAGCATCTTGAATGATGGCCGGGAAGTCTTGGGCAAGGTGCCAACCGGTGGTTTGATCCCGCTGTTCATGACAATGGGCCGGATCGGCGACAAGGACGATACAAAATTCTGCGTGGTTCTACGAGACATCACCCAATGGAAAACTGCCGAAGAAGAACTGACACAAGCCAAGCGTCAGGCCGAAAATGCCAGCTCCCAGAAATCCGACTTTCTGGCCAAGATCAGCCACGAAATCCGGACGCCGCTCAACGCGATTATCGGCTTCTCCGAAGTGATGATGGAAGAACGGTTCGGTCCGATCGGCAACGACCGGTACAAGGATTACCTGAAGGACATTCGGACTTCGGGCTCGCATATCATGAGCCTGATCAATGATCTTCTGGATCTTTCAAAGATCGAGGCCGGCAAACAGGATCTGAAATTCTCAGCCGTTTCCGCCAACGACATCATCAATGAGTGCGTCGCTCTCATGCAGCCGCAAGCGAACCGCGAACGGGTCATCATTCGGGCCAGCCTGCCGGATGCAGTACCGAATATTGTGGCCGATCCGCGTTCCTTGCGTCAGATCGTACTGAACCTGCTCTCAAACGGGATCAAATACAACAAGTCCGGTGGACAAGTGATTTTGTCGACCACACTGGAACCTAATGGCGAAGTCTCCATCCGTGTCCGTGACACTGGCTCGGGGATGAACCCAAAGCAGCTGGCCGCCGCTTTGGAACCATTCCGCCAGGTCCATACGGCCCGCCGTGGCGGCGGTACCGGGCTGGGTCTGCCATTGACCAAGGCATTGGCAGAAGCCAACCGGGCCCAGTTCCATATTGATTCCACGCCGGATCAGGGGACGCTGGTTGAGATCACATTTCCGACCGAACGGGTGCTGTCAGAATGACACGACCTCAACATAACTTGACCTTTTGGCTCTTATTTGCCAGTTAACACCACGCTTATCGGCATTGTGAGAGGCTTCGGCTGCACAAAACCAATGCTGCGTGAACCAGCAATCTCGAAGAGGTTGGTCAGGTTCAAGTAACGAAATAGCTTTCCGGCTGAGGTTAGATCCTGTCCAGTTCCACATTCAGCTTCAGTTTGTCGGCGACGAAGTGGTTCAGAACACGGTCTGCCATGGGCAGCCGAACGCTGATCATTTGCACGGTCATCATTGGCGCAATGTGTCTGTTGCCTATGATGGCGGTCGCGATCGCAGCAGCGCTTGGCTCCTTCGATACCCTGTCTCATCTGATCGACACGGTGCTGTTTCGGTACATGTTGACAACACTGGCGCTCATGGTGCTCGTGGCCGTCTTTACCGCGATCATCGGGACCGGCACGGCCTGGCTCGTGACCATGACACGGTTTCCAGGGGTTCGCTTCTTTGAGATATCACTGGCTCTTCCCTTCGCATTTCCGGCCTATGTCATGGGCTATGCCTATACCGACTTTCTGGATCATCCAGGCGTGGTCCAGACCTTCTTGCGCGATGTCACCGGATGGGGACCGCGGGACTACTGGTTCCCGGAAATTAGGAGCGTAGAAGGGGCGGCGCTGATGCTGACCCTGGTGCTCTATCCTTATGTTTATCTCTTGGCCCGCACAGCCTTCTTACAGGAATCCGCAACGGCGACGCTCGCAGCCCGGTCCCTCGGCCGCGGCCCGTGGGGCGCCTTCTGGACTGTCTCCCTGCCGATGGCCCGTCCGGCAATCGCCGGCGGCGTGCTTTTGGCGGTGATGGAGACCATCGCCGACTTCGGAACCGTGAGCTATTTCGGGATTCAGACGTTTGCGACCGGCATCTATACGAGTTGGTTTTCTCTTGCTGACCGCGGAGGTGCCGCCCAATTGGCGCTGTGTCTGCTTACATTCGCCTTATTCATCGCGATCCTGGAACGAATGCAGCGCGGCGCTTCGAAACACCATAACGCCGGCAAACGGATCGAACGAGTGCCGCCAACGCAGCTGACCGGCTGGGCAAAACTCGGCGCAATGGCCGCTTGCGGTGCGCCGGTGTTTTTTGGATTCATACTCCCACTGGTGCTCTTGTTCGAAATGAGCTTCGCGTCCGAGCAAGACTTGTTTTCCAGCAGATACATCGGCTTCATTACAAATTCGATCATCCTCGCCGGTGTTGCATCTATTGTGACGGTCCTTGCAGCCATGCTGGTTGCGTTCAACCTGCGCCTTAATCCGGGCAGGCTCTCGCTGTCAGCCGCGCATGTCAGCCGTATTGGCTATGCGGTTCCCGGCGGCGTGATCGCGGTCGGTCTGCTTGTTCCGTTTGCTGCACTTGACAATGGCATCGACGGTTTGATGCGCGACTGGTTCGGCATATCGACCGGACTTTTGTTCACCGGCACGATCACGGTGCTGGTTATGGCCTATATGGTCCGGTTCATGGCTGCGGCCCTCAACACGGTCGAAGCTGGGCTCTCGACGATACACCCGACGACCGATGCCGTTGCCCGGACGCTCGGGCGATCTCCGATGACCATGCTCTGGAGCGTCCATTTCCCAATTCTGCGCCCGACTGTCTTCACAGCAATGCTGATCGTTTTTGTGGACGTGATGAAGGAGCTGCCCGCGACCCTCATCATGCGCCCCTTCAACTTCGACACGCTTGCCGTTCAGGCTTACAGGCTGGCATCCGATGAGCGCTTGTCAGGTGCCGCGGTACCGTCGCTGGTAATCGTTGCTGTCGGATTGCTTCCCGTCATCCTGCTTTGCAAGGCTCTGGCACGGCGCCCAGGCCGGCAATCAAGCCGGCCTACTGCGGTCTAACCTTCTCAGTTTCAATGCTGGCCGCGCTAGATCCGGCCTGAACTCGCGCAGTCGATCCGTCGCGCCAAATGCCGAACGGAAAAACCCCTCCGCGCGGCTGCGCGAAGGGGCTCTGCTAAACTCACCTGCGTTGTGCAGGTGAACCTGTTATTTCCAGCCAGCTTCGTTGAGGAGTTTCTGGGCAGCCGGTACGTTTTCCGCGATTGCAGATGCATCCACATCATCCGGCTTGAAGAAACCAAGCTGAGCAACAGACGGGCTAATGCCGACGCCAGGGACAGCCGGATATTCGTCGTTACCGGCAGAGAAGTACTGCTGTGCCTGATCAGATGCCAGATACTCGAGGAACTTGATGGCGTTTTCCTTGTTCGGGGAGTGCTTGGCAACACCACCGCCGGAGAGGTTCATGTGCGCGCCAATATTGTCCTGGTTCGGGAAGACCCAGCCGATTTTGGCAACATCGTCAGACAGTCCCTTGACCGGCTTGCGAAGCGCACGGCCGAAGTAATAGGTGTTGGACATGGCGATCGCGCATTCACCGGAGACAATGCCGCGCAGCTGATCGGTGTCGCCGCCTTGCGGATCACGGGCAAAGTTGCCCACCACTGCTGTTGCCCAGTCTTTCACGGCCTCTTCACCGAGGTGCTCAATCAGAGCGGCCGTGATGGTCTGTGTGTAGACGTTGGACGATGAGCGGATACAGATCATGCCTTTGTATTTCGGATCTGCCAGATCCTGATAGGTCCGCGGCGGCTCAGCAACTTTCTCCTTGTCATAGAAGATGATGCGAGCGCGCTGGGAGAAGCCGAACCACTGATTGTCATCGTCCTGCACATAACCCGGCAGGCGCTGTTCCAGAACAGGAGACTCGACGGACTGAAGAAGGCCCATGCCCTTCGCGCGCTCAAGGCGTGACGTGTCGACAGTCAGCAGAATGTCGGCCGGGCTGTTTTGGCCCTCAGCTTCCATACGGGTCAGCAGTTCATCCGCTTTACCTTCGATGCGGTTGATCTTGATGCCGCTCTGTTCTTCGAAATCAGAGTACAGACGCTCGTCTGTATCGTAGTGGCGCGATGAATAGAGGTTCAGCTCACCGGTCGCCAAGGCAAGCGGGGATGATGCGATCAACAACGCAGCAGCCAGACCGGAGCGGGATACGGTTGAACGGAATGAAGGCATTTGGGCACTCCCTGTTATTTCGTTAGGACAAAACATGACCTGCGCTCTCAAGTATAGAAATCTGAGGCTGGGTCAAGTAAAATCGGAACCTAACATTCCAGTTTTTAAAATCCGCATTGAAACCAGGTTTGAAGGATCTGCCGGCCCCCTCTCCCTCGTTCCCGGTTTGCCAGCAGGAAGCAAATGACTAGACAGGCGCCTAGCGCATGTTTCCCGCACCCAACGCCTTGTTCTGCACGAAAATTGCACTCTACCCCGATCATTGTCCGCAAATGCACGGTTCCCGCAGAACAAATCGTTTATGAGTAAGCTAATATTTCATGAGGAGTACGACCGGTGACGACAAAGCTGCACGTCTATCAATCCATTGCCAGGGCGATCAAAGATCATGGCGTTGAAACCATGTTCGGCCTGATGGGCGATGCCAATCTGTTCATGGTCGACAGCTTTGTGCGGGATTGCGGTGGCCGCTTCGTTCCAGCCGCTCACGAAGGCAGTTCGGTCCTCATGGCTCTGGCCTACACCCATGTGAGCGGCGCAGTCGGCGTTGCAACAGTGACCCATGGCCCTGCCCTGACGAATTGTCTTACCGCGATCACGGAGGGTGTCCGCGGACATCTGCCAATCGTTCTGTTTGCCGGTGACACGCCAGCTGAAAACCCGCGGCACTTGCAAGGCATCGATCAGCGCGAGCTGATCAAGGCAACGGGCGCGGGTTTCGAGCAGCTGCGTACACCGGAGACGGTCGCCATGGATGTGGCGCGGGCCTTCTACCGCGCTCAGGTGGAACGCCGACCGATCATCTTGAACATGCCGGCAGATTTCATGTGGCAGGAAGCCGCTTTTGAAAAGCATATCCTGAACGTCTTTACAGCTCCAGGCGGTGTTGCCGAAGGCGGCATTCTTGATGAAGCCGTTGGCATGATCGCATCTGCACGCCGTCCAATGATCCTCGCCGGTGGAGGAGCTATTGATGCGCGGGACGAATTGATCAGACTCGCCGACCGGCTGGAAGCCCCGCTTGCAACGACCTTGAAAGCGAAGGGCCTCTTCCAGGACCATCCTTACAACATCGATATTTTCGGGACGCTCTCAACGCCAGCAGCCTACGATCTGATTGCACAAACAGACTGTATTGTCTGTTTCGGCACTGGTCTTCACGACTTCACAACCGACCGCGGCAAACTGATGAGGGACAAGCGGATTGTGCAAGTGGATGTCGAACCGACGGCCATCGGTGGCGCACTTCACCCGGACGCAGCACTTCTTGCTGATGCCGGGCTGACCGCCGAAACAATCCTATATTGGCTCAACGAGGCAGAAATTCCGGCAAGTGGCTTCACCCGCGAACTCGACACGGCCGCATTGACTGCACATCCGGTGGACAAGAAAACAACGGCTGACGGTTTCGTCAATTATGTCGGCGCCCTGGAGCGGTTTGAAGCTGCGCTCCCAAAAGACCGTGTTCTTGTCACCGATGGCGGGCGCTTCATGACAGAAGTCTGGTGCCGCATCTCCGCCCCGGATCCGAACAGTTTCGTGAACACGGCCAATTTCGGTTCCATTGGCCTTGGCCTTCAGGAAGCCATTGGCGCAGGGATCGCAGCCCCCGACCGGCCGGTTGTTCTGTTTACCGGCGATGGCGGCTTTATGATGGGCGGCATCAACGAGTTCAACACGGCCGTTCGCCTCGGGCTGGATCTTATCATCGTCGTGGCGAACGACTCTGCCTACGGCGCGGAACACATCCAGTTCCTCGATCGTCAAATGGACCCGAGCCTCACGACATTCCAGTGGCCGTCCTTCGCCGAGGTCGCGACATCGCTGGGCGGAACGGGCTATGAAGTCCGCTCGGATGACGAGCTTCAAACAGCGCTGAATGCACTGGAAAACCGCAAGGGACCGATCCTGATCGAGTTGCGGCTTGATCCACATGATGTGCCCCGCATGCGCATCTAATCGCACCTCCACTTGAGGGAAAAGATACCTGGGCATCATACCGGTTGGCGGGGAAAGGGACCGCCAACCGGCTTGACACCCTTGTGCCGAAACCCACCAATGGGCCTCGTCAAATTCAACGGTTAGAGGACTTCCTTCCCATGGAGAAGAAGCACCAGATCAATCTTTGGTACGCCTTTATCGCAATGATGCTGGTGCTGACCTTTCAGAGCTGGTGGACGGCCTACAAGACCATTGAAGAGATCCCCTACAGCCAGTTCGAGCAGTACCTCAAGGACAAGAAAATCGAGGAGATTTCCGTCAAGGAAAACACCATTCAGGGCAAATTCAAGGAGCCATTGAAAGACGGCAAACAGTATTTTGTGACAACCCGCGTAGAACTGCCGCTCGCCGAAGAACTCACGAAATACGATGTGAAGTTCACTGGCGTGATCGAGAGCACGCTCATCCGGGACATTCTCTCCTGGGTATTGCCAGTGTTGCTGCTCTTTGGCCTTTGGATGTTCTTCATCCGGAAGTTCGCCGAAAAGCAAGGCATTGGCGGAATGATGACCGTCGGCAAGTCCAAGGCGAAAGTCTATGTGGAGACGGATGTCGAGGTCAGTTTTGAAAATGTCGCCGGGGTCGATGAAGCCAAGCGGGAACTCAAGGAGATTGTCGATTTCCTGAAAGATCCGAAGTCCTATGGTCGGCTTGGCGCGCATGTGCCAAAGGGCATTCTTCTGGTGGGGCCTCCGGGTACCGGCAAGACGTTACTTGCCCGTGCAGTTGCCGGTGAAGCGGGTGTTCCGTTCTTCTCGATTTCAGGGTCCGAGTTTGTCGAAATGTTCGTTGGTGTTGGCGCGGCCCGTGTCCGGGACCTCTTTGAACAAGCGCGCAAGGCGGCACCGGCGATCATATTCATCGACGAACTCGATGCGCTGGGGCGTGCGCGGTCGAGTGGTGCCATGGGCACCAATGACGAAAAGGAACAGACCCTCAATCAGCTCCTGACCGAATTGGACGGGTTCGATCCCTCAAGCGGCATCATTTTGCTGGCCGCGACCAACCGGCCGGAGATCCTTGATCAGGCGCTCCTGCGCGCTGGCCGTTTCGACCGTCAGGTTCTGGTCGACCGTCCAGACAAAATCGGCCGCCGGGCAATCCTGGATGTACACGTCAAGAAGATCACACTAGCTAAGGATACGGACCTGGATCAGGTTGCCCAACTGACAGCTGGGTTCTCAGGTGCCGATCTTGCGACATTGATCAACGAGGCCGCCCTGCTCGCGACCCGTAGAAATGCAGATGCTGTCACCCTCAAAGACTTCAACGAGGCTATTGAGCGGGTGATTGCCGGCCTTGAAAAGCGAAGCCGCGTCCTGTCCGACAAGGAGCGCAAGACCGTCGCCTTTCACGAAATGGGCCATGCGCTTGTTGCCGCCAATCTTGAAGGCTGCGATCCGGTGCACAAGATTTCGATCATACCGCGCGGCATCGGCGCGCTCGGCTACACCATGCAGCGGCCAACCGAAGACCGGTTCTTGCTGTCCACACAGGACCTGGAAAACCGGATGGCGGTTTTGATGGGCGGGCGTGCGGCAGAAGAAATCATCTTCAACGAGATTTCAACCGGGGCGTCGGATGATCTTCAGAAGGTCACCGAAGTCGCCCGAGACATGGTGATGCGCTATGGCATGGAAGGCGGCCTCGGCAATCGCGTCTATGCAAGCCCGCAGCAGAATTTTCTCGGCCAACCTGTGCCGGACAGGGCGGATGTCTCAGAAGAAACCCAGCGGGAGATTGACCTGGCAATCCGCGCCCGGGTGGAGGCGGCCTTCGCAAGAGCAAAAGCGATACTGAACGATCACCGGTCCGAACTTGATGCCGGCGCAGAGCTGCTTTTGACCAAGGAAACCCTGACCGATCAGGACTTCCCGGCCATTCGCCCCATCGCCGAGCGCAACGCCGCCGCAGCGGCTGAGTAAACAAACAAAACGCCCACAAAATGCGGGCGTTTTCCAGCTCTTTGACGCTCACATCTGCCGCCCCGGACTTGATCCGGGGCCTCACCAATTTACCCGAGGTCCCGGCTCGGAGGCCGGGACGGCAGATTGGAAACCATCAGTTTCCGATACTCAGACGACGTTCGCTTCGGTCTTGGATTTGACTTCATCCAGGGAAACATCCTGAGCAAGTTCAACGACCGTCAGGCCGTGCGGCGTGATGTCGAAAACGCCGAGGCCGGTGATGACCCGGTCAACGCAGCGCACGCCGGTCAGAGGCAATGTGCACTCTTTCAGAAGCTTCGGATCGCCGGCCTTGGAAGTGTGGTCCATGATGACGACGACGCGCTTGACGCCGGCGACAAGATCCATTGCACCGCCCATGCCCTTGACCATCTTGCCCGGGATCATCCAGTTGGCGAGATCACCGTTCTGGGAGACTTCCATTGCGCCGAGGATCGACAGGTCGATGTGACCGCCGCGGATCATGCCGAAGCTGTCGGCAGATGAGAAATAGCTCGTCTGCGGCAATTCGGTGATTGTCTGCTTGCCGGCGTTGATCAGGTCGGCATCAACCTCATCATCGGTCGGGAACGGGCCCATGCCGAGCATGCCGTTTTCCGACTGCAGGGTGACATGCATGCCATCCGGAATGTAGTTGGAAACCAGTGTCGGAATGCCGATACCGAGATTGACGTAAAAGCCGTCGTGAAGTTCTTTTGCCGCGCGCGCGGCCATATCGTCACGTGTCCAGGCCATGTTTTTATCTCCTCAACTCGATCAGGCTTCGCGGGTGGTGCGCTTTTCGATGCGCTTCTCATGGCTGCCGACAATGATGCGGTCGACAAAGATACCGGCGGTGTGGATGTTGTCCGCATCGAGTTCACCGACCTCAACCAGCTCTTCCACTTCCACAACAGTGGTCTTGCCGGCAGTCGCCATCATCGGATTGAAGTTCCGCGCGGTCTTGCGGTAGATCAGATTGCCTTCCTTGTCGGCCTTCCAAGCTTTGACCAGGGAAACGTCGGACACAAGGCCGGTTTCCATGATGTAGGTCTCGCCATTGAAGTCCTTGTGCTCTTTGCCGTCGGCAATCAGCGTACCCACACCGGTCTTGGTGTAGAAACCCGGAATGCCTGCACCGCCGGCACGGATGCGCTCGGCAAGTGTACCTTGCGGGTTGAATTCGAGCTCCAGCTCGCCATTGAGGTACTGCTTTTCGAAAGTTGCGTTCTCACCCACGTAAGACGACACCATTTTCTTGATTTGGCGGGTTTGCAGCAGCAAGCCCAAACCGAAATCATCCACGCCGGCATTGTTGGAGATCGCGGTGATGTTTTGGGCGCCGGATTCCCGCAGAGCCACAATAAGGTTCTCCGGAATCCCGCAAAGGCCGAAGCCACCGGCCATCACAGTCATTCCGTCAAAGGTCAGGCCCTCCAGGGCAGCCTTTGCGTCCGGGTAGACTTTGTTCATTTTTCACTCCCGTTTGGTGTCGTAACGCACATTGGCGGCACATTCGCTGCAAGTTTTCCTTCGGTCAAGGGGCAATGATGCATCGCAGCGAAAAACATGAACCTTCATTCAGATCGCAAGGTTTACCCTGTTTGCGGATTGTCGTATGCGAACAGCTTCTTGGCCCATGGATATGGTTTTGTGCCTGACCGGATATGGTATGTAATTCCTTAACGGTCAAACGAAGATTACCTACGAAAGACTCTGGCGCCTTGTACCAATTCCTGTCGACCCTTTTTAAGATTGCGGTGATTTCGCTGCTGGTCGGCGCCGGATTGTCGTTCATCAACATCACAGCGGAAGATGTGCTCGGCTCCATCGGTCTCAGCCCGATCCAATTGTGGATCTACATGCTGGAGTTCCGGGACTGGGCAATCCCCAACATGATCCTCGGCGCGTTCATCGTGGTGCCGGTCTGGCTGGTGATCTATCTCTTCCGCCCACCCCGCGCATAAGCCTTAACCATCCGCACCGAAGGCAGCCCGTTCATCGCGTTCTCTTTGCACCTGCTGCCGCTTGGTGGCAATGGAGGCTGCAATCACACCGATCGACACAAGCACAACCAGGATCGTACAGACCGCATTGATTTCCGGCGTTACACCAAGGCGGACCTGAGAATAGATCTTCATCGGCAAGGTGGTCGCACCCGGCCCCGTTGTGAAGCTCGCAATCACGAGATCATCCAGGGACAAGGTGAATGCCAGCATCCAGCCCGCAATAACACCGGGTAGGATGATCGGCAGCGTGATCAGGAAGAACGTTTTGACCGGCGGGCACCCAAGATCTTCTGCCGCCTCTTCAACGGATTTGTCGAAACCGACCAGCCGCGATTGCACGACAACCGCCACGTAGCACATGGCAAACGTGGTGTGCGCTATGATGACCGTCCAAAACCCGCGCGCCTGATCCATCGCCACAAAGAGCAGCAGCAGCGAAAGTCCGAGGATCACCTCCGGCATTACAAGCGGGGCGAAGATCATGCCCGAAAACATTGAGCGCCCTATGAACCGCCCTGAACGCACCAAAACCAATGCGGCCATTGTGCCGAGCACCGTCGCGACAGATGCCGAAACAAAGGCAACACGCAGCGTCACCCACGCCGCATCCAGCAACTGATCGTTCTGGAGGAGTTCCACATACCACTTGGTGGAAAATCCGCCCCAGACCGTCACCAGCCGGCTATCGTTGAACGAATAGATGACCAGAAGCACAATCGGCAGATATAGGAACGAAAAGCCGAGGACGATCGACGTTACATTGAACCAGGAAGGGCCGCGCGTCATTGGTTCTTCTCCGCCATTTTCTGTTGCTGGTTCTGGAAAAGAACAATCGGGATCACGAGGATCAGCAAGAGGATCACTGCGACCGCCGAGGCCACCGGCCAGTCGCGGTTGTTAAAGAACTCCACCCACAGCGTCTTGCCGATCATCAGCGTTTCAGACCCGCCGAGAAGGTCTGGGATAACGAACTCCCCAACCGCTGGAATGAACACGAGGAAGCAGCCTGCGATAACACCAGGAAGCGACAAGGGAACTGTGATCTTCCAGAATGCTTTCCATGGCGGGCAGCCAAGGTCCTCTGCGGCTTCGAGCAAACTGCCATCCAGTTTTTCAAGACTGGCATAAAGCGGCAGCACCAGGAACGGCAGGTAGGAGTATACGATACCGATATAGACCGCGACATTGGTGTTCAGGATCACCAGCGGATCGTCAATGAGGCCCAGCATCATCAGGAACTGATTGAGAAGGCCCTCGTTTTTGAGAATACCAATCCACGCGTACACGCGAATAAGAAAGCTGGTCCAAAACGGCAGGATCACCAGCATCAATAGGGTCGGCCGCCAAGCTTCCGGGCTGCGCGCCATACCGTAGGCGATCGGGTAGCCAATCAGTAGGGTAATGAGTGTGGAAACTGCGGCAATGTAGACCGATGAGACGTAGGACTTCCAGTAAAGGGCATCTTCCGTCAGCCAGATATAGTTCTCAAGAGAGAGCTCAGTGAGCGCTTCCCGAAAAGCCTGCCAGCCTTCAGCCAAATCGAACGTCGGAAAGTACGGAGGAATGGCAATCGCAACTTGCGACAGCGATATTTTAAAGACGATCAGAAACGGCGCGAGGAAGAAAATCAGCAGCCAGAAATAAGGAACTGCAATCAGTCCCCAGCCGCCGATGCCCCGTTTGGATTTAGGTGCCGCTTTGCTCATGCCGCCCTCCTCATCCGGTCAGGATCACACCGGCGTCCCGGTCAAATGTCAGGATAACATTTTCATCCCACGTAATCGGGTTTTCGACCATACGCGAGATGTTGGCTTTGGTGGCACGTAAAATGTCATGATCGTCCTCACCAACCTTCGCGTGGAAGATGGAAACGTCGCCAAGATAGGCGATGTCCCAGACAATCCCACCGATCTGATTGGTCACGGAATCTTCTGGCTGCCCCTGCGAAATACGCATTTTCTCCGGCCGGATAGCATACCAGACCGTATCGCCAACCGAGGCGGATGTGGTCTGTTCCGTGTCAATGGCGAAGTCGCCAACGGCCGCTTGCATGCGGGTTCCGTTATCGCCTTTCTCCAGAACCTTTGCCTCAATCAAGTTCACATCGCCGATAAAGTCGGCAACAAACTTGGAGTTCGGCGCTTCGTAAATCTCGGAGGGCGTTGCCACTTGAACAAGCTCGCCGCGATCCATGACAGCGATCCGGTCGGCGACCGTCATTGCTTCTTCCTGATCGTGCGTAACGATCAGGAACGTCATTTTCAAATCTTCCTGAAGCGCCATGAGCTCAAACTGCGTTTCCTCGCGCAGTTTGCGATCGAGTGCGCCCAATGGTTCATCGAGCAGCAAGACCTTAGGCCGTTTTGCGAGAGACCGAGCCAGCGCGACGCGCTGCCGCTGGCCGCCGGACAACTGGTGCGGCTTGCGCTTGGCGAATTGCTCAAGTTTGGTCAGCCGCAGCATTTCGGCGACCCGATCATCAATTTCCGTTTTCGAAAGGTTGTCCTGCTCCAGGCCGAACGCAATGTTCTTCTCAACGCTCATATGCGGGAAAAGCGCGTAGGACTGGAACATCATGTTGGACGGCCGCCGGAAAGGCGGAATGCCGGACAAGTCCTGGCCATCCAGAAAGATCTCACCGGAGGTGGGCGTCTCGAACCCGGCGAGCATCCGCATCAACGTGGTCTTTCCGCAGCCGGACCCGCCAAGGAGCGCAAAGAACTCCCGCTTGTAGATCTTGAGTGAGAGATTGTTGACCGCGATGAAGTCACCAAACTTCTTGGTAACATTGCGAAATTCGATAAACGGCTTTTGTTCCGGATCTTCCCAGGGAACAAATTCGCGGCGCACTGGTCCGATCGTCTTTTTAGCCAAGGTATCCCCCACCCCACGAAGAACTGTGACACAAAAAGTCCACCGGACGGCAAGTGCCGTCCGGCGGTTGTCTTGGGTTACTGTCCGCTTTTCACAGAAGTCCAGGACCGTGTCACAACGCGGTTCACCTTCGGCGGGTAGGACGTCACGGTGTAGAGGTTTTCAACAGCCTCTGCCGGCGGATAAATCGCCGGATCGCCAATGACATCGTCATTCAGCATTTCTTGAGAGGCCTTGTTGCCGTTTGCGTAATAAACGTAGTTCGAGGCCTTCGCCATCACATCCGGGCGCATGATGTAGTTCAGGAATTCATGCGCTTCCTCTTTGTTTTTTGCGTCTGCCGGGATCGCCATCTGGTCGAACCACATCAGCGCGCCCTCTTTCGGAATGGCATATTCAACGGTAACACCGTTGTCGGCCTCTGCTGCGCGGTCACGGGCCTGTAGAACGTCGCCAGACCAACCGACGGCCAAGCAGATGTCGCCATTTGCTAGCGCGTTAATGTACTCCGAGGAGTGGAATTTCTGGACATAGGGCCGGACCGATTTCAAAAGCTCGGTCGCTTTTTCGATGTCGCCCGTGTCCTTGCTGTCCGGGTCCAGTCCAAGATAGTTCAGCGCAGCCGGGAACAATTCGGTCGGCGCGTCAAGAACATGGATACCGCATTCTTGGAGTTTCGCGGCATTTTCCGGCTTGAACAAGAGGTCCCAGCTGTCGACCGGCGCGTCTTCGCCAAGTGCAGCCTTTACCTTTTCGACATTGTATCCGAGGCCAGTGGTGCCCCACATGTAATTGATAGAGTAAGCGTTGTCCGGGTCGTATTTGGCAACCCGCGCTTCGATATCAGACCACATGTTCCCGATATTGCTCAGCTTGGATTCGTCGAGTTTGTCGAAGACACCTGCCTGGATTTGACGTGACAGGAATGTGCCGGTCGGGACCACAACATCATACCCCGTGCCGCCTGCTAGAAGCTTGGTCTCAAGCACTTCGTTGGAGTCAAACACATCATAGACGACGTTGATGCCGGTTTCCTTGGTGAAGTCTTCCAGGATCGACTCATCGATATAGTCGGACCAGTTGTAGACATTGACCGTACGGTCTTGAGCAAGTGCAGCCCCACCCAGAACACTGAGTGAAGTCACAGCGAGAAGCATAGTCTTGAGTTTCATATTCGTGTTCCCCTGTTTTGTTTCGGAGGACGTTGACCGTCATCTTTTTGCAAACGGCAGCAACCGTTTGCGGTTCCCTTTGGTCTGACGCGAACTTTGCCATGCACGTTTTTTTTGTCCAGAGTCGATTTTGGGCAAGCATGCTCAGGTTATGTTCGTTTTTCGACTTTCTTACAGATACGTCTGTCGTTCGAGTGAAGAAATTTCACGGCCAAACTCGTTCAGTTCTTCCCGTTTGATTTCCGTAAGCACCTTGTGCATTTCCGGTCCTACAGCCTTTTTCATCAGCTTCGAGGCCTCAAAGGCGTCGATCGCTTCGTCCATCCAAGGTGTCAGGCGCTTTTTTCGCTTTTCATAAGCGTTGCCGGTCACAGCAGCAGGCGGATCCTTCTTGAGACGAAGCCCCTCCATCATACCTGCAAGGATCCCGGTGAGAACCAGATATGGATTGGCATCCGCCCCAGCAATCCGGTGCTCCACGCGCGCGGCCTCTGGAGAAGAAGCGGGGACCCGCAGAGCTACAGAGCGGTTGTCAAAGCCCCAGCAGATTGATGCCGGAGCATAAGACCCAGGCTGCATGCGCCGGAACCCGTTGAAGGTTGAAATGAAAAGCAACAGCGCTTCCGGCATTGTCTTCAACAGGCCGTTGATGGCGTAGCCTAACCGCTCGCTTCCGTGTTCCGGGCACGCAAATAGATTGCCTTTGTCATCCTCCATGGAGACATGCACATGCATACCGTTGCCCGGCCATTCCACATAGGGCTTGGCCATGAAGGACGCCTTGAGCTCGTGCTTGCGTGCGACGCCAGCCACAAGGCGGCGCAGCAGCACCACGTCGTCAGCCGCCAAGAGTGGATTGTTCCTATGATGCAGGTTCAGTTCAAACTGCCCGGGTGCTGCTTCGGACACAGCAGCATCTGCGGGAATGCCCTGAGCCTCGCAAGCTCTGCGCAAGTCATCAACCACGGGCAAAAGCGCTTCCAGATCGGACAGCGCATACATGTTCTGCCGCGCCGGCCCGAGATGGGTCGAAAACAAGGGCTTTGGCTGCTCGGTCCAATCCCCGTCACTTTCCTCGAAAAGATAAAACTCCAGCTCAAAGGCACATGTGGCTGAGACGCCGAACTCTTCTTTCATCTGCGCCACTGTGTTTTCAAGCACATGCCGCGGATCAGCGAGGAACGGTCCGCCATCGCGATTGTACATCGACAACAGCACCTGAGCAGTCTTGCGATCCGCCCACGGAACTAGCTTCAAAGATTCCGGAATTGGCCAGCAAACACCGTCCTTGTCGCCAGTTTCCAGGTGCATACCGGTCGCTTCGACTTCCCGTCCCCACACGTCCAGCCCAAACAGGGAATACGGAAACGCGACGCCGCCTTCGAAGACTTTCGCCAGCGCTTTTCCGGGCAACCATTTTCCGCGAAGCACCCCGTTCGTATCCGGCAGAACCACTTCGAGTGTATCCAAGTCTGGATGTTCTTCCAAAAAGGCTTCGAAAGCCGACTTCCAACCGGGCTCCGCCGGATGTTCCAGAATCTGGTGAGGAAGCTCGTTCATTTACGTCCTGTGTTTCTGCTGGCCTTGCTGGTTCTTTGGACCGCCAGCTTATGATTGCGATATTGGAAAAAATGTGATCACTTTCCACATAGACTGTCAAGACAATCGCGATGAAATCGCAAAAGCAGCATGCAAGGATATCACTATTGCCGGTCCGGCGCTCTGCACTCAATGCTGGTCCTGAAAAGACCCAAACGACCGCTTCAGCGCGCAGCGCCACCCGCGATCAAGTGGATATCGCTGTGCGGTCTGGCCTGCTGACCGGACGGTTTATTCCCGGAAAGGCGGTAACCCTGCGGGGCCTTGCAGCAGAGCTTGGGGTCAGCCCGATGCCGGTGCGCGAGGTGCTTCAACGGTTGGCTGCCGAAAACGCGCTTGAAGTCAAACCCAATGGGCGCATCCAGGTTCCGGACATGACACCGGAGCGGTTTGACGAGGTGTTGATGGCCCGTCTCCTGCTCGAGCCGGAACTGTCCGTACGCGCCATGCCCCGCCTTAGTTCTGACGACATTGCAGAACTGAGGAGCATTGATGACGACATTGACGTGCGACTGAATTCTGGTGACGCCGAAGCCTATATGCGGCTGAACCACGCCTTTCATTTCCATATCTACCGAGCGTCCGGCTCCCGTGTTTTATTGCCGCTGATCGATAGTCTCTGGCTCCAGTTCGCCCCCTTCATGCGTACCGTTTACGGGCGTGTTGGCACAGTGAATTTGATCGACCAGCACAAGGCCGCCATTCATGCGATCGAGATGCAAGATGCCGCAGCATTGAAAGAAGCAATCACGGCAGACATCGCTGATGGCATGGGTCTCCTTGGCCGGGAAATTCTCCAAGGCGAAGAGCCCAGTTGATCCCGGCTCAACCTTGTGTCATTTTGTGATCACAAAATAGTCCTGACGGCATTTAGATAGAGCATGAACAGCAGCAATTTCGTGATTTTCACGGCTGTTCGGTTCCGCCGATCACGGACAAAAATCTCTGGAGCCTCGCGTGACTGATACCCCACCTGCCAATTCGACCCCGCACAAGGAAGAAAGCCTCCGCGGCGTTTCAGATGTTGATGCCGCGCGGGATTGGCTCAACCATCGGAACATTCAGGATATCGAGTGCATCGTTCCGGACCTGGCGGGCGTTGCCCGGGGCAAGATGATGCCGACGGAAAAATTCTTTTCCGGCCCTGTCATGACCATGCCTGCCTCGATCTTTGCGCAGACGATCTCCGGCGACTATCCGGAAGACGACGAGCGCTTCCAACACAATCCGACTGACGGCGACCTCTATTTCCGCGCCGACTATTCAACGCTGACGACAGTCCCCTGGGAAAGCGATCCGACGGCACAGCTCATTCATGATGCTTACACCCGCGAGGGGGCACCTGTTGAAACCGCCCCACGCAACGTCCTGAGGCATATTCTCAAGCTCTACGACGACAAAGGCTGGCAGCCGGTTGTCGCCCCCGAGATCGAATTCTATCTGGTCCGGCCCAACACCGATCCCGACTATCCGCTGGAACCGCCGACAGGCCGCTCCGGCCGTCCTGAGGTCGGCCGTCAGTCCTATTCGATTTCAGCCCTTAACGAATTCGACGACTTGATCGACGATATCTATGACCTGTCCGAACAGCAGGGTCTGGAAATAGACACGATGATCCATGAGGAAGGCGCTGCGCAGATGGAAATCAATCTGCGTCACGGCAATCCCCTGGAGCTCGCAGATCAGGTTTTCCTGTTTAAGCGCACCATCCGTGAAGCCGCGCTGCGGCATGAGATGTATGCGACCTTCATGTCGAAACCGATGTCGAACCAGCCCGGGTCGGCGATGCACATCCACCAATCGGTGCTCGACAAGGAAACCGGTAAGAACATCTTTGCCGGCGAGAACGGCATGGAAACGGAGGCGTTTCTATCCTTCATTGCCGGGCATCAGGTGTATCTGCCGCAAGTCACGCCAATCATGGCGCCGTTCGTGAATTCCTACCGCCGGTTCTCCAAAACCTCGACCTCGCCGGTCAACGTGTACTGGGGCTATGACAATCGGACGGTCGGGCTGCGCGTGCCGTATTCAAGTCCGGATGCGCGGCGCCTGGAAAACCGTATCCCGGGCTCTGACGCAAACCCGTACCTTGCAATCGCGGCATCTCTTGCCTGCGGCTATCTCGGGATCGTCAAGGGTCTGAAGCCGGATGCCCCGCGTATGGATGATTGCACCGAGCTCACCAAGTCCCTGCCGCGCGGTTTGCCAGAAGCTCTTACGTTGTTCGAAAACTCGGAAGACATGATCGAGGTTTTCGGAGAGAAGTTCGTCGCGACCTACCGCGCCATCAAATACGAAGAGTTCGAAACCTTCATGTCGGTGATCAGCCCGTGGGAACGGGAATATCTTCTGCTGAACGTGTGATTGACCTTCTTCCGGAGCATCCTTTTATGACTGCCCATTCCAACATCTATCCGACCAAGGCGCTTCAGGAACTGGACGCCGCACACCATTGGCATCCGTTTTCGGACATGAAATCGCTTAATGCCGAAGGCAGCCGGGTGATCACCAGCGCAGATGGTGTCTGGTTGACGGATTCAAACGGCAACAAGATTCTCGATGGCATGGCCGGGCTCTGGTGCGTGCAGGTCGGCCATGGCCGCTCGGAAATCACCGAAGCTGTGACCAAACAAATGAACGAGCTGGCCTATTACAACACGTTCTTCAAGACGACCCACCCACCCGCAATCGCTTTGTCGGAAAAGCTCGCCAAGCTCGCGCCCGATCACATCAACACCGTGTTCTACTGCTCGTCCGGCTCGGAAGCGAACGACACTGTGTTCCGCATGGTGCGCACCTATTGGGACAAGATGGGCAAGCGGGACAAGAAGGTGATCATCGGCCGCTGGAACGGCTATCACGGTTCGACCCTCGCCGGTACCAGCCTTGGCGGCATGAAAGCCATGCACGCACAAGGGGATCTGCCTGTTTCCGGTGTCCACCATATCGACCAGCCCTACTGGTTTGGCGAAGGACAGGACATGAGCCCCGAAAACTTCGGCGTTCATGTGGCCCGCAAACTTGAGGAAGCCATCGATCAGATTGGCGAGGACAAGGTCGCGGCCTTCATTGCAGAACCCATCCAGGGTGCGGGTGGCGTTATCATCCCGCCAGAAACTTACTGGCCTGAAGTCAAGCGCATCCTTGAGGAGCGCGACATTCTGTTTGTGTCTGATGAAGTCATTTGCGGCTTTGGCCGGTTGGGTGAATGGTTCGGATCCTCCTACTACGGCGTGAAGCCAGATCTAATGCCGATCGCCAAAGGCCTGACGTCCGGCTATCTGCCGATGGGTGGTGTTCTGGTCTCTGACCGCGTCGTGGAGGGCTTGATGCTGGCAGGGGATGACTTCAACCACGGCTATACCTATTCCGGACATCCGGTTTGTGCCGCAGCTGCGCTCGCAAATCTGGAGATCATTGAACGCGACGGCCTGGTGGACCGGGTCAAGACCGATATTGGTCCGTACCTCAAGGAACGCTGGCTAAAACTTGGCGAGCATGAGCTCGTAGGCGAAGCCCGCATGACGGGGTTGGTTGGCGCTCTGGAATTGGTGCCGGACAAAAAGAACCCGACCAAGAAATTCTCCGATGTCGGCGTGCCCGGCACCCTGTGCCGCGATGTTTCGTTTGAGCATGGGATGGTGATGCGCGCCGTTCGTGACAGCATGATCATCTCACCGCCTTTGGTGCTGTCTCACGAAGAGGCAGATCATCTTGTCGCAACTGCGGAAAAAACGCTGAACGATACCTATCGCATCTTGAAGCGCGATGGGTGGATGGGCTGACACCATCGGGCAGGCTTTAGGAAGCTGACGCCTGCCCTTCGATCCAATCCCTGAACTGACGCATCGCCAGCGTTTCATTGCGGGATTTCAACCAGGTCAACCAGTAGCGGCCGAGCGATACGGTTTGCGGGAATGGTTGTTTCAGCCGGCCCGTCTCCAACTCCTCCCGAAACATCGTCACAGGTACGAGCGCAACACCTGCGCCTTTCGCGGCAGCAGCAGCCATTGTGACCGATGAATCAAACATCCAACCTCTAATGCTCCGCGGTTCAACATTCACCGCATCAAACCACCGGTTCCATTCATCCAACCTGTACGACCGCAAGAGTGGAACAGCCTTTAGGTCACTGGGGGTCTTCAGCGCTTCCGCCATTAAGGGTGCGCAGACCGGAGACAAAGGCGCATTGATCAACTGGAGCGCATTGGTGCTGTGCCAGGCCCCGTCCCCGAACCGAATAAAGTAGTCGAGACCGTCCTCAAGAAAATCGGCCCGGTTGTTGTTGGTCTTCAGCCGCACATCGACATCTGGGAAAAGCCTCGAGAAATCAGAGAGCCGATCAATCAGCCAGCCATAAGCGAAAGTAGACACGGCGCCAACAGTGAGTACCTCTTGAAAATTGCCATGTTCGAAGCGGCTAAGCGTAGCGCTCATTCGGCCAAAGGCATCGCTTAGAACTGGTAACAGTGTCTGACCTTCATCTGTTAGCACAACGCCACGTGGCAATCTATCAAACAGCGACACACCCAGAATTGCCTCAAGCGACTTTACCTGATGGCTGACTGCGGTCTGGGATACTCGCAGTTCCATACCCGCCTTTGTAAAACTTCCAAGGCGCGCAGAAGCTTCAAAGGCCCGGAGAGCGTTCAACGGCAATTGCGAAATATTCATTCAGGCATATCCAAGGCCAAATTTTTCTCATGCCTAACCAGAGAAACCATCATTTGTCGATCCCTCAAGCTGCGATCATATTCCTCTTCACCGATCGGCATTGCTTCAGAACCGCGGCTGGAGCGCCCATCTTTGACAACGATTGGACAAATCTGATGATGTTTCCCAAAGCGCTCACGTTGGGCGCAGCCGCTCTGTTTTTGACGCTTCAAGGACCCGCTTATTCCGGTGGACCAGAGTTCGATCCGGCGCCGCTTGCAACGGTCGCCAAGGCGATCGAAAGCCGTTTGAACACCCGCATTGGCGTTGCCGTTTTCGATCCGGCAAGCGGGCTGAACTGGAACTATAACGGTGACGACCGGTTCCCGATGAACAGCACCATGAAGGCCTTTGCCTGCACGGCGTTGCTTGAGCGGGTCGACAAAAAGCAGACCATTCTCGATCAGCGAACTATAATTACTGGAGATATGATCGTCTCCTATTCGCCGGTCACAGAAAACCATATCAACACAGCGAATATGACCCTTGCCGATCATTGCGAGGCGACCATCACGATCAGCGACAACACATCTGCGAACATCATTCTGGAAGAACTTGGCGGTCCAAACGGGGTGACGACATACATGCGCTCCATCGGCGATGACGTCACACGTCTGGACCGCAATGAGCCGAGCTTGAACGAAGGAACTCCGGGAGACCCACGCGACACCACCACACCAGTGGCTGCAGCTCAATCTCTGTACAAGGTTCTGTTTTCAGATGAGTTGAGTGCCTCGTCCCGAAAACAACTGATGCAATGGTTGGAGGCGAACAAGGTGGGTGATGCAACGCTCCGTGCAGGCTTGCCGCATGACTGGCGCATTGCGGACAAGACAGGTGCCGGAGCATATGGTTCCCGCGGCAATATTGCGATCATCTGGCCACCCAACCACACACCGGTCGCTCTTGCCGTTTATGTCACCGAAAATGAGGCAGAGTTCCAGGCCCGGAACAAGGCCATAGCCGAGATTGGCGCGGCCTTTAAGGCGAGCTTTGAATAAATTAATAGACCGGGCCTGCAGCGCTGGCCCGGTCTTTTTTATCGGAACTCAACGTCTGTGCCGCTATTCTGCCGCTACGGCCACATAGCGATGCGAGCGGCACCCGGTCTAGGATGTAGCTGGCAACCGCACGGATATCGCGCTGATAGTTCAATTGCTCCCGCAGGTCGCGGGGGGTTAGAATCCACGGCAATCAGAGCTTTAGGCGTTTTGTCTTTATCGACTGACTTTTCGATCTATGCGACCACATTCTCCGTTTTGAGCCATTGTCGCCCTTCGCTATTGTAAATTCAGCGTGCCACAGCGCAGATAAATCTGCTGCTCCCAACAAAAGTTTTATCCGGATCGATGCGCCCCTAACCTATCAGACTGTTTACACGCTCCTGGTCACATTTTGTCGGTCCAGCGGGCAACGCCAATTGAGATGCTTCAGATACTAAATCCTGTAGGTCTCAATTTTGCTGAACGAATGTTAAAGAATTTTCGCTACGCATTGTTGGCGATAAGGAGATCACCATTCAATGTCATTGCCATTCGATAGATTTTCTGACGAAAATTCTTCAAAAAATCAAACCCCGTCGATCGTTCTCCCGGTTTTCACAGCCACACTGTTCGTGAGTGCCTTACTTCTTTTTGCCATTCAGCCGTACTTCTCAAAACTTGTTTTGCCGAAACTTGGCGGCTCGCCCGGCGTTTGGTCTGTGGCGATGATATTTTTTCAAAGTGTACTCTTGCTCGGGTATGCCTATGCGCATTTACTCACCCGTTATGTTGGCATTCAATACGCGGTTGCAATACACGCACTGGTTCTTACGTCTGCCGTCCTCTTTCTTCCCCTGGACATAGCAAACGGTTGGGAAACGCCGCCAGAATCAGGTCAAGAATTCTGGTTGATCGGTCTGTTTGGCGCGTCAATTGGCGTACCGTTTTTCGCAGTGGCAGCGAACGCTCCGCTTCTCCAAGCATGGTTCTCGAAGTCGGGCCACCCGCATGCTAAAGATCCGTATTTCTTGTACGGGGCAAGCAACATTGGAAGCTTTTTTTCGCTCTATATCTATATATTGCTGATTGAACCAAATTTTACTTTAAGCAATCAGTCTATATTATGGGCTGGCGGCTATACAATACTTCTTGTTGGAATATTACTATGCTCAAGCTACTTGCTTCCGCGGTTAAATCCGACAAGCATGGCTTTTTGCTCTCTGCCTGAACAGGCAAACTGCAGTCAACCTTTAGAAAATATGACGGTGGTTCAAAAAGCATTCATCGTCGGCATTGCAGCGATACCGTCTGGCCTCACAGTTGCAGTCACCGCTTTTATTTCGATCGACTTAGCTTCTGCACCATTCTTATGGGTTATTCCCCTTTCACTTTTCTTATTGACCTTTGTACTTTCCTTTCGGCAATCACCTCCAATTTCTTTAAAATTCTTGTCAAACGTATTTCCGTGGGTTTTGATCATAGCGACGTTTGTGATTTTTTTCACTCCAACACCCAATATAGTTGGTTCTCTGATCCTAACTCTTCTTTGTTTTTTCTTGGCAGCTTTGTTCTGTCATACTCTGCTTTATAGTCGTCGCCCTGATGCAACGCAGTTGACATCTTTTTATTTCTGGATGTCTCTAGGCGGTGTTATCGGCGGCGTATTTGCCGGCCTCATAGCTCCCCGCGTTTTTGACTGGGTTGCAGAGTTCCCACTACTCATGTTGGCAGTCATATTCTTGCTGCCCTACAAGCGGAAGACGAGTGGAAAATCTCTTTTGACGGGACTGGTGATCGGTATTGGCCTAGCAGCCCTGCTTTCTTTCGCACTCCAGTCTGAAGCTAGTTCCACACTATTGAAACGCTCCCACGTCCTTCTGCTCCTGATTGGTATGGTGACCTTCGCTGCGTTTGTTCAATTACGATCTCAGCCTGCTGCACTTTCGCTACTCATAGCCGCAATACCCCTTGCCATCACAAGTCTGCACTTGGGCAACAACATGTATTCCGAACGATCATTTTTCGGCGTGATTAAAGTCAATTCTTCTTCGGATGGCCAGCATCGCCTCATGCTTCATGGAACAACCGTTCACGGTGTAACGCATGAGTCAGCATTCGCGCCTGAAGTGGGGCAAGGCGCGCCCGAAGCGCTATCATATTACCACCAATCAGGAGAAATGGCCGAAGTCCTGCGGGCTGCACGAGAAAATTCAGGCGGCCAAATCAATCGGGGGGCCATTGTCGGACTCGGTACCGGAAGTTTCTTATGCCATAGTAAGCCGAAGGAAAGTTGGACTTTTTTTGAAATTGATAAAGCAGTTATTGATATTGCCTCAAACCCCTCATACTTCAGATTCATTACCGATTGCGCACCGGATGCTCGACAGGTTCTTGGAGATGCGAGACTTACACTTGCTTATGAGCCTGATCGCCATTTTGATTTCATGCTAATTGATGCATTTTCATCAGACTCAATCCCAGTTCATCTAATGACGCTCGAAGCGCTAAATATCTATTTTTCCAAACTGGCACCCAATGGCCTTTTGGCCATGCATATCTCTAACCGTCATCTAGAACTTGAATCGATCCTGGCGGCAATTGCCGAACAAGAGGGATTGGCAATCCGATCTGCTCAGTTTGAGCGAGACAAAACTGAACGCGCTAGAAAGATATTTCCGGCCAAAACGGTCGTATTAGCCAAAACCGACGAGCAACTAGGGCCACTGTCAAGCGATCCACGTTGGAAAAAGGTTGCTTCCGGTGGAACGCTACCTTGGACAGACGACTACTCCGATATTATCGGAGCGATCCTACGGCATCAGTTGCGAAACCCAGACCCTTCCTGATCTGAAGGTCTGTTGCCGCCCGTCGGGTCCACCTTGATGGAGTCGCTCTATTCTGCCGCAATGGCTACATCGCGGTGCGAGCGGCGGGCCCAGGGCCGGGTGCCTTCCGGAATTTCTTCGATCAAGCCGAAAGCCGGTTGCAGATACTTGGTGACTTCCGGCCACTCTCCAGCCTTCAGGGCTTTCAGAACTTCGGGCTTGGAAATCTCGAAGCTTGAGACGCCGCAACGGCGGGCGAGCGGCACCTGATCCAGAATGTAGCTGCCAACTGCACGGATATCGCCCTGATAGTTCAGGTGCTCCCGCAGGTCGCGGGCGGTTGAGAAACCACGGCCATCGGCGAAGCTTGGAAAAGCCACAGCGACGTAGGCAAACTTACCCAAATGTTCCGCAGCAAGTTCGACTTTTTCCCCGGCCTCGACCAGCAAAGCCGTTTTCCCGGCGCGGCAAAGGTACGCTTCCGGCGCCTCAAGAAACAGGGAGACCGGAACCAGCAGATCACCGTCCACGGCCGGACCGGTTTCAGCATCCGCCCGGTTCCAGGTTTCCTCGACAAACTCACCGTCTTTGTAGATCGTTGCCATTTTTCGCGTCCTCAAACTCTCTCAGCGGCGCGGCTCAAATGCCGCTGCCGTCAATTTCCTTGCCATGGGTCGGCCAATGAATGCCGCACTCTGTCTTGTCCTGACCGCGCCAGCGGCCCGCGCGTGGATCTTCGCCCGGCGCCACCTTGCTTGTGCAGGGCAAGCAACCGATTGACGGATAGCCCTCGGCGACTAGCGGATGCGGTGGCAGGTTATGGCTCTTCGCATAGTCCAGGATGTCAGCCGCTGACCAGTCGGCGAGCGGATTGATCTTGACCCGCCCGGCGTCGATTTCGAAAAAATCCAACTCAGACCGTGTTGAACTCTGATGGCGTTTCCGGCCGGAAATCCAGGCTTCAAAACCCTGCAATGCTCGTTCGAGCGGCACCACCTTGCGAATATGGCAACACGCATCCGTGTCGCTCATCCAGAGCATGCCGGCAGGGTCTCTTTCGGCAAGGTCATCCTTGGATGGCTTGAACGTGCGTACATCGGTGAGGCCAAGCTTGGCGACCAGCTCCTCCCGGTAAAGGATCGTCGCCGGAAACAGTTTCACCGTGTCGACGAACAAAACCGGTGTCGTTGGGTCCACCTGTGAGACCATGTGCAAGAGCACCGCAGAATCCGCGCCAAAGCTGGACACCATGGCGATTTCCCCGGCGAATTGATGCCGGATAGAGGCCTGAAGGATGTCCTGCGCAACGGCGTCCTCGAACTGGGCGTTCAGCGCGGCGACTTCCGCCTGAAGCCCGAGCTCCGGATCAACGCCGAGGCTGAAGGTTTCATGCAGCGCCATAAAGGGCCTCCTTAAATGGCGCCTCCCCGACCCGGCGGTACGCATCCAGGAAGGTTTCGTCCTTGCCGGACCGAAGTTCAAGATAGGTGTCGACCAGTGTCTCAATCGCGTCGACGACCTCTTCGGAGGAGAACCCGCGCCCGACGATTTCACCGATGGATGCGTTTTCGTTGGCCGAACCGCCCAGCGTCACCTGGTAGAACTCTTCGCCTTTTTTCTCGAGGCCGAGAATGCCGATGTGACCGACGTGGTGGTGCCCACAGGCGTTGATGCAGCCTGAAATCTTGATCTTCAGCTCGCCAATTTCGGCCTGACGCTCAGCTGTGCCGAAGCGTTCGGAAATCCGTTGAGCCACAGGGATTGAACGGGCCGTTGCGAGCGCGCAGTAATCCATCCCAGGGCAGGCAATGATGTCGGTGATCAACCCGGCGTTGCCTTCGGCAATGTCCGCTGCGACCAACTGGTCGAACAGAGCCGGAAGGTCATCCAGTTTCACATGCGGCAGGATCACGTTCTGCTCATGGGAAATCCGGATTTCATCCTGTCCATACCGTTCGGCAAGATCCGCAATCACATCCATCTGCGCATCGGATGCATCGCCCGGGATACCGCCGATCGGCTTCATAGACAGGGTCACGGATGTGTAGCCCGGCACGCGGTGCGGATTGAGATTGTGGGCAAGGAACTGTGCAAAAGCAGCGTCCGTCTCACGGCGCACTTCGACTTTGGCCGAGATGTCTGACCCGACCTCGAGCGGAGGGGGCACAAAGTAAGCTTCGATCCGACGCACTTCTTCGTCCGGCAGACGAAGAACACCGTAGCGGATCTTCTCAAATTCACCTTCGATATCCGCCTTCAGGTCTTCCAGGCCGGTTTCATGCACAAGGATCTTGATCCGCGCCTTGTACTTGTTGTCCCGGCGGCCGTAGCGGTTGTAAACGCGCAGGATTGCTTCGGAATAGGCAAGCAGGTCTTCTTCCGGAAGGAAGTCGCGGACCTTGCGGCCGATCATCGGTGTCCGGCCGAGACCACCGCCAACAAACACCTCAAAGCCGATCTCACCAGCCTCATTGCGGGTCAACTGCAGACCGATGTCATGCACCTGAACGGCAGCCCGGTCATTCGGCGCGCCGGTGATCGCGATCTTGAACTTGCGCGGCAGGAACGAAAACTCCGGGTGGAGCGAGGACCACTGGCGCAGGATTTCCGCATAGGGACGCGGATCAGCAATCTCGTCGGCCGCAGCACCGGCGAAATGGTCGGCCGTCACATTCCGGATGCAGTTGCCGGAGGTCTGAATGGCGTGCATTTCCACTTCGGCCAGCTCTTCAAGGATTTTCGGAGTGTCCTCGAGCTTCGGCCAGTTGAACTGGATGTTCTGGCGTGTGGTGAAGTGGCCATAGCCCTTGTCGTAGGTCCGGGCAATATGCGCCAGCTTGCGCATCTGGCGACCGTTCAGCGTGCCATAGGGAATGGCAACACGCAGCATGTAGGCATGAAGCTGCAGATAAAGGCCGTTCATCAGGCGCAGCGGCTTGAACTCGTCCTCGGACAGTTCACCGGCCATGCGGCGGCGGACCTGGTCCTTGAACTGTTCGGTGCGCTGGTTGACGAAACTCGCGTCAAATTCATCGTAACGGTACATCTGTCTCTCCTGCCGGGCGCTGCTCGTTCCGGCGCTGCCCGCCGCTTGTGCTAGATCAGCGGGCATTAAATCGGGATCGATTTCACGCCCAAAGCTGATCGCTTCTGTAGTGGCCGAGCATCTTTGGGCGTTTCCAACAAAACGCCCGATGCTCTGGTGTCAGGCGGAAACGGCCTGAGCCTGTTTTCCGAATTGCGGATGGGTGGTCGGACCTTTCGCCCGGATACGTTCGCGCAAGCGCACGGGGACAATGACGCCGTCTTCAATGGTCACATCCATCTCGTAGACGCCGACGACCTTCTGGTCTTTTTCTGCCGCTGCGCCAATCGACAGCCCCTCGGCAACAGCATCCTTGCCATCAAAGGTTCGAGCCAGCGTGACACGCTCGACCCAAACCTCGTTTTCACCGAGCCAGACGACATCGCCATCCAGAAGGCGATTGGCTGTAATGACTTTCATAAACTTATCTCCTCAAGCCGCCGCGACGGCACGCACGAGCTGCGGCGCCAGCGGTTCGGCCTGTTCAAGGGCGGCATGGCCAACGGCCTCGCCAACCACGATCAAAACCGGTCCATCGATCTCAGCGCGGTTCGACAGGACCGCAAGCTCGGACAGATCACCGGCAAACTGACGTTCATCGGGGTGCGCGGCATTCTCGATGACCGCAACAGGGGTGGATGGGGTCATGCCCGCGCCAATGAGACGATCCGCGACGGACGCTGCAACGGTCCGACCCATGTAGACAGCAACGGTTGCGCCCTTCAGCGCCAGACCTGCCCAATCAGGCAGTGTTTCCGACTTCGCATTATGGCCTGTGGCAAAAACGAGGTTGGAGGCGACGCCGCGCAACGTCAGCGGGATCTGCGCCGAGGCTGCGGCGGCAAAGGCTGCTGTCACACCGGGAACGATTTCAAAGCCGATCCCTCCGGCGCGGAGCGCCTCCATTTCTTCTGCTGCCCGGCCGAAGATCATGGGATCCCCGGCTTTCAGACGGACAACCTTGAGGCCTTTAGATCCGAGCTTCACCAGCAAATCGCAGATTTCGGATTGCGGCACGGAATGGGCGCCCTTGCGCTTACCAACGGAAATCCGTTCGGCATCCCGGCGCCCCATCGCCACCACATCAGCTGGAACGAGCGCGTCATGTACGATGACGTCGGCTTCCTGTAGGAGGCGCTGAGCCCGAAGCGTGAGAAGATCCTCAGCTCCAGGCCCGGCACCCACCAGCCACACAAACCCCGGCTCATCGGCCATGCTATTCAAAAGGCGCTGCGCTTCTGCTCGGGCAACGTCTGCCTTGCCGGCATAAAGATTGGTTGCGACCGAACCGGAGAAGAACCGGGCCCAGAAACTCCGGCGCAGATTGCCGTCAGAAATGACTTTTGAAGCCGCATCACGGAAATTCTCGGCAAGCCTTGCAAGCGCGCCAGTCGACCGCGGCAACATACCTTCGATACGGGCGCGGATATGGCGCGCCAGAACCGGTCCGACGCCGGTAGATGTGATCGCTACGGCAATCGGCGCCCGGTTGACGAGTGCGCCAGTGTAAAAATCGCAGATCTCAGGCTTATCGACCGCGTTCGCCGGTACGCCCATGATCCGAGCCGCCTCAATGACCGCCTTGTCCAGATCCCAGTCTTCCCTTGCGGAGAAGACCATGGCCGCATTGGTCAGATGTCTTGGCTTGAAGTCTTCGGCGATATGGGTCGCGGAGAACAGATCGACGGCGGATTGCAGTTCGTGATCGATGTCCTGTCCGACCACAACGATATCCGCATTGGTTTCGCCCAGAAGGCGCACCTTGGCAGCAGCTTCACCGCCATGTCCGACAACGACAACACGCCTACCCGCGACCTTCATGAATGCCGGGAAGACATCCAGCCGGTCTTCCGGCTTCTTGCGTGCTTTTTCTGTCTGTGATCTGCGGCTTGCCATCAGCAAGGGTCTCCAATCCCAATTTGATGACCTGAATGTAAGCGGTGGCGGAGAGAAGTGCCGGGTACGGGATTTCAAAGCCGGAAGAGATTGCGGAATAGATTTTCCTGATTTGCCGCTTCGGCGATGCATGCGTTCATTTGCTGGTCCCTACACGCCGATCGCGGCGAGGGCCTCTCCTAACCACAGAAAGCTCGACTACCTTTCAAATCCAACGGACACCCGGTCCAATGTGACAAACGGAAATTCCAAAGTCAGGGCTAGGAATTGACACCCGTTTCGGGCTAACAAATGAGTCGAAAAAACGAGTTATACGGTCAAGTGAGGCTGCCAGTTTCAGCCCGCCGCACTTCCCGGTTTTATTCTCCCAAGACCAACCAATCGCCAATCTGTGAGTCACATCATGCGCTTTTCGCTTTCACTTACCGCGGCCCTCACCGTCATGTTTCTTCAGGGAACTCCAGTCCAAGCCCAGCAGGCTGAACAGGGCGAACTCTGGCAAACAAGATGTGCCGGTGCCTCCCGGTCCGCAGAAGCGTTGACGTGCGAGGCCAGCCAAAGCCTTCGCGTGAAGGAGAGCGGTCAGTTGCTCTTCAAGGTGGATATAATCTATCCGGGGAACAACGCCGCGCCAGTCTTCCAGATGCAGGCTCCACTCGGGTTTTATCTTCCTGGGAAGGTGAAGCTGACCGTTGACGGCACGCAGATTGGCGACATGACCATCAGCACATGCGATCAACGTGGCTGCTATATCAGCGCCCCGGCAACCGATGCCATGATTGAAGCGATGAAGGCCGGAGCGCAGCTGCAAATCGACTTTGCCGCTTCAGCCAGTCAACGCCAGAAGATCGACGTTCCGCTGACCGGTTTCAGCCGCGCCATAGCGGCCATTCAGTAACGGCGACGAATTGCGCCCGAGGGCAGGCAAGCCTTTTCGGCCCTCGGGCGATTGGACAGCTGCTCAGTCCACTATTACTGCGACGCCTTCCCGCCGGCGATCACCAATGCCTTCAAACTCGCCACTACCAGTTTTTTGAACCGCATGCACGCCGCCGAAGAACATGTTCGGCTCCGCCCAAATGCGGTGATCTGAAAACGCGTTGATCAGGTCTGCCAGATGATGCTGTTCCAATCCAGCTTCTACATCCAGGTGACCGTTCTCGACATGAAGACGTGGCATTTGGACAACCTCGGGCAGGGGTACGCCACCAAAACTCAGCCGCGCCACGGCCTGGAAAACTGCCGACCTGATGCGGCTGGAGCCGCCCGAGCCCAGCGCAATCAATCGCCCATCCGACGTCTCCAGCAGAGTAGGGCACATCATGGAGGCTGGGCGGGTATTCACCGGCCAACCAGCGGAACCACCTGGATTTACATCCTCCTCGCCCAGGATATTGTTCAGCATGAAGCCGAACCCGTTGACGATCTCGCCGCTGCCAGTCCCGTTGGAGACCGTGACAGAACACGCATTCCCGTCTGCATCGACAGCCGAAATATGTGTGGTTCCGTTTTGGCGCAGAGGATGTTTCAAGAGTGCGCTGAGATCACCGCGCGCTGAAAGGCGCGCCTCATCTGCAGCGTTCAAAGCGGCTGCCAAGGACACCGGCTTACAGTCGCCGAGATGTTGAAGAGCATACTGAATCAAAGTTCCGCTGGCAGCTGGACGCGGGTTTAAAAACACGCGCGCTTCGCCCACGCTCAAAGAGAGCGGCTCCCGCTCTTCAACCCGGTAAGCCGATAGATCTGCCTCGGAAAGATGGCCGTTTGCCGCTTGTTCTTCCAGCAGCGCCCCGGCTATTTCGCTGTCGCGCCAGCTGGTTTGGCCTAGAACCCGAAACGTCTCGGCAAGCCCGGGATTGACGAAGGTTTCGCCTGCACCTCGCAGCTGACCTACAGGCGCAAACAAGTTCCGGGAAGCTTCTGTTGCCATCAGGATTGGCGCAACAACGGTGGACAGGTACGCTTGGTACCCGGTCAGTTTGAAGCCGGAAGAGGCCGCCTCAATAGCCGGTGCAAAATGATCTTGAAGCGTGAGGCGCGCGCCTCGTTTTGATAGGGCGTCCAGCCCATCCAAAAATCCGGGCGTGGCCACCGTGGCCGGACCAATATGGAAGATCTGTTTGGTCGGTCCGAAATCTGCTTCGATGGTTTGAAATCCATCCTCAGCGTTGCCGCGTTTTTCAAGTGGCGTTTGCGTGAAGAAATCGAGGAGCTGTGTTTTTCCGGTGTTCCCGTCCCGGATCATGGCAAATCCGCCACCACCGGGAGATGCGAGAACCGGTTCGCAAACACAAGCCATGGCCAAGGCGGCTATGGCGGCATCAACGGCATTACCCCCTTCGCGCAGCATCTCTGCACCGGCTTTAGCTGTGAGATTGTGACCGGCGGCAACTGCGCCCGTTTGTGATTTTCCCATGTGATGGTCAAATCATGCGTTCGAAGGCAACGCAAGGGGGCCTTCGGCTAAAGCATGGCTGCAAAATGCCATAGCAGAAACACAACAAGCCGGCGCTTGGCAGGCTTGTTCAGTTCAATTGAGGTGTTTGACTTATTTCATCGACTGAAGGATCGAAACATAGTTGGCGACAGCTGCGCCGCCCATGTTGAAGATCCCGCCAAGTTCCGCGTTTTTTACCTGGATATCGCCCGCCGTCCCGGTCAGCTGCATGGCCGTTAGAACGTGCATGGAAACGCCGGTTGCGCCAATCGGGTGACCTTTGGCCTTCAGACCGCCAGACGGATTGACAGGCAACTTGCCATCCATTTCGGTCCAGCCTTCGAGAACAGCCCGTGAGCCCTCACCCTCTTTGGTCAGTCCCATCGCCTCGTATTCGATCAACTCGGCTATGGTGAAGCAGTCGTGTGTCTCGACAAATGAAAGATCGTCGATGGCAAGGTTCGCATCCCCGAGTGCTTGGCCCCAAGCTTTTGAACAACCTTCAAATTTCAGGATGTCGCGTTTCGACATCGGCAGGAAGTCCTGCACATGCGCCAGACCGCGGAAGGCAACGGCCTTTTGCATACCAAGCGCTGTCGCCGGGTCTGTCAGGACCATGGCCGCAGCGCCATCTGAGACGAGCGAACAGTCGGTGCGCTTCAGCGGACCTGCCACAAACGGGTTTTTCTCGCTCTCATCCCGGCAGAACTCATATCCCAAATCCTTGCGCATCTGCGCATAAGGGTTGCCCACACCGTTCTTGTGGTTCTTGGCAGCAATCTTTGCCAAAGCATCGGACTGATCGCCGTATTTCTGAAAATAGGAATCCGCGATCTTGCCGAAAACTCCCGCAAATCCTGCCGGTGTGTCGCCATCCTCTTTCAAGTAAGACGCCTTTAGCAGGTTCTTGCCGATCTCCGGCCCCGGGGTGGTCGTCATTTGCTCCACACCGACAACGAGTACAAATCGTGCTGCGCCGGACGACACCGCGCGGACGCCCTGATGAACGGCGGCAGACCCGGTCGCACATGCGTTCTCGACCCGAGTTGCCGGAGTGAACCGGAGCGCTGGATTGGCCTGCAGCACAAGCGCGGCGGTAAAATCCTGCGCCGAAAATCCAGCGTTGAAGTGACCGAGAACAATCTCGTCGACATCTTCAGGAGAAATGCCCGCATCGTGAATGGCGTCTGTCGCCGCTTTCACGATCATGCTTTCAACTGTTTCGTCAGAGTGTTTCCCGAAAGGCAGATGCGCCCACCCAACCATCGCAGCAGTCATGACATTTCCTCCAAACCCGAAAGCTCTGCACAGTCCCGTTAGGCAATTCATATTCCAAACTGCACCAATAAGCCGACTGCGCCTTTCAATTTGACCTTACACTCCCAGCTTCGATGTTGCTTTGCAAGAAGAAATTGACCTAAACGTCATTCAAATTATTTTTCATGATTTAATTCAGCTATTTATTGTAAATTCAAAATCCCGATACGGAGAGTTTCAATCTGCTTTACCCGCAGGATGCCAAAGCCGCATCTGTCGGGTCATTTGTTTGTCACAGAGGATGAGTATCTAGGAAGTTGTTTAGAGCAAACGACTGTTTTGGTCCTTTTTTGATTTGATTTTTGGCCCCGACTTGCGGGGCTATTTTTTTGCAGCCACGAATGTAGTGCCCTTACATCTTAAGTATCCAATTGCAGCGTTTTGAAAGAGCATGCCTTGTTGCCTCTTCAAAATCCATTCGGGCACAGCTAAAACAGCGCGCCGGATGTGTTCCGGATTGCAGGCGCAACGACTCCGGATATCCAATGACCCAACGCCTTCCATTGTCAGCATTCATCATCGCAAAAAATGAAGCTGATCGGATCCCGGCTGCAATCAAAAGCGTTGTCGGCTGGGTCGATGAAGTCATCGTGATAGACAGCGGCTCGGAAGATGAGACGGTCGCGGTTGCCGAGTCCCTTGGTGCAAGGGTCGTTTTCAATGAGTGGCCGGGCTATGGCCTACAAAAACGCTTCGGCGAAGACCAATGCCGCAACGATTGGCTCCTCAACTTGGACGCTGATGAGGAAATCACCCCGGCGCTTGCGGCCGAGATCAAAACAAAATTCGATGACCAGAGCTACATGGCTTCAGATGCCTGGCGGATTATGATCCGGGATACGTTTCCGCATGAAACAGAACCAGCGTCTTGGGCCTACGGCTACAACCAAATCCGGCTTTATGACCGCCGTAAGGGACGCTTCTCGGCCTCTACCGTTCACGACACCGTCCGGCCGCAGGAAGGTGCGACCTTAGGCGACCTTAAAGGCATCATGGCCCACCGGTCCGACAGGTCTCTTGAATTCAGCGTCGGCAAATACAACCGCTATTCGGATATGCAGGTTCAGGATATGCTGGACCGAGGCCGGAAAATACCGAAATACCGGCTCTTGACCGAATTTCCGGTCAGCTTCTTCAAAGGTTATTTTGTCCGGAAATACCGCAAATACGGCTGGTGGGGCTTCATTCTGGCAATGAACTATGCGCACGGACGTTTTCTACGTGTCGCCAAAGCCTATGAAGCCGAGCTGTTGAGAAAGACCGGCCGAAAGTAGCTTCAAGCGGTTTCGTTAAGAACCGGTTCGGCTGCTTTGGATCGCCTCACACGAATCGGCTGCCGCACACCAGACGTTTTGTTGAAGTGTTCTAACCGCCGGATCATCGTCGGGGTGAGCAAATGACCGCGGGCCAAAACCAACTCAAAAGATGTTTCAGTCCGCACATCATCCACAAGGACATCCCCGGGCCGCAGTGAACGGATGTAGCAATGCTGGAAGAGAGTTTTCTGTTCCGCAGGCTTTTCTTTCAAAAGGATCTCTTTGGCCAACTCCAAAAGCCGGGGGTCATATTGCCGCCAGTTGATCATCAACGCGTCAAAAGCTGCAGCATCCGGTCCCCCTTCGGGGGATGCATACCACAAGTCGGTGAGCAGCTTCAGGATCCTGGACACCAGCGGGATCTTGTCGCCCTCTGGCCCGTTTTCCGGAAACCCGGAGCCGTCGTAGCCGCAGGCTGATAAATAAAGGTAATCGGCCACACGCTCGAGCTGCGGGATATTTTGCAGAAGATCGCGCGTCTGTTCCGGAGCTTTGGCCAGAATCGACCGTTCCTCATCGCTAAGGTTACGGGCTGCCCGGTACCGGGACAGGATCTCCTTGGGCAACATGGCCTCACCAAGCGGCGACAGCATCACGGCCATTTCCAATTCCCAGGTCTTTTTAAGCCCGATCTCCCTGGCAAGCCGGACTGCCTGCTGGCGAATGATCGGGGTCCGTCGAAACGCTTCCGGGTGGAACACGGACAGCATTTCGATCAGCATCTTGACTGACCCTGATAAGGTGCGTTCGAGCAGAGCGCGTTCTTTTGCCAATTGCCGATGATGCGAGAGACCAGCCTCAAGTGCAGAGATGATTTCAGCTCTCTGACAGGGTTTTTCAAGATACATGAACGCGTGGCCCTCGTTGAGAGCCTTCTTGATGACGTCCTTCGATCCCTCACGTGTGAGCATGATACGGGCCGCTTGCGGCGCCACGACTGCGCATTCACTTAAAAAAGCAACGCCATCGTACTCAGGGATATTATAACAAGAAAAGACAACCGCTGCTGCAGGATGCTTTTTAAGAAACTCAATCGCAGCTTCGGCGTCTGAAAAACAAGAAAGCGCGTGATGCTCTGAGAACAGTTTTGTCATGGCCGATTGCACTGAGACATCGGGATCCACGACGACAATTATCTCTTCTCGTTTCATCACCAAGTGCGCTCTCCTAGTGCCTAAACAAATACCTCGACTCACAAAAGAACCTGTTCGTTCCCGAAAGCATTTCACAAGACAAATAATAAATTCTTGAGATTGAACACCGAATTCAACTTTTACAACTTGAGCCTTCATCAATCGGTTCTGGTTTTTGGAAATACATTCGGATTATAAGGCCCGCATGATAGATGCATTGATCATCGGAGCTGGTCCAGCCGGCCTGTTTGCAGCCGAACACCTGTCTGCCAAGGGGTATGACGTCGTTGTGGTGGACCGGATGCCATCGCCGGCACGGAAATTCCTAATGGCTGGACGCGGCGGACTGAATTTGACCCACAGCGAACCGATTGAAACGTTTGTCAGCCGGTATCGCGAGGCCGAAAACTTTATCAAACCCCTCATCTGCGATTTTCCGCCAAAATACCTGATCGATTGGTGCGAAGGGCTCGGTCAGGAGACCTTTGTTGGGACGAGTGGCCGTGTCTTTCCCAAGTCCATGAAAGCGTCCCCGCTCCTGCGTGCATGGCTTCGGCGTTTGGACGACAGCGGTGTCCGCTTGCTCACCCGCTCTACGTTTCATGGGTTCTCCCAAGATGGCAATGTGTTGATTTCAAGAGACAATGAGGCACCATCACCAATGCCGTCCCGCGCAGTCTTGCTGGCCCTTGGCGGGGCGAGCTGGCCGAAACTTGGGTCTGATGCTGCCTGGGTTCCCGTACTGCGCGACGCCGGGGTTGAGGTGGTTGACTTTCAACCTTCCAATTGCGGATTTGAAGTGTCTTGGAGCGCGTTCATCAAACAACGGTTTGCCGGGCACCCGTTAAAGCGGATCAAGGTCACCAGCGGATCGCACTCGGTTCTAGGTGAAGCTATCCTTTCCGAAAAGGGGCTTGAAGGCGGGGCAATCTATGCCTTGTCTGCCGAGATCAGGACGCAGCTCAACCTATCTGGTACCGCGCCCATTTCGATCGATCTGCGTCCCCAACTCACTCATCAGACGTTGCACGAAAAGCTCGGGCGCCCGCGGGGCAAGCAGTCCATGTCGACATTTCTTAGAAAGACGATCGGCTTGCAACCGCTAGAACAGGCGCTCATCAGGGAAAGTGGCCCCCTCCCGGAAGCCCCCGGAGATTTGGCAACACGGATCAAGACCGTTCCGGTGACCTGTACCGCCACATACGATATCGACCGCGCCATTTCCTCTGCAGGCGGAGTGGCCTTGGCGGAAGTCGATCCACATCTCATGCTGCGCAAAATGCCGGGGGTGTTTGTCTCCGGTGAAATGCTTGATTGGGAAGCCCCAACCGGCGGCTATCTTCTGCAAGCCTGTTTCGCATCTGGACTGGCGGCTGCTAATGGGATCACCGCCAATCTTACCTCAATGTCACCGGAGGTCTCTGGAACATGACTGTCCTTTATGTCGACGCGGACGCCTGCCCCGTCAAGGATGAGACAATCCGGGTCGGAGAGCGCCACAAAGTCAGGATCGTGTTCGTGTCGAACAGCTGGATGCGGCTGCCTGAAGGAGAACTCATTGAAAGGGTCGTGGTTCCCGAAGGACCGGACGAAGCCGACAATTGGATCGCGGACCACTCTGGTCCCGGAGACGTCGTCATCACCGCAGATGTTCCGCTGGCAGCTCGCTGCGTGAAGACTGGGGCGCAGGTCTTATCGCCGAACGGAAAACCGTTTCGCGAGGATGCCATCGGCATGCGGCTTGCCATGCGGGATCTCAACACGCACCTCAGAGAAATCGGCGAGATCCGTGAGGGCGGCCCCAGCTTCACCAAGCAAGACCGGTCCCGATTTCTCAATCAGCTTGAGACCGTTATGCGGGCGGCGAAGAGGCAAACTGGCGCCTGATTATGCGCCTATTATAAGCCCCGCAGATTGGCGAACCAGTCTACGGGGCTGCTGGTGATTGCGCCCAGCATATATCTGTTAACGGCAGAACCGGTAGTTGCCGGAATATGCGAGATAGTAACCGGTTCGCGGATTGAAGGACCGGTATTTGCTGGTACAGTAATTGTACCAGGCATTGGTCCACGGGGCCGGACGATAAGTCACGACCGGTGCCGGGCGATACACACGGCGCGGTGCATAATAATAGGTTGGAGGACCAGCATACCGGGGCTGCGAAAGCGCAGACCCTACAAGTGCGCCAGCTGCGAAACCACCGGCAACCCCGGCGGCGACGCCCCAACCATTACCGGCCTGAGCAGTGTTTGAACCAGCGAAGATCATAGCACCAGCGGCGATCGTCACTGCGGCGGAAGTCGTAACAATAGTCTTGAACATGGTCTTGCTCCTTCAAGCTCCTGAGGCCTTACGCTTCCACCTCAGTTGATGAAGTTACATTAGACCCGGCCGCTTTCTGGCGATGTGACCACAATCACAGCCCTGCGGTTTCCGTTTTACTGATCCAATCGGCCTCCAGATTCCGCGATAAACCGAGCTTATGGTGGTGCCCAAAAGTCCGGTTGAGAATAACTGGCTTCTTTCCCTTGTCGGCGGCTACCGACGCCCTTACATTTGATTTGTCAGCGCAAGTTGCGTTGTACGGGACATGATACTAGACCCGGTGAGACTGCCTTCGGCAGCATCCTTTTGGGCGCTGCTCTGAACTGCCAAGCTTTCCGTTTCTTTTTTGACTTCTCGTTTATCGGCACGGTTCACCAGGAACGGCTGCCTGCACAAACTACGGAAAGGCTTCTCCATGCGCGAGAACGGCACGATCAAATTCTTCAATCACGACCGTGGCTTCGGCTTCATTACCCCGGAAAACGGTGGCAAGGACGTTTTTGTCCATGTTACGGCTTTTGAACAGGCTGGAATTGGAACACCGGTTGAAGGCGCAAAGGTTTCTTTCGTCGCCGAAGATGACCGTCGCGGCCGAGGCAAACAGGCAGCTCAGCTCGAGCTCCTCTAAGGTTTATGAGGTTTCAGGCAGCGATCCCGCGCCGAAACTCAAACATTAAAACGGGGCCAAGCGGCCCCGTTTTTGTTTCCGGATCAGCGGGCGTTCGCCCTAACGCACTATTCGCTAGCGTGGTGAACTGCAGATTCGGGTCACTAGAGCATACACTCAAGCAGCTCGTTTTCACCGATCACCCCGACTACAGCACCGTCACGCTGGACGACGACCGGCTCCGTGCTCTCTTTCTTCAAACGCGCAACCTCACGGATGGTCGTGTCGGCCTTGCAGGTCGGTGCATTGGCCAAAGAACCGGGAATACTTCCCGGCGGCACCATGATGTCGCGCGCCCGGAGAACATTGAGCGGGTTCATGTGGCTTACGAAATCAGCCACATAGGGCGTTGCCGGTTTTTTCACGATCTCCTGCGAAGTGCCGAGCTGGATGACCCGTCCACCCTCCATGATCGCGATGCGAGACCCGATCTTTGCCGCCTCGTCTAGATCGTGGCTGACGAATATGATGGTCCTGTTGAGTTCCTTCTGAAGATCCAGAAGTTCATCCTGCAACTTGTCGCGAATAAGCGGGTCAAGAGCGGAAAACGGCTCGTCCATCAGAAGTAAGGGGGCATCCGTTGCAAACGCCCGGGCCAGACCGACGCGCTGCTGCATGCCGCCCGACAGTTCATGGACATGTTTCTCACCCCACCCGGTTAGACCGACGAGTTTGAGCTGCTCTTTCACTTTCGCGTCGCGGTCTTTTTGAGAAACGCCGGCAAGCTCCAAACCAAATCCGACGTTTTCGGACACGGTACGCCAAGGCAGCAAACCGAACTGCTGAAAGACCATGCCGATCCGGCGGCGCCGCAACTGACGCAGCTCAGCTTCCGAACATGTCTCAGGGTTGATGTAGCGCTCACCATCATGGACCTGCACTTCTCCCCGGATGACGGGGTTCAACCCATTCACCCCGCGCAGGAGAGTCGACTTCCCAGACCCGGACAAACCCATCAGAACGATGACTTCGCCCTCGTAAATGTCAAAGGTTGCTCCGGCAACACCAAGGATCTGACCCGTTTCCTTCTGGATCTCCTGGCGTGTGTTGCCAGCATCGATCAACGGCAAGGCCGATTGCGGATTGTCGCCAAAAACGATGTCGACATCCTTGAAGGAAACAACCGGTGTGTTCTCAGACGCACTCATGATTTGCCTCCCTCTTCCTTACGGAAAAACCGGTCCAGAACGATCGCGATCAGGACGATACACACCCCGACTTCGAAGCCCTGCGCGATGTTCACCGTATTGAGTGCCCGAAGTGTCGGCACGCCAAGTCCATCAGCGCCAACGAGTGCAGCAATCACGACCATAGACAGGGACAGCATGATGGTCTGCGTCAGACCGGCCATGATCTGCGGCAGGGCATAGGGCAGCTCGATTTTCCAGAGCAGCTGCGACTTGGTCGCCCCAAACGCCTCGCCTGCCTCAAGAAGAGCTGTCGGTGTCGAGGAAACGCCCAGCTGCGTCAGCCGGATCGGCGCCGGAATGGCGAAGATCACTGTTGCAATCAACCCCGGTACCATGCCAAGTCCAAACAGGATCAGGGCCGGGATAAGGTACACGAATGTCGGGATCGTCTGCATCAAGTCGAGCACGGGCCGCATGGCTGCAAAAAAGCGCGGGTTGTGCGCGCCATACACGCCGATGGGAATGCCAACCGCCATACAGACCACGGAGGCCGCAATCACCAAGGCGAGTGTTTCTGTGGTTTCTTCCCAATAGCCCTGATTGATGATCAACATCAGGGAAACTGCAATGAACGCCGCCAATGAGATTTTCCGGTGAACCGCATATCCCGCACCTGCAGCAAGTGCCACGATGACCAGCGGGTGCGGAGTTTGCAACAGCCACAAGATGCCGTCGATCAGCGTCTCCAAAAACACAGAGATGCCGTCGAACACCCAATAGGCGTTGTCGGTGAGCCAATCGACCATGGTTCGCGCCCATGGCCCAATCGGCAATTTATAATCTGTCAGCCAGTTCAACCTGACGCTCCACTTTCAAGTGTCAGACAAAGAAAAGGCGCCGGGTCTGGGAGACACGGCGCCTGTTTGTCAGGTGTTAAAGACCAAGGTCGCCTTTGACAGCAGCGAAGGATTCTCCGCCGTCGAATGTGGTGACACCGTCAAGCCACGCTTCGAACGTTGCCGGATGCGCTTTCAGCCATGCCTTGGCTGCTTTCTGCGGATCTTCACCATCGTTCAGGATTGCGCCCATGATCTCGTTCTCCATCGCAAGAGAGAACTCGAGATTGTTGAGCAGCTTGCCGACATTGGCACACTCGCTGGTGTAGCCCGCACGCACGTTGGTATAGACCGTTGCACCACCATAGTTCGGACCAAAGATTTCATCGCCACCTTCGAGGTAAGCCATGTCAAAGTTGGCATTCATCGGGTGCGGTTCCCAGCCCAGGAAGACGATGTCCTTGTCACGCTTTTCAGCGCGGGACACCTGCGCCAGCATGCCTTGTTCAGAAGACTCGACGACTTCAAAACCTTCCAGGCCGAACAGGTTTTCATCGATCATGCCGATGATGAGGCGGTTGCCATCATTGCCCGGCTCGATGCCGTAGATCTTGCCGTCCAGATCGTCCTTAAACTTCGCAATATCCTGGAAGCTCTTCAGGCCCTTGTCGTAGGTGTATTGCGGAACGGCGAGCGTGTACTTGGCTCCTTCAAGGTTGGCGCGGACGGTCTCAACAGAGCCGTCTTCGCGGTATGCCTTGATGTCGCCTTCCATAGTCGGCATCCAGTTGCCGAGGAAAATGTCGATGTCCTTGTTTTTCAAAGACGCGTAGGTCACCGGAACAGACAGGATCTTGATCTCGGTGTCATAGCCCAACGCATCAAGAACAACGGTCGTGGCCGCAGTGGTTGCGGTGATATCGGTCCAACCAACATCAGAGAAGCGAACAGTCTTGCAGCTCTCCGGCTCGGCGGCCAGGGAAGTTCCGGTCATCATCAATCCGAGAGCCAGACCGCTTACAAGTTTGGTTGTGAGTTTCATGTTTGAAGTTCCCCTTTTTAGTTCAGTCTTTGGTCTCAGCCGCTTGAATTTTTCTTCGCGGCTCCGCATTTCTGCCGAGCCATCTCTCTCTTAGCAGCCGTTATGTCCGAAATGGAAACACTCCAGAGAGAAATTTGCAAGTTTTCATTGATTGATTGATCAATTAAAAATAGGAATTAGGAAAATCTGGAGAGCACAATGCCCAAAGTCGGGATGGAAGAAGAGCGGCGCCGGAGCCTTATAAATGCAACCGTTGATGCTATTCATGAGCGCGGTTACAGCGACGTCACGATGGCGCAAATCGCCAAGCGCGCCGGTGTTTCGGGTGGTCTTGTCCATCATTACTTTGGTTCAAAAGATCAATTACTTGCAGCCACAATGCGGCACCTTCTTACCGAGTTGGGGCGTGAAATTCAGGAAGGCCTGAGCAAGGCATCAACGCCAAGGGAACGCATATCGGCAATCATCGCGGGCAACTTTGCCGTGGACCAGTTTCAACCTGCAGTAATTGCTGCATGGTTGGCTTTTTATGTTCAATCACGCACGACAACGAGCAACCGGCGGCTGTTAAAAATCTACGCGGCGCGGCTTGCATCCAACCTGACACACAACTTCAAGGCGTTTGTTCCGCGCGAAGATGCTCTTCGCTTAGCCGAAGGAACCGCCTCCATGATCGACGGCGTCTGGATCCGCCAGGCGCTCAGTGACATCAAGACCGACCGCCAGGCGGCCATCGCCTTGGTCGAAAACTACGTTGAAACACAGATTGCGGCCGTGACCGCACAAAGTCCGTCTCAGTGACGCGGCCCGGAGACTTGTCATGACGAACCAGTTCGACTTCATCATCGTTGGTGCCGGATCGGCCGGGTGCGCCCTCGCTAGCCGCCTGTCTGAAGATCCGCAGAACCGTGTTCTCGTTCTGGAATTTGGTGGAACCGATGCGGGACCCTTCATTCAGATGCCCGCAGCCCTTTCCTATCCAATGAACATGTCCCTTTATGATTGGGGTTTTGAGAGCGAGCCGGAGCCGCACCTGGATGGCCGCCGCCTAGCAACACCGCGTGGCAAAGTGATCGGCGGCTCCTCCTCAATCAATGGAATGGTCTACGTGCGTGGCCATGCCTGCGACTTCGATACCTGGGAGGAAATGGGTGCCGCGGGTTGGGGCTATCGTCATGTCCTTCCCTATTACAAACGGATGGAAACCAGCCACGGCGGCCAAGACGGCTGGCGCGGCACCAATGGCCCGATGCACATCCAGCGCGGCAGCAAATGGAACCCGCTTTTCCGGGCATTCAAAGATGCCGGCGAACAGGCCGGGTATGGCGTGACCGAAGACTACAATGGCGAACGCCAAGAAGGTTTCGCCGATATGGAAATGACGGTCCACAAAGGCCGGCGTTGGTCTGCGGCAAATGCCTATCTGAAGCCCGCTCTGAACCGCGGCAATCTTGATCTGATCAAAGGCGCTTTGGTCCGGAAGGTCATCATTAAAAACGGCCGGGCGACGGGCGTGGAATTTGAAGTCGGGGGCGAAATCCAAATTGCCCATGCAACCCGCGAGGTTGTGCTGTCGGCCTCGGCGATCAACTCGCCCAAAATCCTGATGCAATCCGGCATTGGCCCTGCGGATCACCTTTCTGAACTTGGGATCGATGTGGTTGCAGACCGTCCAGGCGTCGGTTCCAACCTGCAGGACCACTTGGAACTTTACCTCCAACAGGCCTGTACCCAACCAATCACGCTCTATAAACACTGGAACCTGATTTCCAAAGCCGTAATCGGCGCCCAGTGGCTGTTCTTCAAGAATGGCCTTGGCGCGTCCAACCAGTTTGAAAGCTGTGCATTCATCCGGTCCAAGGCGGGTGTAAAGTATCCGGACATCCAATACCATTTCCTGCCGTTTGCCGTCCGGTATGACGGTAAAGCCGCAGCTGAAGGGCACGGCTTCCAGGCACATGTTGGGCCAATGCGATCCAAGTCACGTGGCCGGATCCGTCTGACATCGAATGATCCGCGTTCGAAACCGTCAATTCTCTTCAACTACATGTCTCATGAAGAGGACTGGGAGGACTTCCGCACCTGCATCCGCCTGACCCGCGAAATCTTTGGCCAGGAGGCCTTTGCGCCTTACCGCGGCAAGGAAATCCAGCCGGGTGATCACGTGCAGACAGATAAAGACCTGAACGCCTTCATCAAGGAACACGTCGAAAGCGCCTATCATCCGAGCTGTACCTGTAAGATGGGAGCTAAAGACGATCCGTTGGCCGTCGTGGATCCGGAATGCCGGGTCATTGGCGTAGATGGATTGCGTGTTGCGGACAGCTCCATCTTCCCGCAGATCACCAACGGAAATCTGAACGGGCCATCCCTGATGGTCGGCGAAAAGGCATCTGACCATATCCTTGGCAAGACGCCGCTTTCTGCGTCCAATCAGGAACCCTGGATCAACCCGGCTTGGGAAACCAGCCAGCGCTAACACATTATCCGGCACAGACCGGACCCAAGACACGACAAGCAGGAGCCCCTTCATGCGCGCCCAACCGAAAGCGTCCCATTACATCGGCGGAGCCTACACGGAAAGCCAGAGCGGAACGCCCTTTGACTCCCTTTACCCGGCAACCGGCGAAGTCATCGCACAGATCCATCCTGCAGATGATGCCATCATCGCGGCAGCGATTTCCGCGGCCAAGGAAGGCCAGAAGGTCTGGGCTGCAACGCCTCCGGCGGAACGTGGCCGCGTCCTCCGCAGGGCAGCCGAGATCCTTCGGGAAAAAAACCATGAGCTTTCTGTTCTGGAGACTCTGGACACCGGCAAACCGCTTCAGGAAACCCTGATCGCGGACGCAGCCTCAGGTGCTGACTGCCTCGAGTATTATGGCGGCCTCGCGGCAACGCTCACCGGTGAACATATCGACCTCGGCGGCTCCTTTGCTTACACAAAGCGTGAACCGCTTGGCATTTGCTTCGGGATCGGCGCGTGGAACTACCCGATCCAGATCGCGTGCTGGAAGGCAGCCCCTGCCCTTGTATGCGGCAACGCAATGATCTTCAAGCCATCTGAAGTCACACCGCTCAGCGCTCTTAAGCTCGCTGAAGCGTTGATGGAGGCAGGTCTTCCGGCTGGCGTTTTCAATGTCATTCAAGGGTTTGGGGACATTGGCGCCAAGATGGTGGCCCATCCGGATATTGCAAAGGTCTCGCTGACAGGCTCCGTTCCGACAGGTGCAAAGGTGGCAGCGCTAGCGGGTGAACACCTCAAAAAGACCACACTCGAACTCGGTGGCAAGTCACCGCTGATCATCTTTGACGACGCAGACATCGAGAATGCGATTTCAGCTGCGATAAATGCGAATTTCTATTCTACCGGTCAGATCTGTTCCAACGGAACGCGCGTTTTTGTGCATACCGCAATCAAGGAACAATTCCTGAAACGTCTTGCAGAGCGAACCAGCGATGCTGTCTTGGGCGATCCGCTGGATGAAGCTACCAGCATCGGCCCGCTCGTTTCAAAAGCGCAGCTCGACAAAGTACTATCCTACATGCAAATCGGCCAGGATGAAGGGGCCCGTCTTATCTGCGGTGGCAGCGCGGCCAAAGTCGACAGCCTGCCGGACGGCTTTTTCGTTCAGCCGACCGTCTTTGCCGACGTCAACGACAACATGCGGATTGCACAGGAAGAAATCTTTGGACCGGTGCTCAGCGTTCTCAATTTTGACGATGAAGACGATGTCATTGCCCGTGCCAACGATACCGAATTTGGTCTGGCCGCAGGGGTGTTCACAAAAGACATCCAACGAGCGCACCGGGTGATTGATCAGCTGCAGGCGGGCACATGCTGGATCAATACCTACAATCTGACACCGATCGAAATGCCGTTTGGAGGCTACAAAAAATCCGGCATGGGCCGCGAAAACGGTCACGCGGCGATCGAGTATTACAGCCAGATCAAAAGCGTTTACGTCGAAATGGGTGGTGTCGAAGCCGCTTTCTAATCAGACGTTAATTTCTGCAATAAGTGTGCTCCCCGTTCTTAACGAACGGGGAGTTTTTTGTATCGGCCGCCAGCAGGCGCGTCTGTTGCCAATTGAATTTCCAGCAAAACCGTCCAGATAATAGACACCACCTTTGAACCAGCCGGATATTCATGACCCGTCACGCCCTCGATCCGTCTCCTAGAACGTATGCTGCTAGTGTACAGCTTTTGGCCCGCTCCAGCCGGGGGCCCTCCTGCGCACCATCTGACCAAACGCTCGACGATGTCAAAACCTGGCTTTTGAATGACGCGACCAGCATCAAGGACGTGATGTTGATGTACGAGGAGTTCATGTGGCGTTGCCATGCAGCCAATCTCGGGATTGATCGGGCCACCCTCCATGTTGGCACTCTGCATCCCCGTGTGATCGGGTTCTCCTGGTTCTGGAGCGCTCTTGATGGTTTCTGTGATGAAATCGCTGCAGATGCCAATGCCATCAAACATGAGGCTTTCACGCGCAACCCCCTCTACAAGGTGATGGCCGAAGGTGAATTTGTAAAAGTGGATCTTGAGACTAATGAGGGTCTCAACGCCTTTCCGATCATGACGGAACTGGCTGAAGAGGGCTACACCAATTACGTCGCCATACCACTCAGCGCGGCAGGAGCCATGAACAACGCCATGACCCTCGCGACCACGCGCAAGGGCGGTTTTCAAGATGGCGACAAGGAGCGGATCCGGTCCGTCATCGAACTCTTCGCGCTGCATGTTGAACGGCATATTGTTCAGCGCATCGCCCGGAACGTCGCCGATACCTATCTTGGCCCCATTGCCGGTCAACGGGTTCTGGACGGAGAGATCAAACGCGGTGATGGCGAGGCCATTGATGCCGTAGTCTTCATGAGCGACATGCGCGGTTTCACCCAACTCGCCGATAGGATGAGCGGACCTGAAGTAACAGCCATTCTCAATGCCTATTTTGACCGGGTATCAACCTCGGTACTGGCGCACGGGGGAGAAATCCTGAAATTCATGGGAGACGGCGTCCTCGCGGTTTTCGATCAAAAAGCTCTGGGCCGGAAAGCGGCGGCAGACGCTGCGGTCAAAGCGGCCCGGGCAGTCCTTTCAGCGATTGATGATTTCAACGAAACCCCATCGGAAGGCCTCCCCGATCCAGCGGTTTGGCATCCGCTCAAGATCGGGATTGGCCTCCACATGGGCGAAGTGTTTTTCGGAAATGTTGGCGGCGAGGAGCGGCTCGACTTTACCGTAATTGGCCGCGCCGTAAATGAAACAAGCCGTGTGGAATCGCTTTGCAAACCTCTTGGAAAAACGCTTCTCCTGACGGATCCGGTCCGATTGGCTTTGCCGACCGGATTGCAATCTGCCCTGGATCCGATGGGAGATCATGAGTTGCGCGGCGTCGGCAGCCCCGTCGCGATATACTCAGCCCCGACACACGATATAACGATGGGCTAGCTCTATTTCGTCAGAATCAGTTTGCCCTGTTTCGTAATGGTCAGCCGATAGGTGTCGTCATTGTGGAGAATGTTTATCTCCCGGGTGCCACTGAACAAGTCATCGGATTTGAGCTGCGGTTTTCCCTTGGACACCGGAACCTTCGTGTATGCAGGTCGGGCGCCCGGCATGGAAAGAGACAAACGTTGTTTGCGGCTGTTTGTCGAAGGCGTCATGGCTATCATCCATCTCTTGGTGAGTGTTCAGTTGCGCTGTTTTTCGCCAAAATCAGCGCTGTCTCGAAAAGATTTTTATAAGCTGAGTTTTTAACTCCACTTTATACTTGACACTCATACTCAAGTTTTTCTATGAAGGCAATGCCTGATCGGAAAGGAACTGGAAATCGCGTCCTCTGGTTCTTCGAAGACAGGTCCCCTGTCTCGACAGGGTGCCAAATGCCGGCAAGCCAACCGCCCTCTCCTCTCCCTCAGCGGTCAGCCAGCTAGGCTTTGTTCAGATGGGAAACCGACAGAACAAACAAATAAAGCCGCCCTTTGGGCGGCTTTATTTGTTTGAAGCGGTTCGAAAACGATCAGGCGTTCGCAGCGACCGGACGTTCAGTAGATTCGATGTTCAGAAGCGTCCGCATGCCAAACCGGTCTTCGGAGAGATCCGCGATGGACTTTGCATCAAGCACTTCCATGAAGGCCTCGAGCGCCTCATGCAGCAGGCCATTGAAGCCGCAAGACATGATCAGCGGGCAGTCTTTGCGGCCCGAGTCGAAGCACTCAGCAAGGAGAAAGCTCTCTTCTGCCGCGCGAACGACCTCACCAACGGAGATGGCTTCCGCAGGCCGGGCCAGCATGACGCCACCGTTCCGGCCACGAATGGTCCGGATCAAATTGGCATCGACCAGCACTTTCATGATTTTGAACAAGTGCGTCTCGGACATCTCAAAGCTGGCTGCAATATCTGCAACCCGGCTCGGCTTGTCCGGATTCACCGCGCAATACATGAGAGCGCGAACGGCATAGTTTGTCTGTTGTGTCAAACGCATGGGTAAGATATGCGGCTGCGGACCAAAAAGGTCAATCCTAAATTTGGAGTGTAATGGCCAAGTTTTGCGGTTTCTATGGCAACTTCCCCGAAAACACGGTCATCTCAAGTACTCGACTCTGCAGTAGGCGAGCTACTTAAACGTCTTCCGGCAGATTTTCCTTGAGAAAAACATCAATACCAATGCGCTCCTGATCTTCGATGATCGGCAGCCCGTCGCACAGTGCCTTGAGCACCCGGATCGCGCTTCTGATTTCGTGACCGGGATCCTGAGCAATGACAGCATCCATTATTCCGTCTCGGAGCGCCTGGCGGGTGTAAGGCGTGAGTTCATGACCGACAAAAACAATATCGTCCGTACGGCCGTTGTCCCGAATTGCCGCGATCACGCCCCTGTTGCCTGCGCCGATGTTGTAGACCGCAGAAAGGTCCGGATGTTCGGAGAGGAGCTTGCGCACCAAATCTTCGTTTCTCCGATTGTCGTCCCGGCCTTCGCGCACCTTCAAGAGCTGAAGATGCGGATACTCATTGTCAACCACTTCCCGGCAGCCTGTGTATCGGTCAGCGTGGTCCCTAAGGCCAAGAGAGCCGGCAATCAACGCGATCTTCCCAGGCTCCTTCGGCAAAAACCGCCCCATCAACCGGCCCGCAGTCCGGCCAGCAGCAACATTGTTGATGCCGACAAAGTGCTGCCGGGCGGAGGCAGGATGATCTGATACCAGTGTCACGACAGGAACGCCGCGATCCTGTAAACGATCAATCGCCGCGCGCACCTCCGGAAATGCGGGCGCGACCACGGCAACGCCATCACAAACGGATTTGTCTAGAACGGCGAGTGTTCCGGTCACCCTGTGACCATCGAAGGCATCAATCGGCTCAACATGAACCTGCATGCGCGCGCCACTCATGGATTGGGCATGCGCTTTGGCTTCCCGGGTCAGGTCCTCCATGAAGGCATTCGGTCCGTTCGGGATCAGGAAATGCAGCCGGTAGGCGCTTTTCTTGGCGAGGCCCGCGGCAAAGACATCCGGCTGGTAGTTCAGTCTCTCTACAGCCTGACGAACCTTTTCAATTGTTGCCTTGCGCACGCCGGGCCGCGTGTTCAAAACCCGATCGACTGTAGCCAGGCTGACGCCCGCTGCCTCAGCCACATCATGGATCGTCACACGCTTCAAGAGCCCCTCCCTTTCACGCGACTATAGCAAGAAATGAGGCACGGTCATCAAAAAATGGTGCAATGCGAAATATAACGTCGGTGAAGCATCAGGAAATTTAGACGAATTGACCGGCCGCGTGCCCAGACGACCAGGCCCACTGAAAGTTAAAGCCACCGAGATGCCCAGTCACATCAACCACTTCACCAATGAAATAAAGTCCGGGAACCATCACGCTTTCCATGGTTTTGGAAGAGAGTTCCTTTGTGTTCACACCGCCCAGGGTCACCTCGGCGGTCCGGTAGCCTTCCGTGCCAACAGGCGTCAGCTGCCAGCGGTTCAGTTGCTCTGAACATCGGCGCAAAACCTTGTCGGACAAATCCGCCATACGGCCCTTTAACTGGAATGCCTGCGACAGCTCATCGACCAGACGGGATGGCAGTAACTGGGTCAACCCGGTTTTGAGATCCTGTTTCGGTGTCGCTGATCGCGCTGCTCGAAGGGCGTCAAACACATCCGTCCCGGGAAGAAGGTTCACAGAAATCGATGTGCCTTCTTCCCAATAGGATGATATTTGCAAGATGGACGGACCGGACAAACCACGGTGGGTAAACAGCAGCCCTTCGCGGAACGTGGTCTTTTTGAAACTGACCTCCGCATCAACCGAGACGCCTGACAGACGAGCGCATAAATTCTTATTAGCGTCAGAAAATGTCAGCGGCACCAACGCGGCGCGCGGCGCAATGACATCATGTCCAAATTGCCGGGCAAGATCGTACCCAAATCCGGTTGCTCCCATCTTTGGGATGGACGGCCCTCCTGTTGCGATAACAAGAGACTTGGCTCGCACCCGGCCTTTCGACGTTGCAACGGAAAAGCGGTCATCCGGTTTGCTCACGGTCGAGATCGAGGTTTCCAACTGCAAAACACCACCAGCTGCCTCCAACTCGGACAAAAGCATCTGGATGATGTCCTTGGCGGAGTTGTCACAAAAAAGCTGGCCAAGCGTTTTTTCGTGCCAGGAAATCCGATGTTTTTCGACAAGTCCCAAGAAATCCTGCTGGGTGTAGCGTTTCAAAGCCGAAACGCAGAACCTTGGATTTTGGGAGAGAAAATTGGCTGGTGAGCAATGCAAGTTGGTGAAGTTGCAGCGGCCACCCCCGGAAATCCTGATTTTGTCTGCAGGCCGCTTGGCATGGTCCAAGACTAAAACCTGACGGCCCCGCTTGGCCGCCTCAATCGCACACATCAATCCGGCGGCACCGCCACCGAGCACAAGAACATCCAGATCACGCATACCCGCGCTTATACAAGGAATTTCAAGCGCGAACAGGGGTTTTAAGCGCAAACAAATATGGTGTGGTTGTTTGCGTCCCCCGAACCCTCGCCTGTCCTTTGTCATGACTTTTCGCGTAAGGTTCGGAGCTAGAGATCATTTTCAAGAAGCGTCTACTGAATACTAAGGCCATTCCTCCCATGCATCATGATAGTCCCGAATTTCTCAGGGTCAGTAGCCCGCTCGTGCTTGCTTCCCACAACCTCAATAAAACCGCCGCTATGAAGGAGGCCCTGGTAGGGTGCCCGGCTGAACTCCTGTCGGCGAGACAACTTAACCTGCAAAGTCCCGATGAAACCGGTAACACGGTTCTTGAAAATGCTCTGATTAAAGCACGTTCAGTGGCTCAGCAAAGTGGACATGCAGCCATCAGCGATGACAGCGGCTTTTTTATCTCCGCGCTGGACGATCTCCCCGGAGCTGCCGCCGTCGATTGGGCCGGACCGGATGGCGATCACACCCCAGCGCTGAAGCGCATCGGAGATATGTTGTCAGAACGAGACCTCACGACCAGCGCTGCTCGGTATGTGACCGTCATCGCAGCTGCTTTGCCGGACGGAACTGCGATCGCTGAGGAGGGAGCAACCCATGGTCATTTAGTTTGGCCTCCCCGTGGGAAAACAGACGGCTACCTTTCCGTCTTTGCTCTTTCTGCAGCGGCAAAGTCGATTGCAGAATTGATGGTCGGACACGACACCGGCACAACACATGACCTGCCAGCCTACGCTCACCGGCGTCCGACAATTGATCGCTTGGTGCAGCGGATACGTTTTAGCTGATTTTTATAAACTAAACCGGCGGCCCCTTCGGACCGCCGGTTCTCAAAACTCACTTCTCAAAAGAAGAATCTTAGTTCATTTCGGAAACAACTTCGAAACCGTCAGCGCCAACTTCAAAGAGAGCAAAGGTGCCCGGAACGTCGCCTTTTGCATCGAAGTTATGGTCGCCAGCAGCGCCTTTGTAGTCGATCGCGGTACCAGCAGCGATCAGCTCTTTTGCTTTCTGCCACTCACCTGGACGGATCGCTTCGCCTTCACCGTTGGAAACTTCTCTAAGAGCAGCACCAACGCCTTCTTTTTTGCCACCGGTTTTTTCCAATGCCAGTGCCAGCAAGAAAGCTGCGTCGTAGGAGGTGTTTGCAAAAATCGCATCCGGATCACCACCAACGCCTTTGAAGGCTTCGTTGAAGATGTCCAGAGAGTCGGACTTTTCACCAACTGGAGAAGAGGACACAAAGTTTGCGAGGTTCTCTGCACCAAGCTCATTGATAACTGCATCGGACTTCATGCCGTCGCCGCCAACGAACTTTTCAAAGAAACCATTTTCCAGAGCCTGACGCAGGATGGTGAGGCCAGTGCCGTCACCGTAGTCGAAGATGACCAGCGTGTCGGCGCCGCCCTTGGCAAGCTCAGCGAGGTTTGAACGGTAGGACGCTTTGCCTTCTTCGTGCGCTGCGAACTGGGTGATCTCACCGCCGAGCGCATCAACGTACTCGGTCTTGAATGCGTTCGCGAGACCCGTGCCGTAGTCGTTGTTGAGGTAAGCAACCGCAACCTTGCCGTAACCCTTGTCTTTCAGAGTGCGTGCCAGTGCACGGCCCTGATAGTCATCAGACGGAACGGTCCGGAAAACCGAGTCATTGTCTTCCAGGTTGGTGATTTCCGGGGACGTACCGGATGGTGTGACCAAGGCTACGCCCGCAGGAATGGTGACGGAACCGGCAGCTGCCAGAACAGCACCGGAGCAATGCGGACCAACGATACCAGCTACACCTTCGATGTTGACAGCTTTGGTCGCAGCATCCGTGCCGCCTTGCGGGTTACATGCACTGTCGCCAACAACACCGACGAGCTTTTCGCCGTTACCGATGCCACCCTGCTCGTTGACCTGTTGAACAGCCAGTTGCGCAGCGTCGATCATGGCCGGAGCCATCGCTGCGATCGGGCCGGAGACACCGCCGATCAGGCCGATCTTCACATCAGCTTTCGCCGGAACGGTGGCCAATGCTGTCGCCGTCATCAGGCCTGCAGCAAGCGTCAGAAGCTTGGTTTTCATGAAAGTACCTCCTCATTAACCGGTCTTTGCCGGGTCTTTTGAACGTCTTGGGTAGCACAACTCGTTAGGGTTGCGCCACCCTGACGCGGGCCTAGTGGTCCGCGCCGTCTTTTGCACTCCGCTGGTCGCCTCTAAGCGGCTCTGGAAGCAGCCCCTCCGGCCGGAACCGCAGCACCAGCTGCAGCATCAAGCCAATGAGGAACAAGCGGATATATTTTGCCTGGATCGCATATTCATGCGGCAGGCGATCTGTTGCAATCTCAGACACCGACCAAATGATCCAGACCACCGCTGCACCAAGGATGGCGCCGCGGTTGTTGCCGGACCCGCCCAGGATCAACATGATCCAGACTAGGAAGGTCGCGACCATCGGATCAATGGCCTCAGGTGTGATGGACCGGTTGAAGTGGGCAAAAAGAGCCCCGCCCAACCCCATAAGAGCGGCGCCGAAGATGAAGGCTTCGAGGCGGCGGAATTCGACATCCTTGCCCATCGCCTTGGCGGCATCTTCATTGTCCCGGATCGCGCGCATCATCCGGCCCCATGGCGCGTTGAACTGACGCTCGACCAGCACGTATGCGGCAATCAAGACAGCCAGAACGATAATGAGATAAGCGACCTGAGATTCCATATACCCGATGTCACTCATCGGCCGCGGGATACCTGGAATGCCGCGCGCGCCGTTGGTCAATGCCGGTTCAGACTTGATTACCAGACGGATGATTTCAGCAATTCCGATTGAGGCAATCGCGAGATAATCTGAGCGGAAGCGCAGACAGATTTTCCCAATCGGCCAAGCCACGAGTGCCGCGGCGATCATGGCTCCGATCCAGCCTATGACAAAGTGAAGATCGAACCCTCCGATCCGGCCGTCCGCAGCTTCGGTTGTCAGGATTGCCGAGGTGTATGCCCCCACGGCAAAGAAGCCTGCAATCCCGGCATTGAACAGTCCGGCAAAGCCCCACTGGATGTTCAAACCGAGTACCAGAAGGGCGTAGATGGCGATGAAAATCGCCATGAAGAGGGCGTAATTTACAAGACCCAAAAATTCCATCTTGTGCCCTCCCCTTAAAGAACCTTGCCCTTGAGCAACCCGGTTGGGCGCACAAGCAGCATGAACAACAAGATCGCAAAGGCCATCGCAGCCTTATACTCGCTCGGGATAACAAGCACGGACAGCTCTTCGGCAATGCCGACAATGAGCCCCCCAAGAACAGCCCCTTCAACCCGTCCGACACCGCCAAGAATGGCTGCCGCGAACATGGGCAGAAGCATGTGCCAACCCATCATGGACTTCAGCTCAGTGTTCAGTCCGAGGAAGAAGCCAGAGGCCGCGCACAAACCGCCGGCAATCACCCATGTCAGGATAACGACCTTGCGGTTGTCGATCCCTGATAGCAGCGCAAGGTTCGGGTTGTCGGACATGGCCCGCATGGCCTTGCCCCATTTAGACTGGGTCAGGAACATATGGAGGACGCCAACCAGCGCCAACATTGCGATCACCGTGTAGATCTCGCGATCGCGGATCCGCAGACCGAAGTAGTTTTCCGGCCGGACGATGCCGCGCGAATAGGTTTCCGTATCAACACCCCAGACGACCTGAACAACTGCCCGGATCATAAGCGCAATGCCGAGCGATGCCATAACGGTAACGATTTTCGGCCGTTCCCGGAGGTGATCGTAAAACACCTTATCGATGCCAACGGCCACGGCGGCAGTTGCGATAATAGCGACAGGCAATGCTGCGAGCGGTGACACGCCAAGCGTGGTGACCACTGCCAAAGCTATGAAAGCACCAAGTGTTGCCAAATCGCCGTGCGCCAGGTGCGCATAGCGCAGGATCGCGAAGATCAGCGTGATACCGACCGCGCCAAGCGCATAGATCGACCCGAGCACGATGCCCGGAATGACGTAAAAATTCAGAAGTTCAAACAAATCCATACCGCTCAGCCCCCCAGGAACATTTCGGCGACCTCGCGGTCAGCCAGCAAATCGGCCCCTGAGCCTTCATGACGGTTTTTACCAGCTGCCAGCACATAGCCGCGATCGGCAAATGCCAGCGCTTGTTTTGCATGCTGCTCCACGAGCAGAATGGCAACACCCGTGTCCCGGACGTCGCGACAGATCTGGAAGATCTGCTCCATATATTTCGGAGAGAGACCTGCGGTCGGCTCATCCAAAAGAAGAAGCTTTGGATCCAGCATCAATGCCCGGCCCATCGCAACCATCTGGCGTTGCCCGCCGGACAAGCTGCCTGCCATCGTCTTGTGGCGTTCCTTCAGATCAGGAAACAACGCGTAAACACGATCATATGCAGCCGACAGATCGCCTTTTTTCAAAAACCCACCCATTTCCAGATTTTCTTGGATCGACATCTCACGGAAGATGTTGTCCACTTGTGGCACATAGCAGATCCCGCGTTGAACAATGCGGTTGGGCGCCCATCCGGTGATGTCATCACCGTCGAACAGCATTTTACCGCCGCGGATGTTAAGCAAGCCGAACACCGATTTCATCGCCGTGGATTTGCCGGCGCCATTCGGGCCAACGATGACGACGATTTCATCCGCCATCACATGCATCGAGACGTCTTCAAGGATGTTTGCATCACCGTAGCCACCGGTGATGGCATCCATCGAGAGGAGTGCTGTCATGCGGCATCTCCTGTCGTCTCACCAAGATAGGCTTCAAGAACCTCCGGGTTTGACCGCACTGTCTGGAAGTCGCCTTCGATCAGCACTTTGCCCTCCGCCATGCAGACAACGGGTTCGCAGAGCTTCTCAATCATTTCCATGTCGTGTTCGATCAGAATAAACGTGTATCCGCGGTCCTTGTTCAAAAGCTCAATCTTGCTTTCCAGTTTGCGCAGCAAGGTCCGGTTCACACCGGCTGCTGGTTCATCAAGCAAAACCAGTTTCGCGTCGGTCATCATTGTCCGGCCAAGCTCAAGAAGTTTTTTCTGGCCGCCCGACAGATTTCCCGCCGGCTCGTGCGCGATATGAGAAAGCTCGAGGAAATCGAGTGTTTCGTAGGCTCGTTTCTCGACCAAAGCTTCTGTCGACTTCACCTTGCCCCAGGACAACCAGTTCGAAAACAAGCTCTCTCCCGGCTGCGACGGCGGTACCATCATCAGGTTTTCAAGCGCCGTGAGTTTGTGAAACTCGTGCGGGATCTGGAACGTACGTACCAGCCCCTTGTGGAACAGTTCATGACTGGCCAGAGGCGTCACATCTTCGCCCAGAAAGCGGATTGCACCGCTCGTTGGCTGCAGTGCACCTGCAATCAGATTGAACAGCGTTGTCTTGCCTGCACCGTTCGGTCCGATAAGGCCAGTTATGCTGCCTTCCTCCACCCGAAACGAGCAGCCGTTCACCGCCCGAAACCCACTAAAATCCATTACGAGCTGATCTAGCTCCAGCATCAAAGCTCCTCGCCGCCTCCCAAGCGGTCTTTCTTATTTTCCTTTGGCCGCTTCGATTGTCGCGCAAGATCCACGAAAGGATCCCCCGCCATATTTCCTTGGCGCGGCCCCAATCCTTCTAGCTTCATTGGCAGATCAATCAACTCATAAAAACCGCTGTTTGCACCAGAAAAGGCAAGTTTTTCCGGTAATCGAGGCGTTTTGGTACACCTGATCCGAATTCAACACCAAGGCAAAAGATATGACGGCAGGAACAGAACAAACAGGCGTAAACCAGATAACAAAGCCGAGACCCAATCCTTTCATACAAATCCTGGATCAGAAATCGCTGGTCTGTCTTGCCATACAAATACCGTCTACCGCCATCCTTGAGAATACGCGTTTAGCGAGAAGCATCTGCTGCAAAACGAAAAATCCACTGATCGGCTTGGCTTTAGGGAAAGCTTGAACAAGCGCGCCAAATTGCCAGCAATTCAAGGAGTGCACGTACCACGCCAATCATGTACACTGTTTTTGCGATTTAACATCATGAAGTTAGGAGAATTTTCACCACTCTTATCTATTCTTAAATACATCCATTGGGAACAGCTGCAAAGCAAGATGCCTTCTAGTATCCGGTCGCGGACATTGTAAGTCCTGACGATATTAAGATTTAAATCGTAGATTGCAGGCGCGAAGCTGTCGAGTTGGATGAAGTTTGCAATGCGGATGCATGGCGTGGAGAATGACCCTGTCCGATCAACTTAAACTCCAAAAGATTGTGCGGCACTCCACAGATGAGTCTGAACATGCCGGTGCAGCAATCACCGATTCCAGGTTCGATGCGCGACTGATCAACAGCATTTACGATCGGCTCGAAACCGGTGTTTGGATTTTTGATTTCGACGAAAAAAAGATTATTTGGGCCAACAAAAAAGCCCTGGAAATCACGGGTGCACCAAGTCTCGAAGAGTTGCGGACAAGAGACATGGGATCCGACATGTCTCATTCCGTGGACCAACGCCTGAAGCAATACCGGCAGGATTTCACTCAAAAGGACGTGAGCGTTTCCGAGATTTGGACACTCTATCCGAAAGGCAAAGCCCGCGTTCTCCAAGTGACTATGAGTGGCATTGTTCTGAATGATGGGCGGATGGCAATGCTCTGCGAAGCGCGCGATCATCACGAACAACAGCCAGAGACCCTTCGAAGTGCCGAAGCGTTGATGCACACCACCGTGATGATCTCGCTTTTCACGAAAAACGGCTCTCCTCTTTACCGAAACACGGCAGCACGGGCTGCTTGCGTCGATCTTGAAACGAACTTCTATCAGCAATTTCAAAATCCGGCAGACATCCTGCACCTTAAGGAGCGGTTGGAAAGAGAGCGCAATGCGCGTCTCGTCGCGCTTGTACGCACCAGTCAAGGTGACCGTTGGCATGAACTGACTGTTCGCCCATGCAGCGATGCGGTTACCAGTCAACCTGCGTATTTGGTAAGCGAGATCGACGTTACCGAACTTCATGAAACAAAGGAGCGGGCCCAGTATCTGGCTAGCCACGATGCCCTAACCGGACTTTCGAACCGCACTTATTTAACCGAGCGTTTGTCAAAGTTGCTCGCCGATGCGGCGACAAAGGGTTTGACGGCTACATTATATCTGGTGGATCTGGACGACTTCAAAGCCATCAATGACACCATGGGCCACGCCGCCGGGGACGCCCTGCTCCAGCTTGTCGGCAACCGCCTGAAAGAGATCGCAGGGCCCCAGGACATTGTTGCGCGCCTGGGCGGCGACGAGTTTCTCATCTGTCACCTGGAAGACCCGGAGGCCGAGGGCCCAGGCTGGTTCGGCAAATCCTTGCTCGGAAGTTTCAGCTATCAGCAGATGATCGATGGTCATCCGCGCAGCGTGAGTCTCAGTATCGGTTACTCACATTATCCTGAAGACGGCCGCTCTATCGACAATCTCATCCGGAACGCCGATCTGGCTCTCTATCAGGCCAAGCGGGACCCTAAGGAAAAGTGTGTCCGTTTCCATGACACTATGCGCCTGCGGCGGGATGAAAACCTTGCACTGAAAAAAGATATGGAACGAGCGATCGAGGAGGACGAATTTGCTCTCTACTTCCAACCGATCGCGTTGACCGCCTCCAGCGAAACTGTATCCGCCGAAGCGTTGATCCGCTGGCTTCACCCAGAAAAAGGACTTGTTCCGCCTGACCAGTTCATTCCGCTTGCCGAAGACACGGGCTTGATCAACCGGATCGGGGCGTGGGTCTGCAGGAGCGTCGCGCAGGCACAGGTACGGTTCCGCAAGCGCGGCTTTGACATTTCGATCTCAATGAATGTCTCGCCCTGGCAGCTGTCCGATCCGGAATTCACCGCGCTGATGATGGATTTGCCCGATCTTTATGGCTGCGATCCGACGAAAATCATTCTGGAGATTACGGAGAACGTCGTTCTTGGCGAGATCCCGGATGCACTTACCGCGCTGAACGAACTCAAGATCATCGGTTACAGCATCGTCATTGACGATTTCGGTACCGGCTATTCGAACCTCGCCTATCTTTACAACTATCCGATCGACGGCATCAAAATCGACCGGATATTCATCAATGATATCTCGAACGGCGGGGCAATCGTGAAACTGATCCTCTCGCTTGCAGACGCATTGGGCGCCACCGTGGTCGCCGAAGGCGTTGAAACGATCGAGCAAAGAGATTGGCTTACGGAAAACGGCTGCGACCGGTTCCAGGGTTATCTCTATTCAAAACCGGTCCCGGAGGACCGGTTCTTGGGCTTCCTGGAAAGTCAGGCGCACATACCGACTAAGTGACTTTTGCCCGGCTCTTATATTCCGGGCGATCCCAACTCCCCGTCTCAAGAATGTCCGCGAGGATCGCAACGGCGTCGACCACGTCCTGATGAGACAGGTAGAGCGGAGTGAAGCCGAAACGCATCACATCCGGTGCCCGGAAATCACCAATCACGCCACGCGCAATCAACGCCTGCATGGCAGCATACCCCTCTTCAAACCGGAACGAGACCTGACTGCCGCGGGTCTCCGGATCGCGCGGGCTCGCCAGCGTCAATTGCGGGCATTTCTCCTCTACCTTTTTAATAAACAACTCGCTCAAGGAAATGGACTTCTTCCGGATATCGGCCATATCGACATCTTCAAAGACGTCCAAAGCGGCATACAGGCTGGACAGCGACAGGATCGCCGGCGTTCCAACCGTCATGCGGTTGACACCATGGACAGCGCGATAATCGAGATCGAAAGCAAACGGCGCCTCGTGCCCCATCCAACCCGTGACCGGGGACGTTACATTGTCCTGATGAACTTCAGCCACATATAGAAATGCTGGCGCTCCAGGTCCTCCATTCAGGTATTTGTACCCGCACCCAATAGCGAAGTCGGCCTTTGCGCCTTTGAGATCGACCGGGATCGCACCTGCTGAATGCGCCAGATCCCAAATCGCGAGCGCACCCGCTTGGTGAGCCTTTTCGGTCAAGGCTGCCATGTCGTGCAGACGTCCCGTCCGGTAGTCGACCTGTGTCAGCATAACAACCGCAACATCTTCGGTAATTGCCGCTTCAACCTCTTCGGGCGCGACAACCCTCAATTCGTGACCTTTGTCGAGCAACTCAGCCAAGCCGGATGCCACATAAAGATCCGTTGGAAAGTTTCCATTGTCGGACAGGATCACCTTCCGGTCCGCCCGGAGAGAGAGAGCCGCTGCAAGAACCTTGAACACATTCACCGATGTGCTGTCGCACGCGACGACTGAGCCTTCAGGCGCGCCGATCAGCCGGCCGATTCGATTTCCGACCCGAAGCGGCAGATCGAACCAGCTATGTTCGTTCCAGGACTTAATAAGGCTCATTCCCCATTCCTGCTCGACAACTTCAGCAAGCCGGGCCGGGACGTTTTTCGGCAGGACACCCAGTGAATTTCCATCCAGGTAGATCACACCTTCCGGTATCTTGAATGCATCCTTCTTCGTGCGAAGGACGTCATCTTTGTCAGAAGGGTGTCGGAATTGCATGTGGATCTCTTATACCGATTGGTGTGGTTTATAGGGAGCCGCACGCTATCAAACGGCAACCAACGGAACAACTGTTTCCCAAAGCCGATGTACACAGGAAAATCGGTCGCTTCGAAAATGTCGCAATCAACACAGAATTGCTCGTTATACTGTCATTTTGGATGGCAAGACCTGATAGTTTCCACTGCATCTGTCACACGCCCGGATCCCGGCAAAGGTAAGAGCACTCTGTAACGATGTTCATCAGCGTTTTTGATATTTTCAAGATCGGTATCGGTCCGTCCAGTTCACACACTGTCGGACCGATGGTAGCCGTTCACCGCTACATTGATCGTCTGAGGGCCAACCCGACTGTATGTCGGTCGGCGTCACGGATCACGGTGACGCTGCATGGATCTTTGGCGTTCACCGGAAAGGGACACGCGACCGACAAGGCGGTCTGCCTTGGACTGCTGGGCGCTACTCCGGACACGCTGGATCCGGATCAAGTCGAACCAATGCTTGAGCAACTGGCCGTAGACCAAAGGTTGCGGATCGAAGGCCTCTTTGATCTTCCATTCCATCGAGAAAAGGACGTGATCTTTGACTACGGCCCCTCACTGCCGCTCCATGCAAACGGAATGACATTTCATCTTCGTGGCAGCGACGGCACGGTTCTAGACAGTTTTGTATTTTATTCAATCGGTGGCGGCTTCGTCGCAAGTGAAGCAGAACTGCGCAAGACAACCAACGAACCCGTCAATGAGCTCGCCCGGCAGGAAGTTCCATTCCCATTTTCGTCCGCAAAGCAAATGTTGGAAATGGGCCAAGACCATGATCTGAGCATCGCGGACATGAAGCTGCAGAACGAATGCGCAGACAAAACCAAGGAAGAGGTCGAGGCGGGCATCGACAAACTCTGGTCTGCGATGGACGCCTGCATCAACCGCGGCATCACACAGTCCGGCATCCTTCCAGGCGGCTTGAAGGTGAAGCGGCGGGCTGCTGACATCTATCAAAAGCTTCTCAAAGAAGGCCGCTCAAACCCTCCGTTTGAACACAATGTCGTCGACTGGCTGGGTGTCTATGCCATGGCAGTCAATGAAGAAAACGCCGCTGGAGGGCGGGTTGTCACGGCCCCGACCAATGGCGCTGCTGGCGTTATTCCGGCAGTCACCCGTTACTATCTGGACCATTGTCCTGACGCTGACGCCAATGGCATCCGCACGTTTTTGCTCACAGCGGCTGCGATTGGCGGTATCATCAAATCGAATGCCTCGATCTCTGGTGCGGAAGTCGGGTGCCAGGGCGAAGTCGGCTCAGCGTCCGCCATGGCCGCGGCCGGGCTCTGCGCGGCCCTTGGTGGCACGAACGAGCAAATCGAAAATGCTGCTGAAATTGCGCTGGAACATCATCTTGGAATGACGTGCGATCCAATCGCAGGCCTCGTGCAGGTGCCATGCATCGAACGCAACGCACTCGGCGCTGTAAAAGCCGTAACGGCGGCCTCATTGGCTTTGCGCGGCGACGGCTCGCACTTTGTTCCCCTTGATGGCTGTATCGAGACCATGCGCCAAACCGGCATGGACATGATGGAGCAATACAAGGAAACGTCCAAAGGCGGTCTGGCGGTCAACATCGTGGAATGCTGATCTTTGCTGTGACAGTGATTTAACTTGCCCAGAACGTTGTAATCGTCCCATTCTCAAATCACCTTGCAGTTCAGTTTTGAACCCGCCGGTGTTTTGGGAGTGGCCATGGAATTGCTTCAATGGTTGGCGGGGCAGTCCCCGCTTATCTACCTTTTCGTTGCCGTTTCGCTTGGGTATCTCGTAGGCAAGCTCAAGGTAGGCAACTTTGTGCTTGGCGGCATTGCCGGGACCCTGATCGTTGGCGTCGTTCTGGGCCAAATCGGCGTTCAAATCGACAGCAGCATCAAGAGCATTTTCTTCGCACTCTTCATTTACGCGGTCGGTTATCAAGGCGGCCCGCAATTTTTCCGGGCCTTGTCCCTCAAATCTCTCAACCAGCTTTTGTCCGCGGCCACCATGTGCATTTTGGGCCTTCTAACTGTGCTGGCCTTTGCATATGGATTTGGGCTCGATCGGGGTACAGCAGCAGGATTGGCTGCCGGCGGGCTCACTCAATCGGCCATTATTGGAACCGCAGGCGAGACGGTTCAAAAACTGAACGTCTCGGCAGACCTGAAAGCGTTGATGGAAACCAACATCGCCGTTGGTTATGCGGTTTGCTACATCTTCGGGTCAATTGGCCCCATCATCATGGTTACATGGTTTTTTCCAACCATCATGCGCTGGGACATCCGCAAGGAAGCAATCAAACTCGCTGAACAAATGTCCGGGGGAACCAAGACATTGGAACCAGGTGAGTTCAATGCCGCAGACCGGATCGATACTCGGTTCTATCAGCTGGAGGCGGGAGGCTCGCACTTAGGACAATCGGCATCTGCTTTCGATGCCACGTATGATGAGGTCACCGTTGAAGCCGTATTGCGCAGCGGGCAGGAGCTGAACCTCGCGCAAGACCCAGCACTGGAAACCGGCGACGTCCTTGCCATAACCGGTCTCGTCTCAGTTCTTGACGCACCACCACAAGACTGGGGCCCAGAAACCGCCCCGCCCAACGGATATTCGCTTGTTCTCGAAAACCGCCATTTGGTCCTGACCAATCCAGACTATGCTGGTAGCAAGCTGCAAGGCATTCATGATCATACACAGTCAGCAGCACTCCGGGATGTTTTCATCACAGGGGTAAAGCGCGCTGGCCGAAGTTTGCCACTCCTGCCAGACCTGGAACTCCATAAAGGCGACGAGTTGCAACTGACTGGAAGCGGGCGGGATCTCGACGCCGTCCAAAAGTCGATTGGCTATCCTATCAGTGCGGGCGCGATCACCGATTTTGTATTTTTCGGCCTCGGGATGACGCTGGGTCTGCTTTTGGGCCTGATCGAGTTCCGGATTGCCGGCATTCCGGTTTCGATCGGCAGCGGCGGTGGTTGTTTGTTATCCGGATTGCTGTTCGGATGGCTGCGCAGCACACATCCGCGCTATGCGGCTCTGCCAACCGGCGCCGTCAATTTTCTTCGGGACTTTGGGCTGGCCGTCTTTGTCGCAGTTGTCGGGATCAGTGCCGGACCTCAAGTTCTCACTACTTTGCAGGAACAGGGGTTAAACCTCTTCCTCTTCGGGATCGGCGTAACGCTAATCCCTCAAGTCATCGGCTTTTTCTTTTCCTATTACGTGCTGCGCATTCAAAACCCAATCGAGGCATTGGCCTGCCTCGTCGGTGGACGCAGCGCAAATCCCGGTTTTGCTGCGCTGCTCGGCAAAGCAGAGAACGCAACCCCTGTCGTCAGTTTCACTGTGACCTACGCCGTTGCAAACGTACTCCTTACCCTCTGGGGTCCGCTGATCATCGGCCTGGTCTCAACCAATCCAACCCCATAAGTTTTCTTGGAGTTCAACATGGCAAAACTCGATTACTCCGGTTTTGAAGAGCTCAGCCCGTTTGAGCTCAAGGACAAACTCATTGAAATCGCGACATCAAGCGCGCAGCGCATGATGTTGAATGCCGGACGCGGCAATCCGAATTTTCTCGCCACGGAACCAAGGCACGCCTTTTTGCGGCTTGGCGATTTCGCCCTGGAAGAGGCTGAACGCTCCTACTCCTATCTCGACAGCGGTTTCGGCGGTCTGCCGGAACATGACGGGCAGCTGTTGAGATTTGAGAACTTCCTGCTCCGGCAAGAAAAGCGAGAGGGTATCGACTTTTTGAAGGCTGCTTTTTCCTACGCAAAGGATCATTTGGGGATCCACCGGCACGATCTGATCTTTGAGCTGGTACAAGGCTTCCTTGGGTGCAATTACCCGGTCCCACCACGCATGCTCACCTGTGCCGAACGGATAGTTGGTGATTACCTCGGCAAGGAAATGTTTGGCGCAGAGCCCCGCAAGGGTCCCTATTCGATCTTCGCGACCGAAGGCGGCACTGCCGCGATGACTTATATTTTCCAGACGCTGAAGGCCAATGGAATGGTCAAACCCGGCGACAAAGTGGCCCTCGGCACGCCGATTTTTTCCCCTTATCTGGAGATCCCGCCTCTGCCGGACTACGGAATGCCCATCGTAGACATCCGGATGAATGAAGATACGGACTGGCAATTTAGCGACGAGGAACTGTCAAAACTCGAAGATCCATCCGTTAAGGTGTTTTGTATCGTCAATCCGAGCAACCCGCCTTCGGTGAAACTATCGGACGAGTGCCTCGCACGCGTTGCTGCAGCCATCAATGAAAAGCGGCCGGACCTTTTTGTGGTGACCGACGATGTGTACGGGACCTTTGCCGACGACTTTTTGTCGCTCTTCGCCAAATGTCCGCGCAACACATTGTGTGTCTACTCTTTCTCCAAGTACTTCGGTGCCACCGGCTGGCGCCTCGGTGTCATAGCGCTTCACGATGACAATGTTTTCGAAAAAGCTCTCGCGGAATTGCCGGAAACAACGAAGGCCGAAGTCGACAAGCGCTATTCGTCTTTGACAACAGAGCCTAGGGCCATCAAGTTCATCGACCGTCTTGTGGCCGACAGCCGGGCGGTTGCCCTCAATCACACCGCCGGAGCGTCCACACCGCAACAGGTTCAAATGACCCTGTTTGCCCTGGCAGGGCTGCTCGACCGTGATAACAGGTACAAGAATTCAGCCAAGAGCCTCATTCGAAAGCGCTTCGACACGCTGGAACTCAACATGGGGGTGAAGCCCAAGCATGAGGTCAACGACGTCAACTACTACACCCTCATCAACCTCCAGCACTTGAGCGGGCGGTTATATGGGGAAGAGTTCGCCAACTGGTTCGTTGACCAGAAGAAGGGTTATGATTTCCTCTTCCGGCTGGCGGAAGAGACCAGCGTCGTGCTGTTGCCGGGCAAGGGATTTGAAGTGGTTGATGCCTCTGCCCGCGTATCCCTCGCCAATCTGACCGAAGCCGAGTACGCCAAGATTGGTGCGTTTGCCCGCCAAGTGATCACCGAATATCACGCCGAATACGAACAGGGACAATCCTGAGCACCAAGTAATTCAGATCTGCTGCAGCCGGGTTTTGTGGGCGTGGGCAATGTGGAGCCGGGCAGCCGCTTCGGCAGCGTCGGAACTGCCGTCGGCAATGGCGGTTACAATGGCCGCGTGCTCTTCCACGGCCGTCTCCCGGCGCTCCGGCGTGTCGAGTGTTGTTCCCGCCATCAGGATCAGAGACAGGCGCAAATGCTCGATCTGGTCGACGAGATACCGGTTATGCGAGGCAAGACACAGGCGCCGGTGAAACTCCCGGTTTGACCGCACAAGACTGTCCGTATCGGTGACCCGTTTGCGGTCCGCATCCACCAAATCCTGAAGGATTTCGATTTCCGGTTTCGAGGCATGTTTTGCGGCAAGGCCCGCGGCTGTTCCCTCAAGAACCTCCCGCATGAAATAGACTTCATTGATCTGGTTGTGATCAAGCGTCGGGATCACCATGCCCCGGTTTGGTTCGTGCACGGCAAGGCCTTGCGCCTCAAGCCGCTTCAACCCCTCACGGATCGGCGTGCGAGACACACCAAAACTCTCGGCCAAATCAGCTTCGCGCAATCGGTCTCCCGGCTTGAGCGTGCGTTCTTCGATAAGGCCGATCAGCCGATGATAGATTTCAGATCCGTTCATGCCAAATCTGATAGCCTGCGGAAGCGCTTATGCCAAGCTGATAGTCCGGCAGACCGCTGTGACGAACTTTCTGCACTATGCATGCTGCTCCGTTTTGAACCGAAGCGATAGCTATTTGGTCCCGGCGCGAGGCCGGGACAGCACCTTGCACTTGGGCTGGGACGACGGTCTTCAGTGAAGCCGGACGCCCTGACGCTTCAATTCGGTTTGCAACAGGGAAATATCCATGGCATCCAGATCGATGCCCTGTTTCACGGAGATTGCCGCGGCAACGCCTGCGCCCTGACCGGTGACCGTGCAGCACATCATGTTCCGTGTTGCCGCGTGGCTTACCTTGTCACCTCCGGTGGCACGTCCGGCAACGAGCAGGTTCTTGACACCATTCGGCAGCATGGTGCGGTACGGCAGCTGGAAATAGCGCCCGGTCGTCGGCAGGATCAGAATGCCATACCCGTCAATGAATTCCGGGAAAATGCCGACACTGTCGTCAAATCGGCCCTGCTCACGCACATCGTGGCCCGTCATGTCATAAGCGGCAAGGATCTTGCGGGTGTCCCGGATACCGATGGTCATGCCGAAATTCCGGAGCTTGGCGTCTTCACATCCCGGCTGATAGCGCTTCAAGGCTTCAACGGCGAGCATGGCCTGACGGCGCCCCTCGATCTCGTTGCGCGTCATGGAATCCGGATCGGTCCCGTCACACTCCGGCAAGTGCACCAGGTTGAGATAGGTCAGATCCCCGCTGTCATAGACGGCACCCCAGGTTCCGGAAATGGTTTGCAGATGAGCGGGAATGATACCCGCTTCCAAGGCCTGCTTGAACGGCTTTTTCAGAAATGGCGAGAACATCTTGTCCTCCTTGCCGGTGGTCTCCACCGTCCATTCGCCGCTCTCCCAGTCCTTGTAGGTATGCGGGTCGGCCTTGACGGCCTCGATGAATTTCCGCTTGTCGACACCGTTCATGGAAAACATGACAGATGCCGCCTGCATTTCCTCAACTGGTGTTTTCTGCGTCTCAGCGCCCGCGCGGTAGGCAATGTCGGCATCGCCCGTTGCGTCAATCACGCGCTTGGCAAGGATCGCTTCGCGGCCTGCCTTGCTCTCGGTAATGATGCCCTTGATCTCGTTGCCGTCCATGATCGGGGCCGCAAAGGCACGATGCATCATTGGCCGGATACCGGCTTCTTCAACCAGATTGTCGGCGACCAGCTTGAAACCCTCGGCATCAATCGCATCGCTGTCGGATTGCGGTTCCGGGGTCGATGCACCGGCTTCGCGCGCGCGGCTTTCGAATTCCCGGCCCACGCCTTCTGTGTCGACGGTCTTTTCGTGCCGGTACCAGGCAAAGCCCTCTACGCCCACCGCCGTGATGTTGCCACCCAAACAGCCAAAACGCTCCACAAGCGTCACATCAACGCCGGCGCGCGCGGCTCCTAGTGCAGCAGACAGTCCGCCAGGGCCTGAGCCCACCACCAGAACATCGGTTTCATGAATGACGTCAACTTCGCGCGCGGGTTCCGTGATTGTCTTCACGATGCCTCCAAAACCTTTTGAAAAGCAGAACTTACTCTCCGGGCTGGTAGAGCCGTCCGCCAATCACCGGGCCATTGGCTCCGGTCGTTTCCGGGAAGGTTGTCGGCAATCCGGCCAGCAGCCGCGCGCCCAAAAACGCCATCGCCTGTGCTTCAAGCGCATCGCCGTCGATGTCATAGACATCTGCCGAAACGACGTCACCAGACAGCTCTTCCTGTAATCGGCGGAGTAACACGGGATTATGGCGCCCGCCACCACAGATCAGCCACGACTTTACACGTTTTGGCAAAAGTGTTTCTGCTTTTGAGATGGCGCCGACCGTGAACGCCAAAAGCGTTGCCGCGCCGTCTTCAAGGCTCAATCCTTCAACGAAACCTCCGGAAAAGCTGTACCGGTCCAATGACTTTGGTCCAGCCTCCGACAAAAACGGATGGGATAGAGCATCAGAAAGACGGTCTTCCGCCACTTTTCCGTTTGCCGAAATCTCACCACCAGCATCATAGTCGCCGGCCTCATGCCGCCGGATCCAATCATCCAGCAACGCATTTCCCGGCCCTATGTCGAAAGCATGCAAGGTATCACCGTCAACAAAGGTCAGATTGGATACTCCCCCGATGTTCAAAAAGCAGATTGGTTCCTGCCCACCGCCGACCAGAGATCGCGCGAGCGCCTGATGGTAGACCGGAACAAGCGGCGCGCCCTGCCCTCCGGCCGCCATATCAGCCAAGCGAACATCACCGATCACCCGAAGCTTCAAGATATCCGCCAACAGTTGCGGGTCACCGAGCTGGACGGTCTCGCCTGCGTCCGGATCGTGCCACACGGTCTGGCCATGAAAGACGACAGCGTCGGGCACCAAAGCGTGTTTCCCAAGAAACGCCCCAACAGCCTCGGCATGGTCTTCGGTCACAGCGCGGGCCAAGTTCGGCCAGGCCTCTCGGTCCGTTCCTTTCTTCGCCGCAGCTTCTAGAACACGCGTTCGCGTTTCCGGCCGGTAGCTCACGGTCTCAGCTGCGCCAAACGCACTCACCTCACGTCCGTCGGTTTTGATCTCAGCCAGATCAATGCCGTCGGCCGATGTGCCGCTGATCGTGCCGACAATCGACCAAACAGTCATAGAAGTGCCGCTGCCTGGAGGCTATCCTCCGCGATGTCGAACATCTCGTTTATCTGGTTTTCGGTGATGATCAACGGCGGGCAGAACGCCATGGCGTCCAGCATGTTGCGCGAGATCAGCCCCTTTTCGAGGAACACCGCGTTTGTCCGCGCGCCAAGTGCGCCCGGTGTATCCGCCAACGCTTCGTGGTGAAGCTCTGCCGCACCGATCAGGCCGATCCCCCGGGTTTCAACCACCAGGGGGTTTTGGGCCAAACCGGCAAGCCGCTTCTGAAAAAGTGGCGACATCGTGCGCACGTTTCCAACGAGATCGCGCTCTTCAATGATCTTCAGGTTTTCGAGGGCAACCGCTGCCGCAACAGGATGGCCGCTGCCGGTATAGCCGTGACCAAGGACGCCAATCTTGTGCGATTCGTCTGCAATCGGCTGATAGACGTTGTCATTGATCAAAAGCGCTGAGATCGGCTGATACGAGGACGACAATGCCTTCGACAGGGTCATGATGTCGGGCTGGAGATTGTATGTCTCAGTCCCGAACATGTTGCCGGTCCGACCAAATCCGCAGATGACCTCGTCGGCGACAAACAGAATGCCGTATTTCTCAAGAACAGGCTGAACCGCCTCCCAGTACCCGTCCGGCGGCACGATGACACCGCCCGCGCCCATGACCGGCTCTGCAAAGAAGGCCGCGATTGTCTCCGGGCCCTCGGCGAGGATCAGATCTTCCAGATCCTGGGCACAACGCTTGGCAAAATCCGCTTCGCTTTCGCCGTCTTTTTTCTGGCTGCGGTAATGCGGGCTAGTCGTGTGCAAGACTTGCGGTAGGGGCAAATCGAAGGAGCGGTGATTGTTCGGAAGGCCAGTCAGACTGGCCGACGCGATGGTCACGCCATGATACCCGCGCACCCGCGATATTACCTTTTTGCGCTCCGGCTGGCCCAGCGCATTAGACCGGTACCAGATCAGTTTCAGCGCCGTGTCATTGGCCTCGGACCCGGAATTCGTGAAATAGACCTTGGACATCGGCACCGGCGCCATTTCGATCAGCTTTTCGGCAAGCTCGATCGACGGTCCGTGCGTTTTGTAGGTGAACGTGTGGTAGTAGGGCAGCTTTTCCATCTGCCGGGCGGCAGCATCGACCAAACGCTTTTCCCCGAAGCCGACGGCAACACTCCAAAGGCCGGCCATGCCCTCAATGTAGCGCTTGCCGTTGATATCGGTGACGTAAATCCCCTCGCCCTTGTCGATGACAAGAGACCCGGTCTCTTCCTGCTTGCGGGCATCTGCATAAGAATGAAGCTGGACCGCAACATCGCGGGCTTCAAGTGAGTTGGGGAGCTGCGTCATGAACCGCCTCTGAGACCTTCTGGATCGATAATGACTTGAAAGCCAAGAGCAACTCAGTTCCGCCGCCCCGGCTGATGCCCAAGCTAGAACCTTTCCTTTCAAACGGGAAGGGCTGAGTCATCGACCGCGTGTTCACAATCCTCAGCAACAATGCATGTGAAGTTGCCCCCGAGGTCCATCAGTTGGCAGCAGCGGCCCGGAGTTCCGTGTCATGATACGATGCTGCTTCTGCTGCTTGTCCAACGTTGGCAAAAACTTCGCCGACCGCAATCAACACCGGACCGTCTGTTGCCAAGCTCTCCACTCCGTCAGCGAGGTCGAACAACACACCCGACCAGCTGACCGAATTCTGCCGGGAAACATTGGCCATCACCCGCACGGGAGTGTTTGGCTGGCGGCCTTTCGCGATCAACCGCTCGCTGATCCGGCTTGCCATGCGCCGCCCCATATAAAAAACGGTGGTCGTTGCAGGATCGGCAAGCCCATTCCAATCAACCGTGCCGGGCAGCTCGCCCTGACGCGAATGCGCCGTTACAAAACGAACGGATTGAGCGTGATCGCGGTGCGTCAGCGAGACGCCGAGTTCGGCGGCCATCGCAGAAGCCGCGGTAATGCCCGGCACAACACTGGCCGGAATACCTGCCATCGCCAGTCGTTCCAGTTCCTCCCCTGCCCGGCCGAAAATCATCGGATCGCCGGATTTAAGCCGGACGACGTGTTTGCCCTGACTGGCGAGCGATACCATCATGTCGTTGATGTCTTCCTGACGGCAGCTTTCCCTTCCGCCGCGTTTGCCGACAAGCATGCGCTTGGCTTCACGGCGGGCGAGTTCCAGAACACTGTCGTCGACCAGATCGTCAAACAGAATGACATCGGCTGATTGAAGCGCCCGCATGGCTTTCAGGGTCAGGTTTTCCGCATCGCCCGGCCCGGCGCCAACCAGTGTCACGCGGCCTTGCCCAGCATGGGCAGCCTCGCCGAACACGCCTTCCAGATCACAGATTGCAGTTTCCTCTGCAACAGCTTTACCGGAAAAGGCCATGTCGGTGAACCGTTCCCAGAACCGGCGGCGCTCTGCGCCCGGCTGAAGGGTTTCCAGAACGCGGGCCCGGACCCGGCCCGCAAGCGCGGCCCAGTCCTTTAGCGAGGTTGGCAACAGTGTTTCAATTCGCCGCCGGATCGCCTGACCGAGGATCGGGGCGACGCCATTGGTCGAGATGCCGATGACGACCGGTGAGCGGTTGACGATGGAGCCGAACTGGAACTCGCAAAACGGCGGATTGTCGATGACGTTGACCGGAACACCTGCGGCCTTGGCAGCGCAATAAAACGCCTGTGCTGCCCCGTCCGAGGGGGCATCGGCGATCGCGAGTGCCGCACCTGAAATCACGTCCACGCTCCACGGACGGGCATGATGGACAAAGCGGCCCTTCACGCTGCCCCGCTCCAGGAGCGTTTCGAATACCTCGCTGAGTTCTTCGGCAAAGACGTGCACTTCGGCCCCGCTGGCGGCCAGAAGTTCTGCCTTCCAGGCGGCTGCGTCCGTTCCTCCGGCGAGAACCACCTTGCGGCCTTCAAGCGGAAAGAACAACGGCAGGCTCGCCAAAGGCTCGACCCTTGTCGCACGCCGTTTCGGGCGCACTTCAGCTGGCTTGCGCGATGTCGGCATCTTCACGTGTCTCCTTGGCAACAGCGTCGAGCAGAGTCTGGATTTCGGAGCGGCAGGACCCGCAATTGGTGCCAGCTTTCAGGCAGGCACCGATAGCCTTGACGGTGGTGGCGCCTCTCGCTGCCTCTACGGCTATTTCCGAGCTGCCAACCTGAAAGCAGGAGCAGACGATTGCGCCCTTGTCCGGAAGGTCCGCTGGCGGACGGCCCGCAAGAACCCGGAACCTTTGGTCTTTGGTGGCCGTTTCAGCGGTCAACAACCCGCAGGCCCATGGCCGGGACACACCGACGGGATCCGGCCCAAAGAAGAACGCTCCGGCCAGATCTGCGCCGGTCCAGCCTGCGATCCTGAGCGCCCCAGTCGTGACGTCTTCGAACCTCAGGAATTCTGCGTCTTCGGGAAGGAGACGGGCCGCATGGTGTTCAAGATCTGTCTCGCTGTTGCCAGCCATTTCGACGCGCCAGCCGCCTTCAGTCGGGGCAATCGCCCAGTATCCAGTTTCGAGCTGGTCCGGCTTGTTTCTCAGTACCGCAAAACCGTGCCAGCCGAACTCCAGTTTGCGGATGGCAACGGGGGTGAATTTTGAGCCCGGTTGACCTGACACTGGATCTGTTTCCGGTGCCACCACCGCGTCGATCCGGCCCTTCGAGCTGACCTGATCGGTCCAGTGCATCGGCACGAACACAGACCCTTTTTGCGCCCGGCCGGTGATCTGCGCCCGGACAACGGCAGACCCGTGCGGACTTTTGACTTCTACCAGATCGGCTGCAGCAATCCCGGCCTCCCGCGCATCATCCGGGTGGAGTTCGGCATAGGGTTCGGCAATATGCGAAGACGAGCGCGGTGTCTTGCCCGTGCGGGTCATGGTGTGCCAGTGATCCCGGACCCGGCCGGTGTTCAGAACCAGCGGGTAACGCCGTTCGCGCTTGCGCGGTTCCTTGTGCGAGACCGCGATGAAATTCGCCTTGCCGTCCGATCTGAAAAATCCGCCCTTGGCAAAGAACCGCGTTTCGCCGTTGCTTACAGACGTGCCTGGCTGTGGCCACTGGATGGGCTCCAGGTCGTCGAACGCGGCAGGAGAGATGTCTTTCAGGGCACTGATGTCGAAATCTCGTGAACCGTTGTTTCCCGCGTTGGACAGTGCGGCATGTTCCCGGAAGATGGCGGCAGGACCATCGTAATGAAAGGCGTCTTCAAACCCCATTCGGCGGGCAACGTCCGCCAGTTGCCACCAATCGGGTCTTGTATCGCCCGGCAGATCCAGGAACTTCTTTTGCCGTGAAATCCGCCGCTCGGAATTGGTGACTGTTCCGTCCTTCTCGCCCCACGCGGCGGCGGGTAAAAGGACATCGGCGTAGGCGACGGTATCAGCCGCCCTTGTCACGTCGGACACCACCACAAACGGGCAGATTTCGAGGGCTTCGGCGACCCCATCGGCGTCCGGCAGGCTGTCGACCGGATTGGTGGCCATGATCCAGAGCGCCTTAATCTTGCCGTTCCGCGTAGCATTGAAAAGGTCAACGGCTTTCAAACCCTGTTTTGATGCAATCGTCGGGCTCTGCCAGAAAGACTGCACAAGCGCGCGGTGATCCGGATTCTCAATCGCCATATGGGCAGCGAGCATATTGGCAAGGCCGCCGACCTCACGCCCCCCCATGGCATTCGGCTGACCCGTTGCCGAGAACGGCCCCATCCCCGGTTTGCCGATCCTGCCGGTCGCAAGATGCGTGTTGATGATCGCATTGACCTTGTCTGTGCCGACGACCGATTGGTTTACGCCCTGGCTGTAGAGGGTGACCGTTTTTTCCGTCCGAGCGACCATCGTGTAGAAAGTCGCAAGATCATGCGGTGTCAGACCAGTTTCGCCCGAAATCCGGTTGATCTCGCACGCGCCGGCAGCCTGAATTGCGTCTTCAAAGCCGTTCGTGTGAGCCTCGATGTAGGTTCGATCTAGGGCCTCTGTTTCGGAAAGGAACCCGAGCAAGCCGTTGAAAAGCGCAACGTCCGTGTCCGGCTTCAAGGCGAGATGCAAGTCCGCGATTGCGCACGTCGCTGTTTCTCGTGGATCGACGACGACGACCCGCATGTTCGGATTGTTTGCCTTTGCAGCCTCGACCCGCTGAAACAGCACCGGGTGACACCAGGCAAGGTTTGACCCGACCAGCACGAGAAGATCGCAGGTTTCAAGATCCTCATAGGCTCCAGCAACGGTGTCACTGCCGAACGCGCGCCGGTGGCCGGCAACGGACGAGGCCATGCAGAGCCTTGAATTCGTGTCAATGTTGGCCGAGCCGATGAAGCCTTTCATCAGCTTGTTGGCGACGTAATAGTCTTCGGTCAGGATCTGGCCGGAAACATAGAAGGCGACGCTGTCCGGTCCATGTTCCCGGATTGCGGCTGAAAATTTTTCGGCAACGAGAGTCAGTGCCCCGTCCCAATCGGACCGCTTGCCGCCGATTTCCGGATAAAGCAGCCGGTCTTCCAATGACAGGGTTTCCCCCAGCGCTGACCCCTTTGAGCACAACCGGCCGTAGTTAGCCGGATGATCCGGATCGCCGGCAATTCCCACCGATCCGTCTTCTCTGACAGTTGCCAGCACCCCGCATCCCACACCGCAATAAGGGCAAGTGGTCTTGACCGTTTTTTCTTTTGATATGCCGGTCATCGGGCGCGGCTCCTTGGGCTTTCCTCGATTTTTGATTGGGTGGACGCGGTCAGCTTGCCGACCGGCGTGCCAGATCGTCGGCTGCAAGCAGGATCCGGCCCTGCTCAACCCGGACTGCTGTCATGGCCACTGCCCCTTCGTCTGCGCCCTGGGCAAGGCCTGTTGCCAGGTCAAACACCCAGTTGTGCAAGGGACAGGTCACCGAAGTGCCGTGGACTATGCCCTGACTGAGAGGGCCACCCTTATGCGGGCAACGATCATCCAGTGCGTAAACCTTGTCATCTGCGGTCCGGAATACGGCGATGCAGCCAGCATCGGTTTTCACCACCCGGGCGCCCTCGCGCGGGATGTCTGTCAGGTCGCCGATGGCGACCCAGTTTCTTGGATGCGCGTTCATTCCGCCGCCTCCTGAGTGAGCACTGCCATCGGCTTGAACTCGTGCTTGTCCTTGCCTGAAACACGCTCCGACCATGGATCGACCTGGGCAAACTTCTGGGAGAAGACAAAGCGGTCATAATAGGCTTTGCGCTTGTCCGTATCGTCCATGATCTGACGGCGGATCTCGTCATAGCCGATGCGTTTGGCCCACTTGTAGATCCGTTCCAGGTAGTGGCCCTGCTCCCGGTACATTTGCGTGAGCGCGACGATATGTTCGAGCGCCTCGTCTTCGGTTGTGACGAGACCGAGAATTTCCGTGCCCTTGATGTCGAGCCCGGCAGCGCCCGCAAAGTGAATTTCAAAGCCGCTGTCGACACAGACAACCCCGATGTCCTTGCAGGTGGCTTCCGCGCAGTTTCGCGGGCACCCGGAGACAGCCAGCTTCAGTTTGGCCGGTGTCCAGGAGCCCCACATGAATTTCTCGATCCGTATGCCGAAACCTGTGGAGTCCTGTGTTCCGAACCGGCACCAGTCCGTGCCGACACATGTCTTCACGGTCCGAAGGCCTTTCGCATAGGCCTGACCTGACACGAACCCGGCCTTGCCGAGATCGGCCCACACGGCGGGCAGGTCTTCTTTCTTGATGCCCAGCATGTCGATGCGCTGACCGCCGGTGCATTTCACTGCCGGAATATTGAACTTGTCGACCACATCGGCAATGGCACGCAGCTCCTTGGAGGACGTCATCCCGCCCCACATGCGCGGAACGACCGAATAGGTCCCGTCCTTCTGGATGTTGGCGTGGACGCGCTCGTTGATGAAGCGCGACTGATAATCATCCGCATATTCATCCGGCCACTCGCTGACGAGATAGTAGTTCAGTGCCGGACGACACTTGGCGCAGCCGCCGGAAGTGGTCCATTCCAGATCTTGCATCACGGCCGGAATGGTCGTCAGTCCCTTGGACTTGATCAACCGGCGGACATCCGAATGCCCGAGATGCGTGCAGCCGCACATCGGCGTGACAGCCGCCGGATTGTAAGCATCGCCCAAGGTTACCTGCATGAGCTGTTCGACCAGTCCTGTACAAGTGCCGCACGATGCCGAGGCCTTGGTGTGAGCGCGCACGTCATCAAGGGTGGTCAGGCCCTTGTCAGTGAGCGCGCCAACGATTTTCGATTTGCATACGCCGTTGCAGCCGCAGATTTCCGCATCATCCGGCAAGGCTGCAACGGCCGCCGTAGGGTCCAGGGGGGCGCCCCCCTGATACGCCTGGCCGAAAATCAGGGTCTCCCGCATTTCGGAGATATCTGATTGTTTTTTCAAAAGATCGAAGAACCACGGGCCATCGGCTGTCTCCCCGTAAAGCACCGCGCCAATGATCTTGTTGTCCTTCAAAACGAGGCGCTTGTAGACCCCGGCGGCGGCATCGCGCAGAACGATTTCCTCACGGTCTTCGCCTTCGGCAAAATCACCGGCCGAATAAAGATCAACACCGGTGACCTTGAGCTTTGTTGCCGTGACCGAGCCTGTGTATTCGGACGTTCCACCCAGAAGATTTTCCGCGATAACCTCTGCCATCTCATAGAGCGGGGCAACCAGACCGTAACACTGGCCATTATGTTCCACGCATTCGCCGAGCGCGTAGATGTCCGGGTCGGCCGTGCGCATGGTGTCGTCAACGAGAATTCCGCGATTGACATCCAGCCCGGCCGTCCTTGCAAGATCCGCTGACGGGCGAATGCCAACCGCCATCACAACGATGCGCGCTTCGATCTCCGTGCCATCGTCCAGCCGGATACCTTTGACATTCCCGGCACCATCATCGACGATTTCGTGGCTGTTGGCTTTGGTGCGCACATCAATGCCGCGGCGCTTGAATTCTTCCTCCAGCAGAAACCCGGCTGCCGGATCGAGCTGGCGTTCCATCAGCGTCGGCATCAGGTGAAGAACCGTGACCTCCATGCTCTGCATCTTCAGACCGGCTGCGGCTTCAAGGCCAAGCAGCCCGCCGCCAATCACAACGGCGCGGCCTCCGTCCTTTGCGGCGTCCAGCATCTGGTCGACATCATCGAGATCGCGATAGGTCAGGACGCCATTGAGGTCCTTGCCCGGCAGCGGGATGATGAACGGGTTGGACCCGGTCGCAATCACCAGGTTGTCGTAGTTGACGGTGATGCCGTTTTCCGATGTGACGGTTTTGGCAGAACGGTCGATCTCCGAGATGCGGGCCGACTTGTGCAGGGTCACGCCGTGCTCAGTGTACCAGTCGTCGCCATGGGTGATGATGTCTTCATAGGACTTCTCACCGGAGAGGACCGGGGACAGCATCAAGCGATTGTAGTTCACCCGTGGTTCGGCATTGAAAATGGTGACGTCATAGGCGTCCTTGTCCTGATCAAACAGGTGCTCCAGCATCCGGCCCGACGCCATGCCGTTGCCGATGATGACAAGCTTTTGTTTCGTCATAGTTGCCATCCCCCTTTCATTCCGCTGCTTCGATCGCGGCCTTTTGGCGGGCCATGCGCGCAGCGCGTTTTTCCTGGATGGATTTGAGTTGGTCTTCACTCGGATCCGCACCGCCCTCATAGGCTTCAAGGAAGTCGAGAAGTTCTTCGCGGTAGGCGTAGTAATCCGGGTGGGCCAGCAGGTCCTTGCGAGAGCGCGGGCGTGGCAGGTCCACCTCCATGATGTTGCCGATCCTGGCATTCGGGCCGTTCGACATCATCACCACCCGGTCGGCGAGCAGGATCGCTTCATCGACATCATGGGTCACGCAGATCGCCGTCACTTGCGTCCGCTTCCAGACATCCATCAGAACATCCTGCAGTTCCCAACGGGTGAGGCTGTCGAGCATGCCGAAAGGTTCATCGAGAAGGAGCAGTTTTGGGGACAATGCAAAGGCGCGGGCAATGCCGACGCGCTGCTTCATGCCGTTGGACAGGTCGACGGCCGGTTTTTGCATGGCATCAGCGAGACCGACCTTGGACAGGTAGTATTCGATGACGTCCCGCTTTTCCTGTTTGGACGCGTCCGGATAAACCTTGTCGACGCCAAGCGCGACATTTTCATAGGCCGTCAGCCAGGGCATCAGGCTTGGTGCCTGAAAAACGACCGCCCGGTCGGGACCTGCCTGCGTGACATGCGTGCCGTCCAGGATGATGGCACCCTCGGTGATCGGATTGAGACCCGCGACCATGGACAGAACCGTCGACTTGCCGCAACCGGAATGGCCGATCAGCGTAATGAACTCGCTCTTGTTCATTTTCAGGTTAAAGCCATCAACAACAGTCAGCGGACCTTTCGGCGTTGGATAGACCTTCTGGAGCTGAGAGAACTCGAGGAAACGCTCGTCTTTTAGCGTTTCAGAAGCCTTCTCGTAGATTGCGGGCAGTTTGTCGTCCGTCTTCAGCCGCTGGGTGATCGGCACGATGTTCGGCAGAACAATATCGCGCTCCAGATCCGCGCCGCGTTCGGCCCCAACCTCCATCAGATACTCGGTAATGTCTGCCCGCAGCTTGATGAACTCATCGTTGTGATTGAGTTCGCCGCGGTCCCGCGGACGTTTGAACGGCACCTGGAATTCCGGTCCGAGCGTTGCAGACGTTCCGGGTTTCAATGGAATGATCCGGTCGGCCAGCAGGATCGCCTCATCCACGTCATTGGTGATGAGAACGATGGTCTTCTTTTCCTGCTCGCAGATCGCGGCGAATTCGTCCTGCAGCTTGGCGCGGGTCAGGGCGTCCAGCGCGGAGAGCGGTTCATCGAGCAGCAGGAGTTCGGGCTGCATGGCAAGTGCCCGGGCCACCGCCACGCGCTGGCGCATGCCGCCGGAAAGTTCCGCCGGCTTGCGATCCTTGGCATGAGCCAGACCGACCATCTCGATGTATTTGTCGCAGATTTCCTTGCGCTCTTTTGCGCTCTTTTTCCTGAAAACGCTGTCGACCGCAAGAGCGACATTTCCCGTGACCGAAAGCCACGGCATCAGAGAATAGGACTGGAAGACAACACCCCGGTTCGGGCTCGGGCCGTCAATTTCCTTGCCCTTGAAGACGATCCCGCCAGTGTCCGGTTCGATCAGGCCCGCGAGCATGGAAATGAGGGTCGTCTTGCCGGTTCCCGAGAACCCGACGATGGCAATGAACTCGCCATCCTCGACCTTGAGATTGATGTCGTCCAGAACATCGGTGCGGCTCGCGCCTTCACCGTAAGACTTGGAGACGCCGGAGATTTCCAAAAAGGGCATCAGGGTCTCCTTAGCGGTTCGCGCTGAATGTGAAGGCGCGCTGAAGGGCAAACATCAGCCGGTCGAGCATGAACCCGATGAGGCCAATGGTCAGAACAGCAACCATGATCTTTGCAAGCGACTGGGAGGAGCCGTTCTGGAACTCGTCCCAGACGAATTTGCCAAGACCCGGGTTCTGCGCGAGCATTTCAGCGGCGATCAGAACCATCCAGCCCACACCCAGCGACAGACGCAGACCGGTGAAGATCAACGGCAAGGAGGAGGGCAGAACCAGCTTGGTGATCGTTTTCCAGGTCGGCAGCTGCAAAACCCGGCCGACATTCATCAGGTCCTTGTCGACAGAGGCAACGCCGAGGGCCGTGTTGATCAAGGTCGGCCACATGGAGCAGAGCGTGACTGTGACGGCCGAGATCAAAAGGGATTTCGACAACCAGTCATACGGATTGGCGTAGGTCGCAGACACGATCATCGTGACGATCGGCAGCCAGGCGAGCGGGGAGACCGGCTTGAAGATCTGGATTAGCGGATTGATTGCACCGTTGAAGGTGCGCGACAGGCCTGAAGCAATACCGAGCGGAACGGCGATGATTGTTGCGATCAGAAATCCGAGACCAACGGTCAACAGGGATGTACCGATCTGGTCGATGTAGGTCGGTTTGCCCGTATAAGTCCGGTGCTTGATGCGATCGGTCTTGCCTTCTGCGGCAAGCTTTGCGTTTCGGGCGTCCTGCCGCTCGTAGAAGGCGTCCGCCTTTCCACGTTCGCGCACATGGTCTTCCCAAAGGTTGACCGTTTGGGTCCAAACCTGCGCCGGCCCTGGAACAGCGCCAAGAGATGTCTGAACCTGCGGTGCTAGCACTGCCCACATGGTAAGAAACGCCAGTATACCGATCAGCGGGATCACGAGCACTCGCTTCAACTCGCCCATCTGTTCTTTCGGGCTGTCACCAGCGGCGATTTTCAGGAGCGGCACCAGCCAGGAAAAGCCCAGCGCATCCAGCCAGCCACCGGCCTTGTTGATCGAGGTGAAAAGTTTTTCCTTGCGGGCGGCCCGGGCAAGGTCCGGGGAGCTGGCTGTGTCGGCGTTGGCCATCGGTGGCGTCCCTTAACGTCTGAATTCTGGTGTTGGGGAGGTGGAGCGGCCGGGCTGCTGACCGCCGCTCTCACAGTCGGGGATTAACCGCCGACCACTTCGTTGCCGTCAACAACCTGCTTGCCTTTCAGGCCGATCGGCAGGCTGTCGATGTAGGCATTGGGCTGTTTACCGTCGTAAGGAATGCCGTCAATGATGTCGGCTGCCGGTGTCGGAGTACGGTAACCATCGCTGTCCCACGGGAAGTCTTCCTCGGCCACGTGACCTTCCTCGACCAGCATGCGGGCTGCTTTCAGATAGGTGTCCGGCAGGTAGACGGACTTGGCGACTTCGTCATACCAGCTGTCCGGCTTGTGCTCGGTGATCTGCCCCCAGCGGCGCATCTGTGTCAGGTACCAGACAGCATCCGAATAGTATGGGTAGGTCGCGAAGTAGCGGTAAAACACGTTGAAGTCCGGCACTTCACGCTTGTCACCCTTTTCGTATTCGAAAGTCCCGGTCATGGAGTTGGCGATGACTTCTGCATCCGCGCCGACATATTCGGAACGGGCCAGGATCTCGACCGCTTCCATGCGGTTGGCGTTGTCGTTTTCATCCAGCCACTTGGCAGCACGGATGAGCGCCTTGGTGATGGCGAGAGTGGTGTTCGGATTTTCCTCGGTGAATTCCTTGGTCATTCCGAAAACCTTCTCTGGATTGTTTTTCCAGATCTCGTAGTCGGTGATCACCGGAACGCCGATGCCCTTGAACACTGCTTGCTGGTTCCAGGGTTCGCCGACGCAATAGCCGTAAATCGTACCGGCTTCGAGTGTCGCCGGCATTTGCGGCGGTGGGGTCACGGACAAAAGCGCTTCCCCCATGATCTGACCGGAGATGTCCGTCTCGGAATAAAAGCCTGGGTGGATATCACCAGAGGCGAGCCAGTAGCGCAGCTCATAGTTGTGCGTGGAAACCGGGAAAACCATACCCATGTTGAATGGCTTGCCTTCGTCGATGAACTTTTCGACGACCGGCTTTAGGGCTGCCGCGCTGATTGGGTGCTGCGGACGGCCATCATCCATTTTCGGGATGTTCGGCTTCATCATTTCCCAGATTTCGTTGGAAACGGTGATGCCGTTGCCGTTGAGATCCATGGAGAACGGGGTGACAATATGGGCCTTGGTGCCGAAGCCGATGGTGGCAGCCAGCGGCTGACCAGCCAGCATGTGGGCTCCGTCCAGTTCGCCGGTGATGACCCGGTCAAGAAGAACCTTCCAGTTGGCCTGGGGCTCAAGCGTAACGAAGAGGCCCTCGTCTTCAAAGTAGCCAAGCTCATAGGCAACGGCGAGCGGGGCCATATCGGTCAGCTTAATAAAGCCAAAGGTCAGCTCATCTTTTTCAACATCGAGCATATCAGCCATAGCCCCGGTCGCCGGGGCCAGAGCTGTTACGGCCAGCAAAGTGCCAAGTGCGGTCCGCCGGGTGAATTTGAGTGTATCTCTGAGTTTCACGTCCTGTCCCTCGCAGTTCTTTTTGTGCTGCAGCGCAGCATTGGAAGGTCAAAGAAAAAGCCGCCGACTGATCCTGCGGGCCTTTGGGAGGAGGAACCTGCAAGTCAGAACGGCGGCTTTGCCTGAACGCCCGCCAATGGGCGCGATATCGTGAGGCCAACGTCGGCCTTGTTTTTACTGTTAGCAGGAAGCGTGCCAAACGCTGCGTTTTGTAATTTCCTTATATTTTCCAATGCCGCATGCACCTGAACCCGAACATGCGCCTATTGCCACCGCATCAATTTCTGGCCAATTTCGGAGGCATTTGATGCTTTTTTGTGCATCGCAACAGAAATCATTGGGCAAGCCAAAGGCGCGTTCTGCATCACAAGCTGCCGATAGATGTTCCACCCTTCATACCGTCCCCATATCAAACAGACGGATGGTTTGTGCGCCCTCATCCGGGCCAATACCTAGAGCCTCTTCATAGAGAGCTGGAGAAAAGATTGCCGCTGCTTCCCTATCCGCTTTCGGATCAGACACGGCCTGCCCCCAACGAACCATCTGACTGTAGAACCAGACACCTTGCGCGGGCGAGGGCGCGGCACGGGCTCCGCCGGAGAAAGTTAGAAAATCCGGTATGCTCTTGCGTGTGTTTTGACCAAGTCTCATGTCTCCGCCGAGCGCGGGCAAGCAGAGCCCGGGGGAACAGGCGAGAAAGTTAGGCCCTGCCAGTAACTTTGCAAGTTCGTTCAAATTTTCAGGCCGGGCGCACCAATCGGCGGCGTCCGATATAGCCCTCATCAGTGCGGACAAGGTACCTGGATGGGCGTTCGCCCACTTCCGGGTGACACCGAGAACCTTTTCCGGGCTGTCAGGCCAAATGGCCTGTTTGTAGGTTGCAATTCGGCCTGTCCCAGCCTGAACTGCTGCCGTGTTCCAGGGTTCGCCAACACAATAGCCATCCAGTTGGCCTGTAGCGAGCGCATCGGCCATCAGCTGCGGCGGTAGTACGGAGATCTCGACATCCGTGTCCGGATCGAGCCCCGCGGCAGCGAGCCAATAGCGAAGCTCATACGCATGACCAGAAAAGGGATGAACAACACCAAACCGTAGCAAACTGTCACCGTTTTCACGGCGCTTTGAGAGCACTTTGGCGAGAGCGGACCCGGTGGAGGTCGGATCACCATCCGGATCGGCGCCAAAACCGGCCATTTGCCGCCAAACAGGGATTGCCACCGTAATTGCGTTCCCTCCGAGCCCCAGCACCATCGGTGCCAGCATGGGGACTGCCAGACTGGTCAGGTTGAGACTCGCCGCAATCGGCATGGGAGCCAGCATGTGCGCCACATCGAAGTGGCCGACAGCCAGCCGGTCGCGGATGTTTGCCCAGGAGGTTTCCCGGATAAGCTGGAGTGCAATGCCTTCTCGTTCGGCAAAGCCCTTTTCCTTTGCCGCCACCAACACAGCGCTGTCGAGCAGCGGTATGAACCCGGCAATCACCGGTGTCAGTTTGGTGCCCATATTCTCCTGCTCTCCCCGATAGCCGCCCCTCCCTGGCGTTTCGTTTTTTTGTGCATCCATCAGTCTCCCAGCAGCCCGCTGGCAATGACCAGACTTTGCGCGACTTCAATAATCTTCCGGCTTTGGTTCATCGCCGTCTTGCGCAGGAGGTCAAAGGCCTCCTGTTCCGTGAGATTTTTCGACTTCATGAGAATGCCCTTGGCGCGGTCTATGGTCTTCCGGTCCGCCAACTCGTTGCGGGCGTCTTCCAGATCCTGGGTAAGTTTTGAAAATGCGCGGAAACGGCTGATGGCCATATCCAGGATCGGCTTGACGCGTTCCCGCTTCAATCCATCAACAATGTAGGCGGAAACACCGGCATCAACTGCTGCCTCTATCGATTGGCTGTCTGCCTTATCGACAAACATTGCAATCGGACGCTGCACAGCCCGCGACACCTGGAACATGTGTTCCAGCCGGTCGCGGTTGGGGTTTTCCAGGTCAATAACAATGACGTCCGGGTTAATCTCCGCGATCTGGCGGACAAGCCCCTCCATTTGATGCACAAGAATGACTTTCTCATGCCCTGCGTCGCGCAATCCCTCTTCAATGATGGATGCCCGGATCTTGTTGTCATCGATGACAAGTATGGATAGCCCGCCCCTCATGCCCGCATTATGCGCAAGGTCATTTTTTATGCAACGCAGAAATGCTGCAGCGCGGCATCAATACACAATCGCATCTTCTTGCGGCGTGATCGCTGCCGGGCTAAAGGCGGTGGCAATAGCGATTTGCGGAACTTGCAGCTGCGAGCCCATACTGTGTTTAAAGGCCACATAGGGGCAAAAATTGGATAAGAGGGAACTCGGATGAAGGTCAATGGAACACAGTACCGCTCGTTGTGGTGGGATGCGGAGTTGAACTGCCTTCAGATCATCGACCAACGCTGGTTGCCGCATAAGTTCAAAACCCAGCCCGTGCGCACCATGCAGGAGTTTGCGGACGCGATTGTTGAAATGCGCGTCCGGGGAGCGCCGCTCATCGGCGCAACCGCTGCTTATGGCGTCGCATTGGCCATGGCCAATGATCCCTCTGACGCCAATCTGGACGCCGCTTGGACATTCCTGGAAAAGACGCGACCCACTGCTATCAATCTGCGTTGGGCGCTGAATAGATGCCGAACCGCGCTTAAACTGCTTCCAGTGGAAGCACGTGCGGCAACCGCCCTTCAGCTTGCCCATGACATCTCCGACGAAGACGTCGAGATCAATCGCCGTATCGGTGAAAACGGGTTGAAACTAATCCGGGACATTGCAGCACAAAAACCAGATGGCGAGCCGGTTCGACTACTCACACACTGCAACGCCGGTTGGATTGCGACAGTCGACTGGGGAACCGCGACAAGCCCGATGTATCAGGCTCATGACGCAGGTATTCCGTTGCATATCTGGGTCGACGAGACACGGCCGCGGAACCAAGGGGCCCTCACATCGTGGGAGCTGGGGAGCCATGGCGTTCCGCATACCTACGTCACCGACAATGCTGGCGGTCATTTAATGCAGCATGGGCTGGTCGACATGGTCATCGTTGGCACAGACCGGACAACCCGGCGTGGGGATGTGTGCAACAAGATCGGGACTTACCTCAAGGCACTGGCTGCCCGCGACAACAATGTGCCGTTCTATGTGGCTCTCCCCTCTCCAACGATCGACTGGAGCGTGAGCGACGGCGTGTCCGAAATCCCGATCGAAGAACGTTCTGAGCGCGAGACAACCCATATCCAGGGTAAGTCGGACGAAGGAGCGATCGGCGTTGTGCAGGTTACACCGGATGGCACGTCCGGCGGAAACCCGGCATTTGATGTAACGCCCAACCGGCTTGTTACCGGACTGATCACGGAACGCGGGATCTGCGAAGCATCATCAGAGGGCTTGGCCGGCTTGTTTCCAGAGATGGCGCAAGCGGCGGAGTAGAGAGCGTGGGGCCGTTCAGTGGAAGTGCGTCCCCACAATCGGCGCTAGACCACCTTCGCGACAACTGCCAGGCAGTCTCCCATCTTCACCAGCCCGGGAAAATGACGGGCCATCAAGATGCCAGATCGTTTGGCCTGGTATTCGACTGGGTTCGCGCCGGTGCGATCTATCGGCCAGACCCGAGCAACGATGTCTCCCTCAGCGACTGTGTTTCCCAAATCGCATACGGGCTCGATCATGCCTCCTTGCTCGCAGAAAACGAAACACTCCTCATCCGGCATGTCGAGCGTCACAGTCGGGCTCAATTCCTGCTCGCCTGACAGGATACCGGTATGCTTTAAAAGGTTGCGCGCGCCCTTCTTGGCGATGCCGATCGATCGCGCCGTTGCTGTGCCGCCGCCGCCAAGCTCGGTCGTGACAAACACCTTGCCTTTTTGCTCGACTGCCGTGTCGAGCATGCCGACACTGTCGATTTCCAGCATGGTCGCGGAGTACGGCGCGTTGAACGCTTGCATAGCGGCGACACACGCGGCCTGCTGATCTTTGTTCTCCAGAACGTGCGCGGCTGCGAACGGCACAAAATCCAGTGTCTTACCTCCGGAATGGTAATCCAGAACAATATCCGCCATCGGGATCAAGACCGTATCGACGTAATGGGCAATCTTCTGGGTGACGGTCCCATCCGGCTTTCCTGGAAAGGACCGGTTGAGATTTCCTTGGTCGACTGGCGACGTACGTGTCCCGGCAAGAAAGGCTGGATGGTTGAGAGCCGGAACTATGATGACCCTCCCCCGAATGTCCTCCGGTTTTAGGGTTGCGGCCAGTTCCTGAAGCGCAATCGGTCCTTCGTACTCATCGCCATGGTTGCCGCCAGTCAACAGCGCAGTTGGCCCGTCACTGCTGCGCACAACCGTAATCGGGATCATCACAGATCCCCAAGCCGAGTCGTCCCGGCTGTAGGGAAGACGCAAAAAGCCGTGATTAATGCCATCTTGATCGAACGGAACGGTCGGGCTGATCGGGTTTCCGGTCATCTATCAGTCCTTCACAAACAAGCGTCGAGGCACATTGGCGAGGCACTCCGGTTCGTTCGTGCCAATGACGATGCTTTCGGTGATCTCGAACCCCCAGTCCTCCATCCATAGGCCGGTCATGAAGTGGAAGGTCATGTTTTCTTCCAGAACGGATGTGTCCCCGCTGCGCAAGGACATTGTCCGCTCGCCCCAATCTGGTGGATAGGACACGCCGATGGAGTAACCGGTTCGATTATCCTTTGTGAAGCCGTACTTCTTCAGAACCTTGAAAAAGGCATGCGCTACATCTTCGCAAAGGTTTCCGGCCTTTGCGACTTCAAGCCCCGCTTCAAGGCCCTCAAGCACGGCCTTTTCCGCATCAAGAAACTTTTGCGGCGGCTTTCCGAGGTAAAGCGTGCGCGAAAGCGGACAATGGTAACGATTATGAACGCCCGCCACCTCAAAGAAGGTTCCCTCACCGGCCTTCATTGGCTGGTCATCCCATGTCAGATGCGGGGCCGCAGCGTCACTTCCCGAGGGCACAAGCGGGACAATGGCCGGATAGTCTCCACCGGCATCCAGGAGGGCATCGTAACGCAAGCCCGCATCATAGATGTCGGCCACAAGATCGCATTTGCGAAGGCCCGGCTCCGCCTTCTCCAGAATGCGGGCATGGATCTTTTCGACCTTTTTCCCCGCTATACGCATGTAGTCGAGTTCCGGCGCGGACTTGACCGCCCGCTGCCAATTGACCAGCGTATTGGCATCTTGAAAGCGGGCGTTCGGCAGATGCCTTTGCAGCGAGGCAAACGCGGCTGCGGAAAAATAGTAATTGTCCATTTCCACGCCGATATTCAGGTTCGCCCAGCCACGCTCCTCAATCTTCGCAGAAAGGTAGTCCATCGGATGCCGCTCCGTGGACTGCACATAGTGATCCGGATATCCGATGATGTTGGCAGGATCCATGAAACAGGTGCGCAGCGCCCCATTGGCGTCCTGTCCCCGGCCGAACCAGACCGGTTCACCGTCCAGGGACAGCAGCACCGCCTGATGGACATAAAAGGACCAGCCGTCGTATCCGGTCAGCCAATTCATGTTGGACGGGTCGGAAACGATAAGCAGTTCCAACCCGGCCGCTTCCATTGCCTTGCGGGTCTTGTCGACACGGCGCTGGTATTCGTCTCTCGAAAAACGAAGCGTGAGTTCAATCATCAAACGATCCCCGGCTCATCATGTGTCGATTGTCGTTCCCGCTTGCAGCGACAGAGCCTGCGCGCGGGCGTATGTTGCAATTGCTGTGTCCTGCACCCCCGTTCCGGTGAGGTCACAGATCGTGATGTCAGCATCGGACGCACGCCCCCTCGCCTGCCCCGCGACGATGTCTCCGAGTTCGCTGAAGTTTGCCCCCGCACTGACAGCGCCTGCAGCCAAAGCTGCCCGCAGTTCTCCCATCAACTCGGTTTGAGATTGCCGATCCGGAACATAAAAGTCAGCCCGCGTCAGACAGGCCGCCTCCAATTCATTTTTTGTGTGCTGGTCCGATCCCATGGCTGTAATGTGATGTCCGGCACGCAACCATTCGGCCCTTATGAGCGGTTCGGTGCTCGGGGTCGTGGTGACGACCACATCTGCAGCTTCTACAGTCGCGGCAAGGTCTGAGACAGGCGAGACCTCGATTTCCAAACGGGACGCCAACTCGTTTGCGGCAACTTGAGCCTTGGACATATCCCGCGCCCAGATTGATGCGTGTTTTATCGGGCGCACTAGGCACAGCGCCTGCAGCTGCAGTTTGGCCTGCAGTCCAGCCCCTACAATACAAGCGCTTGATGCCTGCATAGGTGCCAAGTGTTTCGCGGCAACGGCACCGGCTGCGGCCGTCCGGACTTCCGTGAGATAGCCATTGTCAAGCATGACGGCTTCGACCAACCCCGTCCGTGCCGAAAACAAGATCATCAAACCAGAATTGCTCGGCAGACCAATCTTTGGGTTGTCGAAAAAGCCGGGAGATACTTTCAGCGCAAAGCTATCGAGACCGGGAACATAGGCAGTTTTGGCATCGACTTCGCCATTGAAGTCGGCAATTTCCATGGAGAGGATTGGCGGCATCACGACCTTTCCACTTGCCAGGGCCGCGAAAGCCCGCTCGATCTGTTCAACGGCTTCGATGTTAAGTGGAACCGCCTTGCGCAGCTCTGTTTCGGTCAGAATCGTGATTTGCGGCATGGGTCAACCTTCCTCGCTGTTCGCGAGATCAACGTCCTCTCCGGCGATAACGCGATGGTGCAGGTTCATATCGATGTTACAGCCTGTCAGCAGAACAGCGACGGGCCCTATTGGATTTATTTTTCCCGCTAAAAGCCCAGTAATCCCAACCGCACCGCTGCCCTCAACGACTTGACGTTCCTGCCAATAGGCATGACGAATTCCGGCTGCAATTTCGGCCTCGGTGAGCAGAACAATGTCGTCGACGAGCTCCCGGGTGGTTTCAAACGTGAACTGATTGTCGAGGCCAATGCCGCCGCCGAGCGAATCTGCGAGGCTGGGCTCTTCGATGACCTGAACCGGGCGGCCAGCTGTCAATGAGGCCGCCATCGCCGCGCCCCGCTCCATGGACAGTCCAACAACTTTCACCGAAGGCCTTGCAGCCTTCAGTGCAGCGGCAATACCCGCGATCAAACCGCCGCCCGACAAGGGGACAAGTACGGTCTGAACCTCCGGGATCTCCTCCAGAACTTCCAGTCCGAGTGTTCCTTGCCCGCTGATTATGTCTGGATGATCAAACGGCGGCAGAAGTACAAGGCCCTCCTCAAGAACCAGGCGGTCCGCCTCCAGTTGCGCTTCATCCTGAGATGCGCCGGTTATTCGGATATCGGCTCCAAGTTTCGCAATCGCATCGACCTTGTTTTGCGGAACCAGGCGCGACATGCAAATCGTGCAAGAAATGCCTGCCTTCTTGGCGGCATAGGCCAGCGCCCGGCCGTGATTTCCGGTAGACACACAAACGACACCCTTTTGGCGCTGGTCCGCAGTCAATTTTGAGATTGCGTTGGTCGCGCCCCGCAGTTTGAAGCTTCCCGTCGTCTGAAGTTGCTCCAGCTTCAGGTAAACCGGCACACCGGCTTTTTCAGACAGGCTATCGGAAGGCACCACGGGTGTACGCCGGACGTGCGGCTTGATCCGATCTGCGGCCGCCAAGAAATCAAACTGATTGATGCGATGGTTCACGCTCATTGTCTGATCCAATTGGCGAGAGGATCTGCGTGCCAACTGCTTTTCACTATCCGCTCCCGTGTTTCTCAAAAGACGAGAGTGAAGCGCGAAAAATATCAGGTCAATCGAAACATTAAATCATGACAATTTTAGCTTGATCACTTTACTTCTCTAAAGCGCGAAGACATTCCCTTCCGGTTTGCTGTGACACAGCACAGCGAGCTGCTGCATTCCGAAAATGAACTGGTCTTCCGCCATATTGCCGAGACAGATCCGCACGCCGGGGGCCGCGGCTGCCCCCGGCAAGGCGAAAGCTGAACCCGGGGCAACGACAATACCTTTTTGACGTGCGGCTTCAATGAAGCTGTCTTCGCCCCATCCGCCCGGCAGTGGCAGCCAAATATGCAATCCGTTTGGGCTGCTGTTGAATGGCATACCTGCCAGAAGCTCATGCGCCAACGCGTTGCGCCGCTTAAGGGCCGTTTTCTGCCAGGACAGCAACTCTTCTGCCGTTCCATCTTCAATCCACCGTGCGGCCAATTCGGCCATAAAAGGAGTTGCAATCCAGTCCATCACCAGGTGACGATTTGAGGCCGCAGAAGCAAACGCCTCTGGCGCGATCAGATAACCGTGCCGCAAGCCAGGCAGAAGGCACTTCGTGAAGCTGGTAAAATAAAAAGTACGCTCTGGAGCCAATGCTACAATCGGCGGCAAACGGCGCGGTTGAAGAGGCCCCCAAGCGTCGTTTTCAATGATCAAAAGATCGTACTTCCGCGCAAGTGCGACCAGCTGTTCGCGCCGCTGCAAGCCCATGATCAAGGCCAACGGCCCCAGACCATTCGGCAATAAGAACAATATCTTGACCGATCTTTGACGGCACATCTCATCAAGGGCAGCGGGTAAAATTCCCTCTTCGTCTACCGGCAAACCGGTCAAGTTGAAGTTCATGTACTGCGACATTCTAAATAGCGGGTAGTGACAGACCGCGTCGGTCGCGATCACCTCGCTGCCATCAACAGCCGTCATCAGGGCAATCGCCATAGCCGAACTGCTGCCATTCGTCATGATGATCTGATCTGAAGAACAAGTCAGTCCGCACTGCTCCAACCAGGAGACGGCTGCCGGCAGATAAGGCCGCAAGGTGGTTGCTGGCCGGAAGGAGAGCAGTGCGCTTTCGCTAATATCGCTCGAAAGACCACTGAGAGCCCGGCGCATACAATCCATGTGCAACTGACCAGTGACTGGCTTCAAGTTTGAGAAATCGACAAGCTGATCCCCTATGAGATGCGGAAGATACGGCGGCGACGTTTCCACCGGCCGCGCGTTTACATAAGTCCCCCGGCCGACCTCACCTTTGACAAGCCCGCGGCGGATCAGAAGATCGTAAGCCCGGCTCACAGTTTGAACACTGATTGCAAGCTTGTAGGAAAGGTCCCTGTGCGGCGGCAGTTTTTCGCCGCCTGCCAGGTCTCCGCGCTTGATTGCCGCACTGATCCAGTCCGCCAGGGACCGGTAGGCCGGACGATCAAGCTTCTTTGGTAGAGCATTCCATATTGTCATGGTTTAAAGCTTATCTTTTTCATGACAATTGACAAGCACTGACTGCATGCTCATGGTCACACTATGACCTTGAAACTTGACGATCGCGATCTGAAAATCCTCGCCGCCCTTTCCAAGGAGGGGCGGCTTTCCAAAGCCGAGCTTGCAAAGCGCGTCAATCTTTCGCCAACCCCACTTTGGGAGAGACTGAAGCGCCTTGAAAAGCACGGGATTATCTCAGGATACCGCGCCGAGATCTCACTCAAACAAGTGGCACCGCATATCGAGGTGTTCGTCACCGTTGAGCTGGAAGACCACCGGTCTGAGAGCTTCCAACAGTTCGAACGCATGGTGGATCAACATGATGAGATTGTCGCTTGCTGGGCGATCGGCGGCGGCCTGGATTATATCCTCAATATCATCACCAGAGACATCGACAGCTACCAACGGCTCATCGACACACTCCTTGCCGGAAAAACCGGGCTGGCGCGCTATTACACCTATGTGGTCACAAAGCCGGTAAAAAGCCGGGCTCAGCTCCCCTTGCACAGCCTCTTGCAAGACGATCCTGTAAGCAATCCGGCATCAAACAGATAAATCGTCCTGCGCGCCATCCAAATACAGAACTTTCATCTGCCGGTCTCCGCCTAACGTTTGCTTATGCAATCGGAGACCAGAACAATGACCCTAGCTCTGCAGCACGAACCAGTTTCAGCGAATTTGGCCGACATGCGCCTCTTGCGCTCCTTCGCATATGTCGATGGGCACTGGGTAGCAGGCGCGGACAACGCTGCTTTTGAGGTATCCGATCCGGCAACTGGAGCAGTTATCGGGGATGTTGCCCGGCTGACCGCTGGAGATAGCGCCGCTGCGGTCGACGCAGCAACGAGAGCGTTTCCGGGCTGGGCTGCGCTCTTGCCGCAAGATCGCGCGCGCATTCTGCGCCGCTGGTTCGAGCTGATCATCGAGAACAAGGAAGATCTGGCTCAGCTCATGACACTGGAGCAGGGGAAGCCTCTGTCGGAAGCACGTGGTGAGATCGACTATGGTGCATCCTTTGTCGAGTTTTATGCAGAAGAAGCAAAACGCCCAAACATTGAAGGGATCACGTCTCATCTGCCGGATGCAGAAGTGGAACTCTGGATGGAACCGGCTGGTGTTGCCGCGCTGATCACGCCCTGGAACTTCCCGCACGCAATGATCACGCGAAAGGCTGCGGCAGCTTTGGCCGCAGGGTGCCCGGTCCTCGTTCACCCGTCGTGTGAAACACCTTACTCCGCACTCGCCTTGGCCGAGCTTGCGGAGCGGGCAGGCTTTCCGGCCGGGGTCTTCAACGTGATCACAGGGAAACCGGAGACGATTGTATCTGCCTGGATGGACGACACCCGCGTTCGGGTCGTTTCTTTCACAGGGTCAACGGAAATCGGCCGGCTGCTCTATCGGCAAAGCGCAGACACGGTCAAAAAACTCGTTCTGGAACTTGGGGGACATGCACCTTTTCTCGTCTTCGCCGACTGCGACCTTGAGCGTGCAATTGATGAAGCGATCAAAGCGAAATTCGCAACATCCGGACAAGACTGTCTCGGCGCCAATCGGTTCTTCGTGGAACGAACCATCTACGACGCCTTCTGCCAGGGTTTCACCGAGCGGACGGAACAGCTTTCCGTCGGACCAGGCATAAAGGATCCGGATATCGGCCCTTTGATGAACTTGGGTGCCGTCAACAAACAAGAAGCACATATTGCCGATGCACTGAATAACGGTGCCGAAGTTTTATGTGGCGGTGGACGCCATCCTGCCGGAGACCTGTTCTTCCAACCAACCGTGTTAAAGGACGTTCCAGCCAACGCGCTCATCATGCGGGAAGAGACTTTCGGTCCGGTCGCCGCAATCTCACCGTTCGATGATGAAGACGACGTCATCGCCCGCGCGAATGCGACCGACTACGGGCTGATCGCCTATGTTCACACCAGCGATCCCCGCCGGATCTATCGGGCGAGCCGGCAACTCCAATTCGGGATGGTCGCAATCAACCGCACCAAGGTGACCGGTGCTCCTATCCCTTTCGGCGGGATGAAGCAATCCGGCCTTGGCCGTGAAGGTGCGCGCATGGGCATGGCCGAGTTCATGGACATCAAATACGTCTGCCGTGACTGGGCGTAAAACTTCAAAGAAATGAGGACTAAGATGCTGCGCAACGACACGCTTGATCAATGGGATCGTGAAAACCTCTTTCACCCCTCAACGCACCTCGCCCAACACGCGCGCGGTGAAGCGCCCAGCCGGATCGTAGAAACCGGTTCAGGGGTCTATATCGAGGATCGCAACGGCACCAAACTGCTTGATGCGTTTGCGGGACTTTACTGCGTAAACGTTGGATACGGACGATCTGAAATCTCTGATGCAATTGCGGAGCAAGCCAAGAAGCTGGCCTACTACCATTCCTATGTCGGTCACGGCACGGAAGCCTCGATCACGTTGTCCAAGATGATCCTCGACCGTGCACCCGCCAACATGTCGAAGGTCTATTTCGGTCTGGGTGGATCCGATGCCAACGAGACCAACATCAAGCTGGTCTGGTACTACAACAATATCCTCGGTCGTCCGGAAAAGAAGAAGATCATCTCACGATGGCGCGGGTATCATGGCTCTGGCCTGATGACAGGGTCGCTGACCGGTCTGGAGCTCTTTCACAAGAAGTTTGATCTGCCACTGGCGCAAGTCCTTCACACGGAGGCTCCTTATTATTTCCGCCGCCCCGACACAGCTATGAGCGAAGCAGACTTCGTGGCCCATTGTGCAGCAGAACTGGAAGCCATGATCGAGCGGGAAGGCCCTGAAACAATTGCGGCTTTCATCGGCGAGCCCGCACTTGGGACCGGTGGACTTGTGCCGCCGCCGCAGGGCTATTGGGAGGCAATCCAGCCGATCTTGAAGAAACACGATATTCTATTGATTGCCGATGAAGTGGTTACCGGGTTCGGCCGGCTTGGATCGATGTTCGGTTCCGAACACTACAATATTGAAGCTGACATCATCACGATCGCCAAAGGCCTAACGTCTGCTTACGCGCCCTTGTCCGGATCCATTGTGTCCGACAAGGTCTGGAAAATCCTGGAGCAAGGTACGGACGAAAACGGACCGATCGGCCACGGCTGGACCTATTCAGCGCATCCAATTGGAGCGGCCGCAGGTATCGCCAATCTGGAACTGGTGGACAGCCTTGGCCTCGTGAAGAATGCGACAGCCATGGGCACTTACATGAAGGCTGCCCTTCAAGACGCGCTCGGTGACCATCCGAATGTCGGCGATATCCGCGGCGAAGGCCTGCTCATGGCGGTCGAGCTTGTCGAAGACAGGTCTGCGCGAACTTTCTTCGACCCAGCGCGCAAGATCGGCCCGACCCTCGCCGGTGAACTCTTGAAACATGGCGTCATTTCCCGAGCCATGCCGCAAGGCGACATTCTCGGGTTTGCGCCACCACTCTGCATAAATCAGGCGGAGATCGACACCGTCGTGCGTGCAACCAAGGCGGCTATAGACGCCGTGCTTCCAGACTGATCAAACTGGAACCAAGAGAAGCCAGGCTGCACCGTACAGCCTGGCTTCGAACTTTGCATTTAGAAGACTTTACTTCTTCAAGGATGCAATGAACGCATCCACTTCGGTCAGGGACAGATATTCAACTTCTTCCGTTCCGCTGTCGGTGAATTTCCAGACGACTGCCGGTGCGGACACGTCCCCGTTAGCATCAAAGCGGACATTCCCAGTCGCGCCCTGGTACATCACCGTGCCCCCCTCCGCGAGCGTGGTTTTTGCGGCCTTGAACCCGGCAATGTCGGCAGTGATCGCTGTCCCATTCGGATCTGTCACCTTGGTTACCGCGGCAGCGATGTCAGCACCTGAGGCATCCTTGCCGGCCGCTTCCATCGCAAGCAAGGCAATCATTGCTGCGTCATAGCTGTTTGCCAGACCTGGGCCGTTCGGCTGTGATCCAAATTTCGCTTCATAAGCTGCCTTGAAAGCATCCGCGCTCTCGACCCGCGGTGAAGCGGTATCGGTGCCAAACGCGTTTCCGAGGTATTGCAGGCCGACGCTGTCGCGGAACTCATCGGATTTAAGGGAGTTCGCAAGGATCATATTCTGTGTTCCACCAAGCGAAATCCACTCGCGAACAGCCGACTTGCCTTCTGTTGGATACAAAGCGAGGTAAAGCGCATCCGGCTGGCTCGTCAGAGCTTCAGTGACTTCAGCACGGTAAGATGGCTGTGCGTCATTGATTGCAACATTCGCGGTTACTTCAACGCCTGCGGCTGCGAAGTCTGCTGCGATCAGACGGGACATGTCCTGACCCCAGTCATCGTTCTTGTAGAGGATGGCCACAGACTTCCAGCCCTTATCTGCAGCCACCTTCGCTCCCATGGCGGATTGCACGCCAGTTGTTGCAAAGGTCCGGAACCAGAGCCCGTTGGTCTTGCCTTCCTCAGACAGCTTGGTAAAGGCCGTTGATGAGGAGCAGCAGGACATCTGCATGACACCGCTCGGCACCGTGACCGAGGTCAGGATCGGCATGGAAACACCAGAGGAGACGGCACCGAGCAGAACCTTGACGCCTTCCAGATCAACGAGCGCTTTCGCTGCGTCGACGCCAACCTTTGGGTCCACTTGGGTGTCCCGCAACACCATCTCGATGGAACAGCCGCCGGCGCCGCCGGCTTCATTGACCTGATCCACAGCAAATTGCGCCACTTCGGCAATTGGCCGTCCCCAGTCGACGGATGTCGGCAGTGCGGCGCCGATTTTTGTGGTGCAGTCCTGAGCCTGAACGCCGGTACTCAGCGTCGTCATGCCCGCGGCGACTGCGGCAAAAACTAGTGCTTTTTTCATGTTAGTCCCTCTGCTTGTGTCTTTCCCCGGCTTCCTCCTCCGGGTTGCGAAACGACCAGCCGCTCGGGGAACAGACCTTGTGGTCTCCAAAGCAGCATGCCGACGATCACCATGCCGATCAGAACGAACTGGATCGAGCCGGTGTAAAGTTGAACCTCAACGGGTGCAAAGCGGGACAGGGCCCAGCCTGAGAACGTCCAGGAACCCCAAATCAAAAACGCTCCTGCCATTGCCCCCTTGTTGTTACCGGCTCCGCCAACAATCAGCATCGCCCAGATCTGAAACGTCAGAATGGGCAAAACATCTTGCGGGCTGACAAAGGCATAAAATGTTCCATAGAGCGAACCGGCCAGTCCGATAATCACGGATCCGGTGACGAAGGCTGCAAGCCTCACCTTGTCGGGTGACTTGCCGAGAGACCGGGCTGCGGTTTCATCCTCCCGGATTGCACGGAGCAACCGTCCGAAGGGGGAGACCGTAAGGCGTTCCAGAAAAACATAGACGAGGACGAGACAAATCAGAACGGCGATGAGGAACACCAAATTGTAGGTGAACCCACTGCCGATAAGGCTTTGAAGGGGCCGTTCGAACCCTCTGATCCCCTGAGCACCACCTGTAACGGCAGTTGCGTTGCGCATGACATTTTCAAAGGCAACGGCCACCCCGAACGTCGCAATCGCCAAGTAATCATGCCGGAGGCGCAAGGTTAGTTTGCCGACCACCCAAGCCAACACACCGGCGAAGATCATGCCACCTAGGAGCGCGAGCGGATAAAAGAGGTCGAAACCGCCCAGATGCCCATCTTGAGGCGTTCCACCGAGGATCAGTGTTCCGTAGGCCCCTGCCCCGAAGGACGCAACAACACCGCCGTTGAACAGGCCCGTGTTGCCCCACTGAAGGTTCAATCCCAAAACAGCAATCGCGAGGATCGCGGCGACGGTTGAAAAAAACACCAGATAGGAAATGACGCCGATCATGCCCGCGCCTCCCCGAACAAACCGTTCGGACGCACCAAAAGGACCGCCAAGATCATCAGGAAGGGCACCGACGGGCTGTAACCAGATGGCAAAATAACGAGAGCAAGGTTTGATGCTATGCCGACAATGAACCCTCCAAGCACCGCGCCATATACGCTGCCGATCCCACCGACGATGGTCGCAGCAAAGATCGGCAGTACGAGGTCCCGGCCCATGACAGGCGTGATCTGGTAGCTCAGGCCATAGAAGATCCCGGCAACCGCACCGAGGCCGCCGCCAATAATCCAGACAGCCGCGATCATGCGTTTCAGATTGACCCCATGCACCTGAGCAAGGCTTGGATTTTCAGCAACCGCCCGCAGGGAAAAGCCGAATGTTGTCCGCGACAAGACAAGGTGCAGCGCAAACATCAGGATCAATGCCGCGATCAGCACGAAGACCTGATCCGGTTTGACGAGAAGCAACGGATCGCGCGATAGGATCATCGCGAAGGCTATGTCCCCGGAATAGAGCTCCGCCGACAGGCCAAACACCAGACCGATGATGTTGCGGATAATGAGCGCCATGCCAAAGGATGCAAACACCATGGACAGCTCTTCACCCTTTTGCCGCACCCGCTGAAAAATGAACCGGTCGATCAAGACTGCGGACAGTCCGGTGATTGCCATCGACAAGACGATCGAAATAGCAAGCGCGCCTGTCATGGACAGCGGCCCGATTTTGGCGGCCAATACCGGCAAGAGGCTTTCAAACACCTTGTCAAAAACCAATGCGCAGTAAGCGCCGATCGACAAAAGCTCCGCATGGGAGAAGTTCGCAAAGCGCAGGATATGCATGGCCATTGTCAAACCAATCGCGCCGAGCGACAGGAACGATCCGACCAAGATACCGTCGACGAGATGCTGAATCATGCCGGTACCCGCCTTTCACCGCCCAGATAGATCCGGCCGAGAGCCGGATCCTGTAGGAGATCCGTTGCGAGCCCGTCGATCTGGTTTCGGCCTTCGGCGAGCACATAACAATGATCGGCCCGCTTGAGAGCTTGTTTGACGTTCTGCTCAACCAGTAAAATGGTCACACCGAAGCCGGTGAGTTGCTTGGCATGATCGAGCACCTCTTCGGCAGCTTTTGGCGAGAGGCCGGCCGATGGTTCGTCCATCAGGATCAAAACTGGATCTGCTGCTAAAGCCATAGCGACGGCTAGAAATTGACGTTGCCCACCGGACAAAGATCCCGCCTTGTCCCGTTGCTTGTCTGCAAGAACCGGGAAACGCTCATAGAGGTCTGAGAGCCTTTCCGAAGCGTGCGCGTGCCGTTGCAAAGCCAGATCAAGGTTCTGGCGGATTGTCAGCGTCCTGAACACATTGTCCGTTTGCGGAACATAGGCGATGCCCGCGCTCGTCATACGATCTGGGGAAAGGCCCGTGATGTCTTGACCGTTGGCCGTGATACTTCCCCTGGAAACCGGCAAAAGGCCGATAACTGCCTTGATCAAGGTCGACTTACCGGCCCCGTTGGGGCCGATAATGACCGTTAGTTTTTCCCGTTCGGCGGTCACGGACACATCCCGCAAAATCGGCAAGTCCGGAACATAGCCGGCAGTCACGTTATCAACGGAAAGCACCGCATCAGGCATCGACCGGCGCTCCAAGATATGCTTCCAAAAGAACAGGATTGGACTGAGCTTCTTCCGCTGAGCCTTCAAAGACCACCCGACCCTCGGCAAGGGCGATGACCGGATCACAGTGGCGCATCACGAAATCCATGTCGTGTTCAATAATGAGGAAGGTTTTTCCGGACCGGTTGAGCTCTTCGATCTTGCCGATCAGAACTTCCGTAAGTGCAGGGTTCACACCTGCAGCCGGTTCGTCCAAGAGGATCAGTTTTGGATCGCCCATCAGGACACGGGCCAATTCCAGCAGCTTCATCTGACCGCCCGATATCTTGCCGGCTGGCTGGTCCGCAAGCGGACGGAGTGTCACGAAGTCTAGCACCTCGAGGGCGCGCTTTCGAATGGTGGATTCCTCCTGGCGGATCCTAGCACGGCCAAAAACCGGAGCCAGCAGCCCCTCCCCGCTCTGATCCAGCGGCGCAAGCATGACATTTTCCAGAACGCTCATGCGCTTGAATGGGCGCGGGATCTGAAAGGTCCGGCCAAGACCGGCGGCGAAACGGCGTTCCGGTGCAAGGCTCGAAATGTCCTTACCATCAAACACCACCCGGCCGGCACTTGGCATCAGATCCCCGGCGACGACGTTGAAAAGTGTCGACTTACCGGCCCCATTCGGACCAATAAGGCCGGTGATCGAGCCGCTCCGGATATCCAGCGACACCCCATCCACGGCGAGGAAATCGCCGAAGGCGCGTGAGACATCCAGCAGTCTTAGGATCGGCTCACCCATTGACCGCCCCCAACACGGCATCGTCCGGACGGGTGTTGAGATTGTATTTCATGATCCGGCCATGACGCCCGTTCCGGTCTCGTTCCAGCCCAAACACGTCACCTTGTGGGCCCGGCGCCGTTTGTAGCAGTGCGGCAATGCGCGAGAGATCCTCTGCATCAAGCTCAAATTGGAAAACTTCCAGGGTTTTCGGCAAGTGGCGGGCATACCGGGCACCAACAATGGCAGCGACAACCTGGGGCTGCTGCAAAACCCAGCGGGTCGCAACTGAGCTCAAGGACACACTGTGCCGGCGCCCAATGTCATTCAGCAATAGAAGCAGGGTTTGAAACCGGTCCCAGGTTCCGAATTCATCAATTATGAGGCGGTATTTGATCAGGGAGCGGTTTTCGAATTGAAAGCCAGGGTCCGGTTTTCCAAGCCAATTTTCAGTCAAGAACCCGCCGGCCAGCGTGCCGTAGCACAAAAGCTGGACATCATGAGCTGCTCCCCATGGCGCCAGGATCTTGGCAGCGCGGCGGTCCAGAACAGAATACTGCACCTGTGTAGAGACCAGATCGATCCCGGCATCCAGATAAGGCGCGGTTTCCTTCACATCCCAGTTGGTGACGCCAAGATGGGCGATCTTGCCCTTTTCCTGACAACGCTTCAGCGTCTCCATCGCCGTGACAGGCGCGCCAATCGAAGTATCCCACCAGTAGAACTGCACCAGATGCAAACGGTCGATTTGCAGGCGCTGGAGCGAGCGGTCGACAATGGCTTCCACCTCGTCTGCTGTAAGTTCGGAAAGCCTCGCCAGATCCGGCACCAGTTTGGTATGCACCTGCACCCGGTCAGCGACCTCTGCCCCACGCCGCTCGCGGACGTCAGAGATGAAGCTGCCGATCATCTCTTCTACGCCGGTGTAAATGTCTGCGCAGTCGAAGGATGTGATCCCAGCGTCAAGAAAAGCTTCCATATCAGCAATGGCTGCGGATGAATCAACCGGCCCATGATCGCCAGCAAGTTGCCATCCACCTTTGATGACGCGGGAGATGGCATACCCTGGCCGGAGGTCTGAGGTTTCAGCTGTCATTCCGCCTCGTCCTTCTGCCAGTAAGGTGTGCTACGCTGATCCGGCAATCCGGTTGTCTCAGAGTGACTGAACCAGCGCTTTTTCGTCCGTGTAATCCGGAACCGCCCGCCGCAATGCGGATCTGGACAGGCAACTTCCGCGTCCGTGCTCATCCAATCGTTTGAACTTGTCGGTCGTTGTTTGGCAGGAAGGAGAGGCAAAACGGCAGCAAGCGCGTACATTGACACCCGCTGCCCCGCGTGGAAGACCAGCGCTTCACCCTCGACGGTGAAACTCTCGCCTTCGACATGCCGACACACCGGTGTTCGACCGTCCAGAACCGTCTCGACTTTCAAGTCATAAAGCCAGAAGCCGTCGCCAGCCTCTGCCGCTGCCACACGGTCTGACCCGTCAAAATCTTCCGCCACCGCGCTCCCCACTTTTTTGTTTTGGCGCCTTGCTTGTGATCTGTGATATTTTATACCATGTCTCAAAACCGGATTGTCAAGACAAGAAGCCAACGCGGCCAAAGGCACAGGGATGAGCGAGCCAAAGATTGCCAGGATCGATCAGTCGAAACTGAGGGAAAGCGTCTATGAAGAGTTGCGTGACGCTTTCACGCGTGGCGTTTTTGCGCCGGGCGAAAGTGTAAGCCTGCGCACACTGGCTGATCAGCTCGGCACCTCAATGACGCCAGTGCGGGAAGCCGTGCGCCGCCTCGTGGCTGAGGGGGCGTTGGTGGATACGCCCAGCCGGACGCTAGAAGTGCCGCCATTCGATGCCGACCGCATGCGTGAGCTGAAGTCCGCCCGTTTGGCACTTGAGGCAATCCTGCTCGATGAAGCCATCGACCACATGGATGACGCTGCGATCGATGCTCTTGCTGCAATCATTGCCCGACCGCGGCCTGAAGGCGAGTTACCGGACCTCACCCAAAACTACGAATTTCACTTTACCCTTTACCGCCAGTCCCGATCCCGGGTCATCCTGCCGCTCGTTGAGGCGCTATGGCTCCAGTACGGAGCTTTTTTGAACCTCGTCGTTCAGGAAAAGGCCGCCTCGGAAATCCCGGAACACATCCATCACGAAGAGATCATCGCAGCATTGCATGCCAAAGACCGGGCAGCCGCGCAAAAGGCTCTTGCCCTGGACATTGAACGCAGTTTCAAGCTGCTCCTGCCGGAAACCTGAAGGATCCACTCATGACCCTCCATCCGCCGCGCCAGATACTAGCTGACGGCCTGGAAATCAGCCGTGTTTTGACAGGCCTCTGGCAGGTCGCCGATATCGAAAAAAACGGTTCGGAACTCGACCCGGAAAAAGGTGCGGATCACCTGGAAGCCTATCTGAAGGCCGGGTTTTCCACCTTCGACATGGCCGATCACTATGGCAGCGCTGAGATCATCTCTGGACGTTTGCTCGCGCGCCATGATGGACAGAACCGCCCCCAGGTCTTCACCAAATGGTGTCCGGAACCGGGCCCGATGACGGCCGACGTCGTGCGCGCGGGCGTTCAGGAACGGCTCGACCGGCTGGGCACGGACTGCGTTGATCTTCTGCAGTTTCATTGGTGGAGTTTTGAACATCCGGCTTGGCTGGACGCCCTTCATGAGATGGCGAAACTGAAGGACGAGGGCCTGATCAAGGCTCTCGGCGTCACCAATTTTGATGCCGCGCACCTGCGCCTCGCCCTTTCAGACGGCATACCGCTCGTCAGCAATCAGGTATCGTTTTCCATGATCGACCGCCGGGCGCTTGGCCCCTTGTCCGATCTGTGCGCGGAAAGAGACGTCCGGTTGCTTGGTTACGGCACGTTGTGTGGCGGCTTCCTGTCGGATCGCTGGCTCGGCAAACCTGAACCCGCTGACATCACCGACTGGTCGAAAATGAAGTACAAGCGCTTCATCTACGCTGCCGGTGGCTGGGACGGATTTCAGGCGATATTGAAAGCAGCCAGTTCAATAGCGCAAAAACACCACGTCTCACTTGCAAACGTGGCGACGCGCTGGGTTCTGGAGCAACCGGCCGTTGCTGGTGTGATTGTCGGTGCCCGGCTCGGTGAAAGCGAGCACATGGCAGACAATGCAAAGCTTTTCTCGTTCGCCCTCGACGAGGAAGACACCTCGCGGTTGGACAAGGCTTTTTCACAAACATCACCGGTCCCGGGGGACTGCGGCGATGAATACCGCCGCCCACCATTTCTAACGGCCTCCGGTGATCTCAGTCATCACCTGTCTGAAATGCCTCGGGCTCATGACGCTGCCCCGGCACCGCACCGGCCGGATGCAACTCATGTTTTGACAGGGTCGGATTGGGAGGAGATTGCCGGATACTGCCGGGCCCATCGGATCGGCAACCGAATTCTTGTCTCGGGCACAACCGCGGTGGCCGGAGCGTCCCGGGCCGTTGCGCCAGAGGACGCCGCGGCACAGACCACCTTCATTCTCGACAAGATTCTCGCCGCGTTTTCAGCGCTTGGCGCGACTGCCAACGATGTCGTGCGGACACGGATCTTCATCACGGATGAGGCCGATGTGTTCGACATCTCCCGCGCCCATGGCCGCGTTTTCTCGGACATCAAGCCGGCAAACACACTCGTGGTCGTTGCCGGATTGATCGGCGATCACAAGGTGGAAATTGAGGCCGAGGCTTTGTTGCAGGGCGACGCCTGACGGCACCAACTCGCATGTCTAACACGTTCTGCCTTGGTTTTTGCACGCCCTATTCAGTGACCTGTAAGGTCCCGCTGAATAAGATAAATTCCGTATTGATCATTCGCGTCTGCACAAATAGTCTGAGCGCTGATGGTTCCCGCGGAACGAAATCGCTGCGGGATGAAAAGGGAACACTGTGAGGAAGAGCCGCAAGGGCGCCTAATCCGTGACTGCCCCCGCAACTGTGAGCGGAGAGCGACCCCGAACGACGCCACTGGGCCCATGATCGCATGGCCCGGGAAGGTACGGGAAAGCTTCGACCCGCGAGTCAGGAGACCTGCCATCGCAACCACAACAACCCGGGCGGGGTGTCCCGGAGGGAGAAGCCAATGTGCCACGCGGCCAAAACTGCCGTTCGACAATATGGTCCCGCCATGCCCCCGTCTCATCGGAGGTGGCGATGCGCCCGATTGCGATTCGAACCAATTTTCCTGCCCACGGCGATAACCGGGTCAGCACAGTCGGCCTGATCCCCGTCATTTACAAACATCGCGAGTTGTCCCGATGACCCGGCGCTCTGCTTCGAAAGAGCTTCCGGCAAGCCGATTTCCGTGCCTGACAGAAATGAGCCTGCCAGCCCTCATCGGCGGGGCTGCCGGTTTGTCTGCCATACTTTGGCTCGCAATTCTGGCGGTGCTTTGATGACCGCAGTTGTTGAAATCCGGAATCTTGCTCTGGGATATCCCGAGCTGACGTTGTTCAAGCATTTGTCTTTGGACATTCAGGCCGGAACCACCCTGGCGGTGCTTGGCGCGAACGGCTCGGGCAAGAGCACCTTCGTCAAGATGCTGCTTGGGTTAATGGATCCCCTTGCCGGCCGTGTCACTTGGCCGGCCGGGCGTCCGCAGGAAGTCGGCTATCTGGCACAATTGACCGAATTTGACCGCAGGTTCCCGATCCGGGTCCGGGATCTGGCAGCCATGGGCGCCTGGCGCGGGTTTGGCCTTTGGTCAGGCCTTGGCCGCACGGGGCGGAACCGGGTGGCCGCAGCGCTTGAGGAGGCCGGCATTCTGGATCTGGCAGACCGATCGCTGCACACGCTGTCCGGCGGGCAGCTGCAGCGGGCCCTGTTTGCGCGCGTGATCCTGCAGGACGCCCCCTTGGTCCTGCTCGATGAACCTTTTGCTGCGGTTGACCAAAGCACCGAAGCGCACCTCCTTTCAATCATCGATCGCTGGCGCGCCGAAGGCAGGGCGGTCGTGCTTGTTGTGCATGACCTGTCCTCCGTTCTCGATCACTGCAGCCATGCAGTTCTTCTGGGGGGTGGCATGGCAGCTCAGGGGACGGTCGACGAGGTTTTGACGCCGGGCCGCCTCGTTGCCCAGGGGTACATGTCCGAAAGCCAGGCCTCTTGGATGTTCCGGGGCAACTCCCAACAGCGGGAGGCTGCCTATGTTTGAGCTTATTGCGGAGATGTGGGACTTCGCCTTCATGCGGCGGGCCTTTGTCGCGACCACCGTACTTTCGGCCTCTGTTGCCCCGATCGGAGCGTTTTTGGTCCTGCGGCGGTTGTCGCTTGCCGGAGAAGCCATGGCGCATGCGATCACGCCCGGCATCGTCATCGGGTTTGTCACCGCCGGTTTGTCTGTGGTGTCCCTGCTGGTCGGAGGGCTCGTCGCAGGTGTCGGCGTTGCGATCCTGACTGCTCTTCTTGCGCGCAAGACAATTCTGCGCAGCGATGCCAGTCTGGCTTCCCTTTATCTTATCGCCCTGGCTGCCGGGATCTTCATTCTGTCGGCGGCCGGATCCGCCGTACCGCTGAAGAGCTTTCTGTTCGGCTCCATCCTCGGGATTGACGACGCGTCGATGATGCTCGTCGGCGGTGTTGCGACCGTGACCCTGATCGCCTTTGCTATCCTGCTGCGCCCCCTCATTGTCAGCACCTGCGATCCGATCTTCTTCGAGGCCCAGACCCGGCGGCCCTGGCTGGTCGACCAGGGGTTCATGCTGCTTCTGGTGCTGAACCTGCTTGCCGCCTTCAAGACGCTCGGAACGTTGATGGCTGTCGGCTTGATGATCCTGCCGGCGACAGCTGCCCGCTATTGGGCAAGCACGATTACCGGCCAGCTGGTGCTGGGCTTTGTCTTTGCCCTTGCCAGCTGCTGGATCGGCCTCACCCTGTCCTACCTGTTTCCCGAGACCCCGTCGGGGCCTGCCATCGTCCTGGTGGCTGGCGGCTTCTTCCTGATTTCGGCCCTGTTCGGACCGCTCGGCTTCGGCGCCCGCCTGCGCAAGCCGTCCCCCAAACCAACACATTCGCTCGAACAAACCTACATTGAAGAGAGAACTCAATGAGCCTTTTGAAATCCCTGGCGGCCAGTATTGCGGCTACATCGCTCGCGTTTGTCACCTTGCCGGCTGCCGCACATGAAGATGTAAAGGTCGTCGCCAGCTTCTCGATCCTTGGCGACATGGTCGAGCAGGTGGTGGGCGATTATGCCAGCGTGACCACCATCGTCGGTCCCGATGCTGATGCCCACGTCTTTCAGCCGTCGGTCGCCGATGCGAAAGCGGTTGCGAAGGCCGATGTGATCTTCGTCAACGGCCTCGGCTTTGAAACCTGGTCGGACACTTTGATAAAGGAATCCGGCACGGAGGCAGCCGTCTTTGTGGCAACGGAAGGCGTCACCCCGGTGAAGGTCGACGGAGAAACCGATCCGCACGCCTGGAATTCTCTGACAAATGGCGCCATCTACGTGCGCAACATCGCCGATGCCATGGGCAAGGCCCTGCCCGAGCATGCCGATGACTTCACCGCAAACGCGGACGCCTACATTGCAAGGCTGGAAGCCCTCGACAAGGAAACCCGCAAGAAGCTTGCCGCACTTCCGGAAGACCGCCGCACAGTCGTCACGGCGCATGACGCCTTCGGCTATCTCGCCGACGCTTACGGACTAACCTTCCTCGCACCGGTCGGCATCGACACCGAAGCCGAGCCGTCCGCGCGGAATCTTGCCGTGTTGATCACGCAGCTGAAAGAGCAAGGCGCTGCCGCCCTCTTCGTTGAAAACATCACCAGCCCGGCACTTGTCCAGCAGATCTCCGATGAAACCGGCATCGAAATCGGTGGACGTCTGTTCTCTGACGCCCTGTCGGAACGCGGCGGACCTGCGACCAGCTACGAGGCCATGTTCCAGCACAATCTCGGCACACTGCTCGAGGCACTCGGCAAACAGAACGCAAGCTGAGCGACATAGAAAAATGAAGGCGACGATATCCCGTCGCCTTCAATGCATACGCCTGTCGCCTGTTGGGACGAGTTGACACGCTCCACATGGCAGGTGAGACTAATGATGATGGTTCCCGGCGGTGACATGTTCACCTTGGGATGAATAGGGAATACGGTGCGGCGATGAATCCAATGCCAAATCCGTGACTGCCCCCGCAACTGTGAGCGGTGAGCAACCTTGAACTGGCCACTGGGAGATCCCGGGAAGGCTCAAGGAAGCTAAGACCCGCAAGTCAGGAGACCTGCCATCTTTCTGTAACTCAAACCCGGGCGGGGTGCTCCGGCGGAGAAGGACGATATGGTATTCGTAACCACAGGCCAGATGCCTGCATCCAACTCTGTTCCAGTTCATGCCCCGCACAGACGCGGAGGGCGTAATGAACCGGAATACGACACAAGACATAGCCAGCAATCTTCTCAATTTGACTGAAAGCCTGAGCCAGCGTGCCCAAAGAGCCATGCGTCCCAACGGTGCGGGCGACCCTGAAGCCCTGGAAACGGCGCTACACGTGATCGCTTTTGCGCCCTCATCAGAGAGGACTGCAGAACCTGGGCAACCTTTGTTTAGCGGCCCCTCTTTGAGCAAGCGGACACGTTGAGAGTGGCGAACAGGGTAATTCCACCGGTGCATAGTACCGTTGGAAATGCATGTTCAGGTTTCCGAACATGAACTTGGAAAAGGTGTTCGGAAGCCTGAACACTGCCAACAGAACACCACTAGTAACTTATTGACTTTAAATAATAAGGCCGAATGGCACTGCAATTGCAAACGTCGGAGAGACGATCAATTGAGGTGCCAACATGTTTTCAAACACGCTTGATAGCTCTGCTATCGCCAGCTGGATGCCCGGAGAGGCCATTCCAAGCTTGCTGGTGATCGCTTTTCTAGGTGCTGCGCTCAGCTTCCTGGTCCTGCCGCGGCTCGGCAAATCTGCCGGCCCTGTCGCAGCATTGTTGCCTGCAGGCCTGTTTGCGGCGTTCATGACCTATGTGCCTGTCATGGCGTATGGCGAGGGCGTCCCGACGATCCTACAGACTGTGCAATGGGTTCCGTCGCTGGGCATCAACTTCGATGTGCGCTTGGACGGCTTTTCGCTGTTGTTCGCCTTGATGATCACAGGCATCGGGTCCCTGGTGGTTCTCTACGCAGGATCCTATTTCGCCGAAAAACCTGCGGACGACCGGGGACGCTTCCTAAGCTACATCCTCCTGTTCATGTCTGCGATGCTCGGCACTGTTCTGTCCGACAACGTGATCGTGATGTTCGTCTTCTGGGAAATGACGAGCCTCTTGTCCTTCCTTCTCATCGGCTTCAATTCCACCTCGATTGAAGCACGCAAGGCAGCACTGCAGTCACTGGTGATCACCGCCGGTGGCGGCTTGGCGCTGTTCGGCGGTCTGCTCATCATGGGTATGGAAGCCGGCACCTTCTCTTTGCTTGAAATCACGAGCAACCCGGGAGTTGTGACTGACAGCACATGGTTCGGCGTTATTGCCGCCCTGGTCCTGATCGGTGCCTTCACCAAGTCCGCGCAGTTCCCGTTTCATTTCTGGCTGCCGAATGCAATGCAGGCGCCGACACCGGCATCCGCTTATCTCCATTCTGCGACAATGGTGAAGCTGGGCATCTTCTTGCTGGCCCGGTTCGACCCCATCTTGAGCGCCTCGCCGACCGTGATCGTAATCATGGTTGCCGTTGGCCTGACCACGATGCTGGTTGCCGCACTGATGGCGCTTCGGGCTGATGGTTTGAAAGCCATTCTTGCGTATTCGACAGTGGCCTCCCTTGGTCTTCTGGTGACGCTTATCGGCCTTCAGGGTCCAGGAAGCTCCATCGGCATCGCCGGGTTTATTCTCGCCCACTCGCTCTACAAAGCCGCGCTGTTCTTCTGCGCAGGCATTGTCATTCACGCGACCGGAGCGACGCGGGTCCGCGATCTCGGTGCACTCTTCGGCCTTCTGCCGCTGACCGCAATCGCGGCGATTCTCGCCAGTTTGTCGATGGCCGGCCTGCCCCCATTCGTTGGGTTCATCGCCAAGGAATATGTCCTCGAGGCCAAACTCGACTCTTCCTTTGCGGCCATCGTGACGTTTGTTGCAGTGCTGGTGAACTCGGTGTTGGTCGCAATTGCGGGTATCTTTGCGCTTCGTCCGTTCTTCGGCAAAGCCACGGCCTTTACTGAAAAGCCGAAACATGGCGAAACGATCGGGATGACAACCGGACCGGTTGTTCTGGCAGCCCTCGGCGTATTCTTCGGCCTGTTCGCGGACATCCCGCAGTACTTCATTGTCGGGCCGGCTGCTGTCGCCCTGCAGGGTGCTCCGTTCTATGTGTCCTTCGAGCTGTGGCATGGCATCACACCGATGCTTGGCCTGTCCGCTCTGGTTGTTCTGATTGGTGGCCTTCTGGTCTGGAAATGGACACCGATCCATGAGGCCATGCTGCGCCTGTCGTTCATCGACCGCTTTTCCTTCGAGAAGGGCTATGACGCGATATTCGGCGGTCTCCTTAGCCTTGCGCAGAGCACAACACGCACGATCCAGAACGGTCAGATGCGGACCTATGTCGCCGTGACCATTGCCGTGGTAACGGGTGCTCTGGTCTATGCAGTGCTCGCCGGTGAAACCTTTGCCGGAGCTGCCGGCCTCACATTGCCGCCACTCGCTGCCGACGAAATCCGGCCGTATCTCCTGATCGTTTGTACGCTCATCGCACTAGGGGGCATCGTTGCGGCGGTCTCCCGCTCGATGGTCGTCTCGCTCGTCGGTGTGGGTCTGTCTGGCTATGGCATTGCATTGGTCTTCCTGAAAAACGGCGCACCTGACCTGGCTCTGACACAGTTCCTTGTCGAGACACTTCTGGTCGTCATCGTCTCTGCGGTCCTAGTCAAGATGCCGGCGATTGCCGATGGCCTGCGCAGCTATTCCAAGTTCGACCTGCGGATCGGGGACGCGCTGTTGTCGACTGTCTTTGCCGGTGCACTGTTTGTCGTGCTCCTGTCGATTGCGGCCAAGCCGTTCAATCCGGCAGTCACCGAATACTACGCCGTCACAAGCCTGTCTGAAGCGTTCGGCCGCAACGTGGTCAACGTGATCCTGGTCGACTTCCGCGCGCTGGACACGCTCGGAGAGATTGCCGTTGTTGCATTCGCAGCCATCGCAGCCTGGGCGGTCCTGACCGGCGGCAATCCACCATCGAAGACCCCAAAGGCTGGCGTTGCGACAAACCGCGCTGTGCCGTCTTTGATCTTCGAAACGACTGCACGGATGTTCTTCTTCCTGATGCTCATTGTGTCGGTCTGGGTGCTGTTCCGCGGTCACAACGAGCCGGGCGGCGGGTTCATTGGTGGTTTGATTGCCTCAGCAGGGTTTGCAGTGCTCGCACTGGCCTTGGGCGTCGACTTCGCACGCCGGAGACTGCTCCTGCATCCAATCGCCTGGATGGGTATCGGTCTGACGCTGGCCATCCTGTCCGGTGTCCCGGGCGCCATCATCAACGAGTCGTTCCTGACGCACCAATGGATCAATCTAAACCTCGGCGTGACCTCATTGAAGCTTGGCACCACCTATCTTTTCGACATTGGCGTCTACCTGACAGTGATCGGCGGCGTTCTCGCCTTCCTCATTCGAGTTCAACAGCAAAACAGTGGCGGCGATGACGCCACCACTGCAGCTGACGATGTCACGAAATCCAACATCTCAACTCAAGGAGCGTCGGCATGATCTACGTTTATGCGGCTACCATCGTCATCGTTGCAGGAGCTGGGATCTACATGATTCTTGCACAGAACATCGTGCGGATCATTTTGGGCGTCGCCCTGCTCGCCGCCTCGGCCAACCTGCTGATCTTCCTGTCCGGCCGGCTTGGCTCGGTCACGCCGCCGATCATCCGGCAAGATGCGGAAGTGTTGGGCAGTTATGCCGCCAATCCACTGCCGCAAGCCCTGGTACTGACGGCGATTGTGATTGGCTTTGCTCTCACCGCCTATGCCGTCGCGCTCGCCGTGAAAGGCTACAAGTCGCTGGGCACCATGGATACGAGCCAGATGCATGACGCAGAAGAACTCGGATCGCCGTTCGCAGCAAAATCAGCACCAAAACAAGGCTGAGTTAAATGACAGAAACATCATACAATCTGCTTGTTCTCGCCTTTCCGGTGCTGGTTCCGCTGACACTTGCAGCGATCACAGCAATCCTCTGGCGCAACATTCAGGCCCAGCGCGTTGTCGCGATTGCCGGCCTTGGCGTGATCGTGGTCTGCTCGGTCCTGCTCACAATGGCCGTGCTTCGCTACGACATCCTTGCCGTTGAATTCGGCTCGTGGGCCGTGCCATTTGGCATCTCCTTTGTGGCTGACCGCTTCGCAGCGGCTCTGGTCATGATCACGGGTGTTCTTGCGTTCTGTGTAGGCATCTTCAGCCTACGGGATATGCGCCAGATCCACATGCGTGCAGGTTTCTACCCGCTCTTCTTCGGCATGGTCGCCGGGGTGAACGGGGCGTTCCTGACCGGAGATCTGTTCAATCTCTATGTCTGGTTCGAGGTGATGCTCATTACGTCACTCGGCCTGCTGGTGATTGGCCGCACGAAAGCGCAGATCGACGGCGCGATTAAATACGCGCTGCTGAACCTCCTCGGCACGGTCTTGTTCCTGATGGCCATCGGCTTGCTCTATGGGGCTGCCGGCACGTTGGCATTCGCCGACCTTGCGCGGGTCCTGCCAACGCTTGAGCCGACACCTGGCCTGGTTGGAGCAGCGATCCTGTTCCTGTGTGCCTTTGGCATCAAGGCAGGCGTGTTTCCGCTGTTCTTCTGGCTTCCGGCCAGCTACCACACAGCACCCTTCACAATTTCTGCGATCTTTGCAGGTCTACTCACCAAGGTCGGCGTCTACGCGGCATTCCGCGTGTTCACGCTGCTGTTCACAGTCGAGGAGTCGGGGATCCGCGAAATCGTCGCCGTTGTTGCAGCACTCACCATGGTGACCGGGGTGTTCGGAGCCGCAGTCCAGTGGAACATCCGTCGGATTCTGTCGTTCCACATCATCTCGCAGATTGGCTACATCCTGATGGGCCTTGCGATCGCCACACCTTTGGCCATCGCAGGTGCGGTATTCTACATCGTTCACCACATCATCGTGAAAGCCAATTTGTTCCTGCTGGCCGGTGCCATTCGTCAGGCAAGCGGGACGGACGACCTGAAGAAATCTGGCGGCCTCCTGAAAAGCCACCCGTGGCTGGCGGTGCTCTTTCTAATTCCCGCCCTGTCGCTGGCAGGGTTGCCGCCGCTGTCGGGTTTCTGGGCTAAGTTCCTCGTCGTTGACGCCTCGTTCAAGGGCGACATGGCGTGGCTGGCAGCCGTTGCCCTGTTTACCGGTCTGTTGACGCTCTACTCCATGACAAAGATCTGGATGGAAGCATTCTGGAAAGCACCGGGCATCGAGCGTTCTCAAACGCGTCCGGTCCCTGTCCTGATGGTCGCTCCAATCGCCGTTCTGGGTGCGATCACGCTCACAATTGGCTTTTACGCCGAACCGTTCGTTCAGTTCGCGGAGAAAGCCTCCATCACACTCACGCAACCGGATGTCTACATCGCAGCCTTCTTCGGTGAAGAGACCCAAGTTGGTGAAGCTGCTCTTGAAAGGATCGACCAATGATTAGCCTTTTAAAGCGTTTGGGCGCCTTCGGCCTTCTGTGCGGCGTCTTTATCATCGAGCTGGTAAAAGCCTCAGTGGACGTGACGGTCGCCGTCTTGTCCAACAAGCAGAAATTGAAGCCAGCCATTGTTGCGGTCCCGCTCGACCTGCGGACAGACATGGGGATTACCACCCTTGCGAACATCGTGAGCCTGACACCGGGAACCACCTCGCTGCACATCTCAGATGACCGCAAGACGCTCTACGTCCATGTCCTGGACCGGGAAAGCGACGAGGACGTGATCCGTTCCATCAAAGATACGTTTGAAACCCGCGTTCGGGCTGTCGAGGGACCGGCTCCCAGCGAAACTGTAGCCAAGAAAGGAGCCGTCGCATGAGCATTGAGAGCATTCTGGGTATTTCTGAGACCCTCAACACGGTTCTGGTGCTGTTGATCATCGGCGCTTTCGCACTCACCGCCTTGCGTCTCATGAAGGGCCCGAGTTATGCGGACCGGTTTGTCGCCATCGATATGCTGACGGGTCTAGCCGTGGCCGCATGCGCCTTGACCGCGCTGACGACCGGCCGGTCAGAATTCCTTGACGTGGCGTTTGCGCTGGCCCTGATCGCCTTTGTCGCAACTGCAGCCTTTGCGGCTTTCCTGGAACGCAAGGTTGCTGTCACCGATGGCCACTTCAGGGACAATGGCAAACAAAAAGCTACTAAATCCGCGCAGCAGGAGGCATCGTGATGGTTGATCTTATTGCCCTTTTGGTGAAATTCGTTGGCGTAGGCTTCTTGCTGATCGCAACGATCGGATTGCTGCGCTTTGACGATCCTTTCCAGCGGATGCACGCCGCAACGAAAGCGGGCACGCTGGGTGCAGGTCTGGTCCTGATCGGGACCATGCTGAGCAAATCCAGCTTGGATTCAACCATGATGGGCGGCATGACCTTGTTGTTCCTGATCCTGACGATTCCGGTCGCAAGCCATTTGCTGGCACGGGCGGCGTATCTTTCCGGCGCTGAACTGGCCGGGATCGGAGATGCGGACAACGCCTTGCGTGACGTCCTGAAAAGGCCAGAGCAGCCGATTGAAAAGCAGGCTGAACGCTTGGACCTGCAAGGAATGGCGGCCGCGGCTGAGACAGACATTGCAACAGAAGTGCCGGTGTCGGCGGATCCTGTGCTCTGCGATGCCGAAAAATTAGGTTTCGTATCCCTGAAAGATGTGGTTGCGCCTGAGCGCGTCCGCTTTGCAGCTGTTGGCGATGCCGCGCCAAAACTCGCGCGCCGCGCAGCAGAGTTTGCGGCCCGCACGGACCTCCCGCTCATCGCTGTTGTTGCTGTCGACACTGGATATGTGGATGCAACAGACAATAGCACCGAGACGATGCGGCTGATCCGCGACAAAGTCGGACATTGGCTGCCTGATCTGCGCTCGCTCTCAGACGATCTCGGCGTTTCAGTGGAGCTCGTCTACCAGGAAGGTGACGCGGCTGCATCAATGGCCGGTGTTGGCGACATGCGTGAGTTTCTAGTTCTGCCAACGGACGGATGGGCAGACCATGGTGTCGGCGTTGCAACCCCTCATGCCACCAAGCAACCCGACGGATTGCTGCGTGTTGCCAGCATGCACCCCGGGCCAACGCTTTATGCGGTCGATGTTCCAAGAGCCGGTCCCGTCACTGTGTTGTTCGATGGGTCTTATGACATCTGGCGCGCGCTTGATCTGGCGCTCGTCGAGCGACTTTGGACTGCGACAGAACTCCGGGTGTTTGGGTACGTTGACGCGGCCAGCCGGGCGGAAATTGAGCAACGTGCCGCCGATGCCAATACCCCTGTCGTCTTCGCCGACCCGGAACTAACCGCACCGGATGAAGCCTTGTTGCCGGAACAAATGGTCTCCGACGCTGTCGCAGTGATCCTTCCGGACCTGCCAAGACCTCTGCGGACCCGTTGGTACGGGACTTTTTGGCAAGACAAGATCTCGCCAAATTGGCGGGGGGACGTTCTGGTTTGGACCTAGCCCGAGGCGTTCCTTGCCATTAGGATTGCAAACGTTCTTGAAAAACATCAAGGGGATGGCGTCAGCGCCATCCCCGTTCTTTAGCTGGGCCTCATATGCCACCTGACGCACCTTCGGAACACCAGAATAAAACCGGCATGGCAGGACCGGGTGCAAAGAGACTGAGATCCTGGCCGTTGGTATGGCGGCTGCCGGTGGCTATGGCCTCGGTCGTTATGCTGTTTGCTGTTGTGTTGACCATTTTTGGTTTGCAGGAGCTGGAACGCCGGGAAGCCGAGCTCCGCGTCGAAGTCGGCGGGGCATTTCTCGATACTTTGGCCGGACTGATCACACCAGCTGTTACCGCCGGCGCTCCGTTATCGGAAATTGAGGGCCTGCTGTCGGCATCTGCCCGGTTCAAACCCTCGTTGCGCAACGAAGCTGTTGCCGTTTGTTGCCTGGCAGATGGGCCCATTTTGATGACATCCTCTTACCCGGATGATCCCACAAATGGAGCTAAACCGCGAACAACCGAGCTTGCTCTTGAAGACTGGCTCAACGCCAATCGCAGTCTGCCGCCAAACGAAGCCGCAATCCAAAATGTCGATGAGACAAACAAACAACTGATTGCGCAGTCTTTTCCCGTAAGTGATGGTTCAACGATCCTGCTTGGTGCAGCCTTTGATCTCGAATGGCAACGTTCCGAGCAAGAAGAACGACGCCGTGTGGCTCTTGCCGTGGACGTCGCGTTTTCTGTACTAGCGGCGATCCTCACGTTTTTTATCGCGCAACACAGCCTGCGCCCTATTGATGACCTCACCAAGGCTCTCGACGACGATTCCTTTGACACGCAGACCGAGGTTGAACCAGCATCCGCGAACACGGAAATCGGCCGTTTGCAAAATGCGCTGAGAACCCGGGCCGAACTTCAGGCGCGGGCTGACGCGATCGCAAAAACAGAAAACAAACATGCGCGGGAGGCAACGCTGGCCCGCCTTGCAGCAGGGCTCGCACATGAGGTGCGCAATCCGCTTGCCGGGATGAGCGCGGCAACCTCGACCTTGCGCCGGTTTGGAGATGACAAAACTGTGCGGGAACAGACGATTGACCTGATCGACCGGGGCCTGCAAAGCATTGATCATGTGGCGGCCAGCATGTTGTCGACCTACCGGCCACCTGAAGGCAACAGAGATCTCAAGCCCGACGACCTCAATGACCTGCGGACCTTGATCAACCCGAAAGTGCGCGCCAAACAGGTGGACTTGAGTTTTCAGTCGGAGCTCGCAGAAACCTACCCGGCCAGCGCGGAAGCCGTGCGCCAGATCGTGCTCAACCTGCTCTTAAATGCCATAGACGCCACTCCGGTTGGCAGTACCGTTGCCTTTGAGTCCAAGCTGATCGAAGAGCAACTCACCATCAAGGTCTCCGACAGCGGCCCCGGTCTTCCAGGAGAAGCCTTGAATGTCCTGACCGGCGGAACCACTCCGGAGAAACCACAGACGCGGCGCCTTGGACTTTGGCTGGTTCATCAACTGATCGATGATGTGAATGGCCGGTTGGCGATTTCAACACGTCCGCAAAGCGGCACAGTGATCACCATCACCATTCCAAAACGCACCGACGAGGCGGAAAATGTCTGAACTGATACTGTTGGTGGAAGACGATCCGGTCCTTGGCCCCTCCTTGCAACAACGGCTTGTTCTGGAAGGGTTTTCCGTCGTTCATGCCACCACACTGGCAGCCGCCCGCGAGTTTCTCGGCAAACGGGTTCCGAGCTTTGTTTTGTCGGACATCCGGTTGCCGGATGGGTCCGGCGCCGATTTGCTGCGAGAGGTTCTCAGCCAGCACGGCGCGGTCCCGATTGTTTATATGACAGCCTATGGTTCTGTAGATCAGGCCGTGGAACTCGTTCGCGATGGCGCCAGGGACTACCTTGCCAAACCCTTCAACCTGGATGAACTTGTCTGCCGCATTCAGGAGCTTTTGCTTCGCCCGCTTGCGCCGCAAGTGGATGACCCGTTCTCGACATTTGGTCTTTCTGCCTCCATGCGTGGCGTGCGCTCCATGCTGAACCGCTTGGCGGGGATTGATTTGCCCGTTCTGCTGATTGGAGAAACAGGCACCGGCAAGGAAATCGCAGCGCGGTATCTGCACGCCAAGAACGCTGCACAATCGCGCCCCTTTGAAGCTGTAAACTGTGGGCAGTTGTCGCCGGAGCTGGCTGATTCGACGCTTTTTGGGCACGAGAAAGGTGCCTTCACCAGCGCGCATGACCGGCGGATCGGGGTCTTGGAAAGCGTTGGCGAGGGGACGCTGCTTCTCGATGAAATCGGTGACACCGGCCCGGAACTTCAATTGAAGCTTTTGCGCGTGTTGCAGGAGCGGCAGTTCAGGCGGCTGGGTGCATCACAGGATCTTGCCTTCAAAGGCCGGCTTGTTTGCGCAACGAACCGTGATCTGGAGGAAGCGGTCAGAGACGGCGTGTTCCGGGAGGATCTCCTGTTTCGCATCAACGTTGTGACGATCCGCGTTCCGCCTTTGCGTGAGCGTCTGGAAGAAGTGGCGCCGCTCATCACTGCCTTTGCTGCAAACGCTGCGCAGCGCATGGGACTTGCTCCAATACCGGCCTCAGCTGCCGCAGTGTTAGCGGCAGAGCAGCATGATTGGCCGGGAAATGTCCGTGAACTCCGGAACCGTGTAGAACGCGCCGTCGCACTCGCGGGCGGCGCTGAGCTGACGCCAGCCGATTTATTTCCGGAAAACGCTACTCGCCTCCTTCAGCCTGCGAGCCATGCTTCAGGCGGTCCAGAAACTGCTCAGTCAAGCAGCTCTATCGGGTTCCCTTCGTTGGCTGAAGTCCGGGATCAAGCAGAACGCACCCACATTTTACGCGCCCTTGATGAAACCGATGGCCGGTTGCAGGACGCAGCCAAGCTTTTGGATATCTCACGCACAACCTTATGGGAACGCATGCGCCGCCACGGCATCGACCGATCGACAGAGAGCTAGTTTGGTATTGCAAATTCAACGGGTGCCGACGAATTCCATCACACACATTCGTTCTTCGACTCTTGAGTGAGAAAACGGCGCAGTGTGATCACGGAAGGACGAAATATGCGCAGATTTTTAACATACCGCTGACCTAGCAGCCGTGCGTTACAATTTTTGGATTTGTGAGATGGCGCACCGGGGAGGATTCGAACCCCCGACCCCCAGATTCGTAGTCTGGTGCTCTATCCAGCTGAGCTACCGGTGCTTAAGAACGACGCCCGCAGGATCATGGAGTGATCCAATTCGAGTGGCGGTTCAGTTTGCGGGGCGCTGTGTGCCCCGGACAGGGCGCTTATCTACTGCGGACTGGCAGGGGATGCAAGCGCCTTTTTGAACTTTTTCTGAAAGTCACACCAAGTTGTCTATTTGCCCGCAGTTTTCTAGGAAACCGGGGCTTCGATTGTGCACAAGCACTGCTTGAAGGCTGTGCTTTGTGTCGGCTGATGCCATTTTCGAATAGATTGGCTTCGCTCAAGTTGTCCTATCCGGCAATTGTATCTTGAAGCACGTTCCCGGCTGGTCACAGTCCAGCTCGATCACACCACCATGAGCCCTGAGCAGCTCTGCGACGATGGCAAGCCCCAAGCCGACACCGCCTGCTTTCGCGCCGCTGTGAAACGCCTTGAAGAGGCCTCTCTGCGTATTTTCGGGAATGCCCGGGCCAGTGTCATGCACTTCAATATGAACGCAGTTCGCCTGTCGCTCCGCTGAAAGACTAATGCGCCGAACCAGCGTCCCATCCCGTTCCGCCTCAAGCGCCTGCACCGCATTGCGGGTCAGGTTCAAAAGCACACGGAAGATCTGTTCGGGATCCGCATCAACCTCGAGTGTTTCGCCAATCCGGTTTTCGAACTGAATGGTATCATGGTCGACGAGCCCCAGGACATCAGCGACATCCTCCCCCACCCTGTGGAGCGCGATCAGCCGCCGTTGCGGAGCCCGTTCCTGGGCCTTGCCATAGGCCATGACCGCCTGCGTATACCCGACCGCCCGATCGAGTGTTGCCAGGATCTTCGGTGCCAACCGGTTGACCGTTGGATCGGGCACATGTTCCAGCCGCTCCAAAAAAAGCTGCGCAGACGCCAGCAAATTTCGCAAATCGTGATTGATCTTGGACACGGCCAATCCAAGATCCGCCAGCCGCTGTTTTTGATGCAAGGCGCGAGAAAGGGCTTCCTCCATCGCCGCCAGACGAATTTCCGCATCGCCGAGTTCGTCGCGCCGCCCGGATACCTTTATGATCCGGGATCCATCTTCCGGGTTTTCGGCAAACTGCTCCATGGAACGCGTCAACCGGCGCAAAGGGCGGATGAAAATGGCGCGCAGAGTGATATAGACCAACGCTGCGGTTATCCCGGAAATCACCAGCGACAGCGCCAGGATCCGGCCGGAAAACGCCAGCATTTCCTGTTGAAGAAGCGCGACCGGAAAGACAATATCAACACGTTCTGTATGGCCCATCTGACCCGCGGCGACTGCCCGCATGACGCCGTCCCCGCGATAGGTCAGGATCGCAAAGCTGCCGAGGATCGAGGTCAACGGCGTGACTTCCGCCATGTCCACAACGAAATCGACCTGTGTCGGCACATTGCTCATTGCGATCAACCGGCGCTGCGCGCCTTGATCCAGCGCGATGGCCACAGCACCCGTTGTTTTCAGAAGCTCTTCCTGCAGTCGCGGCGCAAGCGTGTTGGTTTCAGCAAGGACAGATGCAGCAACACCTGCCGTTGTCAGCCGGTCCATCAACCATGTGTTCCTAAAGTTCGCTATGGAGGGCACGTAAATAAGCACCTCGGCAATCATGACGAACACGACGGTCAAAAGAAGAAGTTTGCTGGACAGGCCGCCAAAACGATGACGCCCGAAACCCGGATCAAGTTCCGGGTTCGCAGCCGGACCCAATCCGTCTGCATCGGGTGTTGCAGTCCCCTTAGGGGTGCCCTCATGCTTCATGACAGCTCCGTCCAACGATCACGGCAAGAGCCCATTCAGCCCAATACATCTTATCCAAACTTGCGCAAGATACCGATTCCAAAACGTAACCAACCACTTTTCGGCATGTCAGCATAGTACGAAATTGCTGCACGGCGCACCAGCTCGCCTAAGGTTGGGTACGGAGCAATGAAGCCTGCGAGGTCTTTCATCTTCAGTTTTTTCGACAGCGCCAGAGACAACAGGTTGATAATCTCGCCAGCCTGCGCGCCCACGATCTCAGCGCCGAGAAGCCTGCCACCAGGGCCTGCAATCAGTTTCAGACGCCCCGTTGTTACCGCCTCGGCCTGTGCCCGGTCGTTGCCTGAATAGTCTGCCGTCAAAACCTTGACCTTGTCACCGAAACGGTCGCGTGCCGCGGCTTCGCTGAGCCCGACATGCCCCAATTCCGGTGACGTGTATGTGACCCAAGGCACCTGATCGTTGTCCATGGAAACCGGCAGCCGGAACAAAATGGATCGGATCACCAGCCCGGCCTGATACCCGGCAACATGGGTAAATTGAAGACCGCCGGCGATATCGCCGATTGCATAAATTTTGCGGTTTGAGGTCCGAAGACCTTTGTCGACCGTGATACCTTTTTTTGAGAAATCGACGCCCGCCGCCTCCAGCCCCAAGCTGTCCACATTTGGTGCGCGGCCGGTCGCAACCAGCAAATGACTGACCGTTTGAGTAACAGTATCCCCGGCTTCGTTACGCGCTGTCACGGCGATCCCGTCACCCGTTTTTTCAACCCTCTCGACGGCCGTTTCCTGGAGGATTTCGATCCCCTCGTCTTTTAAGGCATCCAAGACGATACCCGCCAATTCCGGATCGTCTTTTCCGAGCGCCGTCTGAGCTTCAAACACCGTCACCTTCGCCCCAAGACGGCGATGCGCCTGCGCCATTTCCAATCCAATCGGGCCGCCGCCAATAATGCCCAGGTGCTCCGGTGTTTCTCTCAAATTAAACAGGGTTTCGTTGATAAGATACGGCACTTCATCCAATCCGGGGATCGGAGGAACAAGGGCGGAGGAACCCGCCGCGATTACAAAGCGTCGTGCCTTGATCTCATGGTCGCCGGCTGAAACACAGTCCGGGCTTGTGAATTGCCCATGCTCCCGCAGCACGGTGACGCCAAGACCTTCAAACCGCTCCTGGGAATCATGTGGCTCGATCGCCGCAATCACGCTTCGGACGTGATCATTTGCTTCAGAAAAGCTGATTTCAGCTGCACCGGCGTGAATACCAAACGCCGCGCTTCCCTGACCCTGTTTTGCGGCTTTGCCTGCCGCCAGAAGAGCTTTTGATGGAACGCACCCGTAATTCAGGCAATCTCCGCCCATTTTGCCCTTTTCGATCAGAACCACGTCCACGCCGAAAGCAGCGGCAGCGGCGGCGACAGACAAGCCACCCGATCCTGCGCCGATCACGCAAATGTCTGGGGTCAGCAGTTTCGCCATGCACGGCTCCTGTCATGTTGGCATTGGAGGGGCAGTTTTTTGATTATCGGGAGCGCAAACGCTTCAAGACGACGGGGATCAGACTCGCGATACCAAGGGCAAAGAATGCTGCAATCAACTGCGGTGTGACAAGCGCCGAGATTTCGACTGAGCAAGTTCCAGCGGACGCGCAGCCAGGATTGGCCGCTTCCTGGGCCGCAATAACGCTGTCGAGACCGGACCCAATGAAAGCAAAAGCGAATGTGCCGGGTATGATGCCGACAAATGTGGCAAGCGCATACGACGGTAAAGGCATTTGAAAAACAGCAGGTGCAATGTTCACCAGCCAGAAGGGGAAAATCGGCGTCAGGCGGAGAAAGAGGAGATAGTTGAAGGCGTCTTGCCGGAACCCTTCGGACAATCGTGTCAGGAAGGGACCTGCCCGCGCCGTCAGCACATCTCCGACCGAGGAACGGGCGATCAGGAATACTGCTGCTGCGCCCAAGGTCGCGCCAAAAACAGTGGCCAAGCCGCCGATAACCCAACCGAACAGAAAACCGCCCGCGATCGTGAAGAGCGAGGCACCCGGGAACGACAGGGCGACAGTGGCGGCATAAAGACCGATATAGCTTAGGACGGCCACTGCAAGATTGGCATCAACGAAGGTGATCAGCTGCTGCCGCTCCATGATAAGCGTAGAAAGTGTAAGATGTTTATGCAGGCCTTGTGAAAACGCGAGTGCCATCAGGGACAACAAGACAACAAGTGGAGCCCACTTTTTCGCAATCGCTGAAAACGAGCGTCCGGGCACCGAATTCTCTTTTTTGTCGTTTTCGTCGGATGCGTTCATTGCCTCCGCCTCATTGCCGCGCATTGGCCAATCACTCCATTATCCCTATTTCCGCCGCTTTTGACCGGTAGTTGTGCCGATGTTTTAAGGCAGGTGTACCTTAAACGGTGTAAAAAGAAGTCGGTTTCACTGATAAGTGAGGCTGGCAGTGTTTTCGGTCACCTGTGTGTGATTGCCCGAGAAAGCGAGAATCTCGGCGACACAAGTTGACTCCAAACACCATGACGCTTATAAGCGCGCTCGATCGGGACATGCATTCGGACCCAAGGCTTTTTAGGAGCTGCGCTGGCTGAGCGCTTCGAGTGCTTCCTCCAAAGAATTTAAATGAACAAGGGCCGCGCTTAAGCCGCGCGGGGAAGAACAATGAAGCGTACGTATCAACCGAGCCGTCTTGTCCGCAAGCGTCGCCACGGCTTCCGCGCACGTATGGCCACCAAAAGCGGCCGTCAGGTGCTTGCTCGCCGTCGTGCGAAGGGCCGTAAGAGCCTCAGCGCCTAAGCGGCAACTGATTGCAGCGCCGGATTGGCGGCGCATGCCAACAGCCAATCCGCAGCCATGAACACACTCAAAAAGCGCTCCGATTTCCTTGCGGTTGCCAAAGGCGGCCGTGTAGGTCGGCGCGCTTTTGTTGTTCAGGGCTTGCAACGCAGCGCCGAGGCTGCGCCGCGTATTGGCTATACAGTCACAAAAAAAACCGGCAATTCCGCTGTCCGCAGCCGCATCAAGCGGCGCTTGCGTGCGGCAGTTGCAGAGCTGGCATCAGCCGAAATTCCACAAAATGCCGATTTTGTGCTGGTCGCGCGTGAATCTGCACTGACTCTTCCCTTCCCAAATCTGGTTGCAGACCTTAAGTCTGGGCTAAACCAGGTGCTGGATCCGGCGACACCGCGTGGGCGCGGCAAGCCACGCAAGGGAAACCGGCAGAAACAGATGCATCACCGTACAGGTAACAGGGGTAAATCCAGTTGATTTCTGAAAACCGCAATACGATTCTCGCAATCGTTCTGTCCCTGATTGTTCTGCTGGCCTGGCAATATTTTTATGCCGGTCCGCAATTGGAGCGCCAACAGGCGGCACTTCAGGCCCAACAGGAAGCAGAGGCTGCTCAACAGTCGGCACCAGGCGGGGTGAACCCCGACGCACCGACCCCATCCGTTGCCGGCTCGGGCACGACCGTAGCACCTTCCGCCACAAGCCCTCAAGGTTTTGCCTCTCGCGAACAGGCTCTTTCTGCGACACAACGCGTCGTCATTGATACTCCGCGCCTGGAAGGGTCTATTAACCTGACAGGCGGCCGTCTCGATGACTTGCGGTTGAAAGACTATCACGAGACAGTCGACCGGAGCAGCCCGACCATCGTTCTGTTCTCTCCGACCGGCAGCCCGAACCCGTACTACAGCGACTACGGCTGGGTTGCTGATGCAGGTGCCAGCATTACCCTGCCGGGACCGGATACTATTTGGTCCGTCAACGGTTCGTCGGACCTCACGCCATCCACGCCTTTGACCCTGTCCTGGGACAATGGCGAAGGCCTTGTGTTTAATCGCACGTTCTCGGTGGACGAGAACTACATGTTCGACGTCACCCAATCGGTGACAAACAACTCTGGCGATGTGGTTACGCTTTACCCATACGGGTTGATCGCACGTAAAGGCATCCCTGAAACAACCGGCATCTGGATCCTTCACGAAGGTCTGCTTGGCGTCTTTGGTGAAGAAGGCCTCGTAGAAGTCGACTATTCCGATTTGGAAGAAGATGGTCCGGTTCGCCCGGCAGCAGTCGATCGCGGATGGCTTGGCATCACCGACAAATACTGGGCTGCGACCCTCATCCCGACACCTGGCCAGGAATTCCAACCCGGCTTCAGCTACGCCGCGCAGAGCGGCAACTTTCAGGCCGATTACCTCGGCAATGCGGTTGTCGTTCCTGCCGGCGGTGTCGGTGAAACCAGCTCATACCTTTTTGCCGGTGCCAAGGAGACCAATCTCCTCGACGCTTATGAGGCGTCCCTCAGCATTGAGCGTTTTGAGCTGCTGATCGACTGGGGCTGGTTCTACTTCCTGACTAAGCCGATGTTCTACGCCATCGACTTCCTTTTCCATTACTTCGGAAACTTTGGCGTCGCGATCCTGCTCGTCACCGTCATCATCAAACTGTTCTTCTTCCCGCTGGCAAACAAATCCTATGTCAGCATGAGTAAGATGAAGCTTGTGCAGCCCCAGATGACGGAGATCCGCGAGAAGTATGCGGATGACCGGCAAAAACAGCAGCAAGCGCTGATGGAGCTGTATAAGAAGGAAAAGATCAATCCGCTGGCCGGCTGTTTGCCGATCCTGATCCAGATCCCGGTATTCTTTGCACTCTACAAGGTGTTGTTCGTTACCATCGAAATGCGTCACGCGCCCTTCTTTGGCTGGATCCAGGACCTCAGTGCACCGGATCCGACATCCTTGTTCAATCTGTTCGGCCTGATTCCGTGGGATCCGCCACAGCTGCTGATGCTCGGCGTATGGCCGCTCATCATGGGCATCACCATGTTTGTCCAGATGAAAATGAACCCTGCTCCGCCAGACCCGACACAGCAGATGATCTTCACCTGGATGCCTGTGGTCTTCACCTTCATGCTGGCATCGTTCCCGGCAGGTCTCGTGATCTACTGGGCTTGGAACAACTCGCTTTCGATTGCTCAGCAATGGGTGATCATGAGCCGCCAAGGCGTCAAGGTGGAGCTTTGGGACAATATCGGCTCCATGTTCAAACGAAAGAAACCGGCAGCCGACGACAAGAGCTGACAAACCCGGAAAATCGATATATAGACCGAAGGCCTCGCCATCTGGCGGGGCCTTTTCCAATCTCGGAGTGTCCAGTCAATGAACCACTAAGGCAAAGACCAGTTCCGCAAGGCGAAGCCGCTGACCGGTTGGTCGACCGCGTTTTCAATGACGCGCCCAACTTCCCTTGTTTCTTTGTTTTGGAGGTCCCATGCACGGCCCAATCCCTGACCACACCTATCCATTCAACGGTGAGCCGCACACGGTTTTTTTAAAAAATGTCATTACCCGACCCAACATCGAGGTCGGCGACTACACCTATTATCACAATGACTCACACGCGGCGGAGTTTGAGAACCGCAACGTGCGCTATCACTTTGATTTCGTCGGCGACAAACTCAGGATTGGACGGTTTTGTGCGCTCGCATCAGGCACAACGTTCATCATGAATGGCGCAAACCACGCCATGACCGGCTTTTCGACCTACCCGTTCAATATCTTCGGCAACGGTTGGGAAGAAGGGTTCGATCCAGCGACGATCTTTGATCACCTCCGCGGCGACACGCTTGTGCAGCATGACGTATGGTTTGGCACCAATTCCGTTATCATGCCAGGCGTAACCATTTGTTCCGGTGCGATCATCGGTGCCCATGCTGTCGTTGCGTCGGACATCCCTCCATTTGCAATCGCAGTCGGTAATCCGGCACAGGTCATCAAAATGCGCTTAGGCGAGCGAACGATCGAACGTCTCCTGGACATTGCATGGTGGGATTGGCCGGTTGAGAAAATCTCCCGGAACCTCTCGGCAATTAGAGCATCGGACATCGATGCGCTGGAATCTGCGGCCATGGAACCTGCGAACATGCTCGACGCAACTGCGCAGGCAGGTTAGAAGGCAACTCATGAGTGACTATGAGACCTATTCCGAAGAAGATCTGGAGGCCGGGCGGCTGATGTTTGCCCGGCAATGGGATTTTCTGACCAGCGTGACCGATATGGCAAATTTGCCGCCTGCCGCCGGCACGGAAATCGCTTTCGCCGGACGATCGAATGTCGGCAAATCCAGCCTGATCAATGCTCTGACCGGACGAAAGGGGCTTGCCCGGACATCGTCCACGCCGGGCCGGACACAAATGCTGAACTTCTTTGTCGCGCCAGAAACACCGCTCACAATCGTCGACATGCCCGGCTACGGATATGCGCAAGCTCCAAAAGAGCTGGTCGAGGCTTGGACGAACCTCGTGTTCTCCTACCTGCGTGGCCGTCCTAACCTTCGGCGCGTAATCCTGTTGATCGACAGCCGTCACGGGATCAAGAAGAACGATCTTGAGGCGATGGAGCTGCTTGATAAGGCTGCGGTTGTCTACCAGGTCGTGTTGACAAAGGCCGACAAAATCAAGCCACCTGCCCTGGTGCGCCTGATCGATGAAACCAAGGCCGCATCGGCTAAACGGGTGGCAGCCCATCCTGAGATTATCGCAACTTCTTCGGAGAAAAACCGGGGCGTAGATGAGCTCCGGGCAGAGCTTTGTAACCTCGCCACTCAATAGACCTGCTGGGCTTCATTGATTGTGAGATCTCGCCAAACCCGGTATAGCAAAGCTCTTTCGCTTTCATGGACTTCTGCCGACTAAACTGAAGAGAATCGTTTCTTTATGACCGCACCTGAAACTTCGAGCCGCGCGCACATTATCTCGCAAGCTTTGCCCTACATGCAGCGCTATGACGACAAGACTGTTGTCGTGAAGTATGGCGGGCATGCCATGGGCGATACGGATCTCGGTCAGGCATTCGCTCGAGACATCACGTTGTTGCGCCAAAGCGGCGTCAATCCTGTGGTGGTTCACGGCGGAGGTCCGCAAATCGGTAAGATGCTCGAGCGGCTGAACATTGTCAGTGAGTTCAAGGGCGGACTGCGGGTCACGGACAAGGCAACGGTCGAGGTCGTCGAGATGGTCCTCGCCGGTGCGATCAACAAAGAAATCGTGCAGCTGATCAACGCCGAGGGCGGCCGTGCGGTCGGCCTTTGCGGCAAGGACGGCAATCTGATCAAGGCGCGTAAGTTGAAGCGCACGGTGGTCGACCCAAACAGCAACATTGAAAGCGTTCTGGATCTCGGGTTTGTCGGAGAACCGGCAGAAGTTGACCCGACGGTCCTCAAACTCGTTCTCAAAGAAGACATTATCCCAGTCGTTGCCCCGGTTGCTCCGGGCGATGACGGCGAAACGTACAACATCAACGCCGACACCTGTGCCGGTGCAATTGCGGGTTCTTTGAATGCCAAACGCTTGTTGTTCCTGACCGATGTTCCGGGTGTTCTCGACAAGGATGGTCAACTGATCAAGCAGCTGACCGTTGCAAAAGCGCGGGAACTGATGGCGGACGGGACGATCTCCGGCGGCATGATCCCAAAGGTCGAGACTTGCATTGACGCGCTGGAACGCGGTGTTGAGGGCGTGGTTATCCTGAATGGCAAGGTGCCGCATGCGGTGCTCTTGGAACTCTTCACCGATGGCGGCGCCGGGACGTTGATCAGACCGTGACCGACAATCCTTCCCTTCCGACCGAAGGCCGGCATGCGCACCGGCAAGACTTGCGAGTATTTCAGGGCGTTGAGGCTTGGGTGTTCGATCTCGACAACACCCTCTATCCGCACGAGGCTGACCTCTTTCCGCAGATCAATGACCAGATCTCGAAGTATGTGCAGAAAATTTTTGACCTTGGGCGGGACGAGGCCATGGTGCACCAAAAGGCGTTGTACCATGAATACGGCACCACGTTGCGCGGGCTGATGACCACGCACAGCATCGATCCGGACGACTACCTCGCCTTCGTCCATGACATCGACTATTCGAACCTCGCACCCGACCCCGATTTGGGCACCGCGATCGAAGCCCTACCAGGCAAAAAATTCATCTTCACGAATGGTGATCGTCCGCATGCCGAACGCACTGCGGAAGCACTCGGCATTTCGAACCATTTCGAAGACATTTTCGATATCGTATCCGCAGAGCTAATTCCAAAGCCCAACCGTGAGACATATGAGATGTTTTTGGCACGGACAGGAGTTGCCCCGGCACGAGCTGCCATGTTCGAGGACCTCGCCAAGAATCTCTCCGTTCCGCACCATCTCGGCATGCGCACTACGCTGATTGTTCCGAGAGGATCTCGCGAAGTCTTGCAGGAGAACCTGGATCTGGAAGCAGATCCCTACCCGCATGTTGATTTTGTGACCGAGGACCTGGCAGGATTTTTGAAAGCCGTCAAAGGATCACTGGCTTAGGTGATATCCCTTCTGGCTTAAGAGCCGCGTATCTCTTAGATTGAGAAAAACTCAATCTGGTTCGGTCATCAATGGCGTCTCTTCGCGCACTCAACGCTTTTGCCCTGCTTGCCCGTCACGGACGGGCAGCACTGGCGGCTGAAAAACTGGGCGTGTCCCCCTCCGCCTTGTCGCATCTGATGCGCAAGCTGGAAAGTGAACTTGGGGCAACTCTGGTCAACCGGGATGGCCGCGGTTTGACCTTGACCGAAGAAGGTCAACGGCTCGCACTCAGTCTCGGCGATGCGTTTGATAGAATTGATGAGGCCGTTGACAGCTTCAAGCGGCGTGGCCGCACGGAGTTGCGCATTAGCACCGTGTCGACCTTTGCCACACGGTGGTTGATCCCTCGCCTGCCACAGTTTCAATCCAACCAGCCGGATGTAGAACTTCTGCTGTCGACATCCACGCGGATGGTTGATCTGGATCGTGAGAATTATGACTGCGCTATCCGCCTCGGGACGGGCAACTGGCCAAGCGTCGAAAGCCATCTCCTTTGGAAGGAGCATTTGGTTGTCGCCGTGGCGCCCGGTTTGTTGGCTGGCAAGGACCCTGAGGACCCATCCGTCCTGACCGAACTGCCCCTGCTACATAGCGCGTCCCGCCGCAATGACTGGAGCCAATGGCTCAACGCGGCTGGTCTTGATCATCCGGATACGAAATCAGGAACTCTACTGCAGAGCCGGGACCTTGCCATACAGGCTGCCATTGCTGGCATGGGTGCAATTGCGATCGATCGCCGATTTGTTTCCCAGGAACTGGAGGCCGGCCATCTCATTTGCCCGGACTGGACCGTATTGGAGCTGGAGACTGGATACTGGTTTGTCCGCTCGCCGGCACGGACCCTGAGCCGCCCGGTGTCGGCCTTCCGTGATTGGCTTCAGGACGCTGCGTGATCAACTCAGCTCCAAAGAATGATACCCAGCACAGCCAGCACAATCAGGGCGCAGCCAGCGATCTCTGATCGTGCGATTGTTTCCTTGAACACCAACCATGACGCCAGGAACGTGAACACCAGCTCGATCTGTGCCAACGCACGGACATAGGCAACGTTCTGCAAGGTCATGGCCGTAAACCACCCGATTGAACCGGCCACACCGGTCGCTCCCGCCCAGATGGCAACGCGCCAAGCGGCTAGACTGGCTGTCAGTTGCTCGGGTTCCCGGAAGATCATCCAGGCGATCATGACGATGGTCTGAAAAAGCGTTGCGTAGGCCAGCGCAAAGCCGGCTTGCATCGGAACACCCGTGCCCTCCAGGGACAAAGATGCGACACGATAAGCAGCAGCAGACGCGCCAAACATGGCAGCCGAGCCCAAGCCGATCAAGGCAGGCCTGCTCATCAAAGATTGCCGGACGACCGAAGCACTCAATGACGTCCGGGCGAGTGAAATGACGATCACGCCCGCAATACCAATCAAAATGCAGAAACCGGTCGCCCAGGAGATTTGCTCGCCCAAAAGCAGGAAACCAAAAAGCGCTGCCTGGATCGGTTCCGTTTTCGAATAGGCCGTGCCGACTGTAAAATTCCGGAAGGAAAACAGATAGACAAGCAGGAACGTACCGAAGATCTGAGCCAACCCTCCCAAGGCCCCCGCGATCAGGAATACGGAGTTGATTTCCGGAAACGCAAAACCAAACCCGGCATGCAAGACCGCGACATAAAGACTTGCAAACGGAAATCCATATCCAAACCGAACGAAGGTCGCACCTGTGCTGCCAAGCTGGCCTTTCAAGTGTTTCTGAACAGCTGAGCGCAAATTCTGGCAAAATGCAGCAAAGAGCGTAATCGGGATCCAGAGTTCCATCTGAGTATCTATCTGATTATTGATTTAATCTCAATATACAGCCGACCAAATTATAGAATAATTATTGTTTTGAGCAACTATTAATGAATTTTACTCAACTATATAAAGGATTTATCCATTGAACAGAGAAAGTGTTTCCTGCGCAAGCGCCATTTGTTTGCCGTTTGCCGACCCGTTCTGGTCGCAGCCGCGCTTGACACCTGACGGTGCGGAGGCTTAGGTCCGCGCTGAAATCCTCAGTTCCGGAGACTTGCTTCCAGATGACACACGACCTAGCAGCCCTTTCGAAAATCATTGACGCGGCGTTCGAAGACAGTGCCTCGATCGACATCCACACGACCGGCGACGTTCGTAATGCTGTTGAGACCACGCTGAACCTTCTCGATCGTGGGCAATTGCGGGTTGCTGAGAAGAAAGACGGCGACTGGGTTGTCAACCAGTGGGCCAAGAAAGCGGTTCTGCTGTCGTTCCGTCTCAACCCGATGGATGTAATCAAGGGCGGTCCGGGTGATGCGACCTGGTGGGACAAGGTGCCGTCCAAGTTTGACGGCTGGCGCGGTCTCGATTTTGAAGACGCTGGCTTCCGGGCTGTGCCGAACTGCACCGTCCGCCGCTCCGCCTTCATCGGCAAAGGTGTTGTGCTAATGCCGTCGTTCGTCAACCTCGGCGCATATGTCGACGAGGGCACGATGGTGGATACCTGGGCAACTGTCGGCTCCTGTGCTCAGATTGGCAAGAACGTTCACCTGTCGGGCGGAGTTGGTATTGGCGGCGTCTTGGAGCCGCTTCAGGCCGGTCCTGTCATCATCGAAGACAATTGCTTCATCGGAGCCCGCTCAGAAGTGGTTGAGGGCTGTATTGTCCGCGAAGGCTCTGTCCTGGGCATGGGCGTTTTCATCGGCAAGTCGACAAAAATTGTCAACCGCATGACCGGTGAGATCACCTACGGCGAAGTCCCACCGTATTCGGTCGTTGTTGCCGGCTCCATGCCCAGCGCAAACACCATGGGCAATGGTGTAGCTGCCCCGCACCTCTACTGCGCCGTTATCGTCAAGACGGTGGACGAAAAGACACGGTCCAAGACCGCAATCAACGAGTTGCTGCGCGACTAAACTTCGAAAGCTTGAGTCTAAATCGTAAAACCCGCCGGTCTGCGGCGGGTTTTCTGCGTTTTAACCAGCAACTCAAGCTGCCCAAAGACGTCCCGTAAGCTCACCGATCACAAGCGACAAAAGAATGTCGAGGAATACAATCCCGATCGCCATGCTGACTGATGCCTGCAAGGCAATGCGCGCAATCAGGAACCGGTACCAGAGCACGACAATCAGGCAGGTGAAGGACAGCAGCACCATGATCCCGGACGGGATGATGCCGGTCAGGTACAACAGAGCAATCATTAAGTAAGGCATGGACGCCAGAATGCTCGTCCAGTTGCGCACCACGATAAAGGGTACATATTGCCGCGAGATCCCAATCGGCCCGGCGATCAGTGCCAGGATGAGGGGCAGTGTTACCCAATCGATGCCGAGGCTCATGAATTGAGCAAACCAGTAAGTGTCCGCCGGAAAAAGCTCTGCGACGATGACGTTTTCAGAAATCAGCAGTTTCTTTTCCGCCATGGCGCTGACCAGAAACACAGGCGCCAACAAGAAGATCACTTGAAACGATCGCCAAAACCCCTGCAAGGACAGGTCGAAATAGGACATTCCCTGAGGGTCGCTGCGCAAAAGAAGCCAGGACCCTTCCCATGCTGCCCGCAATTCATTGGTACTGATCAAATCCCGACGGCTCCGGCCTATTTCGAAAAGTAGCTGACCAGGAATCGATGATAGATCGCAGCCAGACGGTCAAGATCTTCCACTGCGACACATTCATCAACCTTGTGCATCGTTTGGCCGACCAGACCAAACTCCACAACAGGACAGTAGTTCTTGATGAACCGAGCATCTGACGTCCCACCGCCTGTCGATAGTTCCGGCGTCCGCCCTGTTTCCTCAGATACGGCTTTGCTGAGCGCCTCAATCAGCGTTTCATCTTTGGTCAGGAAAGATTCGCTGGCGTCTCTTTTAAACTCGATGTTCATTTTCAAGGAACCCAGGTTCACCGTTTCCAGCGTCTCCAGGATCTTTGCCTTCAGGCTGTCCAGCGTCCAAGCGTCATTATAGCGGATGTTAAACCGGAACTCTGCCCGTGCCGGTATGACGTTGAATGCCGTGTTGCCGACATCGACCGTCACGATCTCCAAATTGGAGGGCTGAAACCGCTCATTGCCTTCGTCCAATTTTAGATCGTTGAGTGCAGCCATCAAATTTGTCAGGCCCGGGATCGGATTGTCCGCAAGATGCGGATAAGCAGCATGGCCCTGAACGCCGGTGACTGTGACAATGCCCGAGAGAGAGCCCCTGCGGCCAACCTTGATTGCATCTCCAAGGGCAGCCGGGTTGGTCGGCTCGCCGACGATGCAGGCGTCAAACCGATGGCCTTGCTTGTCAGCCCACTCCAGCAACTTGACCGTGCCGTTGATTGCCGGTCCTTCTTCGTCACCCGTGATCAGAAACGAGATTGTACCGCCGAAATCCGTTCCATTCTGGTCGACAAATTCCAGGGCAGCCGCTGCAAAGGAGGCAATGCCACCCTTCATATCAACGGCGCCGCGTCCATAAAGCACGCCGCTATCGACTTCCCCCTCAAATGGGCCATGCGTCCAGTCGGCTTCAGAACCTGCTGGAACAACATCAGTGTGCCCCGCGAAAACGAAATGCGGGGCTCCAGACCCAACGGAGGCAAAGAGGTTTTCAACATCCGGCGTATCGTCGTCCTGAAAAACCACTCTATCCACGCGGAAACCGGCGTCTTTCAGAAGCGTCTCAAGCGCCGACAATGCGCCGCCTTCTTTCGGTGTGACAGACGGGCACCGGATTAAATTCCGGGCGATGGCGGTGGCAGGCGACATGGACATGATACGCACTTTTGTAGTGTTGGATGGCAGGCGGGATCAGCTTTTGCGCCAGTAACTGTTGGGCAAGGGGCCATGCTTGTTGGGTTCTGCGACGCCCGGCGTGAAACCAACGATCAGAACCATCAGGATATTCAGGCCAGGCACAAAGATCAGCAAGGCCCAGAAGCCACTGAACCCCATATCCTGCAATCGTTTGATCACAAGCGCCAGTTCGATCCACTGCAGAACAAAAAACAAGATCGGAAACAGCGGATTGGATTCCATGAATTGGGAGATTGCTACCGTCTCAGCCGTGAAATCGATCTCGGTCGAGCTCCACCACATATTCACTGAAATCGCGATAACGACCCAGACAAGCGCAAAACACAACCAATAGGGTTCCCGCCCGATGCGTCCGATTGGGCTGAACAAGGCCCAGACGGGACCGGGGGAAATATTGGCGCTCGGAGCGTTGGTCATAGAAGTCCACTTGTTAAAATCGGGTCTGGACAGGAGTTAGTCGCTTAGGACATCGGGATCAAGCTTCGTTCTGCGCGAACGACGCACTCCAACACCGCTCTGGTTTTTTCTGTCGCAACAAGTCAACAATACCGCTGCGTAATTTTTTGTCAGGCTTTTGTCGCTACGGCAACCGTGCTTCCACCTGCTCTCCAGCAACAGTCGATGGAAAAGCCCACGTCTGCTCTGGCACCATGTCAAGTGAGTAGTTATCACCTCTCCACTTGGCCAGCCCAGGTTGGTCCGGACCTATTAAGAAAGGTTGCGAGGATCATTAACCGCGCAAATCTGATTGCCCGAAGACGTGCAAGCCGCTGAACTCAGCAAGGGTTACAACCTTCTGACGGCAATGGCAGACGACCCTTCGGATACGATATCACTGAAGAGACTCTTATCTTGGCTGGAGGCTGGTTTGAATCAATTCTTAAACCGAGCCTTGCAAGAGCCCCGTTCTGACCAACACGAAGCTTAAGAGTAGTCCAGATTGCGGAAGCCAAGTACTGGAGGCGCGGCTCAATCTCTATATGATTCTATTCTCGACTAACCCACTACAATCCGCTTCGTGAATTAGCATTCATGATAGTTGGAAGACGGCCTCGCCTCCAAATCGGATTCAAGACCGTCTCACAGTGTTTAATAATATATCGCTACCCTATAGGATCTATTGGGCAAACCCGCCTTCGGAGCTGGTCTGTGCTTGCACCTCGCTCTCATTGCTGACAGCAGTGCCCCGTGGCGGGAAGGCCTGGAACGTTGCCAGATGCCGTTGCACGAGCTTCGCCGCCGGACCAAAGGCCCACATCTTGTTACCCATCCAGCGGGTGTACAATCCGCTCTCCTCCGCCGCCTTTTCATAAGGATCCCGGCGGAGATTGAAGAGCAGCGGCGCATTCAACTCTTCTTTCGGTCCGGCCCAGCCATGCTTCTGGATCACGAAATGCGCCTTCCAGTCCCGGTACCGGACAGCCTGAAGGTCGGTGCCCTCATAATAGATGATTTCATCCCGGCTGCTGTCGCCCGTTCCAAGGAGGTAGGGAAGCTGGTTGTAGCCATCCAGATGAACGGTATAGCCGTCATACCCTTCAAGCAGCTGCTCGGAAAGATTGTCAGGACCACCGGCCGCGGCAACCAGGGTTGGCATCCAGTCAAGACCGCTGAAGATCCCGTTGAGCACCTGCCCCTCGGCGATCTTGCCGGGCCAGCGAATGATCGCCGGCACCCGGAACCCGCCTTCCCAGGTTGTTCCCTTTTCGCCATGAAACGGCGTGGTGCCGCCATCGGGCCATGTCATGGTTTCCGGACCATTGTCGGAGGTGAACATCACGATGGTGTTGTCGGCAATCCCAAGCTCGTCGAGGCGTGACAGTACCTTACCAACATTGTTATCAAGTTCCTTCATCACGACGTCTTGCAGTCCGCGGCCGTCCCCCAGCATGGCCTCGTATTCCGGGCTGAGATGCGTCCAGACATGGGCACGGGCCGGTGCCATCCAGATAAAAAACGGGGTCTGCCTTTCAACGGCCCGATCCATAAAGTCGATCGTGTGCGCGGTGACCTCATCGTCAAGTGTTTTCTGGCGCTCGGGAGGGGCTGGTCCGTCGTCGACAATGCGCTGTTTGCCAACTTTGCCCCAGCGGGGATCCACCGTCTCGTCTTCGGTCTCTGTTGCGAAGGAATGAATGATATTTCGCGGACCGAATTGTGCCGCGAATTCGGGATCCTTCGGCCAGTCTGGATCGGAGGTATACTCCATGGCATTGAGATGATAGAGCCACCCCCAATATTCATCGAAACCCTTGGCTGTCGGCAGATATTTGTTCAGGTCGCCAAGATGGTTTTTGCCAAACTGACCAGTTGTATAACCGAGAGATTTCAACACGTTGGCAAGTGTTGGATCGTCCTCATTTAGACCGACCGGGTCACCGGGAAGTCCCACTGTGTGCATTCCGGTGCGCACCGGAAACTGACCGGTGATGAAGGCCGACCGGCCGGCCGTACAGCTCGGCTCCGCATAATAGTCCGTCAGGCGGGCACCTTGCGCGGCGAGCCTGTCAAGGTTTGGGGTTTCAATGCTCTTGATGCCGCCGTGATAGCTGCTCAGGCTTGCCCAGCCGACGTCGTCCGCCATAATGACCAGAATGTTCGGCTTGTCTGTTTGGGAAAGCGCCGGCGCAGCGCCCACAACGGCACAGGCCGCCGCGGCGAACACGGCAGACACCTGCGATCGAAGTCTGCCGGTGAACGGCCATTTATCTCGTTTCATGAAAATCCTCCGTAATCCAGAAATACGAGGCCAGGCCCCACTCGGCCCAGCCAATCCCGGCACAGCGTCAGGCAAGCCGCGTGCCAGCCCGGATGGAGCAAGCGCCCGGACAGCCGCAGCACAGCCCACGCTGGTCTATCCCGGCAGGATTCGCAATCCCGCAACCTGACTTAGCGTCACTTTTTTCAAGTTTCGAAAACCGGGATTTCGATTTTGCAAACACCCTCGGCAGCGTCCCTTTGCAAAATGCACCGGGGGTCCGCGCGTCTTGCGCCGTGCCAAGCTCAATGACCTGTCGCCGCGAGCCTGCTTTCAATTCCGAAACCGGTCCGGAAACAATGGGTTCCGTAAGTCATCTTTCAAGCTTCTGAGGAAGACTGGCGGTGGTTTGCAAGACAAGGGCAGCATCTGGCGTGCGTCTTGCGATCCGTTCGACACCACGGTCGTCACGGCCTTGCCCGTTGGCCTGTCCGATCCTGGCACGTGAACGGCCTGGCAGCTCACACCGCCCGACGACATTGGATGACAGAGAGAATTGGGAAAGCAGAGTGCAATGACCCCTGATACGAAACAGCGGCTGTTCCTGGGGATCGCGGCAGCAGGCCTCACCCCGATTGCCTTATCCTATGGTCTCCTGCCAGGCCTGACGTTGCCGTGGCTTTTTGGCGTGGACGCGGCCGGGATCAACACCCGGCACATCTTTCGCGCCGTCATGGGCTTGTATCTGGCGCTGGCAGTCTTCTGGTGTCTCGGGGCCCTTCGGCCCAACCTGCGGCTGCCGGCGCTCTGGAGCCTTGTGATCTTCATGCTGGGGCTGGCGCTTGGCCGGGCCCTCAGCCTCACCATGGATGGCATGCCGCATCCATTGTTGACCGTCTATATGCTCCTCGAGGTCGGGTTTGCCGCGATAGGCGCCCTGCTGATCCGCCAAAGCCGGTCTCCGCCCGGATCCTTCCGGCTTGACCACTAAACAAGGTGCAAAACCTATGTTCAGACGACAAAGGCAACAGGAAAACGAGAGACTGCACCAACACTTCTCTGGTTCTTTCTGTCGCAACAAGTCAATAATACCGCTGCGTAAATTTTTTGGCAGGCTTTTGCCTATAGTGAGAATAACGCAGATATCCTCCAGTTCCACTTCCTGAGCGGGGCACCCATGAAAAATGTTTCGGTAATAAAGAATCCCATCGCCTATTTCCTCATCGCACTCATTGCCATCCCACTTTTCATAACTCCCTCAAACGCCCAGGAAACGGCAACAGCGCTTCCACCAGCTCTCCAGGAAGAGTCGATGGAAAAGCTCGCTTCGGATCTCGACCCGGATCAAGTCAATGCCCTGGCTGACCTTGTCACGTTGCTGCAAGAAGGCGCAGACGCCAAGAACGCCAGCAATGGCGCAGCTACAGACGGACGCAGCTTTATCGAGCAATTGCAGTCCGCAGTTGGCGCCTTCGGGGCCATGATCGCCGGCCATTTCCAAAACTTGCCTGCACTTGTTACAGGGATTGTGTCGGGAATCGCCGCCTTGTTCGCGGGCTCGGTCGCCGGACCGGTCCACATCCTCCTAGGCTCGATCGCTCTGCTCTTGGTCACGGGTTATGCTGCCGAGTTTCTTTTCAACCGATTGGTCATAAAGAAACGAGAGCAGATACAGTCGCAGCAACCGGAGTCTCTCTTCCAGACCGTCAAGACTGTCTCGATCCGTGCCGGACTGGATCTTGGCGGACTGATCATATTTGCGATTGTTGTCATGATTGTCGGCCGGTTGGCGATCTTCGACCCTATGACCCGGTCCTTTGCGTTCCAGGCAGTGTTTTGGATTGTCCTGCTGCCGAGGGTCATTGCGGCGTTGCTGCGATTTGCGCTTGCGCCCCAGCGCAGCGAACTGCGTTTGGTAAGCGCAAATGACACCACCGCAAAGTCGCTCTACCGCAGCTTCACGTCACTGTTCGCTTTTGTCGGTGTTTCGTTCTTCGTGCGCGACGTGATGCTGGCGACCGGGGCAGATGTTGGCGAGACCTATCGTTTCTTTATCGGTTTCGGTGTGAACGCCTGGCTGGTCGCTGTTCTCTGGAAATCGCGGCATGGCCTCACAAACATCATTCTGGGCGACGATGACGAACCGACCAGCGGCCTGGAACGCATGGCGCGGTTCTGGCCCTATTTCTCGATGGTGTTCATCGTCTTCAACTGGTTGCTTGTCCAGATCACATCCAGCATGGGCATCGATGCATTGACTGCGGGCCGGTCGCTCGGCGTCATTGCTCTGGTGGTCTTTGCCCCGTTCCTCGACACGATGGTTCGCGGGATCGTGTCCCACATTGTTCCGCCAATGCAGGGCGAAGGTCCGGTTGCCGAGGCCGCACACATGCAAACCCGGCAAAGCTATGTCCGGATTGCCCGTGTCGCATTGCTGGCATTTCTCATCCTTACCGTAGGCCGTATCTATGGCCTCAACCTGTTGGCCCTTGGCGGTGATGGGGGATCTGACGTTGCCCGCAACAGCGTTATCTTCCTTCTGATATTGGCCGCGGGGTATTTGGCGTGGGAAATCACCAATCTCTGGGTCAGCCGCCAACTGGCGAAAGACTCGCCGCCACAAGCCGCCCAGGACGAGGAATCCGAAATGGGCGGTGCCGGCAAGTCCCGCCTGGCGACAATTCTGCCGCTTGTCCGGGTCGTTCTGCAGGTCACCATTGTCACCCTCACCGTCCTGCTTGGATTGAGTCAGCTTGGAGTCAACATCACCCCGCTGCTTGCTGGTGCCGGTGTTGTCGGTCTGGCGGTCGGATTTGGAGCACAAACGCTTGTGAGCGATGTTGTCGCGGGCATTTTCTTCCTGATGGACGACGCATTCCGCATGGGTGAATTCATCAACACTGGCGGTGCGCAAGGCACGATTGAAAAGATCTCGATCCGGTCGATGCAGCTGCGCGGCACGAAGGGAGCTGTGCATGTCGTGCCTTATGGTCAGATTTCAAATCTCACCAATCTGTCGCGCGACTGGGTCATCATGAAACTGAAATTCACCATCCCGTTCGACACCGATCAGGAGAAGGTCCGCAAGATCTTCAAGAAAATCGGCCAAGAGATCATGGAGATGGAGGAATACAAGGACGACATGCTTGCGCCATTCAAAGGCCAGGGCGTCGCAGATGTCGACGATGTCGGTATTGTCGTCCGGGGCAAGTTCACCACCAAACCTGGCAAACAGTTCGGTGTCCGCCGGGAAATCTACAAGCGTGTCCAAAAGGCGTTTGAAGAAAACGGGATCCAGTTTGCCCGCAAGGAGGTCCGGGTGCAGCTGCCGGAAAACACAAAACTCGATGATAGCGAAAAGGAAGCCATTGCCGCGGCAGCGGCAGAAGCTGCAGCCCCTAAACCAGCTCCTCGGACTTAGTTTGAAAAGTAAGCCCTTCTGCGCATTGGCGGAAGGGCTCCCTCAAGCGTATCATTGAACCACAGACATATGTTTCGTGCGCTTTTGGGAGGAAGCTGAGACATGAGCGAACAAGAATTGGCGTCAAACGAGCTGCGCCCAATGCCGCAGGTCAACAAGATCACCGCAAATGACGTGATCGATGCACTGGCCGCAGGTATGGCGGATTTCCGCCGGGCCCCGGTCTACGGCATAACGATCGGAGCAATCTTTGCGGCAGGGGGACTGTTTGTTGTCCTCAGCGCCGCTGCACTGAAGATGAGTTACCTGTCCTATCCGGCCGCCGCCGGGTTCGTTCTTCTCGGCCCTTTTGCCGCAGTGGGACTTTACGAGGTCAGCCGCAGACTGCAATCGGGGGAAGAGCTCTCCTGGTCCAAGATTTTGGGCACCATGTGGGCGCAAAAGGGCCGGGAACTCTCCTGGATGGCGTTTGTAGTCCTCTTCATCCAGATCATGTGGATGTATCAGGTCCGGCTGCTGCTTGCGCTCTTTTTAGGCTTCAGGTCATTCGCTTCGTTTGAAGAGTTTTTGACCGAGATTGTCTCGACGCCGGAAGGCCTGATGTTCCTGGCCGTCGGGCATGTGGTCGGTGCCATCCTGTCCCTAATCCTCTTTTCTCTGACCGTCATCTCGTTCCCGCTCCTTCTCGAAGAGGACCGGGATTTCATAACGGCAATGATCACAAGCGTTCGTGCGGTTGTCACGTCTCCAGTGCCGATGATCGGCTGGGCGTTCGCCGTGACCGCCACATTGATCGTCTCGATGGCACCCGGTTTCCTGGGATTGATTATCACACTGCCGATCCTCGGACACACAACATGGCACCTTTACAAAAAGTGCGTGGTAATGCCGGAGGAGCCAGCGTCAAGCGTTCAAACTCAATCTTCAACTTAAGAAGCCCTAGCCAGCTGTAATAAGCTCTTCTTAATCACTGTCTCGTCATTCTTGCGGCTATGAACAATGGATTGGTAGTTCGGCGGAAATTGATATGGCGAACACACGACAGATCACACGTCCTTGGGTGGCTTCGATTGGGCTGCTCTTTGGAGGTTGCGCGCTATTGATCGTTCTGTTCCATTTTGGCGCCGGTCCGCTCGACCCTCAGCCAACCATAGGTCAGACGATCGGCGAAACAGCGGCTGACATCAGACAATCTGCCGTACGCGCCCTGAAAGGCGAACCTCAACCAGAGCCAGAAGCCCAGCCCTGGAGCCTGGATCGTTTGCTGAAGACCCTAGGGCCAATTCTCGGTGGTGTGGCAATTCTGCTTGGGACGCTGGCGTATGTGCTTAGAGAGGACCGGAGGTTGGCGACCACCGCGGTCGGGATCGGCGCGTTTGCTATCGGCTTTCAGCTCTTTACGTGGACCATTTTGATGGTTGCCGGGGTTATTCTACTCCTCGGTATAATGTATAATTTGGGGAGTGTTTTGGGAGAGTAGGCGTTGCTCGACTAAGCTTCAGTCTCTACAGCAGCCATCTCTGCCTTGCGCGCCTGCCACTCTACCAGGGAGTCAATGTCCACCTGCGCGGGCCGGTAATCAACACGTGTCAGGTAAAGACCGTCAGCTGGAGCGACCGGACCACACGCTTTCCGGTCCCGGGCTTTCAAGGCGTTGGTGATGTCGCCAGGTCCCCATCGGTCTTCTCCAACCAATCTCAATGTCCCAACCATTGAGCGGACCTGATTGTGCAGGAAAGACCGGCTGGAACATTCGGCAATCACAAAATCGCCGTCCCGGTAAACTGAAAAATGCTCAAGCGTCTTTTCCGGGCTTTTTGCCTGACACCGGGAGTGACGGAAGGTCGTAAAATCATGGTGGCCAACGAACTCCTGTGCCGCCTGGTGCATGGCATCGGCATCCAGCTCATGTTTCACGTGCCAAGCCAAACCGAGCTGATGCGTTAACGGTTGCAGGCGATTGTGGATTCGATAGCGATAGGCACGCCGGATCGCAGAGAAGCGGGCATCAAATCCCTCATGCATTTCTTCACAATCAAGGATGACCACCGGGTCTGGCTGGCAATGGAAATTCAACGCACCCATGACGGTTTTGGTAGGCCATTGCTTTGAGAGATCCGCATGGCACACCTGACCGGTTGCATGAACACCAGTATCCGTGCGCCCTGCCCCGCCAATGGTCACTTCTTCGCCGGAAAACGCTTTGATCGCCCGCTCGATCACCGCCTGCACGGACGGCGCATTTGCCTGCCGCTGCCATCCGGAAAACGGCCGGCCATCATACTCCACGGTCAGCTTGTATCGCGGCATCGGTCTTCTTAATCAAACTCTTCAAAGGGCGTGGCGAAGGTAACTTCGATCGGCAAGTTGTTCGACCCGGCTTCGGTCAAGGGTGCCGCCATAAAAGCCGCACCGGCATAGGGTCCATGAACTTTTTTTGCCAAGTCCGCATCAAAGCCAAATCTTGGGAAATAGCTCGGCGGACCGAGCACCAAAACCAGATCTTCTTGCAGCTCGCCGAGACGCTTCATTGACGATTCAATCAGCCTGGATCCGATACCTTTGCGTTGCTCACCAGCTCGTATCGAGACTGGGGCAAGACAGGCAACCTGAACGGCTTGATTGGCCCCAATCGTTGTGTTGGTGACCCGACTAAACGCTATATGTCCTAGGAAAGCGCCATCAGGTGCTACTGCCACCTGTTCCAGTACGAGCGCACCGCAATGACGTAGCTTGTGTACGAGGCGCGCTTCCATATCCGACGGATAAACGGACAGAAGGAGCGCCGCAACAGCCTTTTCATCCGCAGGTGTGAGTTCCCGGATGGTTATGTCGGAAATGGTGCCGTCTTTGCTCATTGGTCGCTCCTGCTGCAGCCTAGCTGACATGTGCTCCAACAGATAGGGCGGCGCCGCGTAAGAAATCTTCACCTGTCATCGGTTTCTTGCCTGCCCGCTGCACCTGATCGAGGCGCACCGCATTAGCGCCACAAGCCACAACCGGTGCCCCGTCAACAGCCAATACACTCCCCGCATCGCCATTGCCGTCTGCCAAGCTGCTGCGCAAAATCTTTACCCGTTCCGTTTTGCCACCCAGCTCCATCTCGCACCAAGCGCCCGGGAAAGGAGAAAGGCCGCGGATGTGATTGTGTACGTTTTCAGCCGACAAAGACCATTCGATCCGAGTTTCCTGTTTGGAGAGCTTCGCCGCATAGGTGACGCCCTCCTCGGATTGCAACTGTTCGCCCAACGCGCTCCGGGACAAGGCTGCGAGCGCCCGAACCATCAAGTCGCCACCAAGGCTCGACAATTGGTCGTGCAACTCTCCGGCAGTCATGTTTTCCGAGATTGCTAAAGTCTCAGACATACAAACAGGCCCCGTATCCAGTCCCTCTTCCATCCGCATGACCTGAACCGCGGTCTCTTTGTCCCCGGCCATGATCGCCCGATTGATCGGCGCAGCCCCCCGCCAGCGCGGCAGCATCGATGCGTGCAAATTCAGGCAGCCCTGCTCCGGGGCCTCCAGGATCGCTTTTGGAAGCAACAGACCGTACGCGACAACAACCGCAACATCGGCGTCAAGCGCAGCAAACTGGGCTTGGTCCTCCGGGCTTTTCAGGCTTGTAGGCGTGAAAACCGGAATGCCAAACGATTCCGCCGCCTCGTGGACGGGGGACTTTTTCAGATCCATGCCCCGCCCGGCCGGACGCGGCGGCTGTGAATAGCAAGCCACAACCTCATGGCCCTGCCCAACGATTTCCATCAAGGTTGGCACGGAGAAATCGGGGGTGCCCATAAAAACGACGCGAAGTGACATCTGTTTCCCAGAATCTGGAGGATTGAGTGCCTTGCGGCGTTGCTTAGAGTTGGCCGGCCAGTTTGGCCTGTTTCGTGAACTTCTTGACCACCCGATCGCGTTTCAGTTTGGACAGATAATCGATGAACAACTTGCCGTTCAGGTGGTCGAGCTCGTGCTGGATACAAGTTGCCAGCAATCCATCGGCCTTGATCTCCTGTTCCGCACCTTCCCGGTCCATAAACTTGACGGCAACTTCAGCCGGACGCTCGACGTCTTCATAATAGTCCGGGATCGACAGGCACCCTTCCTGATAGACTGAAAGTTCATCACCGTACCAGATGATTTCCGGGTTGATGAAAACCATCGGTTCCTTGGGTGCATCCTCCTTGGCAACATCAAGAACGAAGATACGTTTCAAGATGCCGACCTGGCTGGCAGCAAGGCCAATACCGGGGGCGTCATACATGGTTTCCAGCATATCATCGGCGAGGGCGATGGTTTCAGCGTCGACCTTTTCAATTGGCGCACACACTTCGCGGAGAACCGGGTCTGGAATGGTGATAATCGGGCGTTTTGTCATGCGCCTGACATAGGAAATCGCGGCATCCCGGTCAACGCGTAATTCCGCCAAGTGTGCCAGCCAGTTCCCCCTTTCCCGCCCTCTTGCCGGATGTTCTTTGCTCCGAATCGTTCTATGTTTGTTTCATGAACGAGATCCTTTTCGAATTGAGCGGACGACCGATCACGGTTTTGGAAACGGCCGTTGGAGGCGGACTGTTTCTGCTTGCCCTGATTGTCTGGCTGATCATGAAAACCATGCGGGAGATCCGTCTGCGGGCGGAAGCCGATACAGCCGCAACGGAGCGCATTCACGAACTGGAAAGCCACCTCTCCCAATTGCTGAAGTCTCAAGGTGAAATGACCGGCCGGATGCAGACCATGGCCGAGGTCTTCGGCTCTCGTCAGTCGGACATGATGCGCGCCGTCAATGAGCGCCTTGACGGCATGGGGCACAAGCTCGGACTTTCCATGGCAGATACGAGCAAGCGCACCCAGGACGGACTGCGGCATCTGCATGAGCGGCTTGCGGTGATCGACCGGGCGCAGGCGACCATCACGGACCTTTCAGGACAGGTCGGGCAGCTTCAAGCGATCCTTTCAAACAAGCAGACGCGAGGGGCATTCGGACAAGGACGCATGGAAGCGATCATCCAGGATCAACTGGCGCCGAGCGGTTACTCTTTTCAATCCACGCTCTCCAACAACAGTCGACCTGATTGTCTCATTCACATGCCAAACGGAGCGCCTCCGCTCGCCATCGACGCTAAGTTCCCGCTAGAGGCGTTTAATCTCATTCGGAATGCCGAAACGGACGAACAGCTCAAGTATGCGCAAGCACAGTTCAGGCGAGACTTCACAAAGCATATACAAGACATCAGCGAAAAATACCTGCTCCCAGGAGAGACCCAGGACACTGCGTTCCTCTTTGTGCCATCCGAAAGCATCTTCGCAGAGCTTAATGAGCGGTTTGAAGACTTGATCCAGAAATCACACCGCGCCCGCGTGGTAATCGTATCGCCGTCGCTTTTGATGCTGTCGATCCAAGTGATCCATTCCGTGTTGCGCGATGCGAAAATGCGCGAACAGGCTCATCTCATTCAAGCCGAAGTTGGCCACTTGATTGCAGATGTCGGCCGCCTCAACGACCGTGTCGGCAAGCTGCAGTCTCACTTTGCCCAGGCCAACAAGGACATCGACCAGATCTTGATCTCGTCCGAAAAGATCGGAAAACGCAGCCGCAAGATCGAGGACCTGGAGCTTGGCGAGGCCTCTTCGGGCGCTGACCCACAAGGCGATGACGCGCCTCAACTGGCCATGGCTCCCGACCGCTAGGGCCGCCCGGTCTTTGCAGCGAGCCTGTCGTGTCTGTCTCAGCCGAGGCGGCGCGCTTTCGTGATCGCGCCCCATTCGGTCGCCGCTATTCTGGCAACGGCTTTGTCGAGCTCTTCATAAGCCACGGTCATCGTGTGGCCGTTGGCATGAAGCAGCTGGTTTGGAGCAGTGATGATCCCAACGTGCCCTTTCCAAAACAGGAGATCGCCACGAATAAGCGACGACACGTTATCGAAAGGTATTTCAGTCCCGGCTTCCGCTTCCTGCATGTCACTGTCCCGAGGCAGAAGTATACCTCCTGTCTGGGCTGCCAGTTGAACGAGCGCAGAACAATCCAACCCCAAACTGGAGCGTCCCCCCCACAAATAAGGCGTTCCAAGGAGTGCTTCAGCACTTGCAACCCAATCGGCATCCGTGTGGCCCAAGGGAACCAGGTGTTTTGCGACAATAGCAGAGCCATCTGCCAAGACAGCGTATTGCAAGCCTCGCGTTTCTGCTTCGCCAGCAACACTCACCAAAGACCCGATCGAAAGCAGGCTAAGCGGCGGCATCTTGAGCTCAGGGGCTGGATACAGAAACGTCCTCAACGCAGTAACGCGATGCGTTGGTTTTTCGGCCTTCTGAATGGCGTCAGAGGAAAACCAGCCCACGTAGCCATCGGTTTCCAACTGGCCCCAAGCCCAGCCCTCAGGGGTTTGTTCGTAAACGGTGATTTTCTCGCCGAACAAACCTTCCGTATCAATTGAAATGTCTTGCCGAGGCTGCGGCCTAAACTCCAAACGGTCAGCGCTCACCCGGTACTTCTCACCCTCTACAAACCGGTCTGCGGCTACCTGCCCTTCATACGATTTGGCTGCGAGATCCATACGCACCGGGTGACGCCGTCGATCGAAGTTGGTCTGCATGAAAGGCAATCTGTCTTAGCTTGAGAGACATAAACGAGTGAGGCATTTATCGAGGAAGCTCAGCGGCCTTTTCGACAACGAGGTCACCAAGCTGCTCTAAATAGAGCGCACCTTCAACCGTACGTGTGATGATCACATTGCGTTTGTCGGCCTCATCCCTTTTTCGAGACAGCAACCGCATGGATCCGAGAGTGTCGAGAGCCCGCGTGATGGCCGGTTTGGTGACGTTTAGTTTTGCAGCCAAACCGCGCACGGTGTGGGGCGGCGGCTCGAGGTAAACCGTCAAAAGAATCGTCAATTGCCGCGCGGACAGATCCTGATCGCTGCCGCGGACCAACGCCAAATTGACCTCATGCATGAGCCGCAACGCCTGTGCGCCGCGTATTTCGATGCCCATCGAAGACCCGTTTCCAATTCCTACCGAGGGCCATTCAAGCACAAATACGTTTCGGTTCCGTTATTTTGTTTTGGTGTAGCGCTCGCTGAGCAGGTCAAACAAGGCCCGGATTCCCTGCGCTTCTCCGCCCATTGGCTTTCCCGGCTTTTCGGCAGGCGTCCAGCCGAAGATATCGAAATGTACCCAGCTTTCCGCTTTCTCGACAAACCGGGAGAGGAACAAAGCGGCAGTTATGGAACCGGCATAACCGGTACCGGATGTGTTGATGTGATTGATGTCGGCCACTTTGCTGTCGAGGTATTTCATGTATGGCTTCCAGAGTGGCAGTCGCCACAAGGGGTCCGTGGCCGCTTCTGACATGACGGAGATATCGTCAGCCAAGGCTTCGTCGTTGGTGTAGAACGGCGGCAGATCCGGCCCCAGAGCAACCCGAGCAGCACCGGTCAGCGTTGCCATGTCGATCAGGACTTCCGGGCTTTCTTCATCGGCCAATGCCAATGCATCGGCCAGAATCAGGCGACCTTCCGCATCCGTGTTTCCAATTTCAACTGTCAGCCCTTTGCGGCTGTTCAAGACATCTCCCGGCCGGAAGGCATTGCCTGAAACCGCGTTTTCAACGCACGGCACAATGACCCGCAACCGAACAGGCAGCTTGGCGGCCATGATCATGGAGGCCAGCCCGAGAACATTTGCCGCTCCGCCCATATCCTTTTTCATGAGCGCCATGGAGTTGCCCGGCTTCAAGTTTAAGCCGCCGGTGTCGAAGATCACACCCTTGCCCACCAGCGTGACCTTCGGAGCGTCTTCGGCGCCCCATGAGTAATCCGCGATGCGGGGTGCTCTAGAACTTGCACGGCCAACGGCATGTACCATCGGAAAACCTTGCTTTAGAAGGCCGTCCCCGACAGTGATCTGGCCACAGCCGCCATTTTCCATAAACAAGGTCTCAACAGCATTTGCCAATTCCTCAGGCCCCAAGTCATTGGCCGGAGTGTTGATCAGATCTCTGGCCAGCTGAACCCCATCGAGAATGGCAGAAAGCCTACCGAGGTCCACATCTGACGGAACACAAAGCCGGACAGCCTTCTGGTTTGAAGACGAGCTGTACCGGTCGAATTTGTAGCTCGAGAGCGCAAACGCTAGTGACGCCTCCGCTGTACCTGAAAATCCATCTGCCAGATGGTAATCCCCGCTTGGAAGCGCATTTGCCAAACTTCCAAGACTGAACGGATCAGCGTCTCCTCCGCTATCGACGCCGAACAGAACCGCTTGGAGGTCTCCGCTCAAGCCCGGCACAAGCTGGAAGGAAGAAGGTTTGGCTGAATAACCATTGGCTCGGCACCAGACTTTCGCGGTTTCTCCCAAGCCGGTGAGCACTGTTTCCAGACTTTCCGCGTCAACCGCGACAATCGGCACTGAAGATTGGGCATCACTTTGACGGATCAGCGTTTCACGCACGAGGGCTCTCCATTCAATGACTGGGCAAGTGCTTCAAGACGTAGTCTGCGAGAAATTCAGAAGCAAGCGCGATGAGCAAAAACGCTGTTTCGCATTCTGCAGCTGAGTTTAACCATCCATTAGGGTTAATTATCTATTGCTGTAGAGGACTTACATGCTGCGGACAGCTAGGATTTTGACAATGCAAGCGCCCTCGACACACTCGGCAACCAAGCGCTCCGGCCTGACAAAGACGCTCATGGCCATGACGGCTCTTGTTCTGGTCACAGGCTGTGCATCGAACAAATCCAATACGGGAACCCATTCCCCGGCATCCGGATCGCATTACTCCAACCCGGGCTCGGCCCAAGCGCGGGCCGCCGTTTCGAAATGGGGCAGCGCCTATGAAAGGGATCGGACCAACCGGATGGCCATTCTCGGGTATTCGGATGCGCTGAGCCGCAATGGTCAGACACCGCAAGCCATGGCTGTGCTGCGTGGTGGCGTCATCGCACATCCAAAGGACCGGGAAATCGCCTCGGCCTATGGTAAAGTGCTTGCAATGAACGGTCGCTTCGATGAGGCGATGAATGTTCTGAAAGGCGCACAACGTCCCGATACCCCGGACTGGAAGTTGATGTCCGCAAAAGCTGCGATCTACGATCAGATGGGCGAGCACAAGAAAGCCCGAAGCATTTACAAGCAAGCATTGCAGATTGCACCGGACGATCCTAGCCTCCTGAATAATCTCGGCCTGTCTTATTTGTTGTCGAATGAACTTCCCGATGCCGAATACACCTTGCGCCGTGCGGCAACTCTTCCCGGCGCAGACAGCCGTGTCCGTCAAAACCTGGCGCTTGTCCTCGGTATCCAGGGCAAATATGATGAGGCCATTCAGGTGGCGCGGGCAGAATTGGACCCTCGCCAGGCGGAAGCCAACATCGCCTATCTCAGATCTATGATGCAGCAGCGTCAGGGCTAGAGCGGAAGAAGCGCTTCATTCGAACGCAGTATTCTTGACAGCTGCCTTAGTTTGCCGAACGTGGGCCAGACTTTGCTTTATCCAGCCAAATTAGTGCGCAGCCGTAACTTAAATTTCTGAGTTAAAAGTAACTTTTGCAAGTTTCGGCACTCAATTCTGTGCGTTGCACGACCCCACTTCAAATTGCCAAAGCGTCTTCAGTTGCAAGAATTCATGCAACCAGCACGTCATACTAGAATGCGCCCATCGCCTGAATGACTGCCGGCGTTAGAATCACGAAGAAGAGAACCGGCAGAAAGAACATAATCATCGGAACCGTCAGCTTTGGCGGAAGCGACGCTGCTTTTTGCTCGGCAAACTGCATCCGTTCTGCGCGCGTGTCATCGGCCATGTTGCGGATAGCAGTCCCCACAGGAGTACCATACCGTTCCGCCTGGATGAGTGCCATCATAACGTTCTTTACGCCATCTACTCCGGTGCGTTTGGCCAAATTCTCATAAGCCATGCGGCGTTCACTCAAATACGATAACTCAGCTGTGGTGAGAGACAGTTCCTCTGCCAACTCAACGGACTGCGCGCCGATTTCCTCGGCAACTTTCTGAAAAGCAGCCTCAATAGACATGCCGGATTCCACGCAAATTAGCATCAAATCAAGCGCATCTGGCCATGCACGCTGGATGCCGAGCTTCCGTTTATCAATTTGGTTCTTCAAGTATATGTTCGGAAAAAAAGCTCCTAATCCGGAGAATACAATACAAAACAGGACTTTCGAAAATGCAGGAATTGTGTTCGGCGCCAGAAGAAACGCATACGCCAAAGCAAAAACAAACAATCCGCCAGGAATCGCAATCCGCGCTGTCAGAAAATAATAAATCGGAGCGCTACCGCGATACCCGGCCATGCGCAACCGATCTTGCGTACTGTCATCCGCCAGCATTTCTTTGAGGTTTAAACGATCGACGAAGTTCTTCATCTTCGCCTTCGGTTGGTTCCTCAATGACATTCGTGCATCCCCCTGGGAGGTTTGCAACCGAGCCCGTTCTTTTGCGCGGAGCTTATCACGCTCCAGCGCGACGTTTTTCATGCGCGACTTTAACGTGTCTCGCGACAATAACGGCATGACAAGGGAGAAAATAGTTCCTGTCACGGCAATCATCGCCAAAAACGCTGCAAGAAATTGTGCCGATGCGATCGTTTCAAGGTCCATGTCTTGCCACCGTTAGAAGTCAAAATTGATCATAGACCGCATGACCATTATTCCGCAGAACATCCAGAATAGACAGCCGGCAACAATAATCTTGCCTGTTGTCGCTGTGAAAAGGATCATCATGTAATCTGGCGCGATGAAAAAGAGAATTCCTCCCACAACGAAAGGAAGGGCCCCAATAATCGCCGCAGAGGACTTTGCCTCTGAGCTCAATGCTTTGATCTTGGCCTTCATTGCCTTCCGCTGACGCAATACCCTTGAAAGATTTCCCAAGGCTTCGGCCAGACCACCACCCGCTTTTTGTTGGATGCTCACAACAATCGCTAGAAAATTTGTCTCCGGTAACGGAACACGATCAGGCATTTTCGATAGAGCTTCGGCGAGCGAAACGCCCATAACTTGAGTTTCTGTCACCTTTCGAAACTCAGTCGCGACGGGTTCACGCGCTTCTCTCGCGACAACCTTGACGCAATCACTCAAAGGCAGCCCGGCTTTGACACCACGAACAATGATGTCGATACCGTTGGGCAATTCGTTAAGAAAGGCATTGAAACGGCGTTTACGTTTGTTCCCGATGTACCAACGCGGAAATCCGATGCCACCTACAAATGTAAAAGCGGCTGCAATCAACAAGTTGCCACTCGCAATCAAAGAAATTACGAAAAAAAGAATTGCACTCACAACGCTGAAAAGAACGAGATGCCGCATCTCCCATTCCAAACCGGCCTGCTCTATCTTTACTTTGAGAGGAACGTTTTTCTGTTTTTCGTGTTTGGCTTTCTGGCGCTCCTCGAAATCCTTCAGCTGATCTTGGATCGATTTTTTTCTGCGATTGGTATCCCGCATGGTTTTGCGCTGTGTCTCCGACTGAGGCCGTGCCGAGACAGCACTCATCCGAGCGTCGCGCTTTTTAGTTCCAGACAACGAGGGAAGAAATAGCCCATAGATGATGCCACCGACGCTGAACATGACCAGGATCGCTACAGCAGCCCCAGTGATGGCAGGTGTCATGAATTGCTCGAACACAGGCATTTTTCTTCCTATTCCGCGATGTACTCGGGCATTTCCGACGCATCAAGCGCTTCTGCCAAGCGGGATTCTTCTCCGAAATAACGTGCTCGATCCCAAAACTTGGGACGCCCGATACCGGTTGACCGATGCCGCCCGATGATCATCCCGTTCGGGTCTTCTCCAACAATGTCGTAAAGAAAGATGTCCTGGGTGGTAATGATGTCCCCTTCCATCCCCATCACTTCTGTCACATGCGTGATGCGGCGGGAGCCGTCCCTTAGGCGTGCGGCCTGAACGACCACATCGATTGACGCAACGATCATTTCCCGCAAGGTTCGAGAGGGTAAGGAAAAGCCCCCCATGGTGATCATGGATTCCAGACGAGACAAGGCTTCGCGAGGAGAGTTGGCGTGCAACGTGCCCATTGAACCGTCGTGGCCCGTGTTCATTGCCTGCAAAAGATCGAACGCTTCGGGTCCACGGACCTCGCCCACGATGATACGCTCCGGCCGCATACGCAGGCAGTTTTTGACAAGGTCACGCATCGTGATTTCACCCTCCCCCTCAAGGTTGGGAGGTCTGGTTTCGAGGCGCACAACATGCGGCTGCTGCAGTTGAAGCTCAGCGGAGTCTTCGCAGGTAATAATGCGTTCCGTGTTCTCGATGTAAGCCGTCAAACAGTTCAAGAGCGTGGTCTTACCAGACCCCGTACCTCCGGAGATCAGTACGTTACACCGAGAGCGGCCGATAACCTGCAGTATTGTGGCCCCTTCTGGCGTAATTGAATTGAACTTCACCAGTTGATCAAGCGTCAGCTTGTCGCGTTTGAACTTACGAATTGTAAGTGCAGGACCATCAAGAGATAGTGGGGGTGCGATTACGTTTACGCGGGATCCATCGGGAAGGCGCGCATCACAGATTGGACTGGCATCATCTACACGCCTGCCCACCTGGCTCACGATCCGTTGGCAAATGTTCATGAGCTGCGCGTTGTCGCGAAATGCGATGCTGGTCGGCTCAACCTTGCCCTGGGTTTCGATGTAAACCGTGTGCGCCCCGTTGACCATTATGTCGGCAATGTCGTCGCGTGCCAACAAAGGCTCCAGCGGACCATACCCAAGAACATCGTTACAGATGTCTTCAAGCAAGTCTTCCTGCTCGGAAATCGACATTACAACGTTTTTCAACGCAATAATGTCATTCACAACATCCCGGATTTCGTCCCGAGCATCTTCTGCATCCAGCCGCGCGAGCTGAGACAGGTCGATTGCTTCAACAAGCGCGTTGAAAATTTGCGCTTTCGTCTCGTAGTATTCACCCGTCTTTTTTCTGCTCGGCGATGCCGCAGCGGGCTCCGCTGGTACGCTGACGGCAACGGTTGGGGTAGCAGGCGCGCGTGGAGCTGGAGAAGGAGCCGGAGCTTGCTTTACGGGCGCTTCTGGCATTGGCGCAGCCGGTGCCGTGGCCGGAGCCTCCGGCATTTCCGGCACGTTTCCGGGCCGAATTTCGGGCGCTCCAGAAGATGAACTGCCACGTCTACCAAACATAGTGAACCTGCCGCTCCGTTGCCTTGGCCTTTAGCCTGCTCTTCGTTTTAGTTTGGAAATCAATCCGCCCAAAGGCGACTTCGACGTCTTAGCGGGTTGTGCTTTTCCTGAAATTGTTTGTGCCAAATCCTGGAACATTCCCGCAATCGCATGCTTGCTATCGAGTTCTCCAATCATCTGGCCGTTGTTCGCAGAAGTGCCAAACAAATGCGGATCGAAGGGGATAGCTGCATCCACACTAAGACCCAAGGCGTTTGCAAATTCGTCCGGCTTGATTTCCGGCCGCTTTGGGACGTTCACCTTGTTCATGACCAAATGCGGCAGTTTGTCGTTCGGCCGTATCTGTTTGAGTAGATCGACCGCGTTCTTCGCATTCCGAAGATTTGCAAGATCCGGTTCGGCCACCAGCACGATTTCGTCCGCATTCAGCAGCGTGTTTCTGATCCACGAATTCCAAGCATGCGGCACATCAAGAACAACGTGTGGTGTTCCCAGTCGCATTGTGTCTATGAGAAGCTCAAACGTTTTCTCGCTGTGATCATATGTCCGCTCCAGCGTTGCGGGCGCTGCGAGCAGGCTCAAATGATCACTACATTTGGATAGTATCCGGTCCAGATAGGTTTCATCCAGCCTCTCAGGCGCAGAGATCGCTTCAAAGACCCCTTGCAATGGGTCTTGATTGTAATCAAGGCCGGCCGTCCCGAATGGCAGATCCAAGTCGGCAATCACGACTTCACTATCGAACTTCCTTGCCAGACACCAAGCGCCATTGTGAGCGATAGTCGAGGAACCACAGCCACCCTTTACACCGTAGAATGCAACCGTTCTCCCCAAAGGCTCTGCTTCCGGGTCGTTATAAAGATTGCTAATGGAACCAATAAGCTGAAAAATGGATACTGGCGTAATCAGGTATTCGCTCACACCACGAGAGATGAGGTCCCGGTAGAGGGTGACGTCATTCACGTCCCCAATCACAATGACTTTTGTTCCAGCGTCGCAGTACTCGGCAAGCTGATCAAGACTCTGGAGCAGATCCTCCCGAGCGCCAGACGTTTCAACGACAATCAAATTAGGCGTGGGGGCTTTTTCGAACATATCAATGGCAGCTGGTATCCCCCCCATTTCTGCCTTCATATGCGCTTTTAGCATCCGCCTGTCTTCTGTCGCAGCCTCGACTACATGCATCGTGCGATCTTCAAGGCAGAAAGCATGGATGGTTATCCGCGGAATCATAGCAATATCTGTGGCATCAGCAGAAGCAGCGTATCCTTGCTTCTCGTGATCCAAATACGTTCCCGCGTCTCCAGACATCCGCGTAGCCTCAGAACCCGTCGTCATCTTCCTGTTACTCCGAGACTTCCGCGCCAACGCCTTCATTGAAGCTGCTGGCAGTTGTTTCGCCCAATCTGTACTTCTCGATCACTACCGCCCGACGGTTTTGGTCCGACGGCGTCATTGCACGTGGAGTGATAAGGTCTGACGGATTCTCGACGATTGCCGCCAAGTTTGACTGAGTGGCACAGCCGAAGTTGTAGTAGTTTGTGTTTTCGCCGATACCACCGCCGATGTTTTTCGGCCAGGCTCCGCACTCTCCGGTCGTCGCCTTCATGCGCGCATATGAGAGACGGATTGGTGCATCGGCAGACGAGTCAGTGGAGCGGTAAGTCCGCGTTGTTACGTGCTTCCCGTTGACACCGCCTCGGCTCAATGCTCCTCGGATATCGTGGACAACCGCATGAACTGCACTCTCATTTGCAGCCCCGGTCGGCACAAGGATTTCCACATTACCACTCCCGTGCCGACGCGAATCCATCGCGAAAGACGTGATGGTATCTGTTACCGGGCTCCGTAGGTTTCTTGTGTTCTTGCCAACCGGCAGGTCAAGGGTTTCCGGTGCTTCGGAGACGACGATCGGATGCTGGTACCGATAATCATGGGTCGCAAGCAACTCTGCATTCGATTTTGGCTCTGTCTGGCAACCAGACAGCATCAGTGCGGCCAATACGAACATGCCTTTTGAGACAGTCAGTTTGACTCGGGTATCGTGTGCCATATTCATCCGACCGTCCTCATTTGTAGATGAAACCAACTTGGCCGTGATAGGTGCCTTGGGCCTGTTCACCTGCCGGATTAAAGATCTTGTTTAGCCGGTTTAGGAAAATTGCCTCGGCATCCGATGGGGCGAACAGGTTTTTGTCGGGCCGCACCATCTTTTGTGCTGCCACCGGCTTAACAACGTAAGGTGTTACAAAGACGGCAAGTTCTGTTTGCTGTTTGAGGAAATCCCGGCTTTTGAACAACGCCCCCAGAACCGGGATTTGCATCAGTCCCGGCACACCTTCAACAGCTTGCTGATAGGATTCCTCTAGCAGCCCCGCCATAACCAGAGTCCCGCCAGACGGAAGTTCCATTGTCGATTCTGCTCTACGGACTTTAAGTGCGGAAATCGTGATTCCGCCAGCAGACACCGCGCCTTCATTTGAAAGTTCGCTCACCTCGGTTTTGACACGCAGGCTTATCCGGCCACCCGTCAGCACAATTGGTGTAAAATCGAGGCCGACACCGAACTTCTTAAATTCCACCGATATTTGGTTGTCTTCCTGAGCGATCGGAATGGGAAATTCGCCACCCGCAAGAAAACTAGCATTTTCGCCGGAAGTTGCCGTTAGCGTCGGTTCTGCCAGTGTACGGATCACACCGTCGCGTTGCAAAGCTTCCACTTGGGCGGTCAACGAGGATGTGCCACTTGAAAATGTCACACCGCCAGTTGCTTGATTGACGATCGACGGGTTCACGTTGAAGTTAGGGAAATTGCTTCCGAAAGGGAAGAAGTTGCCAGCACCGAGGTTCGCCTGGAAACTCACGCCCAGCTGTTTGATGATCGACCGCTCAACTTCCGCAACAGTCACTTTCAAATGGACCTGGTCCGAACCAGAGACCGCAATCAAATTCACAATGGCGGATCCAGTCTCATCGCCTTGGAATTTTGCTGCAATATCAGCGGCCTGCTGCGCCTCCAAAGTACTTTTTGCTGTCCCGCTTAGGACAACTTTTCCATTGATAGATTCAGCCTGAACGCTTGTTCCAGGGATCAACCGTCGAATTATACGCGTGATATCTGAAGTGTCTTTCTCGACGCGAATATCAAAACTTGCCAGCTCACGCCCACTCCGGCCAAACAGCACAAGACGGGCCTGGCCGGCCGTGTTGCCCAAAACAAAGATCCGGCGTGGTGTCCTCAAGACCGCATCGGCGATTTGCGGATTTGAAACCAGAACGTCTGCAGCATCCTCAGCCAGGTTGATGACAACAGAGCGCCCAATGCCGACATTCAAGATCCGATCAGTCGCCCTTTCACCAGCGGCGACATGGATCTGGCTCGGAAAGGCTTCCTGAGACCACGAGGCCGGTGCCATAAAAGATACAAGACCCATCACTGCAGCAAAGGCGCAGAACCTCAAACCGGACCGGCGTATGCTTTTTCTGTCGACATGGCCGTTATGTTCAGTGTGCTTTTTCATTTCACGCCTGCCTGGCTGGTAATGCCGTATTTAACGAGATTGACGCCACGCCGGGTTTCCGTTGGCTCAGCATCATCAGCCGAGTCCTGAGCGCTTCGCAGCGCAAGCGCAATCGCTCCGACTTGTTGTGACTGAGCGACGACTTCTGATTGGCCTAGTGTCAGTTCCAACGTGGCAGTTCGTTGAGGTGACAGGTTTTTCTGATCCTGTTCGCCTGCCGTTGTGGTGTCGATCGCGAGCACACGAATGTTTTCCAGAATTGTTTCGCTGATAGCCGTGTCATCGGTCCGGCGCGTCAGAATCACGTCAACCTTGTCACCGGGCAAAATGAAACCGCCGGCAGTCGTTTCCGCCTCAACTGAGACTGCAATCGCCCGCTTGCCCTTGGGCAGAATGGCCGACATGAAGCCCTTGTCCGTGTTGATAAGCCGCTCAGGCCGGATCGGTTCGCCTTTGAAAATCGGAGTTTTAGCAATTTGGCCCATCAGTTCTTCACTGGCAGACGGGTTGACTTGTTTTGTCACCGCACCGATCGGCACTGCTTCTTCAGGCCAATCCGTCCAAACCATGTCTTCTGCAGTAAGCTTGGCACCAAGCAAAATGTCGGTCGCCGCGGTTAGAACCTGGCCTTTTGCTTGTTCTAGAGGAACGGGGGCATTTGACGCTTGATCTGAAGACCCACCGGACATCATCACCATACGGAACGCCAATACTCCGGCAGCCACCGCAATAGCCAAGACCAATATACGTGCGAATTTCATGACCAACCACCAAGCTTCCGAAGGCGCTGTTGCGCCGCTACAGTCAGGTTGATCGCAATTGGTCAAAACATGGTTAACTGGATGTAGATATTTTTGGTTAACAAGCGTTAAGGTTACTTAACAGATACTATATTTTTGAAAAATGCGAACTAACTCGGCGAAACAGCGCGATAGATTAGGGAAACGTTTGTTGTCTATTGTGGCACCGCACCGACTTACCGATCGCTCATCCGGTAATCATCGAGAACCAGTCAGACCTTGGATAAACAATAAGTGCAGCAGCAGAAATTGCGATTCCATAAGGGATACCGCTTTTTGCATCATGCAATCGAAGTGCCCACTCTTGTCCTCTGAGGGGGGCAGGCAAAACCACCAGGGAACTTCGGATTACAACAAGTGAGAGTGTGAGGACACAACCAAGCAAAGCGACCAAAAACAAAAAATCAATGAGAATTGGTCCGAAACCAAACCACAAACCAACCGAGCTAATGAGCTTAACGTCGCCACCGCCCATCCAGCCGGCAGCAAAAAAAGCGAAACATGGTAGGAAAACAACGACCAATCCAAGGCCATGCATACCCCAATCATTAACGGGCATGCCATTGACCGCAGCCAAAACGATGAAACCAATGATTAACAGGATTGAGACCCGGTTTCCGATTTTCATGGTTAAAAGATCGGATGCGCCAGCGAAGGCTACCAGCATGGGAAAAAGAACGAGAACTACCGCTTCAATCATTTCTTATTCACCGGATCTGACGTGATGCCGAAACAGGACCCTGTAGTTCGCTTATTAGCCAGAAACCAAAACGGGCGGAAAACCGCCCGTTTACCAGAACTCCTGCAAACCGATTAGCCTGAGCCAGTTTTCAAAGCCGAATCAATCTGGCTGAAGATGCTGGTAAGACTATCGCCCATGGTGACCAAAATACCAATGATTGCGACCGAAAGCAGTCCCGCGATGAGGCCGTATTCAATTGCAGTTGCGCCAGATTCGTCTTTTGCGAACCGTGAAAAAAGAGTCTTCATTTCTCTGCTCCAAGTACCACTTTATTGACAGCTTCAATCCGGCAGATCTTCATAACGCCCGCTCGGTGTAAAGCGACCCTAGGTCAGAGAAATTTCCAATCAGTTAAATTTGCAGCGACAACTTGAAAAATAGCCGCCAAAAGTACCTATAGTTAATTATAAATGTATGATTTCATCCGAAGCCTATCGTTCGGAAAGACTCGCCTTGTTGCTGCCAGATGCTAGTAGATAAAATCGCTAAATCGCTGTCGCGATTAGAAAAATTTCTTTGTATCAAACACGTTGATTCCCCTTCAAGGTGAATAGCCAGAAACTAAATAAACCAAGATTTAACGTCCTGAGAACGGTATTTTTCATATTTCTTTCGCAGGTCTGTTAGCAGAACATTCACGATAATCTCGATAATATGCTGTGATCTTGGCGCGTGTAGGGATAAGTGAGATGCGAATTCAACTGATCCGGCTTATTTTAGTGTTGCTAACGGGTGCTATTGCCAACACAGCAATGGCGGATGGGGAACCAGTATTGGTGACTGTAGACCGAGCTAAAATATTTCAGGTCGAAGATGGAGCTGCCGCGGTCATTGTCGGCAACCCATTCATTGCCGATGTCGCAATGGTCGATCAGAATACCGTAGTTATCACTGGTAAGAGTTATGGGACAACCAATCTTGTCATATTGGATCAAGACAATAAACCAATTGTCGACGAGGTCATTCAGGTGCGAGCATCCGAGCAGGGTGTAGTCTCGGTGTATAGAAACTCCGCGCGAGCGACATTTTCTTGCAGCCCAATCTGCGAACCAACTCTGCGTTTGGGCGATGCGGAAGAAACATTCCAGAACACAGCTACTCAGGCTACCTCCAGAAACGAACTGGCAGAGCAAGCCGCTGGCAACAGGTGAGGCTGAAGAGTAATCGTTGATGCTGAACGGGAGCCATAACCGCAATATCAAAGGCCTTCGCCGCCTTGCACTACGTTCCTGTGCACGCAAGCTTGCGCGGAACAAAGAGGGCGCGACGGCAATTGAGTTCGCGTTGGTTGCTTTGCCGTTCTTCACGGTTGTGTTTGCCATACTGGAGCTTGGACTGGCATTTATTGTCAATCGTATGGTGGACAATGCTGTGATTGAGGCCTCGCGTATGATCCGAACCGGCCAAGCATCCCAAGCCAATTTCTCAACTGCGAACTTCAGGGATCAAGTCTGTGCATCCTTGCCAACGTTTCTTTGCAACGCAGAACGCATCCGCGTCAACGTGAGCGTTGCAAATGATTTTGTGAACGTAAATTCTATTGATTCGCTTTATGATGAGGATGGCAACTTGAAGGATGACAACGCTTATACGCAGTCTCAAAAAAGCGAGATTGTTGCTGTGAATGTTATCTATAAGTGGCCAATGTTCACGTCATTTCTAAACCTTTCGGCACTAGATCACGGCAACGAGCGCCACTTGTCGTCAACTATGGTTTTCCGAAATGAACCATGGTCATAAGCGCCCTTATCTCCGCGCCTGTTTGATCAGGTACATCGAGAGGCCCGTCAGGCTATTTCGACGGAACGAGCAAGGCGTTGCGGGAATCGAGTTTGCAATGATCCTCCCATTCATGCTGGTTTTGATGATCGGGATGGTGGAACTTACTGACGCGCTGAATGTGGATCGTAAAGTTAGCCGGATGGCAAATGCCGTAACTGATTTGGTGGCTCAGGCTCAGACTGTCACTAGAAGCGAACTTAACGCCTATTTGCAGCTCGGCGAGACGATTCTCAAGCCATATCCTTCTGACGATCTTACCTTTGTCATCGCAGGTGTCACCTTTCAGGCAAATGGCGTCCCCGAAGTGGATTGGAGCTATCAAAGGAAAGCTGGTGTTGGCGGGCCGGCAAGTGATTGGTCTGCAGGCGACGAACCTCCCATCACACTTCCCGCCACACTTGTCTCTCCCAACACTTCAATTGTAGTCGGCGCAGTGACACTTGGGTACACGCCTCCCTTAGCAGGGATATTCACGCAGTATTACTCCCGAGATTCTGTCATCACGCTGAGTGACACATATTACCTTCGGCCAAGGCTTGTTGGCACGATCCAGTGCACTGACTGTTGAAGCGAAATCATGTTTCGAATTGTGGATTTGCCGTATTTATAACGTTGTAAAGCGCTGGTAGGGTCCTGCTAATTGCTGCGGCGCAGCAGTCTGATGAGCAGGAGAAACCCAGCCGATGGCGACGAACAAAACCTACGATCAAATCAAGGTCGGAGACACAGCGGAAATTGTCCGTGAATGCTCCTCCAATGATCTTCTGGTGTTCGCCCACGCGTCCGGAAATCGCAACCCGATCCACTTGCCTGACACAGATTGGACAGGCGACGGACACATCGACAAGCCTTTCGCTCCGGCCATGTGGATCGGTGGCCTTGCGTCAGCAGTGCTTGGAAACATCCTCCCCGGACCCGGCACCATGTACAAAGCACAGTCCTTTCGATTCTTGGGCCGCGCAGCCGTCGGCGACAAACTGACGGTCCGCGTGACAGTCACGGAAAAAAGGCCGAACAACATCATCATTTTCGACATGGCTGTCTTGAATGAGACCGGTCAAAGCCTTGTTGAGGGGGAAGCTGAGGTCATCGCGCCAACGGAAACGATCGAGTTTGATTCCAGCGATATCCCTGCACTGCTTATTCAGCGGCACCGGCATTTCAACCGGATGATCGAGCTGGCAAAAACCCTTCCCGCCTTGCCAACCGCCGTGGTTGCCCCGGATGATCCAAATTCCCTTGAAGGCGCTCTTATGGCGGCCCGGGAGGGGCTGATTGAGCCAATCCTGATCGGCGCCAAGGATCGGGTCATAAAGGCCGCGGAGGAGTTGAACGAAACCCTGGACGGATACGAATTCATCGACATAGAAGACGAGTCAGAAGCTGCTGGACGAGCCGTGCAGATGGTCCACGAAAGCCGGGTCAAAGCCATCATGAAGGGGCATCTTCACACCGATCATCTTCTCCATCACGTGGTGAAGAAAGATGGCGGCCTTCGAACAAAACGCCGGATTAGCCACGTCTTTGTCATGGACATTCCAGGGCGCAAAACACCGGTTCTGATTTCAGATGCGGCCATCAACATCTCACCGGACCTGAACACCAAAGTCGACATCACGCAAAACGCCATTGATGCCGCACTCTCACTTGGACTTCAGTCCCCACGTGTCGGCATTCTCTCTGCCATTGAGACGGTCAATCCGGCTATTCCGTCAAGTCTCGATGCGGCAGTGTTGTCGAAAATGGCGGAACGGGGCCAAATCAAGGGTGGCATCGTTGATGGGCCTCTTGCCATGGACAATGCCATCGACGTTCAGGCTGCCCGGACCAAAGGGATCACGTCGCTTGTGGCTGGCCATGCAGAGGTGCTGATTGTTCCAAATCTTGAATCCGGTAACATGCTCGCCAAGGAACTGACATTTATCGCCCATGCAGAAGCAGCTGGATTGGTAATCGGCGCCAAAGTGCCGGTCATGTTGACCAGCCGGGCTGACGATGGGCGCGCCCGTTTGGCCTCTTGTGCGCTGGCGCTTCTATTCACCCATTGGAAAGAAAATTCTGCACCGGCCGGTATCTTTGACCGGGAGGAAGACTAATCATGGCACCGGTCATTCTGGTTCTGAATTCTGGTTCATCCTCGATCAAGTTCTCACTCTATGACGGCCCGGCAGAACAGGTCACCGGACAGATTTCAGGGCTTGGTGCGAAACCACACCTAAACCTCGAGGCCCTGCTTTCCGGGCGCAAGATTGACCGGGCCTTGGACAGCACTGACGGCAACTCTCACGGAGCGGCCCTGGGGGCTCTGCTTCCGATCTTAAATGAAGAGCTCGGAGGGCGATCTGTTGCGGCCGTCGGACATCGTGTGGTCCACGGCGGCACCAAACACGATCTTCCGGTTCATATAACAGGTGCTGTCATGCAAGAGTTGAGGGTGTTGGAACCTCTCGCGCCACTTCACCAACCGCACAATCTTGCTGGCATCGAAGCAGCCCGGGCAGCCTTTCCGGGGGCTGAGCAGGTAGCCTGTTTCGATACGGCATTTCATCGGAAACATCCTTGGGTCAACGACACCTTCGCCCTTCCCCGCTCCTTCTATGACGAAGGCGTTCGACGGTACGGTTTCCATGGGCTGTCTTACGAATACATCTGCGAACACCTGAAAAAGCACACCCCAGATGCCTACGAGGGAAAAGTCATTGTCGCACACCTCGGCAACGGTGCATCCATGTGCGCCATCCGGGCCGGCCAGAGTATTGGATCGACCATGGGGTTCACCGCGCTGGACGGTTTGCCGATGGGTACCAGATGCGGCCAGCTCGACCCGGGTGCCATTCTTTACCTCATGACAACTAAGGGCATGAGCGCAGACGAGATTTCTGATCTTCTTTACAAGAAGTCCGGTTTGAAGGGGCTGTCTGGCTTAAGCCAGGACATGCGCACACTCAGTCAGAGTGACGACCCCAGAGCTGCAGAAGCCATAGAGTATTATGTCTTCCGGGTTCGCCGTGAACTCGGTGCGATGGCAGCTGTTCTGAGCGGTGTCGACACACTTGTCTTTACCGGCGGCATTGGCGAAAACTCTGCCCTCATTCGTGATCGCGTATGCGCAGATCAAGAGTGGCTCGGCATTCAAATCGATCCTGCCCTGAACAACGCCGGCGACGGAACCATTTCCACACAGTGTTCCCAAGTCGCTGTGCTGGTTGTTCCAACGAACGAGGAAGAAATGATCCGTCGGCACACGGAAGCGCTACTCGCCTCACACCAATTTCCGGCCTGATCGCACCACAGCCTCTTTAGTCATCAGGGCCGATTCGGGTCAGCATCCTACAGACATCTGCATGACAGACGACCATTGACATCAATTGGCGTCTGTCTGGATGACCTTCGCATAAGGCTTCTCGAAGGTGCGTAGTACCGGCCGATAATCGGAATGAACAACGGGCTCAAAGCCGCCCGGGAGATCCGGTTCGATTGCGAGATAGGCTGCGGGATCTTCCCGCCGCAAATCCATGAGCCCTGCTCTGATTGCCCGTTTCAGGACATCAGGCAAATCGGTGCGGACAGTATGCGCCGAATAGGGAATGGGGGCCGACCGCCACACGATGTCCAAGTCTTCAAACTGGCTGCCGCCCGAAACATAATATTCGTTAAGCGTACCGGCAGTGAAGCCGTTCTTGGCTTCCCCGGCCAGTGAGGACCATCCAAGCGTGGCGTGAACACGGCCATCCAACATCGCCCGAATGCCTTCGACCGGGTCCCGGACTTCAACAAGCGTCTGGAAATACTCCCGGGCGTTTATGCCGTCTGCCGCCAGGTTGACCAACGGCACCCGGTATCCTGTGACCGCATGTTTGGCACCCACACCGAGCCGCATATCCTTCAGGTTTTCCAGCGTAACCGTTTCACTATCCCGCTTGGCAATCATGATGGCGTAAAAACGCGCCGGGAAATCATCCGGGCCAGCGGTCGCTAATGGCTCTACACATTTGCAAAGCTCAAAAGAAGCGGCATACCCGGAGGGTGAGAGACGAATATAGTCAATTCGCCCAGCTGCAAGAGCCTCGATACCATCGGCCATTGTCGGCATCAAGAACAGGTCGACAGGTAAATCGGTGATCTCTTCGAGTGCCCTGCGAAAGGGCTCAATGCGCTCCCGTGCTGTTTGTTCTGTCGCTACCACGACGCCCAACCGGACACGATCCGGGAGATCCGAATTCGCAGCAGCCGACGTTGGCAGCACAAGCACCAAGCACAACCCGACAAACAAAAAAAACCTTTTTATGTCCGTCACATATCTACCCTAATGCTGTCCGAAGAAACTGCAGGACAGTTCTTAGACCAATCATTTGCCTAAAAGGTTCTCATGGCCAGCACGATTACCAACGTCGTCTTCGATATAGGAAATGTCCTGATCGAATGGAATCCGGAAAATCTCTATCGCAAACTTATACCAAACGATGACGAACGGCATGAGTTTCTGACGACAGTCTGCACTCCTGACTGGAATGTTCAACAAGACCTTGGGCGAACCTGGACGGAAGCCGTAGAGGTTTTATCAAGGGAGTTTCCTGACAAGACGGCGTTGATACGGGCCTACTCAGACCGTTGGCATGAAATGGTTCCCGGCCCGATCTCGGGAGCAGAGGCCCTTCTCACTGAACTCAAAGCGAACAAAACACCACTTTATGCGATCACAAACTTCTCTTCGGAGAAATTCGTTGAAGCGCAAGTCCGGTTTCCATTCCTGAAAACCAGCTTTCTGGACATCGTTGTCTCAGCGGAAGAGCGCATGCTTAAGCCGGATGTGCGGATCTACCAGATTCTGATCGATCGCAATGATCTCGCCCCCGAACACTGTCTTTTTATTGATGACTCGCTTGCGAACGTGGAAACCGCACGACAATTGGGAATGACTGCGCATCATTTCAAAAACGCTGCGGGGTTGGAGCGGGAATTGGCTGCGCTCAACTTGATCATGCGGTGAACCCGAGCAGCACGGCTAACCGGAAAACCCCTCAAGAACATTCACGCAGTTGGTCCCAAGCGCATCGACGGCGTAGCCGCCTTCCAGGATGAAGATTGTCGGCACGCCAACGCGCGCAAGCCGTTGCCCCAACCTCACAAAATCTTCGGATTTGAACTTGAACCCGGAGATAGGGTCCCGCTCGAAGCAATCCAATCCGAGAGAAACAATCATCGCCTCCGGCTTGTAAACGAGAAGCCAGCGGCACGCCTCGTCGAGAGCCGGCGAATATGCCGCCCAGTCTGTTCCAAGGGGCAATGGCCAGTTGCGGGTAAATCCGGTTCCGGCATGCTCACCGGTTTCGTCCGCATAGCCCAGAAAATAAGGATATTCGTCCTTCGGATCAGCGTGAAGAGACAGGAATAGGACGTCTGGCCGATCATAAAACAGGGCTTGTGTACCGTTTCCGTGGTGATAGTCGACATCCAGAATTGCGACGCGGTGGAGCCCGTAATCCCGAAGGTATTGCGCAGCGACCGCGGCATTGTTGAAGAAACAATACCCGCCGAAAAAATCGTGCCCGGCGTGGTGTCCCGGGGGGCGGCAAAGTGCAAAAACTGACTTTTCACCGTCGAGCACGAGTTTGGCAGCTGTCAACGCAGTATCCGCTGAGGCGCGTGCGGCCCTGTAGGTATGCTCACCAAGCGGCGTGCCGGCATCCATGGAATAGCGCCCCAGCAGCCCGTCGACGTGTTCGACCTTTGTGTCCTGCCGAAGACTTCTGATTGGCCAGACGAAGGGAAAGGCTTCCGCATCGCGGCCACTGGCTGTCCATAGCGGCCAGAACCTCTCAAGGAAGGATACATATTCCTCAGAGTGCACCCGGTGAAGCGGCCGGATCGGAAACTCCAATGGAGGGATGACGTCACCGACCTTGCGGTCTTTCACCGTCGCCAAGACGATTTCCGCCCTGCTCGGAATTTCGACAGCAGGCTGGAGCTTACCGTCTGAAATCTCCTGTGCCGGTGCGTGGGCTAGCTGGGTCGCTGAAAAAACCGTCTTCACAATTTGGCCCCCGTCCCGGTGAAATCACTTTGTCGAAGAATACTCTAAACGATCTTAAGAGAAACGGAATTCCGTTACCTGGTTATAGCTCGCATGCGGCCTCAGCAACACATCCGTGAACGTCTTCTGATTGACGCTATCTGGCCAACGTTGTGCTTCCAGGCACAAGCCTGCGTGAGCACCGTAGTTTTTTCCGGCAAGCCCAGGCACAGGCACATCGATCTTTCCGCCGTCGTAGAGCTGCAGCCCTGGTTCGGTCGTCCAAACTTCCATCCGCCGGTCACCGCTCTTGTCTTCCAGTGCTGCGGCAAACTCAACGGTATCTCTCGGCGCATCTGATAGGCAGAAGTTGTGGTCATAGATCACCGCCTCTTCTCCCGATTTTCGGCGCAGCCGCCGGCCATCCTGAAAATCATAAGGTGTCCAGGCAACGCTACGGATCTGCCCGGTTGGGATCAGATGATCCTCAACGGGGACGTAGGTTTCCGCCGCGATTTCGAGCTGGTGATCCAGAATTGTATTGCTGCCGTCGAGATTGAAATAACTGTGTTGCGACAAGTTGACCGGAGTGGTCTGGTCGGTAGTTGCCGACAACTTCACCCGCAACGCACCCGAGCCTGTCAGGGTGTACCGGACCAGCGCCTCAACGCGTCCCGGATAACCCATATCCTCGTCCTCTGACACGAGCTTGAGCAATACGCTCGCTTTGTCGCTTTGTTCAATTTGCCAGTTTCGCTGCGAGAACCCTTTAGAGCCTCCATGGAGGTGATGGCCGTTGTCATTCTGATCCAAATGATACGCACGCCCGTCGATCGCAATCTTGCCATTTGCGATCCGGTTCGCACACCGGCCGACGATTGCGCCGAAATACGGAGAGTGATCCAGATAGTCCTGTAAATTGTCAAAGCCCAAGACGACTGACTGACCGGCAAATTTCAAGTCCCGGATGATAGCGCCGAAGGTCAGTACGGAGGCCTCAAGATCGCCCTTCTTCAAGGTGATCTCCTCAACGGATTTACCATCCGGAAGAACACCGAATTCCTGTATCATTAAGAAAACTCCTGGAGAAAAACAAAAAAGGCGGCGAGGATTTCGCCGCCTTTCTCAAGCCAAGTCAAGACTTTAGAGCGTCTGATTGTATTCGCCAACTTCGGGATTTTCCCGCAGAACCGCATCAACAGCCTTGAACATTTCATGAAGCCGCACTTCCGAAGCCGGACTTTCGACCACGACGACAAGCTCCGGCTTGTTCGAAGAGGCCCGCACGAGGCCCCAGGTGCCGTCTTCGCTGACAACGCGGATACCGTTGACGGTGATCAGATCTGTAATGGACTGCCCGGCAATTTTCTCGCCAGCGCCATGCATCTCCTTAAACCGGGCAACAACCCGGTCAACGACATCGTATTTCACTTCGTCAGCACATTTCGGCGACATGGTCGGCGAGCCCCAGGTCTTGGGCAAATCCCTCCGCAGATCTGCCATGGACTTGTCCGGGTTGCGGTCGAGCATGTCGAGAATGGCGATTGCGGACACCAGGCCATCATCATAACCGCGGCCGATCGGCTTGTTGAAGAAATAGTGTCCGGACTTCTCAAAACCGACGATTGCATCGAGCTCGGTAACCCGGCGCTTGATGTAAGAGTGACCGGTCTTGAAATAGTCGGTCTTGGCGCCGTTGGCCTGAAGCACTGGATCTGTGTTGAACAGACCGGTCGACTTTACGTCGACAACGAACTGGCTGTTTGGATGCAATGCCGAGATATCGCGGGCTAGCATAACACCGACCTTGTCGGCGAAAATCTCTTCGCCTTCATTGTCGACAACGCCGCAACGGTCTCCGTCTCCGTCAAACCCGAGACCGACATCCGCGCCAACTTCCAGAACCTTGTCCCGCAGAGCATGAAGCATCTTCATGTCTTCCGGGTTTGGGTTGTAACGCGGAAACGTGTGGTCAAGTTCGGCATCAAGCGGAATAACTTCCGCGCCAAGTGCTTCCAGGATTTTTGGCGCAAAGGCACCCGCTGTCCCATTGCCGCAAGCTGCGACCACCTTGATCGGTTTTTTCAGTTTTGCGCGGTCGGTCAGCTCCTTGAAGTAGACATCTGCAAAGCCGTCGACAAACTTGTAGCTTCCGCCACCTTTCAAATCAAAGGCCGCGTCCAAAACGATTTCCTTAAGCCGGCCCATCTCGTCCGGACCGAAAGTGAGTGGGCGGTCGATGCCCATTTTCACGCCGGTCCAGCCATTGTCGTTGTGGGACGCCGTGATCATCGCAACGGCCGGGACATCGAGTGCAAACTGCGCGAAATAAGCCATTGGCGACAAAGCCAGGCCGATGTCGTGAACGTTTACACCCGCTGCCAGAAGTCCGTTGACCACCGCCATCTTGATCGATGCGGAGTAGCCGCGGAAATCATGCCCAACGACGATATCGGGGCGCACGCCGCGCTCATGAATGAGCGTGCCGATACCCATACCGAGCGCCTGCATTCCCATCAGGTTGATTTCTTTTTCGAATAACCAACGCGCATCGTATTCGCGGAAGCCGGTTGGCTTCACCAGCGGTAGCGTTTCATATTCATAGGTGTTCGGTGTAAGGGCAGGTCTTGGCTTCGGAAACATGCAGTCCTCTAAAAGCTTTGGCATCTAATTGGTGTATAGGAGGCCATTGTGACAGCAAAGACAAATCTACTGGATCAGTACTAGGGTGCCGTTCGAAATGTCAAACCGGTCCAGCTTGTTGAGGGCCGTCATACCTAGCAACGGGATCGACAGACTGCTGTCTTGCAACACCAATGCCTCAATGTTTCTCAGGTTGATCCGGCCGATCTGCAGCCGGTCTATCACAGCGCGAGCGCCATAAGTGGTTCCGTTGGCGGTACTGACCCGAAGTTTGAAATCGTCGTTTGCCGGGAAAATACCGACAATCCGCGCGACTGAAACCGGCAGAACCGTCGCGGATGCGCCCGTATCAACCAGCATTTCGTGCATGTGACCGTTCAGATGAACGTCGGCTACAAACTGCCCGCTTCGGTTTGCCGATATCCGATGCCGGCGTTCACCGGTCTCTGACGAGGCATTAGAAGTTGCAGCTGCAGTCTCACTTGTCTGGTTGTTTTGATGTTCAACCCATAAGGGGACGATAGGTGCAAGTGCTGCGCACAAAACCAGGACGATGAGAAAACGATACATGGGCCGCCTCGTTTGCCGGAGGCCTAGCGCTATCACAACAACCTTATCGCACCGTAAAGCGTTCTAGGTTCAGTTTAGACAACCGAACATCCGTCCAATTCGGCTGACGCAAAAGAAAAACGCGGCGCCCTTAGCACCGCGTTAAAAGGCAAAAGATCTTGGGAGTTATTTGGTGCCGTACATCCGGTCACCAGCGTCTCCAAGACCTGGCACGATGTAGCCCTTTTCGTTGAGCTTCTCATCAATGGAAGCCGTGTAGATTGGAACGTCCGGCTGTTTCTCGTTAAATTTCGCCACACCTTCAGGAGATGCCAGCAGGCACAGGAACCGGATATTGTTTGCGCCGCGTTCTTTCAGTTTATCAACTGCTGCAATGGCCGAGTTACCGGTCGCCAGCATTGGGTCGACAACAATCACGAGACGTTCGTTCAGATCTTCCGGAGCCTTGAAATAGTATTCAACCGGCTCAAGGGTTTCCGGATCACGGTACAGGCCCACGTGGGCGACGCGTGCAGACGGCACGAGATCAAGCATTCCTTCCAATAGACCATTACCGGCGCGCAGGACGGATGCAAATACAAGCTTCTTGCCCGCCAGTGACGGTGCCTGCATCTCGGCAAGCGGCGTTTCGATGGTCTGGCGAACAAGCGGCAAATCGCGGGTCACTTCGTAACACAGCAGCGTCGAAATCTCGCGCAGGAGACGCCGGAACCCCTGAGTTGACGTTCCCTTGTCACGCATGATGGTGAGTTTGTGCTGGACCAGCGGATGGCTGATGACATTTGCTCCGGACATATCTGCCTCTCTTTGTGTGGGCCGCATCCGATAGCGGGCGGTCTTCCGTTTGTTTGATGTTGTGGACCTATGCCCCGAACGGCAACCAAAAAATAGAGCCCGGGTTCATGATTTTTTCCAGTTTTTCCCGCAAGTCCTGGTTTTCGGAGACTATCGCGGCTCCAGCCCGGCTGGTTCCCCCTTCCAGGATGCAGGACAACGGCAATTGCTCTTGCTCAACATCCAGTTCCTTTCGCAGCATGGCCGCAAGTCTATCCGTCAATGCAATCGTGACAGCGCGCACTTCCGTGTGGCGGTCCAAGGCCTGATCATCAGACAAGTCGCCAGTTTCGGATTTAAAACCGAGCACACCGGTGTTCACGAACAAACCGGCGTGCTCTGCATCGCTGGGTCCTGTCAGCGTATCAAGCTCATCCACCTCGTATCCGGCCCAGGCCAGCGGCTCAACAAGGGAATAGACCATTCTCTGGGCAATTAGATGAAAGGGCACAATCTCCTGATTTGCGGAATTAGCCTTCACAGAATGGGCAAAACTGTCTCCAAACGCCACGTCCCGCTCGGCGGCACCACCCTCCCAAAGCGGCGCAAGGCTTTGGAGCAAACGGTCGAGCAGAACCGTGGCATCGACCGAACCCCATCCTTCGCTGCCAACCTTTACAACGAGATTTCCAGGACGCGTGGATTGACCTTCGCCGAAAAGATCGGGCCGCAAGGCAAGGGCTTCGCCAAACCGCTTTAGTTGGCGCTGCAGGTGTTTTAAAAACTCTTCCTCCTGCTCGGCACTGATCTGAAGTCCGGTGGCCAGTTCTTCGATTTCAAGACGGATCATCGCGTCTGCATCAACCCGGAACGGATCGACAGGATCGGAGGAAAACGAGCCTGCGGCGAACATGTTGATGACCGCCAAAGCCGTGGCTTCCCGACCGGTTGCAACAGTTCCGGCCATCGTGTCTTCGTATGACCAGCCCTGAGGTGTTTTCACATCCATATAAGCCGCGAGAATTGCCAGGTCCGATGCCGCTGCAAGAAGCTCATCCGCCGACTGAAAATTTCGCGCCGACGCAAGCGCGCTCCACCGATCAACGCCCCCTGCTTCAAACAACCGCCAGACTCCGTAGGGCGGGATCTGGAAATCAGGATAGGCCTGCTTGGCAGTTTCAAGAACCTCAATCAAGGCCTGATCCAGTTTGCTGATGTCAACGGTCACATGGTCCAGATGATCAGCAAGTGCACGATCCAGAAGGGTGTTCGCGACTGAGCGAACGCGTTCGGCCTTGAAGGTTTCCAACAGGCCGCTGTCGTTTTGGGCTTTGGTGGTCATGGTCGCTAACTGCCAATCTTTGCGCTGTCGAGACGGGTCAGCAACCGGTTGCGGGTACTGTCGTCACAAAACGCGGCCATGATGGCCGTCCGGCTGATCTCCATTTGATCGTCTCTTGTCCAGCCGAATGTCTCCGTGACAGACGCATACTCTTTGCCGAGTGTTGTGCCAAAAAAGGGCGGGTCATCCGAATTCAGAGTGACCTTGACGCCTTCTTTCCGAAGCATGTTCACCGGGTGGAAGCGTAAGACGGAATAAACGCCGAGCGCGATGTTCGACCCCGGACACACTTCCAAGACAATGTCTTCATCGGCAAGCCGTTTCACAAGATCCCGATCTTCAATGGCCCGCACGCCATGCCCAAGACGCTTGACCCGCAAGAACTCCAGGGCTGCGGTGATGCTTTCCGGCCCGCCAAATTCCCCGGCATGGGCTGTTGTACCCAACCCGGCATCGGCTGCCATGCGGAACGCCTTGGCAAAGTTTGCCGGATGTCCAGAGCGTTCATCCCCTGCCAAGCCAAATCCGGTGACCAGGGGATGCGGATTGCCAATCACTTCCTTGACGACGCGTTCGACGGAGGCTGTGCCGAAATGCCGTACACCGATTGCAATCATCCGGCCGTCTATGGCCGTATCGATTTTTGCCCGTTCGATCCCGGCCGCAAGGCCCTCCACATAGGACCGGTAGGAAAGACCGGCGGCCTGTGCGTGGTCGGGCGAAATGAAAATCTCGCCGTAAATCGCACCTTCCGCTGCAAGCATCCGGAAATATGTCTCGGCAAGAAGCGCGTAGTCAGCCGGTGTCTTGAAGACGGAACTGGCGGTATCATAGGCTTTTAGGAACGAGGTGAAATCGCACCAGACATACTGTCCCTTGCCGTCAATCACCTCTGAGACATCGACGCCATGCTGATCAGCGAGCTGACGGACGAGACGTGGAGGAGCGGCCCCTTCAATGTGGCAGTGAAGTTCGACCTTTGGGACCGCGAGGGTCTCGTCCTTACCTTTTGGAGCCACTTTCGTCCGCTGTCCTTCTTTTACAGGAAACTGGTTCCATGCGGGCCTTGGTCGATCCCAAGATGATCCGCAACGCTCTCCCCAATATCGGCGTAGGTCTTGCGCCTGCCAATACCCTTGCCCGCAATGCCCGGTCCCGTGGCGATCACAGGAACATGTTCACGGGTATGATCCGTCCCGCGCCAGGTCGGGTCGCATCCGTGATCAGCCGTCAGGATTAGGAGGTCACCCTCCCGCATTTTGGCAATCATGTCCGGAAGACGTCCGTCAAAGTGCTCCAATGCCGCTGCATACCCCGGAACATCGCGGCGATGCCCATAAAGGGAATCGAAGTCGATGAAGTTGGCGAAGATCATGTCGCCATCTTGCGCCAGATCCATGGCTTCAAGGGTCTTGTCAAAAAGCTGATCATTGCCAGCGCCCTTCAGGACCTTAGCGACTCCCTGATGCGCAAAGATGTCGGAGATTTTTCCAATGCCATAAACAGTCCGGCCGTCAACAGTCAGCCGATCAAGCAATGTTGGCTCAGGTGGCAAAACGGAATAATCGCGGCGGTTGGCCGTGCGCTCAAACGTATCAGCGCTGTCGCCGAGAAAAGGACGCGCAATCACGCGGCCGATGTTATACGGATCCGCAAATTCGCGCGTGATTTTGCAAAGGTCATAGAGTTTCTCCAGGCCGAAATGCTCTTCGTGAGTGGCGATCTGAATGACCGAGTCAGCGGAAGTGTAGAAGATCGGCTTCCCGGTCTTGACATGCTCCTCCCCGAGTTCTGCGATGATCTCGGTCCCGGACGCATGTTTGTCGCCCAGGATGCCATTCAATCCGGCTTTTTCGCTGATCTTGGAAATCAGCTCCTTCGGAAATGTCGGGATCGTTTCCGGGAAATAGCCCCAGTCGAACCGGACTGGTACGCCCGCGATTTCCCAGTGCCCGGACGGGGTATCCTTGCCGTTCGAGACTTCGGCCGCATAACCCCAAAGTCCTTCCGGCTCACCAGAATAGGTCAAACCGGGGACGTCTTCACCGGTGGACAGACGGCCGGCCGCACCAAGCCCGAGGCGGTCCATATTCGGGACCGACAACGGACCAGAGCGAAGGCCGTCCTTGTCGCCCTTTCCCGCCGCGCAATGCTGCGCAATGTGGCCAAGGGTATCCGACCCCACATCGCCAAAGGCGTCCGCGTCCGCCGCGCCGCCAATCCCGAAACTGTCCAGTACGCACAAGATCGCACGGGGCATGAGTATCTCCTCATTATTGTTGCCGGCAGGTTCTGCCGGAACGAGCCGGGTTTTGCTCCCGGCCCGGCCGCGGTTACGGCGCGATGCGCTCTACAACACTCGGACGATCCATGACGTCCTTTGCTGAACCGACGGTGTAGGCTGCGCGCAATGCGATCGCAGCTGCTTCTGCTTCTTCTTCATTGCGGGCATGCACGATTGCAAGCGGGCTGTCCGCGTCAACCGAATTGCCCACACCTGCAAGGCTTGTGAAACCGACAGATGGGTCGATCACGTCAGCAGCAGCTTTACGTCCGCCACCAAGTGCGACAACGGCAACCCCGACACCGCGCGCGTCGATTTCCGTAACGACGCCGTCCTCAAACGGGTAGACCGGTGCCTCGAAATTGGCTTTTGCAAGATAGAGTTCCGGCTTCTCCATGAAGTCGGCAGGCCCACCAAGCGCGCTCACCATTTCGGCGAACTTTTCTGCGGCCTTGCCACTCTCAAAAGCTGTCCGCATCATATCACATCCAGCCTCGGCATCAGGCGCGAGGCCACCGCTTGCAAGCAGTTCACCGCCTTGCGCAACAGTGACGTCCCAAAGCCGGTTGTCGATGGCCGTCCCTTTCAGGAAATCGACAGCGTTCTGCATCTCGATCGCATTGCCCGCGGCAGACGCCAAGGGCTCATTCATGTCGGTGAGCAGAGCGGTTGTTTTGAGGCCTGCGCCGTTGGCGACCAAGACAAGGCTCTCGGCAAGTGCGCGCGCTTCTTCAAGCGTTGCCATGAACGCGCCGCTGCCCCACTTCACATCGAGCACAAGCCCTTGAAGACCCGCTGCCAGTTTCTTGGACAAAATGGACGCGGTGATCAGGTCAATGCTCTCAACCGTCGCGGTCACATCCCGGATGCCATAAAAGCGCTTGTCGGCCGGAGCAAGATTGCCAGTCTGACCGATCACGGCACAGCCGACTTCCTTCACGACCTTCTTGAAAAGTGGATTGTCCGGCTGTGTCTTGTAACCCGGAATGCTGTCGAACTTGTCGAGTGTGCCGCCGGTATGTCCAAGACCACGGCCGGAGATCATAGGGACAGCTGCACCGCAAGCCGCAAGTGCCGGAGCCAGCATCAGCGAAACGTTGTCCCCCACACCGCCGGTGGAGTGTTTATCAAGAACCGGAGCTTCAATGTCGGACCAGTCCAGAACATCGCCGCTGTCACGCATGGCGAGCGTCAGAGCGACACGCTCATCAATGGTGAGTCCCTTGAAAAAGACCGCCATGGCAAGGGCGGAAACTTGACCTTCGGTGACAGAACCGTCGGCCAGGCCCTTTACGAAGAACGCTATCTCTTCAGAGGACAGCGAACCGCCGTCCCGTTTTTTCCGGATGAGCTCTTGTGGCAGCATCTTAGTATCCTTCACCTACTGCGGCTTCTTGGCCTTCTATCGTTGCCGTAAGAGCGTCGAGCAACCCGCTCGCGCCAAAACGGAAGGTTGAGGCGGACACCCAGTTGTGTCCCATGATCTTGTCTGCAAGCGCGAGGTAGGCAGCCGCATCCGATGCGGTTTTGATCCCGCCGGCGGGTTTAAAGCCGATGACACGCTCAGCGTTGTCCCGCCGCGCTTCCTCGATGGCCGTCAGCATGATCTCAGCTGCTTCCAGTGTTGCGTTGACCGCAACCTTGCCCGTGGAGGTCTTGATGAAGTCCGCGCCAGCTGCGATCGCAACATTGGACGCGGCATGGATCAGGAGCGGATCCTTGATCTCGCCTGTCTCGAGAATCACCTTCAAGATGGCAGGTTCTGGGATCGCGGCCTTGACCTGAATGATCTGCTCTTCGGCGAACCCTTTACGGCCCTCGACAAACGTCCGGTAAGGCATGACAAGATCAATCTCATCCGCACCATCGGCAATCGCCTGGCGAGTTTCAGCTACCACAGCTTGCGTGTCTTCACCGCCAGCCGGGAAGTTAACGACTGTCGCAACCTTGACCCCAGTTCCGGCGAGTTCCTTGACAGCCTGCGCTACGAAACGGGGCCACACGCATACGGCAGCAACGGCGCCATACGGGGTTACCGTGCGATTTGTCAAAGCCGTAATATCTTCAGCCGTGCAATCGTCATTCAGGTTGGTCAAATCCACAAGGCCAAGGGCCCGTTTGGCGGTTTCAATCATATCGGTCATTGGCCGACCTCTTTTACAAATGCACGGACGAGCTGCTTCATCCGTTCCATGCCTGTAAGCGCGACGGACTTGGTTTCGTCGTGCGACAAGGCATGGGTTTGCATGCCAGCACCATAGTTGGTGATGATGGACATCGCTGCGACGCGCATGCCTAGGAACCGGGCCATAATAACTTCCGGGACGGTCGACATGCCGACCGCATCTCCGCCCAGCATTTTAGCCATGCGGATTTCGGCAGGTGTCTCAAATGACGGGCCGGAGAACCACATGTAGACGCCTTCCGCGACAGGGTCGCCGGTTTCCTCGGCAACTTTCTTCATTGCCTCACGAAGGTCCTGATCATAGGCCGCGCTCATGTCGAGGAATCGCTTCTCATCCTCTTCGCCGATCAGCGGGTTTTTGCCAGACCAATTGATATGATCCGAAATGACCATCGGACTTCCGGGAGCGACTTCTTCGCGCAAGGACCCGGCCGCATTGGTCGCAAGAAGGATTTCGCAGCCGAGCTCCTTCAAGGTTTCAACCGGCGTCCGCATGACCGTCGGATCGCCGCCTTCATAATAGTGCGCGCGGCCAGACAGGATGACTACAGGAACACCGGCAAGTGTGCCGGCAACCAGCTCGCTGGAATGCGATGTTACTGTGGACACCGGAAACTCGGTCAGATGAGCATAAGGAATGCGGACCGCATCCTCGACCTCTTCCGCCAGGGTTCCGAGCCCAGACCCCAGGATCATGCCAATTTTATAGGAGCCCTCGCGGGCGGCGCGCACAATATCCGCGCACTCACGGCCATAACCACTCATGGTGGATCAGTCCTTCTTGTCTTCTAGTTCAAATGCTGCCGGCAGCAATTCATCAAGTGTGAAGCTGCGGCGGATGCCGTCGAGGTCCGCAACATGGACCACAAGATTTTCAGTTCCGAACTCCGCAAACCGCTGACGGCACATGCCGCACGGCGTGCACAGGGCCGCATCGCCAATCACGACCGCTTCTTCGATTTCCCGGTAACCAGCTGCAATCATAGCACTGGCTGCTCCGCCTTCTGCGCAAACGCTAACAGGATAGGATGCATTCTCTACATTGCAGCCGGTGAAAATCGCCCCATCCGGAGTGCGGAATGCTGCCCCAACCAAGAAGTTGGAGTAAGGGGCGTACGCCTTTTCGCGCACAGCTTTGGCTGCCTCGAACAGCTTGTCCAGATCGCTCATGACCGCTCCTTCAGATACGGAATACCAGCAGCTTTCGGCGGGATCGCTTTCCCGATGAAGCCAGCAAGCAGGATGACCGTCAGGATGTATGGAAGCGCCTGGAAGAACTGGACCGGGATCTCGCCAATGCCCGGGACCTCCTGTCCTTGCATGCGGATCGCCGTTGCATCGAGGAACCCAAAGAGCAGGCAAGCAAACATTGCGCTCGCAGGCCGCCACTTGGCGAAGATCAGCGCTGCAAGTGCAATAAAGCCCTTACCGGCGGTCATGTCCTTGATGAAACCGGCAGACTGAGCGATCGACAGATAGCTGCCCGCGAGCCCGCAGAGAATACCGCATGCAATCACGGCCCGGTAGCGAAGCCAGGTTACCGAAATACCAGCCGTGTCCACGGCGGCCGGGTTTTCACCCACCGCGCGCAAACGCAAGCCAAAGCGCGTGCGGAACAGCACCCACCAGGTGATCGGCACGGCAACAAAGGCGGCATAGACCAGAATGTTATGGCCGGACAAAAGCTCCGCATAAATTGGACCAATGATCGGCACATCACGAACCTGTTCAGCGCCCGGCAAGACGATGTTGCGGAATCGGCCATCCCCTTGAAGCGACGGGGTCCGTCCCCCCTGACTGAACCAGGTTTGTCCGAGCAGGGCCGTCAAACCGGCCGCCAGGAAGTTGATGGCTACGCCGGAGACAATCTGGTTGCCGCGGTTGGTGATGGAAGCAAATCCGTGGATGAGCGCCAGGCCAATCGATACGGCGATGCCCGCCATGAGCCCAATCCAGGCGTTGCCAGTAATATAGGCGACCGCACCAGCTCCAAAGGCAGCGCCAAGCATCTTGCCTTCGAGGCCAATGTCGACGATCCCCGAACGTTCGGAATAAAGCCCTGCCAGGCAGGCAAGCAGCAGCGGCGTTGACAGGCGGACCGTGGAATCAAGTGTCAGGATCAACGTTTCAAACATGATCAAGCCTCCTGCGCCGTTTGGGCCCGGGAGGGCATAAAGATCCGGGTAATTGCTGGACGGAACATGTGCTCCAGCGCGCCGGCAAACAGGATCACCAGACCTTGAATGACAATGATCATGTCTCGGGTAATGTTGGGCATCTCAAAAGAGAGCTCCGCACCACCCTGGTACAGCATCCCGAACAGGATTGACGCCAGCAGAATCCCGACCGGATGAGCCCGGCCCATAAGCGCAACCGCGATCCCAACAAAGCCGTAACCGGTCACGAAATCGATCAACAGGCGATGCTGTGAGCCCATGATCTCGTTGATCGCCATCATGCCAGCAAGGCCGCCAGAGATCAGCATGGTCACCACTGTAATACGGACCGGTGAAATACCCGCATAGACTGCAGCTGAGGCGTTGGCGCCGAAGGATCGGATTTCAAACCCGAGCTTGGTCCGCCAAATTAACAGCCAGACCAGCACACAGGCTGCCAAAGCAACAAACAGCGCCAAATTTACCGGCGCAAAACCGAACCCGAAAGACGGGAATATATCGTTCAGGAACGGCAGGCGGCCGCCATCTTCAAAGGTCCGGGTTTCGTTCTGCATGGAGCCCGGCTTTTTCAGAAAGCCGTTGAGCAGATAGACCATCAGGGACGCAGCAATGAAGTTGAACATGATGGTGGTGATAACCACGTGGCTGCCACGCGTTGCTTGAAGCCAAGCCGGGATGAAGGCCCATGCCGCGCCCATCAACGCGGATCCGATGATGGCGAACGGCAATGTCACATACCATGGCACATAGTGGTCCAGAGCCAGACACGCGATGGCAACTCCAAGACCGCCCAGGTACGCCTGCCCTTCACCGCCAATGTTGAAGAGGCCTGCGTGAAACGCGACCGCCACCGCGAGCCCGGTGAAGATAAAGTTTGTCGCATAAAAGAGTGTGTATCCGAAGCCTTCCGTGTAACCGAGAGAGCCCCAGAGCAGCACTTTTACGGCATCGATCGGGTTTTCACCGATCAGGATCACCACAAGTCCGGATACCAGAAACGCGGCTGCGAGATTCAGAAACGGGATCAGGCCGTAATCGACCCACCGGGGTAGCTGGCCGCCACTCATTGGACGTCTCCTTCAACGGCGATCTTATTGTCCTCAATCCCGGCCATCAGCAAGCCAAGATCACTTTCCTCGGCATCCGCGCCACGTTCGCCCACGACCTTGCCGTCGAACATCACAAGCACCCTGTCGGAAAGGCCGCGGATTTCATCGAGTTCCACGGAAACCAAAAGGATGCCTTTTCCCGCATCACGCAGTTCAATGAGTCGCTTGTGAATGAATTCGATTGCGCCGATATCCACACCGCGGGTCGGCTGACCAACCAACAGGATGTTCGGGTCTCGTTCGATTTCCCGAGCCAGCACAACCTTCTGCTGGTTGCCACCTGAGAAGTTCGCGGTCTTGAGCATCGGATTGGGCGGCCGGATATCGTATTTCTCGATTTCATCGACCGCGTTTTTCTTGATCGCCGGCAAGTTCAGCAAAAGACCTTTTGAATAAGCTGGGTCACGGTGATAGCCGAGAATGGAATTCTCATACTCGGCGAAACTGTTGATCAGCCCCATACGGTGCCGGTCTTCCGGAACATGCCCCATGCTCTTTGCGCGCATATCGGCGGCGTCCGGTGCCCGGGTGGCCAGATCAATCGTCTCTCCGTTGATTTTCAAGGTGCCCCGGGTGGCCCGGCGGATGCCGGAAAGAGTTTCGAGAAGTTCCGACTGGCCATTGCCGGACACGCCCGCGATGCCGACGATTTCGCCTTCATGAACCTTGAAAGAAACATCCTTCACTACTTCGACGCCGCGGCTGTCTGTAACCGTGAGGTTTTCCACCTCGAGAACGGGCGCTTTGGGCTCGGCTGGTTTCTTGTCGACCCGCAACAACACGCTGCGCCCAACCATCAGCTCGGCCAGTTCCTCCATTGAGGTGTTCTTGGTTTCGCGGGTTGCCACCATCTCTCCGCGGCGCATAACCGACACCATGTCGGT